>DASXEZ010000052.1:0-3286 GCA_036489875.1 Solirubrobacteraceae bacterium | reverse complement strand
ATGGTGATGTTGGCGCTGATCCCCTACCTGGCGCTGTCTGCTGCGCTTGAGCCGCTGACGCCGATCGTCGCGAAGCAGTTGCACATGAGCCTGCAGACGATGAGCCTGAGTTCGGGCCTGGGCAATGCCGCCTATGCGGTTGGCACGATCCTGGCCGTCCAGTTCGCCCAGCATCTGCCCCAGCGGCGGATGATGGTCGGCTACGCCACGCTGCTGGTGATCGGGTCGGTGTTGGCGGCGGCGGCGCAGGATCCGGGCATGTACATCGCCGGGCATGTGCTGCAGGGCGTCTGCACGAGCCTGCTGCTGATCGCTGCGGTGCCGCCGCTGGCGATCGGTTTTCCGGCGAGCAAGTTGCGCGCTACGGCGATGATCATGAACCTGTGCATCTTTGGAGCGGTCGCGCTTGGCCCGACGATCGGCGGGCTGCAGGCGGAGTCCTATGCCTGGCGGCCGCTGTTTTGGATCATCGCTGCGATCGCGGCTATGGCGCTCCTGCTGGCGGTGTTGACGTTCGACGATGCGCCGCCGGCCGATCCTGACTCGCCGCGCGATCCACTGGCGATCGGGCTGGCGACCGTCGGCTGCGTCGCGGCGTTCTTCGGCGCCTCCGAGCTGCTGACCCACCCGTTCCTTGCCGCCGAGACGATCGTCCCGCTGCTGGGCGGTTTGGCGACGATCGTGGTTCTGATCATCTACCAGTTCCGGGCGAAGCGGCCGCTGTTGACGATCCGCGGGCTGTTGACCAGCACGATGCCGGTCGCGGGAATCGTGGTGGCGCTGTTCGCCGCAGCCGCGTCGGTGTCGGCGACCGCGCTGACCGCAGGTGTGCTGAGCCAACGCTACGGGCCGCTTCATTTGGGTCTGCTCTATCTACCGGAGGTCGCCGGCGCGGTGATCACCGCGGTCCTGCTTGGCGTGGTCTTAGACAAGCGGGCGATCCACTATCTCCCGTTTGCCGGGATGGTGTCCCTCGCGGCCGGGATCGCGGTTTTCCGCATCGAGGTCCCCTCGAGCCAGGCGCTCACGCTGGTCGGCTCGGGGCTGACCGGTATCGGTCTCGGCGCCACGGTCGCGCCGGCACTGTTTGTTGCCGGCCTCTCGCTGCCCGCCCTCAACCTCCAGCGCGTGTTCGCGATCGTGGAGCTCATGCGAGCCGTCGCCGCGTTCATGATCGCGCCGATCTTCGCCCACTTCGCCGCGACCGTCGGCGGGAACGTCGATACTGGCACCGCCACCGCGCTATGGATCGGTCTCGGCGTCGCGATCAGCGGCGCCCTGGTCGGCGCCACGATCTACGCGCTCGGCGGCGCGCGCGCCCAGACACCGGATCTCGACGGGTTCCTCGCGGGCGCCGGCGCTGCGTGGTACTCGCCGCCACTGCTGGCGAGACTTCGCCCGGGCTTGACCGCCGCGCGCCCCGCGGCCGAAAGCGCCAACTGACATGACGTTGGCCCACCCCGGCGACGGAGCCGCCGTCACCGCGCGAATTGGCCCGGTGCTCTTCGCCTACGACGGCTCCGAACTCGCGAAGCTCGCGATCGAGCAGGCCGGCGGCCAGCTCGCGCCCGGGCGCGACGCGCTCGTCGTCTGCGTGTGGCAGCCAGCCGACGTCGGATTTGTGACCACCGGCGAGCGGCACCTGAACGCCGCGGCCGCCGGCGAGGTACGAGAGGCCGCGGAGGAAACCGCTTCGCAGGGAGCGTCGCTCGCACGACGGGCAGGATTCCGGCCGCAAAGCATCGCGATCGAGGCAGCCCCAACGTGGAAGGGGATCATCGATGTCGCGGAGGAACACCAGGCGAGCCTCATCATCCTCGGCTCTCACCGCCGCAGCGGGCTCCTCGGACACGTGCTCGGTAGCGTCGCAGCCGCCGTCGTGGCGCACTCAGCACGCTCCGTGCTCGTCGTCCCCCAACGATCCTGAAACCGCCGTCGCCGACCACTCGACCCCGCACCCACGGGCCGACGGCCGTCTAGACGCACGCCAGCCGCGGCGACAACCCCGCCAGGCACGCGACGCGGACCGCGCCCGCCTAGTGGACGCGTCCGCAAGTTTTGCGGTTTATCGGAAGGGATGGGATTGCGCACGCGGAATTATGTGTCGTGCCCAGGACCAGCACGTACGTGATTGAGCTTTCCGGTGAGGAGCGGGCAGAGCTTGAGCGGTGGGCGGGCACGGTCACACTGCCGTTCCGGACGGTGCAGCGGGCGAGGATGATCCTGTACGCGGCCGAGGGGATGCAGGACATCGATATCGCTGCGCGGCTGGATTGCTCTGCGGATAGCGTCGGGCGTCGAAGAGCCCGGTTCTGCTCTGAGCGGTTGGATGGGCTTGAGGATCACGCGCGGTCGGGTCGACCGCGCCGTTTTCCCCCCGGAAGAGGTCGCCGAGGTCAAGGCGATCGCGTGCGAGTTGCCGCGCAGCCACGATTTGCCGCTGTCGCGCTTCTCGCGCGTTGAGCTGCACCGCCTGGTCATCGAGCGCGGCGTCACCGAGGCGTCGGCGTCGACGATCTGGCGCTGGCTGCACGAGGATGCGATCAAGCCATGGCAGACCCGCTCCTGGATCTTTCCGCGTGACCCCGACTTCGCCGAGAAGGCCGCACGCGCACTGGACCTCTACGCCCGCGTCTTCGAGGGCAAGCGCCTGCGGCCCGACGAATACGTGATCAGCGCGGACGAGAAGACTCAGCTGCAAGCGCTCGGGCGCCACCACGACACCGTCGCGCCGGGGCCGGGGCGCCCAGGGCTGGTCGAGTTCGAGTATCTGCGCGGCGGGACGCTCGCCTACCTGGCTGCGTGGGACGTGCACCACGCCAACCTGTTTGACCGCATCGAGCAGACCACCGGCATCGTCCCGTTCGGACGGCTCGTCGATCAGGTCATGAAAGTCGAGCCCTACCGCTCCGCCCGGACCGTCTACTGGATCGTGGACAACGGCTCCAGCCACGCCGGCAAGACCTCGATCAAACGGATCCGCGACGCCTACTCCAACGCCCGGCTGATCCACCTCCCCGTCCACGCGTCCTGGCTGAACCAGATCGAGATCTACTTTTCGATCGTGCAACGCAAAGCGCTGACCCCCAACGACTTCGCCACGCTCCCCGAGCTCGCTCGCCACTTGACGGACTTCGGCCAGCACTACCGCAACATCGCCCGACCGTTCGAATGGACGTTCACGCGCACCAAGCTCGACCAAGTGATCGAGAAGATCACCCATCACGAGCCTGCCCCACTCGCGCTCGCCGCCTGAGCCGCATCACTTCCGGACGCGTCCACTAGC
>DASXEZ010000015.1:0-15138 GCA_036489875.1 Solirubrobacteraceae bacterium | reverse complement strand
GATGGCAAAGGCGGGCCGTTGGGTGATGCTGGTGACCGAATCTACCTTCGGCTGAAAGAAGCAGCGGTGACCGACGCTATCCAAATTGTTACCCGGCCCGTGCGGCAGATCACCATCAACACCGGCCGGCCGTGGGCTGAGTTCCGCGCCGACTACGAGAAGCGGGTCCCGGCATTTGACCGCATGGAGGCAATTGGCACTGTCCTAAGCGGCAGCGGGTGGGAGGCCATCCAGCGCCTCTCCACCGCCACCGCCACGAACGGACTGGTCAGTTTTTACACTTTTGACCCCAGCCCGGTGATGGCGGTGAACGGCAACACCGGTCACACCGTGACGTACCTGTCGGGCAATATCGTCGAGGCTGAGGCCGGGTTTCGGCAGAACCCTGGGTGCTTTGTCTACATCCCGTTGCGAGTCGTCATCTTTGCCGACGCAGGCGGGGTGGCCAGGCTGACCATCGACCACCCCGCTGACCTGTTCGCTGCGTATGCCGACTCCGTCCTAGACGGCATCGCTGCCAAATTCGCGACAACGTTCGCTGAGATCCTCCGCCAGCTCGATGTTCCCGTCCCATCAGTCCTGCTGGACGCCGGGGCCTAGAGCTGGTCCTCGCCGGTCAGCCGTAGGCACTGGGAGACGCGGGTGACCGCGGCAATCCACCCTCTCGCGCAGGCGCTATCGAGTTCTGATCCGGAAGCGGTCGCTGCCTGTTTGGCCGAGGACATCGTCTTCAGCTCGCCTATCCACACCATGCTGCTGCGCGGCAAAGACAGCGTGCTTGAGTTCTTTGATCATGCTGAGCGGCTCGTTCCGGACCTGACCTACTACGACTCGGCAGCCGACGATGAGCTGACGATCCTGCTCTGGCATGGTGCCCTCGATGGGTCGCGCGAAGACCGCACCACCGTCATCGGTCCCGAGGTCCGGGACAGGTGCGCGAGCTCGCGGTCCTGATGCGCTCGTGGTCGGTGGTCCAAGACTTTCGTGACGCGATGCTCATCGCGGCCAGCGGGATCGGTCCCCTCGAGGCCTGGACCCTGGGTGACGCGGACGCTGCGCCATCTGACCCAGACTCCGGCGCGGGCCGCTCGCCGACACTGGCTCTCGCGCCCGACGTTCGGTTTCACAGCCCGATGCTGGTCAAGACGATCGCCGGCGATGAGAACGTCCATCAGGTCCACCGGCTGATCGGAGGCATCCAGGGTCCGCGTGTCTATCACGCGCGCCTGCACCGCGAACGGCGGCTTATCGAGCACTGGTCCTGCGTGATTGACGGGCACTGTCAACAAGGGGTCGACGTCTTCGATCTCGATGAGCAGGACCGCGTGATCGACCAACGAGTCTGGCTTCGACCATGGCCGGTGACAAACCTTCTGAGCGACAGGGCCATGGCGTCCGGCCTCGACATCCTGCCCGTCGACGTCTGGATCCCGCCGGCCCATCCGCGCCCCTTGGCATGGACGCATCAAAAGCGAGCTCACCCGTGCACGTGATCAACTTTGCGACCTACATCCCCAACCCCGCCGCGGTGCAACGTCTCCGTCCCACGCACCGGGCATACATGGACGAGTTGACCGCGCAGAGACGCTGATCGCCGCCAGCCCGTTCATCGACGGCACCGGGGCCTTGTTCATCTATGAGGCTCCGTCGCTTGAGGCGGCACAGGCAATCGTGGCCGCAGACCCCTACACGACAGGCGGCGCGTTTGCCCGCACAGAGCTGAAGGTCTGGGAGGTAGTCAAGGCGCAGCCGACGCTGCTCGCGCCCTCCGTGCCGGCATGAGGCGACCGTAGGGCGTCGCGGGCGAGCGAGCGCAATCGCCGCGCGCCGCGCAAGGCACCAGCCCGAGGCTGCCCCGCTCGCTGGTCGTTTCCAGACTGCTGGCATTCGGCCCTGGTGATTTCCTCTGCGCGCCCTGCAGAGACCGCGGTAACTAGCGTTGGGCCTCCGGCGGGGTTGCAAAGAGAACGTCCGCGTCGCTCCCGCCGGCTTCATGGCTAACAGCCTGAAATCTCAGGTGCCCGAGCAGGGCCGCCAGCGCGAACAGACCGCCCGCGGCGACATCAATTCCCAGCGCCGCGCCGGTGACAACCGCCACGGCCAGTGCCACCGCCGAGCCGCCGACCACCGCGTTGACAACCGCCACGCCGACCGCCGCGGTCAGGTACAGCTGCCAGCCTGCGGAGGCCGACAACGCCATGTTCGCCATCACGCCGAAATGATCGTCGTAGCCCGTGAGCAGGAAATAGGGGCGGGCGTCGCCCGCCTGCTCGATGTAGTAGTTCCGGATGCGGTTGATGGCGCGACCGAGCAGGAAGTCCTCGGCGCCGAGCTCAACGAGCCGGGCGAACGTGAACATGCCCAGCACGAACAGCGTCGGCAGGGCGACCAGCGCGAAGATGCGAAACGTCGTCCCTCGAGCCGAGACCTGCGCGGTCAGACCGAGTCCGACGAGCGTGCTGGAGACGGCTCCGAGATACAGCGCTGACCGGGTGGAGCTCTCGCTGGCGGCCTGCGAGCGGGCGCCCACCAGGGCGAAGTGCTCGGTGGTCATGGCCGTGAATGTGCGATCGTCGACGGGCACCTATTCGACCGCAGCCGTCAGCTCGCCCGCGAGATCGCCGTGAGGGACGACTTGGACCGACCCAAGGTCAAGCCAAGTCGCGATGGCCTGGAGCTCGGCGGCCAGCTCGCCGGCGACGATTGCGGCGTTCGCTCCAGCCTCGACGAAGGCCCCTTGGACGATGAGCGTCCGCCCCTTGCGGTCAGTCTTGAGGTCGACCCGAGCGACCAGCGCATCCCCGACCAGGAACGGGAGCACGTAATACCCGTAATGGCGTTTGGCCGCGGGCGTGTAGATCTCGATGTGGTAGTCGAAGTCAAACAGGCGCTGTGTCCGGTCGCGCGTCCAGATCAGCGAGTCAAACGGCGAAAGGAGTGCACGGGCCTGGACCGGTGGAGCACCGTTGACCTCGCGCGGTATGTAGGCGGGTGTCGCCCAGCCCTCGACGCTGACGGTCTCAAGCTCGCCGCCGTCCACCAGCTCAGCCACGCGCTGCTTGGAATCGGTCCGGGTGAGGCGGAAGTAGTCGCCGAGATCGCGTTCTGCGGCAACGCCAAGCGCTCGCGCAGCGAACAGGATCAGGTCCCGCTGCGCCTCCGCGTCGTCAACGGGAGCGGCGGCCAGCACGTCAGGCGGCAAGACCCGCTCAGGCAGGTCGTAGAGCCGCTCGAAGTTGATCCTCCGCGCTGTGGTCACTCGCCCGGCGTAGAACAGATACTCGAGCGCATTCTTGCCGTCGTGCCAGTTCCACATCTGCCCCGCCTGTCGGGCAGGGCGGTGCTGCCCTGTCTGGCTGGCTCGGATCGGCCCCTGGGCCGCCACCAGCGCCAGCGTCTCCTCGACAAGCCGCGGCTGCTCCCGAGCCAGTGTGACGACGAACTTCCACGCCTCGAGATCAACCCGACCCATCCGCCAACGCAGAAGCGGATACAGCACCGTCGTGAGCAGCGAGGCCTCATGGGCCCAGTACTCGATCAGCTCCCGCTCAACATCCTCGGCGGTATGCGCCGCCATCCGATCCAAGATCACGCGGTCGTACGGGCCAAGTCGCGAGAACACCGGCATGTAGTGAGATCGGCAGAAGACGTTGACCGAATCAAGCTGCAGAAGTCCAACCTGGCGGATCACGGCACGAACATCGGCCTGCGACGGAGTGTGCCGCGGCCGCGGGCGGTCAAACCCCTGGGCCGCAAGCGCTAATGCGCGGGCTTCACTGCGGCTAACCGTCGAGCCTGTACGCGCTTCAGCGCTCACTGTTCGGTGATCGACTCGCGGGGGTCCGGACCCTGCCAGAACTCCGGACCCAGAGCGTCCTTGAGCAGCTCGTACATCTCCGCGCGAAAGTGCGCCGTGATCGGCCACGGCCGGCTGAAGATACGGATCTCGGCGATCTCACTGTCCGTGTTAAGGGTGAATATCGCGACGAGTTGCAGGGTGTGGCCATCGACCGTCCCGTCAAACACACCGGCGAGTGCCGGCCGGTCCTCGACCTGCAGGACGGCGCGAAACGCCTGCTCCCCGTAGACCTGGCTCGCCGCCGCCAGGATGCGCTGGCTGATGTCGCGGCCGGTCGCGACCGCGGTGAGGAACGGCGAGTAGAACGCGACGTCGGCGGCCAGCGGAGGGATCGCGGGAGAGTCGATCCGTCCGTTGCCGGGGCCCTCCGGGACGTATGGCTCATCGCCGAGAGCTGCGACGGTCAGATCGGGCCTCACCAGCTTGAGGTGGTCGCGTACGAGCGCCATGTACGGCCACGGCCGCCCGTACATGTCGATCCGCGCGATCAGGCCGGCGTC
The DNA here is from genome assembly GCA_036489875.1 of Solirubrobacteraceae bacterium. Classification (GTDB taxonomy): domain Bacteria; phylum Actinomycetota; class Thermoleophilia; order Solirubrobacterales; family Solirubrobacteraceae; genus Palsa-513. The sequence continues at coordinate 10,779 of DASXEZ010000015.1, read as the reverse complement.
GTCGCGCTCAGCGAGTGCGAGGACTTGAGCTGTATGGCCGTCAACGTCGCCGGTGAACAGCGCGCCGTCAAGCCGGCTGCCGGTAAGGACCGCGTCGGCGTCTGCCTCGCCAAGCACTTGGGCGTAGGCGGCAAGGGCCTCGCTCACCGGCGTGCGGCCCACGATCCGCGGCAGGGTGAGCGGCGGCGCGAACGAAACGTCGCTGTGCAGTCCGGATGGGTCCTGGCCCAGTAAGGCCTGGATGAATCTGTCAGCCATGATCGGCTCCTTTGCCGTGCCACGCGCAAGGCGGCGCGGCGGGATACGCGTGGTCAGTCGGTCACCGCGACGGCGCCCGGGTGGTGGCACAGCGCCGCGACTTCGACATCCATGTACGGGTAGAGCGGCAGCGAGCTGAGGATGTCGTTCAGCTCGCCAGGATCTGTGACGTCGAAGATGCTCACGTTCTCCCAGCGTCCGGCAACCCGCCACAGATGCAGCCACTTGCCCGAGCGCTGCAGCGGCTCGGCGTGCTCATGCTCTCGGGCGTTGAGCTGAGCCGCAGTTTCGGCGTCGATGTCCGGCGGGAGCCGAACGGTCATCGTTACATGAAAAAGCATGGGAATCCGATCGATCGATCGTCAGCCGGGAGCAGGCGAAGAGGGAAGCGGCTCAGCTTTGGGAAACGGGGCTATGCCCCATGAGCGCATGCAGGAGAACGACGCCGTATTCCGAGGCCGACTGCTGGTTCTGGCCGGTCACGAGCTTGCCGTCGGTCACCACCCGTGGCTGGGTGTATTCGGTCGCGGTATACGACGCGCCGGCATCCTCGAGCACCTTCTGCGGGTAATTGGGGATGAAGAACCCGGGCCCGAAAAACTGCTCCAGCGCATGGTCGCCCTCCAACGAATAGCCGGTGACGCTCCGTCCCCGGACGCGGCCGGGGATGTTCCCCAGCGCGATCGCGCCGTGGCAGATGGCGCCCACGATCTTGTCTTGCTCCCAGAAGTGCTCCAGGACTCGGGCGACATCGTCGTTCGGGTACAGGTCATAGGTCGCGCCCTGTCCTCCTGCGACATGCACGGCGTCGTATAGATCGAGATCGACGTCAGCGAGCGCCAGCGTGTTCTGGAGCTTCTGCGCGAGCTCGGCGTCTGACAGAAAACCCTTGCTGACAAGGTCATCGGGCTCCTGCGACCCCTCGCCGAATGGATCGCTCAGCGGTGTCCAGACGATCCTCCCGCCCTGTGGGCTCGCGAAATCGATCTCAACCCCCCGCTCGGCAAGAGCCCAGTAGGGATGGGTGATCTCCGAGAGCCATGCGCCCGTGTCATGACTGGTGATGACAAATAGAACCTTCATGCCATGTCCTCGCTGGTAGCTTGCCGTTTACTCGCAGCCAGGTTGGCAATCGCTCCGCCTCCCGTCATCGCTCATTTGAGTACGTTTGGGGGCGAGCTGAGAGCCATCTATGGCACGCCCCATCGTTGCGGTCATGGCCTGGTCTCCGCTCAAGGGAGTAGGGCACCCGGCTGTCGCGGGCAGAGACACCGCTGGAAGCTGGGCACGAGCGGATCGTCGCGACGTTCCGCTCGCCGCGGGGAGGGCAGTTGGCTAGGCGGGCGGCCCGGATTTGCATATGCAGATTGCCGGCTTCGGGCCCTTGAACCTGCGCCCTGCTCTCGGCGCCAAACCCGCGACCCAGCCATCGATCGTCGCCTCAGCAAATCGCCTCACCCTGTGCGCGTTGGCTCGGGCCTGCATCCGACGAGACGCCCGTCTCGATCGCCAACGATCAGCGAACAGGACGTCCGGTCGTTAAATTGGCGAGACCTTGCTTTGGCCTGTCGGTGTGGCCTGTCTGTGGGTGATGCCGACGGTTACCCCTGGAAGGGTGGGAGCCCGGTTGCTGACCGGCCGTCCCACGGAGCGATGGTGTGGGTGCTAGCCCGTGTAGGTCTCGTGGACTGAGAACTGCGTGATGGCGGGCGGTCCCTGCAGTTGGATGCCGGCGGCGGCCGCCGCGGCGCCGATCCGCGGCTCAAACGCGTCGAAGTCTTGGCGTGACTCCCAGAAGTCGATCGCGCCCCACCCTTCCTCGATCGGGCCCGAGGCGTGAAACAGCAGCCCCATCCTGTGGTGGATGCCTACGGTTCTGTGGTGCGACGGATGGTTCTTTTGCGCCTCGGGTGATGGTTGCTCGTGGCGCGATCGGGTCAGGTAACTGACGTGCCTGTCGATCTGGCTGTGCGGGCGACCAGCGCGCCGTGGCCGAAGCGATCGGCATTGGGACGCGGCCACCACCTTTGGCGCAGGGGCACCCTGAGGGACGTGAGCACGACCCGGCGGTCAAATCCATCAGCCCGCTTCACATGTGATGGCGTCGTAGCGCCGCGTGTGACCCTCAGGCATGGGCGAACTCTGCCGTGCGCCTCTCGGCGGTTAGTCCTCGCAATCCCCGTCGGTCGCCTTGGTGACGTTGTTGCGGATGGTGGCGAGCAGTTTCCTGAACTGGGAGTGTTGGGCCTCGGTCAGGCTGGCGAACAGCGTGTCTTCGACGGCTCGTTGCGCGGCGGTGGCGGCGTGAAGAAGCACGATGCCGGATGGGGTGATCGAGACGACATGTCGGCGGCGGTCGGCGGGATCGCGGTCGCGTGAGATGTAGCCGTTGGCCTCGAGCGGATTCAGGAAGGTCACCAGGACGCTGTGGTGGATGCCGAGGATGTCGCCCAGCTCGCGCTGGCCGATCGGTCCGCGATCCTCGAGGAGATCAAGCGTCTGAAACTGGCGAGGCTTGAGGCCGTGGTCGGTGAGGGCCCCGCGCAGCCGCCGCATGGCGTCGTGACCGAGCAGCGCCAGGGCCATCAGGGCGCTCTCGTTCAGTTTCGCGACGACCTTGCCGACGGGCGGCGATGGTGCGGGTCGCGCGGCCATGCCTACAATGTAGCGTGGTTAATCATTAGAGCTACTATACGATTATAGTTCTTGAATCCTGTCGGTTGCACAACGACCGGCGCCGAGCCGAAGGAGCCCGATGAGTACACCTACATCCGCCGCGCAACCGGCGACAGCGCTCGCGAGCGGCACCTGGCGACTGGACCCAGCCCGCTCCAACGTCGAGTTTCATGTGCGTCACTTCTACGGGCTGATGACGGTCAAGGGCCACTTCGATCAATACCAGGGCACCCTCGACCTTCAGGCCGACCCGGCGATCGAGCTGATCGCCGAAGCCGACAGCCTCGACACCAAACACAAGAAACGCGACAAGCATCTGCGCTCGAAGGACTTCTTCAACGTCGCCGAACATCCCCGCGTTCGCTTCGCGTCTGAGACCGCGACCGTCGAGGGTGACCAGCTCACCGCGACCGGCCAGCTGCACGCCGCCGGGCGCAGCATTGCGGTCCACGTCACGGGGACGATCCGGCCTGTAGATGATGAGTTCGAGATCGAGGCCAGTGCGCTGGCCGACCACCGCGAGCTGGGAATGACGTGGAGCCCGATCGGCATCCTGCGCGCCCCGAGTACCCTGCTGGTCTCAGGCCGCCTCGTCCGGGACACAGCACGCTGATCAGAGTGCCTCTCAAAGAAGCTCTTCGATCGGCGGGACTGGCCGACGTTCCGGTCTCGGTGGGGTCTGCCCTCTTTGGCGAAGGGCCGGGGCCGAGGTGCACCGAAGCCGAGACGCCGCGATCACACCCAGCACGAAAAGACTAGAGGAGATTGTCATGGCAACGAAGCACAAGGTGAGCTTGTCGACACAACCGACGAGCCACCGACTCACCACCGCCGAACGACGCGCGGCGAGCATCGCCTCGCTGTCCACCCGACAAGCCGAGCTCAAACAAGAAGCGGCGGACCGCCGCGTCCAACGCGCCAACAAACGCGCTGCGGACGCACTCACTGCCAAAAGCGTCTAACGCGCTCCCGCTGGCTGCTCTCCGGGTCGGCTTACGCTCTGTTCGGCCGACGGGGTCGTCGGGGGGTTTCGCGATCTAAAGCCGAGCGCCGCCAGCCGGCTGCTGTGGTAGCTCCCATCGCCTCTCGACGAGCGTGAGGCAGAAACCTGGATCGCGGCGCAGCTCCCGCGTGGTGGGCCGGGAGCCAGAACCTCCAGCCCTACCTGTCTAAAGGATGTGTTGCGGGGCAGGGCTGGGCGTCGCTCGCGCCTGGACGACAGCATGGGTGACCGATCTGCTGTTCTGGAGCGCGTCGCGGAGGCCGATCATCTGGTCGCGGTCGTACTCATCGCGTCCGTCGGGGGTACGCGCCGGCGCTGGGAAGCCGTACCGCTCCTCCCACAGGCGCAGCGTGTCCGCGCTGACGTTGAGCACCGTGGCTGCTTCGTTGATCGTGAGCGTGGCTCAACCCTCCTTCACAGGGTGTATCGGCAGCCGGGTCAATTCCTTTAGCTCTTTCGGGAATCGCGGACGATTGTCGTATCGGCGCAGCGCCTGCCGAGCTGACGCCGATTCGCGCGCGATCGCGGGAGCTTGCGACGATTGGCTCATGTTGCGTGGTGTTGCTGGATGTGAACGGCACGACGTTGAGTCGACGTTCCGTGAGCATCTCAGCGCGGCGATCGATGTTGTCGCCGCCGCTGCCGACCTCGATCCTCGCGTCAGCGCATAGGCACTCGAGAGCGTCGCGGTGCTGCCGGCGCGGCCTGGCGCGGCCGAGGCACTTATGACGCTCCGCGATGCCAATGTGCGGATCGTCGCGGTGACGAATTCCGGGGCCGGGGCTGGACGCGCGACCCTTGAAGCGTGCGATCTGCTGCGGCTTGTAGAACGGGTGCTGGGTAGACGCAGCCGAGCAACGACCCGTGGAGGGCAGCAGCCGTCAGGTTGCCGCCCGCGGTGGACATAGCCGGCCGGCACGTGTGCCGTCGTCTACTCGCCGAGGAGCCGCGGAGCGGACCGTGCGATGGCGGCGAGCACAATGCTCGACACGATCAGTACCGGGCCGCCGACCACATGGCCGGTGAGAACGAACGCGATCCCGAGCGCGGCGAGGACCACCGCGTTGGTTCGCAGACGACCAGGCCGACCGAGCAGGAGGCGAAGGGCGAGCCTCATAGCGACTTGATCGACTGCGTGACGCTCAACTTGAGTCACCTGCCGCCGGCAGGTCGGGCTGGGATGTTTATCCACGTGGAGATAGACAGGTTTGCCATTTGAGGAGATTCTCTTGTGGGTGAAGCCGCTGATTGGGATCACCACCTCGGAGTTACGCCCAGGGCAGCTGAGCACGCTTCAGCGGCACGGCGAGCCCCCCAACCCCGAGATGGCTCTGGGAATGACGTACGTGCGGGCGGTCGAGGCCGCGGGCGGGATTCCGGTGGTCGTGCCTCCGGTCGGTGATCGGGACGCTGGGCGCGTGCTCGGACGTCTCGACGGGCTCGTGCTTTCGGGAGGGCCGGACCTCGCGCCTGCGGCGTATGGCGCACAACCCCATGTCCAACTGGGCCCGACCGAGCCTCACCTTGATCGCTTCGAGTACGCGGTAGCGCGAGAAGCGGTGCGGCTCCGGTTGCCGACTTTGGGCATCTGTCGCGGTGCTCAGACGCTCAATGTCGTGCGCGGGGGCACTCTGCACCAGCATCTGCCCGACGTCGTCGGCGAGACCATCGCGCATCGCCAGATCACCGACGGCCGCATACCGACTCACCCGGTCGCCGTCGCGCCTGAAAGCGGGCTCGCCGGCGTGCTTGGAACGACGGAGCTGAACGTCAACTCGTTTCATCACCAGGCTGTTGACCGCCTCGGCGCCGGTTTGTCCGCGTGCGCATGGGCGCCGGACGGGACCATCGAGGCGATCGAAGACCCCGGGCAGCCGTTCCTGCTTGCCGTTCAGTGGCACGCGGAGACTCTCCGCGACATTCCCGCGCATCTGGCGTTGTTTGAGGAACTGGCCAGGGTGTCAGCTGGAACCACCACACTGCGACAGGCTGCTTAGCGCCGGCGGTCCGGCGCCCGCTGCTCATGTCGGGCCGGTGTGTGCACCGTTTGCGGGGTGTCCTCAGCTGCACAGATGCTATGGGTGCCGATGGCCAGACGCAGCGCGCTCGACCTCCGTTGGGGGCGAGCACGTCATGACCGCGTCACTAGGCCATCGCGCTATGCACGCGAAAGCCCAATGGGCGAACTGGAATACCGAAGTTCGTCCCTACGGAGTCGGGATCGAAGAAGAGGTGATGCTCGTCGACCCGCAACGGCAGTGGGCGCTGGCGCAACGAATCGACGATGTGCTCCACGAACTTCCCGCAGCGTTAGCGGACCACGTCAGCGCCGAGACGCACCAGGCCGCGATCGAGCTCACGACCGATCCCCACGACTCGGTTGGGCCGGCGGTCACGCAACTACGCGCGCTACGTGCCGAGCTGGTTCACGCGCTCGAAGGGATCGGCCTCGCCGCAGCGGGCTCTGGAACGCACCCCCTGGCGCTCTGGTCAGAGACGGCGGTCACGTCCGCGAGCCGCTACCAACTGATCCGGCACACCATGCGCGACCTCACCGCGCGTGAACCGACCTTCGCGCTCCACGTGCACATCGGTGTACCGGATCCCGAGCGGGCGATCGACCTCTACAACCGGTTGCGCGTCCATCTCCCGCTCCTCCTCGCTCTCTCGGGCAACTCGCCCTATTGGCGTGGTCGCGACGCCGGATTCGCCTCTACTCGGACGATTCTGTTCCAGGCGTTCCCGCGGACGGGGATGCCGCGGCAATACGGGTCCTACGCCGAATGGGTCGAGGCTGTCGACCTGCAGATTCGGGTCGGTGCATTGCCCGAGCCGACCTTCCTGTGGTGGGACGTTCGTCCTCAGCCCCGGTTTGGAACAGTCGAGATCCGGATTATGGACGCGCAGTCCCGACTCTGGGAGACAGCGACGCTCGTCGCGCTCGTGCAGTCGGTTGCTCGGCTGGAGCTTGAGGAGGGGTACGTGTCAGAGCACGCCTGCGCCTCTGAGGAGGTGCTGGCTGAGAACCGGTTTCTCGCCGCGCGTGACGGCGTCAACGCTCGCCTGATCGACCCGACGGCGGAATCGCTTCGGCCGGTCACAGAAATTCTGTTCGAGCTGCTCGACTCTGCCCGGCCGCACGCTGCCGCGCTCGGCTGCCTGGACGAGCTCGAGGAGGCCGGCGCACTCGTCCGGTTGCCGGGAGCCGCCCGTCAGCGCGACCATTCCTCCGGCGATGACCCGCTCGTGCGTCTCGTGGCGAGCCTCGCGGGCGCATTCACCGACTAACGCGTCCGGCCAAGTGGCGCTTTCTGTGGGTCGTCGGCAAGCGAGCGCCTCGTCAGCACCGCCTTAGGACGCCCGCATTCAGGAGAGAGCGGGGCGCGGAACGTCGCGATCGTCGCGGAACACAGCGCCACGAGATCCTTGGGTGGCCCGAAGCCCGCGCTGATCCGACGTCGGGCACTCAGCGCTTGGTCTCGTACCTGGTCAGCACCACGCCGTCGGGAAACGTCCGGGTCTCGACCAGGCTCAGGTTCACCCAGTTGTCCAGGGCCATGAAGAACGGCGTGCCGCCGCCCACCAGGACCGGGTGGGTGACGGTCACGTACTCGTCGATCAGCCCGGCCCGCATGGCCGCTGCGGCGAGCGTGGCGCCGCCGATGTCCATGGGGCCGCCGTCGTCGGCCTTGAGCCTGGCGATCTCGGTGACCGCGTCGCCGGCCACCAGGCGGGTGTTCCAGTCGACCGTGCTGGTCGTCGAGGAGAACACCACCTTCGGCATGTCCCGCCAGCGGCGGGCGAACTCGATCTCCGCCGGTGTGGCGCCCGGTTGCTGATCGGCGGTCGGCCAGTGGGAGCTCATCGTCTCCCACAGTCTGCGCCCGTACAGCGCCAGGCCTGTCGCCCCCACCCGATCGGACCAAAACCGGAACAGTTCGTCGCTCGGCACGCTCCAGCCGAGGTCGTCGCCGGGCGCGGCGATGTAGCCGTCCAGGCTCAGGTTCATGCCAAAGGTCAGTTTCCGCATGGCGTCAGCCTCCCATGAGTCGGTATTCGGCGTACAGACCAGCACGGCGCGCAAAAATCATCGGTCAGGCCCACCGAGGGCCAGTTGACCACGACGCCAAGCGATGCCTCCCTACGGAAAGGATCCGGTGCCAGCACACCGTCGCGTCAGGCGCTCCTGCCCGGGACCGATTGCCCAGCGCCACTCAATCCACCGGAGAGTCAGTTGGAACCTCGCATCTGTCCGCCGGGGTCCGATGCGGCGGCCTCGGCCTCGGCGCGTGCGCGCTGTGCCGCTTCTGCGTCCTCCGCGGCGGCCCCGGCCCGGCGGTGGGCATCCTCCGCCTCGCGCTTGCGGGCTTCGGCCTCGGTCTCCAGCTCGTCTGCCCGGAGGGTGGCCTGCGCAGCCTCGTCGTTTCGGCGCGCCACCTCGGCAGCTCCGACGAGTGGGCCGGCGGTCGGGTTCTGCACCGCGAACAGCGCACAGACAGCGGCGCACTGCTCGGCGGTGAGCTCGTCGCCGACCGTGACGTCGGGCGAACCGTTGATCTGCTCGCCGGTGAACGGCAGGCGAACGTAGTCACGGCTCACGGCAAAATCGGAGAGCGGCGCGAGCTTCACCTGTCGGCCGAGCCGTCCGCGTTTGATCGAGATCAGTACCGCCTCCTGCCCCGTCCCGTCGTAGTACACCTCCTCCAGGCGGCCGGCCTTCTCGCCGGCACTGTCCAGGACATCCTGCCCCGTCCAGCTTTCAATCCCCTCAACGGTCTGCATCGCTGTCCTCCTCGTGTTGGACGATGGTTGCGATTGCGTCCGTGCGCCCGTGTGCGTCTGTCAGTTCATGGTGACAGTCGAGGAGTCATTCGAGACCGCTGGAGCATCCGGCTCCCGATCAGCCGGGGTCGGCACGTCGGGCAAGATCCTCGTGCGCCTGATCGTCCGCAGAGAGCCGCCGGGCTGTGAGCCGCGGGCTGGCGTCGCGCACAGCCTCCCCACTGTCCTCGTGCGCGAGGGCCAGCTCGGTCAATGAGCGCATCCTCATCTCTGTGCTCTGCAGGAACACCGAGCGCTCGTGCCCGCGCAGCATCCAGAAGCCCAAGCGGATGATTGGGTTGGCGATCGGCGCGGTCCTCGAGACGGCGTGCACATGGAACTGCACCTCGCCGGTGTCGAGCCACTTCCAGATCTGCCAGTCCATCTGGCCCATCTCGACATGGCCCTGCAGCGTTTGGTAGGCCCACCCGAACACCCGCGCGTCGCGCGCATCGTGCGTACGGACCTCGTTGTAGACGTCGACGACGCGGACACCAACGTGGACGCTGACGAGGTTCAGCGCGCGCAGCTCGAGCAACATGGTCCGCCCCTGCAGCGGCGCGGCCCGGTCGTAGTGCGCGCGCACCAGCGACGGGTCGGCGAACTCGTAGCCCTGGATGAGCCGGCAGGCCACGTCCCAGCTCCCGTCGGGAATCGGGTTGCCGGGAGGCTCGGAGGGGAGGGCTTGGCAGCGATCGTCGACGTGCCATCCAGCGGGGGGACTCTCCAGATCAAGCGTCGCGGGGTCAAAGTTGACCGGCGCGTGGGCGAGCAGCGCGAGGCGGCGCTGAATTCCGCGAGCGTTCACGCTGCTCGGCCGAACGGGTTCTCGACACGCTGTGTCTCGATGGTCACTCCGCCGGTCAGCCTGCCTCCCGAGAGCGCGGTCACGCCCTCCAGGAATGAGGTCCACATGTGCAGCTGGACCTCCTTGGCCATGCGAATCTTGTGATACAGGAGGTTCGAGAGGCGGTCCCCGCTGCGCGCCCAGGACTCGATCTCGAAGGCCACCACGCCGTCGTCCGCATAGGCGCGGAACTCGATCTGGCCGGCTTCGAGGTGGCCGACCAGCGTTGCCAAGCGAAACGAGCGCTCATCCTCGGCGATCACCCTGACCGGCCCGTCCCACGGGCCGGGCATGCGTACCACGTACTCGTCGCCCAGTCCCAGGTGTGGCCCGTCGCCCATGACACGCTGAAAGCGGGCGAACTTGGTCGGCGCAGCCTGGTTGAGGTCCATCTTGAGCCGCGCCATGAGCGCGGTCGGCGAGAGCTCGGCCTCACGGATGCGGGTGCTGTAAAGGCGGTGGAACAGTGGACCGGTCCCATCCTGAGCTGGTTGCACCTCGGTGTCGTCGGCACCGCCGGGATGCGGCGGAGGGAGATGGGCGGCAACTGCGCCCTCGACGGACTCGTTCCGATGCATGACGGTGGTGCGCCACATGTAGTCCCACGAGGTCAGCGCGATCCCTGTCGGCCAGGTCAGCGCAAGCAGCCACCGGGCGGCGGGCTTAGGTCGGCGAGGCATGTCCTTGACGTACCCGCCCACCGTTGAGTCACCCATGGTGCGTGTCTCGCTGAGGACCGGGTAGCGCGTTCCCATGCTCTCCACGCTGCTGTATCGCTGCGGCTTGCGCGCCTGGCAGACGCAGATCGCCTCGATGTCCGCGGTCGGTCTCTGCATCGGGCTGTGGATCCGCGCCAAGACCGTTGATCAGGACGAGCGAGGCAACGCCGAGCGGCGCGCGCTCTTCGTTGGCTTGTGGCCGCCGACGATCTGGCTGATCGGCGAGTCGCTGTCGCGCGAGGAGTAATCGCGGACGCGATCGGCTACGCCCGGAGCGGTGTGTATTCGGCCAGCCCGTGCGCGAGCAGGTCGTAGGCCTCGTCGGCCCGGGCGAGCAGGTCACTCACCACGGTGGCGGGGTCCTCGCCGCAGGTGACCCGCTCCAACCCGCTGGTGAGGACGGCGACGTTGACGCCGCAGAGCGCGCGGGCGAGGCCCTGGCAGAGGGGGTCGTC
>DASXEZ010000180.1:0-18130 GCA_036489875.1 Solirubrobacteraceae bacterium | reverse complement strand
TCCATGCCGCAGGCCGAGGCGCCCACGGAGATGGCGACCAGCCCCGTGTTCCGGTCGATGCCGATGCAGAGCGAGCCGGCCGAGGATCCGACGATGATCGAGCCCGCCGAGGCCGCTGTGGAGACGAGTCCCGTCACGCCGGCCGAGATCACCGCCCCCGAGGCCACGGTCGCGCCGGACGAGACCACCACGGCTGAGGCGACCACCGCCCTGGACGAGACCGAAACCCCCGAGGCCATCATCGCCCCGGAGGAGACCGAAACCCCCGAGGCCACCGCCACCCCGGAGAGCGACCACGCCGCCGAGGCGATCGGCCAGACCCGGCTGCGCAACCGGCTGATGGATCACGGTCTCAGCGCGCCGCTGGCCGAGCGACTGGTGGCGGACGCAGCGGAGGCCGCCGGCTCGCCGTCGGAGCCGATGCTCGTCGCCAACGCCCAGGCCGCGCTGACTGCGATGCTGCCCAAGCCGGAGGAGATGCCGGTGGACGGCGGAGTGATCGCGATCGTCGGCCCGAGCGGAAGTGGCAAGACCCGAGTGGTCGCCGCGCTCGCCGCCGCGTACGGCCGCCAGGGATGCGGCGTGACCGTCGCGCGGCTCAGGGGCACTCAGCGCGACGATGAGCTGGCGGAGCTGCTGGAGGGCGAGGAGGTCGATCTCATCCCGTCGATGACGATCCGCGCCACCGTCCGCGAGGTCGAGGCCGCACGGGGCGATCTCGTGATCCTCGATACCCCGGCGACGCGGGTCGGCGACGCCTGGGGCCTTGAGTCCCTCGCCGAGACGCTCGCGCGGTTCCTGCCCGACGGCGTACTGCTGTGCACGCCCGCCACGTTCACCCAGAAGGCGCTGGCGAAGCTGGTCGAGCATCACCAGCCGCTGCAGGTGGACGGGCTCGTCGCCACCCACTACGACCAGGCCGGCATGCTCGGCACGGTGGTCGAGCTGGCGATCGAATCGCGCATCCCACTCGGACACGTCCACAGCGGCCTCGATGTCGCCGATGCCATCTCCGCCGTCGACCCCCATGGCCTTGCAGGTGATCTGGTGCGATGAGCGCGGCGCCTGAACCCAACGCGACGGTCGTTCCGCACCCGTCGTCGGGCTTCCGCGGCACGCTGTGGACAGCGGCCGGCGGCGAGCTGCCCGTTCAGACCTACGAGCACGAGCACGAGGTCGTCCTCATGGTGCTGACCGAGCTCGAGGAGCCGCCGGTCGGCGAGGAGAGCGACGCGACGCTTGAGTACACCTCGGTGCGGGGCATCATCCGCCTGCACGGCGAGGCCGTCTTCAAGGATGCTTCGCTCGTGCACTTCCGCGCGGAAGGCGATCCCGAGGTCATTCAGCGCCGCCAGTTCGTGCGCGTCCACGCATCGCGCGAGGCGATCATCGACAGCCCACCGCTCTATGCCCCGCGCGCGACCCAGACGGTCGACATCAGCGGCGGCGGAATGCTCCTGTCCGGGGCAGACCACCTGCGGATCGGCGACGTGGTGCGCTTTGAGATCCGCTTCGGCGACAACGAGCCGCCCGCGGAGGGCGTCGCGCGCGTCGTGCGGATCGACTCAAACGGCCGGCGCGCACTGCGCTTCGAGGCGATCCACGAGGATGACCGCCAGCGTCTGATCCGCTACGTCTTCGAGCTGATGCGCGCCGCCCGCGCCAAGACTCGCGGAGATCTCATCTGATGGCCACGAGCCGCGAAGAAGCCACCGAGCGTGGCAAGAAGAAGGTCGACGCCAAGGCCAAGGAGCGCGAGGCCAAGTCCGGCAAGGACAAGAAGGGCAAGAAGGGCAAGGGCAAGGGAGACGGCGCTGACGCCGGGCGTCCAAGCGTCGCCAACCACCCGCGCGCCCGCGCGTCCGTGCGCCGGATCAAGGGTATCGGCGGCCTGGCCGGCTTCGGGATCGCCGCATTTCTGGCACACAGCGCCGGCCTGCCCGCGACGAGCGTGCTCGTCCGCGCGCTGCTGGTCGGCATCGGCGGCTACCTCATCGCCTGGGGATGCGCGGTCGCGGTCTGGCGGCAGATCGTGCTCGCCGAGCTACGCATGATCTTCGACCTGCACCAGGAGCACGTCCGCGGCCTGTCGGGCGGCTCGTCCGGCACCGACGGCGCGAATACGCCGTCGGGCGGTCCCGCGAACGCAAGTGGTTCCTGACCAGCACTGGTAGAGGTGTCCCATGGACGCGATCGAGCCGATCCTGTCGAACCCGTCGATCCTCCCCGAGGTTGGCGCCGCCCAGCGCTCGGCACCGGTCAATCGCGACCGGCACCAGCGCGGAGGGCAGGGCGAGCAGGGCCGCCGTCATGAGGAAGAGGAGGCCGTCGAGGTCGACGTCGACGGGATCGACGCCTCCGAGGAGGAGGACGTGGACGCTTCGGTCGGCGTCCTCGCGGCGCCGGCCCCACGCCTGATCGACCTCACCGCGGACGACGATCCCGAGCCACCCGCGCGGCGCGTCGATCTGACCGATGACGACGAGGCGCAGCCCCCCGCCCATCGCATCGACCTCAGCGCCTGAGCGCCCTCTGGGCGAGGCGCCGCTTCCCGCCAACATTGGGATCCGCGGATCTGTCCAACCTTTCTGGACACTCCGGAAAACATGTTCAAGTCATCTGGGGTAACGCCGATAACCGGAGGGACCGGCCGCAAGGAGCAGCCGGGGGACTAAAACCCGACCGCACCATGGAGGTGTAACTGTGTCCCTTTCGATTCTCACCAACGTCTCGGCCATGCAGACCGAGCAGAACCTGCTCAACTCGAGCAATGCAGTGGCGAAGGCCGAGCAGGACCTGTCCTCGGGCCTGCGGATCAACTCCGCTGCTGATGACGCCGCGGGTTACGCGATCTCCGAGGGCCTGACCTCTCAGATCAACGGCCTCAGCGAGGCCAGCGACAACACGAACGACGCCATCTCGATGGTCCAGACCGCATCGAGCTCCGTGAGCAACGTGCAGGACATGCTTCAGCGCATTTACGAGCTGGGCGTCCAGTACAACAACGGCACCAACTCCACCACGGATGACACTGACATCCAGGACGAGGTCAACCAGCTCACCCAGGAGATCTCCCGCCAGCAGTCCTCGTCGAACTTCAACGGCATCAACCTGCTCAGCGGCTCCGCCGGCTCGAGCGGCACGGTGACGTTCCAGGTCGGCGCGAACGCGGGTGACACCCTGTCAGTGACGTTCTCGAACATCGAGACGTCCACGATGACGGCCGGGTTCTCCTGGACCCAGGCGACCACCGGCGGCCAGGTCTTCAACCTCGGCTCGAGCACCGCACTGAAGGACCTGACCTCTGCGATCAACGCCCTCTCGTCCTACGCGGCCGAGCTCGGTGCTGTCCAGAACCGCCTGCAGTACACCTCGGACGAGATCTCCGCGACCTCGACCAACCTGTCGTCGACCAACAGCCAGATCACGGACGTGAACATGGCTCAGGAGATGACGACCCTGACCCAGCAGCAGGTGCTGGAGCAGGCCGGTACTGCGATGCTCTCTCAGGCGCAGAGCCAGCCCCAGATGATCCTGAAGCTCCTCCAGGGCTGATCTACCGGGCACTAGCCCACAGTTTCGCTGAGACCCGTCGCCGCCTTGCGCGGCGGCGGGCCCCAGCGTCAACAACTCGCCCGCGGCAGCACGGCTGTCACCGCGAGAAAAACAGCCCCGTTCCACCCAGGTCGCACAGCGGGGCTCACATCCACATATCCGATCCATCGAGGGAACGGTTGGAACGGGGCGGGCTGCTTGCAGTCCGCCCCGTTTCGTTTAAGGCATCCACACCTCGTGCCGACTATCCGGGGTGCGCGACCTATGAGCTACACCGACGCCATCAGCCAGTTCTCCGCCGTCGAGGCGCAGATCGGCCAGATCCAGGAGCAGCTCGCCGGCCTGCAGAGTGCCTTCTCCCCGGCGATGTCCTCCTCCACCACCACCGGCTCCTCCGGCATCTCCGCAGCGGGCCTGACCGGCGCTACCTCCTCCTCCGACGTGGCGTCGAGCGGATCGCCGGACTTCACCAGCCTGCTCTCCAGTGCCGTCGGCTCCAGCAGCGCGACCGGATCGACGACGCTGCCGTCGGCGACCGGGACGATGCTCACCTCCGATCAGCAACAGTTCGCCTCGCGATTGGCCGGCGACACGGGGCTCGACCCTGGGGTGGTCTCCGCCTGGCTCCTCTCGGAGGAGTCCGGCGGCGCGGCCGTCTCGCGCCAGAGCGCGAACAACAATGACTGGCTCAACATCGGCTACACCGACTCGGCGACGTACGGTTCGAGCGATTCGATCTGGTCCAATCCGACGACGGCCGCGGACGCGACCGCGGGCTGGCTGAAGGGTCAGAACACGATCCCCGGATATGGGACCGCGAGCGGTGGCATCCAGGCGATCCTGCAGACGGCAGGGGAGGACCCGTCCACGCAGATCGCTGCGCTTCAGAACTCGGGCTGGGCCTCCAGTGGCTACCCGGACCTCGCCTCCCTCTACGCGCAGGTCGCAGGCTGATGGCCGCCCTCGCCACCCAGGCGGCTGTTGGAGAGCGTCAACGGTTGCGCACTCGTGAGCGCAACCGTCTGCTCGCTGTGGCCGAGAGCATGCTCGAGGGCGCGCGTCAGCTCCCCTACCTCGAGCCGGCGTCCGTGCACCGGATGGGCACCGACCTTCTCGAGGCGGTTGCCCTCATCGATGCACCCGCATACGCCGATGAGCGTGACCAGATCGCAGGCACCGCCGAGAGTCTGGCGGCGTCGCCTGCGACCGACACGGCCCTGGTAGCGCACGCGCTCATCGGTCAGCTGTGCGCGCTGCGCGAGCGGCTCCTTCTAGACGCTGACCGCATCTACACGGTCGTGTTCATGCCCTACCACGCGTCCATGTGGGATTGCTTCCACAGCATCTGGGCGGCGGCCGACGCCGACCCTCGCGTGGAGGCGATCGTCGTCCCGATCCCGTACGCGGACCGGATGCCGAACGGCGACTCCGGCGACTGGCACCTGCACCTCACCGACCTGCCCCCTGAGGTCCCGGTCACGCCGTTTGCGGAGTTCGACCTGAAGGCCACGCATCCAGACGTGATCTACCTCCACAATCCGTACGACGCCAACAACCGCGTCACCACCGTCGCGCCGCAGTTCTACAGCACGGCGCTGCGCCCGCACACGGAGCTTCTGGTGTACGTCCCGTACTACGTATCGGGGACCCCGCCGGGAAAGCACCTGTACCAGTCGCCGAGCTTCGAGCTGTTCGACAAGGTGATCGTCCAGTCGGAGGAGCTCGACCAGGCGGTCATCGAGACGTGGACGAGCAACAAGGTGGTGCCGCTCGGGTCCCCAAAGTTCGATTACGTCCGAACGCCGGGATCGGCAGTGCCCGCGGAGTGGACGACGCAGGCCGATGGGCGAACCGTCCTGCTCCAGCTGACCTCGCTGGGGACGCTGCTCAACGGCCCTGGAGAGGTCGTGCGCAAGCTCCACGAGGTCCTCGACCTCGTGGAGACGAGCGAGGATTTGATCCTGTGGTGGCGTCCCCACCCGCTCGAGCGGGCGACCATCACCAGCATGGTGCCGCAGGTCGCGGCCGTGTACGCCGCCTACCACGACCGGGCAACGCGCTCCGACCGGGTCATCGTCGACACCTCTTTCGACCTCCAGCGGGCGATCCACAACGCGGATGCCTACTTCGGTCACTGGAGCTCGGTCACCGAGCTGTTCGGGTTCACCGGCAAGCCGATGGTCATCCAGGATGTCCGAGTCCCGACCAACGTGCCGCGTCCCGAGGGACGCCAGGACGAGGGCCCGAACGCCGCCCTGACCGCCTACGCTCGGCCCGAATGGTTCGTCTATGAAGGCGCGATCAACCACCTGCGCCGGATGCTGAGCGTGGGTGGTGGCCAGGTCCCCGGGCAGCAGGAGCACTTCGCCTCCCTCACCGCACACTCCGACGGCACCGCGGGCCGCCATATCCACGAATACGTGATCAGCTGCCTGAGCACGGGCTGAGCGCCGGTCGTGAGCTCCGACGTCGACAGCACGATCGACCGGCTGCAGCGCGCGGGGGCGCTGGAGGGCCTCACCCTGTACGCGTTCGGTCACACCGCCGCGACCGAGCAGCTTCGCCGGCGGCTCGCCCATCACGGGATGCGGCTGGCGGCGGTGCTTGACAACAGTCCGCACAAGCAGGGCAGCTCCCTGGGGGGCGTGCCCATCGTCGCCACGCAGGCGATCACCGAACGCAACGGGCCGTCGTTGGTTCTCATCGCCTCGCGCTTCTATGACGAGATGCGTCAGCAGCTGCTCGATCTGGGGGTGGCGGCGGATGAGATCCTCCGTGTCGGACAGCTCTCGATCGCGACCGACGCGGCAGCCGGAGCGGACCCCGACCGCGGAGAGCAGCTGCTGGAGCGGCTGCGTCGTGCTCACCCGGGCCGCCATCTGGTCGTCTGCCCCTTCGGCGCGCTCGGTGACGTGTACTGGGCGCTGGCCTACCTTCCGGCGTTCGCCGCGACCCGTCGGCTTGCGCCGGCCGCTCCGGTCGTCGTCGGCGAGAGCTGCCGGCAGGTCGCCCGGCTCTTCGGGTACGAGCATGTCGAGGGCCTCGCCCAGGCCGAGATGGATGACCTCGTGGCCGGGGTTGTCAGATCGGAGGCGCCCGGCGCGACCATCGCGCACCACGACCGGCCCCACGGCGACGCCGCTGCGGTGCGAGTGCTCGACGAGCGGTTCGTGGCGTTCACCGATGTCTACCGCGATCTGGTCTATGGCCTGACCGACCGAGCGCAACCGGAGACCCCGAACCGGCCGGAACGACGCCCACGAACGGACCGCCGCCCGCTCCCGGACGGCCTGGCTGAGGGCCGCGCCGTGCTGCTGGCTCCCTACGCCAAGAGCGTCGTCCCCGTCGCATCATCGTTCTGGCAGGACACCGCCGAGCGCTGCGCGACGCAGGGATACGCCGTCGCGACCCTCGTGCACGGCGACGAGGATCCGGTGCCCGGGACGAGCGGGCTCACGGTCGAGATCGCGGATCTGCTCGATGTCGTCGAGCGCGCGGGAACATTCATCGCGCTGCGCAGCGGGCTCTGCGACATCGTCCATGCGGCGCGGGCGCGCAAGGTCCACGTGTCGCCGGACGCGTACTACAGCACCTCTCGCCACAAGGTCGCCGACTTCTTCGCGCTTCCCGGCTGGGAGTCTGTGGTGTTGCCGGTCCTATAACCGCCAGGCGGCGAGCATCCGCCGGTACATGTCGGCCATCCCGTAGTGGGGCCGCCAGCCGAGAGCGGCGAGCTTGTCGATCGCCAGGCGGTAGGAGGAGGGCGCGGCGTACCCGCGGCTGACGATGTCCTCCGGTATCCGGACAACGACGTTGATGGAACCCCCCGCGACGTCGCGAGCCACCACCTCCGCCATCTGGCGGATGGTCATGCTCGCTTGCGGATTGGCGACGTTGTAAGCCTCGCCCGGAGCACCGCCGGTAGCGAGCAACAGCAGCGCTCGGACGGCGTCCCCGAGGTAGCAGACGTTGGTCAGGCCGGTGCCGTCGGTGTGCAACTCGATGTCGCGTCCGAGCAGTGCAGAGCGGGCGAACTGCAGCGGAACGCGGGTGTCGGCCGGATCGTTGGGGACCCCAGCGCCGAAGGTGAGCGCCAGTCGGGCGTTGGTCACCCGTAGTCCGGATTGGGCGGCATAGCGAGCGCCCATTGCCTCGGCGCGCCGCTTGGCCTCCGGATAGCTGCTGCGCGGCTCATGCGGGTCGAGAATTCCCAGGTCGCTCTCGGTCACGACGCCGGGCACGCCCTGACCGTAGACCTCCATCGACGACGCGCAGACGACGCCACCTGCCCCCAGGGCGCGGGCCAACTCCAGGACCGCGCGGGTGCCGTCGACCGCCGTCGCGAGCACCTCGTCCGGGTGGGCCACCATCCGCGCCGAAGAGGTCACGCCGGCTCCATGGAAGACATAGTCGACCCGGTGCAGCCCGCTGCTCGCTGGTGAGAGCTCCCGCACATCCCCCGCGAGGAACCGCGCGTTCAGCTCGGCCTCGAGCCGACGTCCCTTGGTGACGTCACGTCCCTGCAGCGCCAGAGTGAGACCAAGGCCGTGAGCCGCGTCAGCTGCGCTGAGCACCCGAGCGAGGGCGCTCCCGATCGTCCCTGTCCCCCCCGTCACGAGGACGGTGGCGCCCTGGAAGTGCTCCCACCGGATCGCCGGATCGTCGAGCGCCGCCTCGACATCCTCTGCCAGCACCGTGGTGGAGGTCACGTCCCGAGAATCTGCTGGTTTTCCAACACCTCATAGAGGGCGCGGAAGACGTAGTAATCGCTCGGATTGGTGATCTTGATGTTCTGTGGCGTGCTCGTCACGACGCGCGGCCGGATCCCCCGCAGATGGCAGAGATGCGCCGAGTCAGCCGTCGCTACTCCTTCCGCATGGGCCCAGGTGTACAGCTCGAGGATCAGCCCGTAGCGAAAGCTCTGGGGTGCCTTGGCGACGTACATCTCATCCCGTGGGGGAACGTCGACGATGTCCTCGTCTCCGTCGACCCGCACGATGCTCTCGGCGACACGCTCGCCGGTGACAGCCGCGCCGTGCTCGCGGGCGATGGCGATGTTCTCGGTCAGCAGTCGCTCATCGATGAGGGGGCGCACCCCATCGTGTATGAGCACGATGTCCTGCTCGTCGGCCGCGTGGCGCATCGCCACCAACCCGTTGTAGATGGAACCGTGTCCGGTCTCGCCACCGGGGACGATGGTGGTCACCTTCCGGATGTCGTAGCGGTGCAACAGCCGCTCGAGTTCGGCGATCCACGACTCCAGGCACACGACCACGATGTTGTCGACCTGCGGATGCTTCTCGAAGTGCTCGATCGTGTAGATGATCACCGGCTTGCCATGCAACTCCAGGAACTGCTTCGGGGTCGCTCGTGTACTCATCCGCCGACCGGTGCCCCCCGCGAAGATGAGAGCGGTCACCGCGCTCATGTCACGCCTCCCATGACCTCGTTGACGAGGTCGTCTTATCAGCGAATCGATACTCGACCTCGGGCAGGCTCAGTCCGACCCATCGCGGCCAAGCTGAGGCACTCGTGGGACGAGCCTCTGTAGAAGCGACCTTTCGCATCATGCAGGACGAGCTTGCAGCTACCGGTTGCGCTGACGATTCACAGAACCCCATGCGCACACCGGCACAATAGCCGCGGTATCGGCGAGTCTGCGGCGAGGGCAGGGTGAGACGAGATCGAGCGGTTTGACGGTCATGCAACCTGCGCGAACGGGGCGCTCTCGGCGGCCGGCTCAGCCAGTACCGGCGGAACCAGATCTCGGCGCACGCCTTCGGTGGCCGCCCAGCACAGATACGCGGCTTCGTCGCTGCCGCTGATATCGGGGAAGGCCTCTGCGATGTTTGGCTGTGACTGGTGCAGCCCCCACAGGTACCAGGAGACCGATCCAACCCCCACCGGGGTCCGCAACCATCCAAGGAACGCTTCGGGATCCTTCGGGCCTGAGTCCGGAGCAGCCCCGACGCGCTCGGATTCAACCAGGGCAGCGCGCACCGCCCACTGGATCTCCCGTGTCAAAGCGATGCCGGCGATCTCACGCACCGCACCGCGCTGGGGCGTCCAGCCGGCGACTTTGAGACGACCCGCGTAGTCGGCGCAGAGCTCGAGGATCGGATCGGTCCTCATCGCGGGCCGAACCGGCCAGTGGGGATAGTCGGTCATCCGATCCGGCTTCTGCGGGCGAAAGCCGCTGAAGTGCATCAGCCGTAGCGGCGTCCCGTCAATCGTCAACCCACTGGGGGTCCGCCCGACCGCGTTTGTGGTGAGGTTCCAGTGCCCGACGTTCACCCCCTGATCCCGCAGCACGTGGGGAGCGAAGTAACCGATCGCCAGATCGAGCCATCGCTGGTCGCCCGCCCGGAACGGATTTTTCTCGTTGACGGCCCGGCAGTCGCGTCGCAATTTTCCCCCCCAGAACTCGAGGAAGTCGCGGCGGGTCCTTCCAACCCCGACGAAGCCAGCGTTGAACTGCCCGTACTGAAGGAATATTTCGTCGTTCGGGTAGAGCCCGTCCTGCGGTGGAGGCTTGAGCGAATGCGGTGTGAGGACGAGACCGTGCTCACGCGCCAGCTCTGCGAGGTCGCGGAGCTCCCCGCAGACCAGCATGTCGGAATCGAGGTAGAGCACGCTCTCGTGGTCCTCGAGCATGTACAGGAGCGCGGAGGGCTTCAGCGCCCAGCAGAGCGGAGCGGCCGGGTAGATCGCACGCATCCACTCATACTCGACCTCGCTGATCCCGATGTCGTAGGCGGAGATCAGCTCGAACCGATCACCGGGACGTCGCATCGCGTCCGTGATCGGCTCGGTGACCACCACCACGACTCTCGCGTCCTGGTGGTATTCAAATAGCGAGTCTGCGAGTACTCTGGCCCACGGCAGATAGTCCGGGGTGACGGTGGTCACCACGGCGAGCCGATCACGGACGGCCGTCTGCGCCGGATCCGATCCCGTCATACTCGCCAATGTCAGCGTGCTCCTCATGACCTCATTGCTCGGCTTGCGACCGCTCGCCTTGAGCGTCAGGCGGGAACCTGCAGACCGATCAGCCGCTCCTGCAGAGCTGCGGCTTGGGGATCGAGCGCGAACGCGCGCGCGTATGCGAGCGTCTTCGCGGCGTCGTCCCCCCCCGACGCGGCCGTCCGCACGGCGATCTCCGCGGCGGCCGCACGCTGCTCGTCACTGACGGCCAGGATCTCCTCGAGATCTTCGCCAGAGCTCTCGGCAAGCTTGGCCGCGATCGTGTAAACCGACTTGGCAAGCCTGCGGACAGCCGTAGGTGAGAGTCGCTCGACGGCGACCGACGAGAAGATCAGGCGGCGGAAATTGATCAGCCGCTGGGTCCTGGCGAAGTACCGCTGCGTGCCCGGAGCGCTCCCAAAGCCCATGTTCTCTCCGTGTTGCCGATATTCCCCGAGCACCTGGCTCAGGCCTCTTACCGAACCTCGGGCGGCGGCGTGCATGACTACCCAGTAGTCCGCGTAGGGACTGGCCGCGGGGATCGGCGGAACGGCGTCGGCACGCCACATGAGGGTGGAGTTCGTCGTGAAGTTCACGTCCGCGACCAGGGCAAGGACATCGCCACAATGCGGCACCAGCCTGGTACGCACGAAGAACGACGGCGCCAGCGTCTCACCCTCTGAACCGATGATCATCATGTCCCCGTAGACCAGCTGGACGTTCGGATCTTCCTCAAACACCGCGACCTGCTGCGCGACCTTGTCCGGGATCCACGCGTCGTCGGCATCGCAGATGGCCAGCAGCTCGCCCGTGGCAGCGTCCAGGGCTGTTTGCGTCGCCGCAGCCAAGCCGCCGTTCTCACGGCGGATGAGACGTATCCGCTCCGGATGAGAGTTCGCCATCTCCTCGACGATGTCCGCAGTGGCGTCGCTCGAGCCATCGTCCACGACGACGATGTCGAGCAGCTCTGCGGGATAGGTCTGATCAAGGACGCTGGCTAGCGCCGCGCGCACATACGACTCGTAGTTGTACGCGGTCATGACGCAGGTGACCGTGGGTAGCGTTTGCCGGCGAACCTGAGCGCTGATCGCGCGGGTAAGGCGCAGGGGCTCGGTCGGCGACCGGAGCACCGGTAGGTCCTCGCCGCGCAGCGCTCGCGCGTAGCGGCGCCCAACTACGTCCCACGTGTAGCAGGACTCCCAGTGCTGTCCTCCGGCGGCACCCAAGCGAGACCGCAGGTCGCTGTCCCCCAGAAGTGCGGAGCTCACAGCTACGAAGCTCTCGAGCGGCGCGACGACACCACCTGCCCATTCGGAGACGGCGCCGCAGGTTGGGGTTGCCAGCCACGGCAGCCGCGACCGCATCGCCTCGAGAATCACAAGAGGCGTTGCCTCAGCGAGCGACGGCAGCAGCAGCAGGTCCGCCTCCGCCATCGCCGCCGGGATCGCTTCCGGCGTCAGCGGGCCGAGTAGCCGCACGCGTGGGTCTTTTGCCGCGACCTGGCGAATCTCCCCCGCCAACTCGGGCGCTTGCTCGAACTCGCCGCCGATTATCGCGAGCTGCCAGTCGCTCGGTGCGTCGGCGAATGCCCCGAGCAGCCCGAGGTGGTTCTTGTCCGTCCGGAACTGCGCGACGGTGAGCAGTAGCGGCGCGTTTGCGTCCAATCCGTGTCGCTGGCGGAAACCGGGCGTCGCGGACGCCTCCTCAACCGCATTTGGTATGTACGTGGCGTTGATCCCGATCTCGACGGCCAACCGCCGGTCGAACCCTGCGAGCGAGCTGACGCACACCAGGTCGGCGTTGTCCATCGCCATCCGGTGCTCTTCAAGCTTCTCCGGCGTGGACCGCAACGCCGCGTGCTTGTCGTGCTTGACGCAGGGCACGACCACGACTCGCGGGCGCGGCTCGGGCAGCGACGTCGCCACCAGCAACGGCCAGGTCCCGGGGTCCCCGAACACGAGCAGGCTGTCGTACCGGCCGCCGTCCACGACGCGTCTGAGCCCTTCGGACCTGCCGGCCAGCCAGTCGGGATACTCGGCATCGATCTCATGGATCGTGATCCCGCGGTAGCGGAGCTCTGTACGGTCCGGCAACGCGCGCGTGGCCACCTCGACCTCCATGCCGAGCTCCATCAACGCGACTCCGGCCGACTCGGCCAGCCGCTCCGTGCCGCCCAGATGCGGGTAGAAGAAGTCCGTCACGATCAGGACGCGGCGGTCACGCTCACCCGGACTCACAAGCTCACCTGCGGCGCTGGCGCCTGGTTCCTGACCGCTGATCATCGGGCGTTGCCCCGACGGAGCCGGCGGTCGACCGAGAACGTGTTCTCGCCGCGCTGGTGGAAGTCGCGATCCTGGCTGACATGCCACTCGAGGAACGAGCGGCTGACCTGCTGACCTTCACCGAGAAAGAGACGATCGTGTAGTTCGACGACGACGATCGGAAAACGTGAAATGGCGCTGCAGTCACCGCTGAAGAGGTCGCCTTCGGCACCCTCGATGTCGACCTTCAGATAGAACGGCTCGGCGTCCGGGTGTGCATCGACGATCTCCTGCACGGTGGTGGCCTGCACGCTGCCGACGACCTCGCCACGAGTGAAGTCGTTGCTGGCGCAGATCGCCCATCCCCCGTTCCCGGGATCGGAGAGGACGACGGTGCCAGGCTCGGAGGCGATCGCCCTCTCGACCGGCACGACCTGCGGGAGGCGCTCGACGTTTGCGCACAGTAGCTCGAAGTTGTCTGCGTCAGGCTCAACCGCGACGACCGTCGCCGACGCGCACTGCAAGCCGAGGAACAGGCTGGACGCGCCGATATTCGCTCCGAGATCGACGATCAGCGTTCGCGTCGCGCCTGCTGCGAGCGCCGCGGCGCCGGGCCAGAAGCGCGAAACATGCTTGAGGTCGTAACAACGGTCGGAGAAGACCCCGTGTATGACCGCGCGGTCGGCGTCGGTCCCGCGATGCAGGAAATCACCGAACTGACCAAGGGAGGCGCGCTGGAAGCGCTCCCGGACGGGTTTCGTCAGTTTCGTAGCGGAATGCTGCAGAGGCATGTCGTCCTCGGTTTTGATTCTCAGGGATACCGTTCTCGTGACTGCCGCGCGAGGTTCGTGGGAGGCGCGCAGCAGTTCGCCGAAGCGCCCGACCGTGGCGGGCTCGAGCCGCGGCAGGCTCGTGAATGGCCCGCCTGCGGGCGCGGCGCCGTACACCGCGATGCACTGCGACGCCAATTGCTCGTCGTGTTGGGCGGTGACCGTGCCGCCGAGCGCAACGAGCTTCGCTGACTCGTCGTCGTCCCCGATCCCTGCCTGCGCGACCATCGTCACGATCGAATCCTGTACGCGTTCCGCGCTCCAGGCTCCCGGGTGCAGCAGCAGCGTCACCGGCTCGCGAGCGGTGATCTCCCGCCCCCAGGATCTGAGCAGCGCGGGGTCGGCGTCCAGGTCGTCAACGAACGCGATCACGTTGGGCCGCTCTGGCCGTGCGGCCGGCTCGATCGGAACGACGTTTCCGGTGCCGACCCACCGCTCATAGAACTCGACCTGTTCACCAAGGATGTCCCGCAGGCGAGCGGTGAGCGCGGAGTCGTTCAGCGTCTCGCCGATCTCCGGTCGTGCGGGGTTTGCGTTCTCGCGCCGAGAGGCGGCCATGAGGTGGCCGGTTATCTGGCTCAGGGCCGCCATCGTCCGGGGACGGTCGGAGTGGTCTCCGATGTACTCGAAGCGCCTCATGTCGAACCCGCCGAAGTAGGTCTCGCTGAACATCCGGCTAACGATCGGCAGGCGCGCCGTCTGCTCGATTCCGAGGCTTTGCCTGACGACGTACTCGTGCAGGTCACCCCAGATCACCGGACCCTGCGGCAGCATTCCCTCGGCTGCGCTGCGCCAGTACCAGTAGAGGCTGGCCATCCAGTCGACCGGCTCACGTAACACCGTGAACCAGCGAGCCTCCGGGAGGCTCAGGTACTTGCCGGGGTGAAAATGGCCGTGGACGGCCCTGGTACCGGCCGGAAGCGGCTCACGCAGGCGCATGTAGCCGTACGGGTCGAGGTGGCGCCGGCTCAGGGGCCGGTGCGGGTCGTCCTGGTAGTCCTCGAGGAACGCCGGCCCGAATGCTTCGCTCAGCAGCTTGCGGGTGGACACCCCACCGGCCTTGGGAAAATGAACGGAGACGAGGATCGGATCGCTCATCGGTGGCGGCTCACGATCCGGTCCGACCGCTGAAGCGCGACTCCAGGTCCGGATCCCCCCGACTCCTCGGCCACGAGCCAGGATCTGACGACCGACCGGTGGAGACCGGTGTCGGCTGAGAGCGTGGAGACGAACTGCCGCTGGCCGCTGGTCGGCATCGAGCTGGCAGCCGCGGGCAGCCTCACGGCGACGGATCTGGCGCCCGTGAGTGGGCTGAGCAGCGTGCCGCTGGTCAGCTGTTGAAGCTGCTGCTCGATCTGACTGACCTCATTCAGGGCAGAGGCAATGCTGCCGGAGGCGGCTGAAATAGCGTCCAGGTTCATCGAGATCCACTCCGTAGATCGGCACTCGCGCCGAACTCTTGACCACCGCTGTGGCCGTCCGCACGGCGTCAGTGTCCCTGTCGGCTACTCAGGCCACGAGCCGGGTCTTCAATAAGCACCGCCGAGCCGCGCCGGTTCGAGGTGCTGATTCGCGACATCCGCATCGTGCAGCGTGCGCTCGGTGATGGCGTCAAGCGCATCTATCCCGGAGAGCTCACGCCACTGCGCCGGTTGCGCAGAACCGGCTGACGGTCACAAGCTGCCGTCGACACGGACCCGCAGGCTGGGCGCCTGATCCCGCGCCCCGTTGAGCGCAACGGCGGTGACCAGACCGGAAGGCTTCGCGTCGTTGAGGACGATCCGCTCTCCGAACGGTGCGTTGAAGATGATGTGGTCGTAGCGGATTCCGTGGTCGGCCAGGAACCGGAGCGTCACCTCGCGGTGCTCCTCGGTGCGGCTGGTGATGATCACGACCAGATCCCCGGGAGGGATCTGCGCGAGGAGCTCGTCGGCCCCGGCCAGCAGCGTGTCCCGGCCGTCGGCCAGGTGGCCGTTGTGCTTGACCAGAGTGCCGTCGAGGTCGAGGAGCCAGGTGTGTCCGAGCGGGGAGAGGACGAGCTCGATCATCGCCCAGCGGGGACGGGGAGCATGCGCCCCTGGAGCTTGGCGGCGCCCAGCGCCGGCGAATCCAGTTCCGACTCGAGGTCCCCCGCATCGAGCTTCGCGCCGATTGCGCCGCCGGGATGATTGGCGTGCAGCACGTCGACCGCCACCCCGAAATGCTCGACCAGCGCCATCGCGAGTCCTTGGAGGACGATCAGGTTCAGCACCGTTGAGTTGTTGGGCAGAATGTTCCAGCCGTCGCCCTCGTGCTCGAGCCTCATCACGACGGCGTTCTGGATCTCATGGCAGAGAATGCTGTCGCGGTTGAAGGTCAGCAGCCATTGCTGACAGTCACGCTGATTGAGAAGGCGCGAGAGGTGGACCGACTCAGTGGTCTCACCGCTCTTGGTCAGGATGAGCACCAGATCGCCGTCACGCACCACGCCCAGATCGCCGTGCACCGCCGAGTTGGTGTGCACGAACGCTGCGGCGAGGCCGACCGAATTGAGCGTACCGACGACCTTCTCGCAGATCGGGACGTTCTTTCCGAGGCCAGAGAAGACAAGCTTGTTCCCGCGCTCGAGCGTGGCGATCGCGGCCCGCTCAAGAGCGGAGGTCTCCTTGGGGTCAAGAGAACGAATCGCGCCCGTGAGGATGCGCAGCGTCTCTTCGAAGTCGTGATTCACAGGACCTCCTCCAGGTGATAGATCCCGTTGTAGAACGCCCCACAGATGGAGTCGTAGTCCTGCCAGGCGTAGGTCGTGAGCGACAGCCAGATGACGCCGTGCAGCAACTTGATCGTGCGGGGGTCGGCCCCGCTCAGCGCAAAGAGATCCTCCTCGAGGTTCTCCCATCCGTTCGACGCGACGGTCAGGTCGACGGCGTCCGCCTGGACACCGAGACGGAAGTTCTTGAGGTTGAACTGGTCGTAGTTTCCGACGACCGAGTAGTAGAGCTTTGCCCAGTCGTAGTTCGGGTCGCCGTACAGCTCAGTGTGTCCGAAGTAGCCGCGCGGGTCGATGAACAGGGGCTCGGTGCCGCCGCGGAGCATCAGGTTTGAGAACGTCGGGTCGCCGTGGATGAACGCGAACTGCTCCACCGTCAGCGCATCCAGGGCCCGCTCGAGGTCGCGCCGGTGGAAGTACGGGTTGCGGCACTGCCTGCCGTTGACGACGATCGTCCCCCGATCCGTGAACGGGATCAGGTCCCGAACTGAGCTCAGCCGTTCGACGGTCTTGCCGTAGTACGCCTCTCGCACGCTGAACGAATCCGCAGGTGCCGACTCCAGGCTGTGCAGGTCCCGCAGAGCCGCAGTGAGGTCGGCCAGGACCGCGCGTTTGTCCGCCAGCGGCAGATCGGCGTACTCATAGATGTTCTTGCCGTCGATGCGCTCCATCGTCAGCGGTTCGAATCCGTGCAGCCGCGGGATGTTCCCCACGCCGAGCTGCAGTGCGTGCCGGTACCAGGCCGACTCGCGGCGAGCGAGCGAGCGTCCCTGCGCATCGACCGGCTTCTTGATGAACGTGTCACCGACCACGGTGGCGCGATTGAAGGGACGCGTCTTCTCGGTGGCGAGCATCTCGTACTCGCACAAAAGCCCGAACTCGCGTGTGCCCGCGAGTCCCAGCTCGTCAAAGCTGTGACCTTGCTCTGCCAGCCAGCGCACCAGCTCGCCGCCGGCGGGAACGTCCGCAAGCGAGGACTTGTCCTCGAACACGAACAGGCCGGCCACGCCGTGTTCCCGCGAGCGTTCCTCGGTGAACTTGGCGTCCCGGTAACTCCAGCGGCACTCGAACGTCTGGGAGATCCCCACCCAGTTGCGGTCGGGCGTCGGGAGCTCGAACGTCTCGGGCAGGATCAAGTCCGACCAGACGAGCATCAACGGCTCGTCGTCGGGGACCAGCGCGAGCGCCTGCTCGACACCACCGCAGGTTCCCTTGCCGGCGGCCTCAACGACCTGGTAGGCGACATCGGCGAATGCGGCGAGGTACTGGCGCAGAACGTCACGGTGGTAGTCGGCGATCACCACGAACCGCTTGTCCGGATACCGGCGGAACAGGTGGAAGATCATCGGCAGGTTTTCGACCGGGACAAGCGCCTTGGGCTTGTTCGCGGTCAGGTGTTCCAGGCGGGTGCCCTTGCCGCCGGCCTGGACGACGATGTATTCCACTGTCGTAGGATCGGCGGCAGACGATCCGCGAGAGCCTGAGGGCAGCTCCATGAGGGCCATGCCCAGGTGATCGACAAACGTCGAATCGCCTTGAGCGGAGCGAGCAGCGAGCGCTCACGGCGGCGGGCGGTCGCCCGCCCCGGCCTACAGCCCCTCGGGGTGCAGGACGCGGTTGAAGGAGTCCAAGTAGGCCTGCGAGGGCTGGGCGATCTTCTCGACGCCGCCACCGCCGCCCCAGGCGCCGTGGCCGCCGCCGGACTCGTAGAACTGACCCGCGATGTCGATGATCACGTGGTCGTTGCTGGACCCCGCATCGGTGCGGTCGTA
>DASXEZ010000168.1:0-12482 GCA_036489875.1 Solirubrobacteraceae bacterium | reverse complement strand
TGCTCCTCCTTGTCCCGATACCCGAGCAAGAAGCATGACCACAACCAGACGCGTTATGCCGACATACCCACCACCAACATCCCAGCGTGCACAGACTTTCTCGCAGCGCTCGGCATAACGACCATGTCGGCCTAATGGTGGTTGCGCCGACGTCGGCGCAACCATCAGCTCCGTCACGCGCACGCGGTGGAGATGTCGCGCGAGGGCGTGCCCTTGCTGGTCATCCAGCGCCAACTCGGACATGCCGACCTGGCGATCACCTCGGTCTACTTGCGCGGGATCGACAACACCGAGATCGTCCACGCGGTCCATGAGCGCCCCGCGCCAATGATCCCAGCCACCCACGGCCTGTAAGTCACAGCAGTGTTCGGTGCGTCGTGCTTCGGCACGACCCACCGCAGCCTCACCGCATCCAAGCCACCCGCAGCCAAGCACCGCGAGCGAGCCCGCAGCATAGGAGTCGTCAGGTCCGACCAGCCGGACCATCCCTTCTTCGCCGTAGCACTCGTCAGCGCGGGCGCCGGCCCGCAGACCAACGCGATGGGCGGACCAGCGTGGTCAGAGACGCTCGCCGGAGCCCGGGCGGACGGCGGATCGCGCAGAGGGTCCGGCTGCCTATGCAGAGCAGTTGACGAGACCCTGCTACGGGGCATCGCTCACGAGTTCGCTTGACCGCGGTATGGCACTGGTGTATCAATACACCCGTGGTATACCAAGCAAGTCCGGGACGCCTCAGCGACCAGGTCTACGAGGAGCTCAAGCGGCGGATCATCGAGGGGACGTATCCCCCGCGGGCGCATCTGACCGAGCGCGAGCTCGCCGCCCAGCTCCAGGCCGGCAGGACCCCGATGCGCGAGGCGCTGCAACGGCTTGTCCGTGGTCACTTTCTCACCGTCGTTCCGGGAGGTGGCTACTTCGTCACCGACATCTCAGGCGACGCCGAACTGCACATCTACGAGTTGCGGCAAGCGGTCGAGGCGCTGTCAGCTCGACTGGCCGCCGAGCGGGCCACCGTGCCTGACATCCACGCGCTTGAGGCGTTCGTCGTCCAGGCCGCGTTGGATCCGCCACCTGACGCGGACGGCTACTGGCATCTCGGGGTCGACGAGCGATTTCACCTGTTGATCGCTCGCGCCTCCCAGAACCAGTACGTGGAGTCGACGGTCGGCGACCTGTACACGCTGACCCAGAGGATCCTCGTCGCGCGCCGGCCTCAGATCCCGCTCGTGGCCGACGAGCTGGAGTTCTACCGCAAGCTGACCGCCGCGATCGTGGCGCGTGACGTCGAGCGCTCCGGGCGTCTAATGGAGGACCACCTGACCAGCAGCGTTCAGTTCGAGGATGGGGTCTCGCTTGCCTGAGGCGGTGGTCATCGACCGCGGTGCGGGTGTGGGGGCGTCACGCGGCGGCTCGCGTCAGTGGCCCGTGCTCCTCCTGCTGGTGCCGGCCGCCGCGGTCCTGATCGCGTTCGTGGTCGTTCCGTTGTTCCTGGTTCTGCGTGACAGCTTCTCCGTTGCGTCGTTCTACGGCAAGACGACGTCGGCGACGACGCTGCAGAACTACTCGCAGGTTTTCCAGTCCGCCTACTGGGACGTGTTCCGCCACAGCCTGGTGGTGGCAGCGGAGAACACCGCGATCTGCGTCGCGGTCGGCTACTGCATCGCGTTCACGATCGTGACCCAGCCGGCCCGGCGCCAGCCGGTGCTGATCCTGCTGCTGATCATTCCGTTCTGGACCGATTTCATGGTCCGGACGTTCACCTGGATCAACCTGTTGAGCGACCAGGGTGCGATCGCCGGGATCCTGAAGGCCACCGGCGTGTCCAACGGCCAGCTCAATCTCATCCCGAGCACGACCGCCGTGTTCCTCGGGCTGCTCTACGCCTTCCTGCCCACGGCGGTCCTGCCGATCTTCGCGGCGCTGCGCAACGCCGACCTGACCCTGCTTGAGGCCGCCGAGGACCTCGGCTGCGGGCGCTTGAACCTTCACCGCCGCGTCGTCATGCCGCTCGCGCTTCCGGGACTGCTCGCCTCGGCGCTGCTCATCTTCGTGCCGACGATGGGGGTCTACGTGATCACCGTGTTGCTCGGGGGCGGCAAGCAACTGCTCATCGGCAACCTGCTCGAGACCGTCTACCTCGAGTTCCAGAACATCCCATTCGGCGCGGCGCTGTCGATCGTGATGGTCGCGGTCATGCTGCTCGCGTTGGCCGTGGCAGCCGCCTCCACCCGGCTGTATCGCAGGAGGCTCGCATGAGCACCAACGCGGCGACGCCCGCAACCCACATGGGAACCAGGCGATGGGAGTCCGTGACGGCCGGGCCGGCGAACCTGCTCGGCCGGCTGGCCATGCCGTCGATCAGCATCGGGGCATACGTCTTCCTTTACATCCCGATCATCGCCCTGGTGGTCTACTCGTTCGACCGCTCCTCCCAGGCGTCGCACTGGACCGGCTTCACCTTTCACTGGTACTCGGCGGTGTTCCACGACCCGAACCTTCTCGATGCCCTCAAGGTCAGCGCGATCGTCGCCTTCGCATCCGCGACCCTGAGCACCGGCATCGGCCTGCTCAGCGCGGTCGCGCTGGCCAGGGTGCGCTTCCGCGGCCGGCGCCTCTTCGTGGGCCTTCTTCTGCTGCCGCTCCTGACCCCGGAGATCGTCCTCTCCGTCGCTTTCCTGACGCTGCTCAGCAAGGTGGGGATGCAACTGGGCTACGCCTCGCTGATCGCCGGCCACATGGTCCTGACGCTTCCATACGCCACCCTTCTGCTCGTCGGCGCCATGAGCCGTATCGATCCGGCGCTGGAGGAGGCGGCGGCCGACCTGGGCTGCGGCGCGATCAAGGGCTTCTGCCGCGTCATCCTGCCACTGCTGCTCCCGGCTCTGCTGGGTGCGTTTCTGCTTACGCTGACGACGTCGTTCCAGGACGTCGTGATGTCCAACTTCGTCGGGGGACCGACGACGACGCCACTGCCGGTCTACGTCTACGGACTGCTGAAGACCGGTCTCACACCTGAGCTCAACGCACTGGGGACGATGCTCGTCATGGTCACCGTAGGAGGCGTTCTGCTCGTGGGCGCACGGCGGATCGCGAGTTTCGTCTCGCGGTCGAGTCAGATCCAGACCGCCGAGCTCGATCCGTCACCACAAGCCGGTTAGTCACAAGAGGAGCTGTCCATGAACCACTCATCTCCCGGCGCCCGCCCGGGTTCTCGTCGCATCCGTTCTCTGAGCGCCGTCGCGCTGGCGGCGGTGACGGCTACGGCGCTCGCCGCCTGCGGATCCTCCTCGAGCGCCTCGGGAACCAACGCGTCCGCCAAGGCCGGCTCTGGCTCTGGCGACAAGACGCTGCACATCTACGCGTGGGCCGGCGAGGTGCCCAACAGCCTGGTCAAGGCGTTCGAGAAGTCCACGGGCATCTCGGTGACGGTCGCCACCACCACCAGCAACGAGGCGATGATCGCCAAGCTGGCCAACGGCGGCGCCTCCGGCTACGACGTCGTCGAGCCCAGCCAGTACGCCGTCCAGGAGCTCACTCAGCAGAAGCTGATCCTTCCTTTGGACCATTCCAAGCTGTCCGGCCTAGACAACATCGCCGCTTCGTACCGAAACGCATCCTATGACGAGGGCGCCAAGTACAGCATCCCGTGGCTGACCGGCAGCACCGGCCTTATCTACAACTCCAAGTGCACCGGCGGGCCTGTCGATAGCTGGTCGACACTGTGGAATCCGAAGTTCAAGGGCAAGCTGTACATGCTGGACAACGAGCTGTCGGCCTATATCCCGGCCCTGCAGGTCAACGGATACCGAGCGACCAGCACTAACCAAGCCCAGATCGCCAAGGCAACCCAGTCCCTGGTCACCCAGAAGCCGCTGCTGGCCGGCTACAACTCCACCAACTACGCGCAGCTGGTGCAGTCCGGCCAGGCCTGTGCCGCTGAGGCATACAGCGGCGGCACCTCTGCTGCGGCGGTCGAGGCCAACCCCGACGTCCACTACATCCTCCCCAAGGAGGGCGGCACGATCTGGGTCGACACCTTCTCGATCGTCAAGGGCACCCAGAACATGACGGCGGCCTACAAGTGGCTCAACTTCATCCTGGAGCCCAAGGAGGCGGCAATGGCCGCCCGCAGCGCCCAGGAGGCGACCGCCAACCAGGCGGCGTACAAGTACATCCCCGTCAAGGAACGCCACAACCCCGCCATCTACACCCCACTGGCCGCCATCAAGCACGCCGATTTCATCCTCAACCCCGGCAAGGCGCTGACCTACTTCAACCAGGGCTGGCTCAAGGTCAGGGCGGGGGCGTGACGTACCACATCGGTGACCGCGTCGGTGCGGACGGTTCCCTGGTCGACGCTTATCGGGCGCTGACGACCGGAGGAATCGGCCACCGCATCGACGGTCACGCCATGCGCCGGGACATCCGGCCCGTCGGCGCCTTCTCGGCCACTCTGGCCGGGCCGGCGGTCACCGTCCGGGCTCCCGGCCGCGACTCGACGGTCTGCCACAAGGTGATGGACCTGGTGCAGCCCGGGGACATCATCGTCATCGACCGCGGCCATGACACCGACTACGCCTGCTGGGGGGAGATGATGACCATCGCGGCCCGGCTGCGTGGTGTGGCGGTGGTAATCGTCGACGGCCCGGTGACCGACATCGCCGATCTGCGGACCGACCCCATGCCGGTGTTCGCCACCGGCGTGTCGCCACTGACCACGCTATTGCTCGGGGAGGGTGGAAGCATCAACGCCCCCGTCGAGTGCGGCGGGCTGATGGTCAGCCCCGGCGATCTCGTCGTCGCCGACGAGGACGGCGTCCTGGTCTTCACCCAGGAGGAGGCCCGTCAGATCCTCAGCGAGGTGGAGGAGGAGCACGCCGAGGACTACGCCTACCGCGCCCGCCTACTCGAGGGACTCCGGCCCTCCGAGCTGGCGCCGATCGACGACCTCATCAATCAACGACTTCTCGCCCAGGGATCAGAGGGAGGCGGATGCTCATGACCATGCGCATCGCGGCAGTGCAGATGACCTCCGGCGCCGACCCGGCGCAGAACCTCGAGGCAGCGGTGCGGCTCGTTCGCACCGCCGCCGAGGCAGGGGCCCGCTACATCCAGCTGCCCGAATACATGAACTACCTCGGGCCAGCCGAGCGCAACCTGGAGGTCGCCGAGGAGATCCCCGGCACCACGACCCAGGCGCTCGGCGCCGTCGCGCGGGAACACAACGTCTACGTGCATGCGGGTAGCATCCTGGCCCGCGGCGAGGTCGACGGCCTGTCGGCCAACGTCAGTGTCCTGATCGGTCCCGACGGAGAGATCATCGGGTCCTACCGCAAGATCCACCTGTTCGACATCGACGTTCCGGACGAGGTCGAGGAGCAGGAGTCGGCGAGCATCATCCCCGGGACCGAGCTGGTCACTGCGCCGGTCGACGACGTCACGTTCGGGCTGAGCGTGTGCTTCGACGTACGCTTCCCGGAGCTCTACCGCGCCCTGGCAGTCGGGGGGGCGCACGTGTTGGCGGTGCCGGCGGCGTTCGCGGTCGCGACCGGGCGGGCTCACTGGTCGATCCTGCTGCGCGCTCGCGCGATCGAGAACCACGCGTACGTCGTCGCCGCCGGGCAGGCCGGCGAGACCCCCGAGGGAATCGCCAGCTACGGCCACTCGATGATCATCGACCCCTGGGGTAAGGTCCTCGCCGAGGCGACCACCGACGGGGAGGAGATCCTCTACGCCGAGGTCGACCGTGAGGAGGTGGAGCGCCGGCGGGCGCAGATCGCCGTGCTGTCGCTCCGCCGTCCGGAGCTGTACGAGGTGACGCATGCCTGAGGTCGCCGAGTTGTCGCCCACCGTGACCCTCGCCTCCGACGCCAGCCACCCGGCGGTCGCGCTGACCGGCGTGTCCAAACGGTTCGGGGACGTCGTCGCGGTCAACAAAGTCGAGCTGGAGATCAAGCAGAACGAGTTCTTCTCGATCCTCGGATCCTCGGGGTGTGGCAAGACGACTCTGCTGCGGATGATCGCCGGCTTCGAGCGGCCGAGCACTGGTGACATCTACCTCGACGGTCAGCTGGTGACCGGCCGCTCGGTCCGGCAGCGCAACCTCAACCTCGTCTTCCAGAGCTACGCGCTTTTCCCGCATCTCGACGTGTACAACAACGTGGCGTTCGAACTCAAGGTCCGCGGGGGTCGTCGGCAAGAAGTCGACGAGCGAGTCAAGGAGACCCTGCACCTAGTACAGCTCGACGGCTATGAGCGACGCAAGCCCGCACAGCTGTCCGGCGGTCAGCGCCAGCGAGTTGCGCTAGCCCGCGCGCTCATCGGCCAGCCTGCCGTTCTGCTGCTTGACGAGCCGCTGGGCGCACTGGACCAGAAACTGCGCAAGGACATGCAGATCGAGCTCAAGCGCCTGCAGCGGGAGGTCGGGATCACCTTTATCTACGTGACTCACGACCAGGAGGAGGCGCTGACCATGTCCGACCGGATCGCGGTGATGCGGGCTGGCAACCTGCTTCAGGTCGACTCGCCCCGACGACTGTACGAGGCCCCCAACGACACCTACGTCGCCGGGTTCGTCGGCCAGTCCAACTTCCTGCGAGGCATCGTCGAGGAGCACGCGGCGGACGGCACGATCGTGGGCGTCGACGGGATCGGGTGCATCCGCGCCGAGCTCAACCGTGACGCTGAGGTGGGCGCGGAGGTCACCGTCTCGTTCCGACCCGAGCGAGCCCGACTGGGCGCGGCCCCCAATGGCGATAACGAGGCCTCGGGCACGCTGCGCGAGGTGGTGTTCGTCGGCAACGACACCCAGTACTTGGTCCAACTGGCCGGCGGCGCCATGGTCCAATGCCGACGCCAGAACGACGGCGCCGAGCTCGACCAGGGGGTCGGTGATCAGGTCCGGATGACCTGGAGCCGCGCCGCGACCGTGGTGCTTCCCTCATGAGCGCCGTGAGAACGACCGTGGTCAAGGCGGCCATCAACGGCGGCTGGGGCAAGAGCTACCACCCGGCGACGCCGATCATCCCGTCCGAGCTGGCCGAGGCGTCGAGAGCCGCCGCGGCCGCCGGCGCCGACTTCGTGCACTTCCATCCCCGCACCGGTGACGGTGAGCAGTCGATCCGCGCCGAGGACGTTGACCGCGCCCTGCTCGCGATCCGCGAAGTGTCCGACATCCCCGTCGGGATCACCACCGGCCTGTGGTGCTGTGGCAACGATCCGGGCGAGCGCTACCGCCAGGTCGCAGCCTGGCGGGAGCTCCCCGACTTCGCCTCAGTCGCCTTCAGCGAACAGGGTGCCGCCGAGACGGCCAACCTACTGGTGGACCGAGGCATCGTGCTCGAGAGTGCCGTTTGGACCCTCGACGATGTGCCGGCCCTGCTCGCGTCCCCGACCCTGGCCCGCAACACTCGCATCCTGATCGAGCCCTTGGAGGAGCAGCCGGACGACGCCGTCCGAACGGCCAGAGCGATCGCCGGGGTGATTCGGGAGGCGGGAGTGGACTGTCCGTTGCTGTACCACGGCGACGCCGCCACGGTCTGGCCGGTCCTCCGGGCGGCGATCGAGGACAGCGCGCAGGTTCGGATCGGTCTCGAGGACGGAAAGAACCTCCCCGATGGCTCTCTAGCCGCAGACAACGATGCGCTGATCCGGGTCACGCGGCGCGAGATCGACCTTCACGCACACGCCTCCCAGACCATCTTCGGAGGCGTGAGTTCCGCTTATACGGCGCGGACTTCCGGAGCCTGTCAAGCTCGGTGAGACGCTTCGTGTTCGAATTTAGTGAGCGGCGACCTCCTTTGTGTCGGCCGGTTTGTTGATCCACGCGGCGATGGGTAGCTCGGGCGGGACTGGCGGCTTGCGCACGAACCGCTCGGGGTTGCGGGCGTAGGCGGCGTCGAGCACGTCGGCGCGGGCGGCGTGGCGCTGCTTGGCGTGTCCGTGGTGCACAGCGGCGGGGGTCATCAGCCCGATCCCCGAGTGGCGGTGGGCGTGGTTGTACCAGTCCACGAACGCGCGGCAGTGCTCGCGCGCGTGCTCGATCGACTGGAATCGGGCAGGGAACTCGGGCCGGTACTTCAGCGTCTTGAAGTTCGATTCCGAGTACGGGTTGTCGCTCGATGTGTACGGCCGACTGTGACTTTTCGTGATGCCGAGATCGGCCAAGAGGAACGCCACCGGCTTGGCACGCTGCGGCGCGCCACGATCGGCGTGCAACGTCAGGAGCTTCGGCGTGATCTGCTGCTGGCCGGCGGCCTGCGCGATCAGTGCCTTCGCGAGCTGGCCGTTCTCGCGATACTGCACCGTCCAGCCGACGATGTAGCGGCTAAAGACATCGAGGATCACGTACAGGTAGTAGTACGTCCACTTCGCCGGGCCCTTCAGCTTCGACACATCCCACGACCACAGCTCGTTCGGTCGCTCGGCAAGCAGCTCGGGCTTGGCGTAGGCGGGGTGGGTGAGCTGAGCGCGCCGGTCGCGGACCCCACCGTGGTGGGCCTGAAGGATCCGGTACATCGTCCGGGACGAGCACAGGCGTAGCCGAGCTGGGCGTTGTGGTCGGCGGGCGCGGCGCGGCGGCGGGGGTGTCGGACCCGGAGCTGGCCGATCGAGCCAAGCGGCGCACGTTCACGGCGAAGTACAAGGCGCGGATTTTGGCCGCGGCTGATGCGTGTACGGCGCCGGGCGAGGTCGGTGAGCTTTTGCGCCGGGAGGGGCTGTACACGTCGCACTTGACGTACTGGCGTAAGCAGCGCAAGGACGGCGCGAGGAAGGAGCTCGGTCAGCCGCGCGGCCGCAAGCCGGCCGATCGGCGTGATCAGGAGATCGCTGCGCTGCAGCGGCGACTGGAGCGCTCGGAGTCAGAGCTCTCCAAAGCACGGAAGGTCATCGAGATTCAGGGAAATCTCTCAGCGCTCTTGGAGCAGATGCTCGGTACCGAGACCGTCAACCGGAGCACCGAGCGATGATCTGGGAGACCGTTGAGGAGCTCACGCCGATCATCGGCAGCCCGGCCGGCATGCCGGGCGCTCGGAGCGTCTGTTGCCAGCGTCTACCGCCGGCGGCGGCCACCCGAGCCCCGACCGTCCCGGCCACGGCCAGCGCCTGCCAGGGCGCTGTCGGAGCCCGAGCGCGGACAGGTGCTGGAGGTGCTGCACTCAGAGCGGTTCGTGGACGTCTCGCCGGAGGAGACCTGGGCAACACTGCTCGACGAGGGCACCTACCCTCCCTGGTCTTCGTGGCCGGCGCCAGCAGCCTCAACCGCTGCTCCGGGGCCAGCCCCATTCGTGCTCGTCTCCAACATCTCCAACAGGCTCCGTTCTCGCCCTCAAGGTCATTGATTCCTCGATGCTGAGCGTCTCACCGGACGTTGACAGAGAGGGTTCGACCCATCCAAGCGCGCGTCGACGGTGAGCTCCCGGTAGGTTGAAGCGCAGGTTGTTGCGGTGAACGGTCGTGTCCGTGTCGTTCGTGGACGTCCCTATCGCGGCAAGGGCATCGTCAGGCCAGCCCCAAGCGAACGAGTCCTTTGCTCCAATAGCGCTCGTGTTCTGTAGGTTTTTACGGCAGTTGTCAGAACGACTCGGAGACCCGGACTGCACAGGCCGGGTGCTTTTCTGACAGCGCATTTCGATGCGCCTGATTTATGGTCTACAGTCCTCGACCGTCAAAGCAACAGGTCGGGGGTTGGGGTGCAGAGGTTTAGAAAGAAGCGCTACTGGGCGCTCGCGATGCTCGTGCTGATCATCGTCGCCGCGGGTGCCGCGGGCTCGTCGAAGAAAAAGTCATCGAGCACGGCGGCGCGCATTGAACAGACCACCGCGAGCTCCAGCTCGGCGGCGCCCATCCCGGGCAACTCCGTTGCGACCAGCTCGAGCTCGGGCGCCCACCGGGCACACCACTCCCGGGTGCGGAAATCGCATGTCAACAGCTCCCGTTCCGGTGGCTCGAGCTCGCGCGGCACCTCCGGCCTCAGCGCGTCTGGGCTGGAGGCGGTTGTCAGCGCGAAGGAGTACCTCCAGGAGTCGGCGTTCTCCAAGCAGGGCTTGATTGATCAGCTCGACTCCTCGGCCGGCAGTGGGTTCTCCGCCAACGACGCAACCGCAGCCGTCGACAGCCTGCATGTCGATTGGAACGCGGAGGCGGCCAAGGCAGCCAAGCTGTATCTGCAAACGACCTCGTTCTCATGCCAGGGGCTGATTCAGCAGCTGTCCTCCTCCGCTGGCAGCCAGTTCACAGCAGCCCAAGCGCACCATGGAGCTTCGACGACGGGCGTCTGCGGCTCCGGCTCGGCTGGATCGGGCTCCGGCAATGCGGGCGGCTCCGCCTCGAGCGGGAGTGCGTCTGAGGCGCAGGCGGTTGCCAGCGCGAAGGAGTACCTCCAGGAGTCGGCGTTCTCCGAGCAGGGGCTGATTGATCAGCTCGACTCCTCGGCCGGGAGTGGGTTCTCTGCCAGCGATGCAACCGCTGCCGTCGAGAGCTTGCACGTCAACTGGGACGTGGAGGCGGCCAAGGCAGCCAAGCAGTATCTGCAGAGCACTTCGTTCTCCTGCCAGGGGCTGATTCAGCAGCTGTCCTCCTCAGCTGGAAGCCAGTTCACCGCAGCCCAAGCGCAGTACGGAGCTTCGAAAGCCGGCATCTGCTCATGAGACAACGATCGCACCCGCGACTGGGACGCTCCTTCGCAACGACCAGGACACCCAGCGACATGAGCACGAACCAGTGCGGTAGCTGAGCTCAAGCACGTCCGCGGCAAGGGACTCGTGAGCGTCGGCACGACCCGGCGCGCGCTTTGCTCGCGAGGACACGTCGCGTCTTGGGCTTGTCGAGGATGAAAGCGATGACCGGCTCGGTGAGCGAGGGTCTCGGCCGGATGCATCGCTCCGGCGAGCGGGTTCACGCGATAGCGGTGGCGTCTGGGAGCCCGGCGGGGGTGGCGATCTGCATATGGATCTCGCGGGATCGGGATGAGCGCGGGAGTGCGGAGATTCTGTGAGGCCCGCATGCGACGGTAGGGCTGTCAAGTCCCGGTGTTGACTTCTGCTCTTGATAAGAGCGGGGTGCGCCGTCTGGGCCTGTCAGTCCTTGCGGTTGTTTGCGGCGTCGGGCAGGGGGAGAGAGCGGTGGCTATCTGGTGTGGTCTGTGTCTACTGCGGGTTCAGGCAGGTGATGATGGCCAGCACGCGTCTGTGGTCGTCGGGGGACTGGGCAGAGGCAGCGTGCGGAGGATGCTCTTGACGTGCGTTTCGATCGTGTGCTCGGTGATGAACAGCCGCTCCGCGATCGCGCGGTTCGAGTGTCCCTCGGCTATCAGCGTGAGGACTTCGCGTTCGCGTTTTGGTGAGTTCCTCGAGCGGGTTGTCGGCCTGGCGGCGACGGCCGACGAGCTCGCCGACGACGGCTGGGTCGAGCACCGAGCTTCCGTGCCCGGTTCGCTCCACGCTGAAGGAGAGCTCGTCGAGATCCGAGACGCGTTCCTTGAGCAGGTGTCCGATGCCGTCGGCGTCGGGGGACAGCAGCTCCAGCGCGGAGCAGGGAGCGATGCATCCAGAGTCGCGGTCGGTCAGGCCAGCCCAACGCGGCGCGAAAAGGAGCACCCCTGGGCGGAGTCGAACTCCAAGGTGCCGCGCAGGCCTCGTCGGGATTTACGCCTCGAAGGTCAATCGGTCGATGATGCCGGCGATCTCGAACAGTCGCTGAACCTGTGGCGACGCGCAGCGTACGGTCAATCGGTGGCCGTTGGCATCGGCAGTGTGCAGAGCCCGGATGATTGAGGCCAGGCCGGTGCTGTCCATGAACTCCACGCCGTTCAAGTCGATCAGTAGCCGGCGATGTTCGCGCTCCGCGAGGTCATCCAACAGCCGGTCCAGCTCGGGGACCGTCGCGAGGTCCACCTCCCCGACGAGCGTGATGCGGACTCCCTGCGAATCGGGCTCCAGCCTGATCTTCAATTGCTCGGAGAGGCCACGATCTCCGTCGGGTACGCCACCGTCAGCCGTCTGCATCA
This sequence comes from Solirubrobacteraceae bacterium, assembly GCA_036489875.1. Taxonomy (GTDB): domain Bacteria; phylum Actinomycetota; class Thermoleophilia; order Solirubrobacterales; family Solirubrobacteraceae; genus Palsa-513. Next base: position 475 of record DASXEZ010000168.1, on the reverse strand, counting down.
GATCATCACCTCCGAGAAGCTGTCGTCTAAGGCGAGAGGGCCGACGCCCGACCGTTCAGATCGCACGGCGTCCCTCAGGTGATCTTGAGCTCACCTTCCTGATCCACACGGTCCCAGGCGAGGCGATGCGAGCGCAAATCTAGCACCCACAACCGCTCGGGCAAACCGATATCCCCAGCAAGCACGACCGGCCAAATTCGGCCGGCCCAGAACCTACCCGGGGGCCGGCAGTTCGGCCCACACTCGGTAGCCGTCGGGTCGTTCTGAGCCCCAACGCACAGACAGCCGCTCGATGAGCGCAAGCCCCCATCCACCCGGCGCCGAGCGCTTTGATCGGACAGGCTCGGCGGCCTCTCCGGACAGCCCCGGGTCATGCACCGCGATCAGCAGACAGCCCTCCCGGCGGCTGACGTCGACACGGAGATTGTGAGCGACCACGCAACCCGAATGTCGCACGGCATTGGTCACCAGTTCG
>DASXEZ010000166.1:0-62225 GCA_036489875.1 Solirubrobacteraceae bacterium | reverse complement strand
AAGAAGGGCCACGTCGAGCGCTTCCTCAAGCACAAGGACAAGGTCAAGGTGACGATCATGTTCCGCGGCCGCGAGGTCACCCACCCCGAACGCGGGGTGGCGATTCTCGACCGCCTGGCCGAGGAGCTCTCCGACTACGCGATCGTCGAGCAGCGGCCGCTGCAGGACGGGCGCAACATGACGATGATGCTCGGCCCCTCCAAGGCCATCCTGGCGGGCCAGTTCGATCGCGGCGCCAACGGCGACGCCCCCGCGGAGGTCACCGACGGCGAGGCTGTCGAGGGTCAGGCCGCTTTGGAGTCAAACGGCGCCGCACCCGCGCAGAGCGTCGAGGCGCCGGTCGAGAACACGGAAGCTCCCGCACAGGCCGCCGAGGCCGCGGACACCGCCGACGCCGCGGAGACGCTGGCAGAGGCGCCGCCGCAAGCCGTCGAGGCCACCGAGGCCTCCGACGACGCGGAGCCGCCCGAGGCCTCGCAGGCGCCCGAGCCCCAGCCCGCGGGCGCCGCCGACCCGTCCGTCTGAGCACCTTCTGCCATACTGCATCGCTCGCGATGCCCAAGATGAAGACTCATTCCGGCGCGAAGAAGCGCTTCAAGCTGACCGGGACCGGCAAGGTCAAGGGTCGCCACGCCTTCACGAGCCACATCCTCGAGAAGAAGTCGGCGGACCACAAGCGCTACCTGCATCGCGACGTGATCCTCTCGCCGCATGACCAGCCGCGCGTCAAGAAGCTGCTGAAGCCGGGAGGCGGCAAGTGACCCGCGTCAAGCGCTCGGTTCACGCCAAGAAGAAGCGTCGCGCAACGCTCGAGTTGACGAAGGGCTTCCGTGGCGAGGCCCACTCCAACTACAAGCGGGCCAAGGAAGCGCTGATGAAGGCGGACGCCTACGCCTACCGCGACCGCCGCAACCGCAAGCGCGACTTCCGCCGCCTGTGGATCACCCGCATCAACGCCGCCGCGCGCGAGTGCGGCATGAGCTACTCGCAGCTGATCCACGGCCTGACCCTCGCCGGCATCACGCTGGACCGCAAGGTGCTGGCCGACATCGCCGTGCGCGACCCCGAGACCTTCCGCCGATTCGCCGACGCCGCCCGCGAGGCCTCGGCTGCCTGACCACAGAGCACGCCGAACGCAGACCTCCCGGGCGCCGAGCAGGCGCCCTTTTTTGTGCCCATGACCATCACCTCCCCAACCAACAAGCACATCCTCGAAGCCCGCCGGCTCACGCGCTCGAGCGCCCGCCACGAGAGCGGCCGCTTCGTCGCCGAGGGCGAGGATCTCAATGAGGCGGCTGCCGCCGCCGGCACCGCCGCCCACTTTGTCCTCTGTGCCGAAGGTCACACCGGCGCGCCCGCATCCAAGGACTCGATCGAGGTCTCGGCCGCGCTGATGGCGAAGATCTCGACGCTCGGGTCCTCCTCGCGGATGATCGGGGTCTACGACCAAAGCTGGCACGCGCCGGCCGGGCCGCTCGCCGTCGCGCTGTGGGGCGTTCGCGACCCCGGCAACATCGGCACCATCCTGCGCTCGGCGGTGGCCTTCGGCGCCAGCTCGGTGGTGCTCGGGCCCGGGTCCGCCGATCCCTACAGCCCCAAGGCCGTACGCGCCTCGATGGGCGCGATCTTCACCGGCACGCTTGCCCGCTGCGGCTCGATCGCCGAGCTGCCCGGGCAGGTCGTCGCGCTCGTCCCCGGCGCCGGGAAGGCACTCGCCGGACCGCTCGAGGGCACCGTGACGCTGCTCCTCGGCGGCGAGCGCGAGGGACTGCCCCAGGAGATCCTCGAGCAGTGCCACGACATCCGCCACATCCGCCAGCTCGCCGGTGACTCGCTGAACGTGGCGATGGCCGCGACGGTGGCGTTGTACGAGGTGACTAGGATGGCCGCGGGATGAGCGCACTCGACCGCATCGCGGAGATTCGCGCCGCGGGGGAGGCGGCCGCGGCGGCCGCCGCCGACACCACCGCGCTCGAGGAGGTCCGCGTCGCGTTCCTCGGTCGCAAGGCCGAGCTGCCGCTGCTGCTGCGCTCGGTGGCGCAGCTGCCACCGCAGGAGCGCTCCGCCGTCGGCTCGAGCGCCAACAGCGCGCGCCAGGCCCTCGCCGCCCTGATCGATCAGCGTGAGGCACAGCTGGCCTCCGGCGAGCTCGATTCCCAGCTGCTCGAGGATCGCGTCGATCTCACGCTGCCGGGGGCACCGGCCTTCGCTCCCGGCCACCTGCACCTTCTGACCCAGACCCGCCGCGACATCGAGGACGTCTTCGTGGGGCTCGGCTTCCGCGTGGCCGAGGGCCCCGAGGTCGAGCTCACGACGCTCAACTTCGACGCGCTCAACACCAACGCCACGCATCCCTCGCGCGCCCGCAGCGACACCTTCTACGTCAGTGACGAGGTCGTCCTGCGCACCCACACCTCGCCGGTCCAGGTGCGCTCGATGATGGCCTCGCCGCCGCCGCTGTACGTGATCGCGCCGGGACGGGTCTTCCGCCTCGACAACGACGCCACCCACACGCCGCAGTTCCATCAGGTCGAGGGTCTCGCCGTCGACGAGGGGATCACCCTCGCCGACCTCAAGGGCACGCTGCTGGCGTTCGCGCGCGCGATCTTCGGCGGCGAGCGCGAAGTCCAGCTGCGCCCCGACTTCTTCCCCTTCACCGAGCCCAGCGTCGAGGTCGACGTCTCCTGCTTCAACTGCAACCACGGCGTGGTGCGCGACGGCTCGCGCTGCCCGCTGTGCAAGGGCTCGGGGTGGCTGGAGATCCTCGGCGCCGGGATGGTCGACCCCAACGTCTTCGCCTACGTGCGCGACTACGGCTACGACCCCGAGGTCGTGACCGGCTTCGCCTTCGGGATGGGAATCGAGCGGATCGCGATGCTCCGCCATGGCGTCCCCGACCTGCGGCTCTACTTCGACAACGACATCCGCTTCCTCGACCAGTTCGGAGCGAGGTAGTGCTGGTTCCCCTCGAATGGTTGCGCAGCTACTGCGATCCCCAGATCGAGACCGAGGAGCTAGCGTCGCTTCTGACGCTCCACGGCGTCAAGACCGAGCGTTCCTATCGCTACGGCGTCCCCGAGCGCGACCACTACGTCGTCGGCCGAGTGCTCGAGGCCGTCCAGCACCCCAACGCCGACCGCCTGCGCGTCTGCACCGTCGAGCTCGGCGAGGAGGAGCCCGCGACGATCGTCTGCGGGGCTCCCAACGTCGCGGCCGGCCAGACCGTGGCCGTCGCGCGCCCGGGCGCGAAGCTCCCCGACGGGCGCACGCTCGGCGCCGCCAAGCTGCGGGGCATCGTCAGCGAGGGCATGATCCTCGCGACCGACGAGATCGCCCTGGGCGGGGACCACGCCGGGATCCTCGTGCTCGGCGACGGGCCCGCGCCGGGAACGCCGCTCGCTGAGGTGCTTCCGCTCGGCACCGACGTGCTCGAGCTCGAGATCACCCCCAACCGCCCCGACTGCCTGGCGGTCTACGGAGTCGCGCGCGAGGTCCACGCGATGACCGGCGCGGCGCTCGCGCCGGCCCCGTGGAGCGAGGACCCCGGCACGCTCGAGGGTGAGCCCAGGGGAGCCTCGGTCACCGTCGAGTGCCCCGATCTGTGCCCGCGTTTCACCGCCCGCGTGTTCGAGGAGGTGGCGATCGGCCCCTCGCCGCTGTGGCTCGCGGCGCGCCTGCTGGCGGCCGGCATGCGCCCGATCTCAAACGTCGTCGACATCACCAACTACGTGATGCTCCTGACCGGCCAGCCGCTGCACGCCTTCGACCTCGATCGCGTCGCCGGCGCGAGCCTGACCGTCCGCCGCGCGCTCGACGGCGAGACGATCGAGACGCTCGACGGCGTGGAGCGCACGCTCGACTCCGAGATGGTCGTGATCTGCGATGCGGACGGCCCGACCTCGATCGCCGGGATCATGGGCGGCGGGCGCTCGGAGGTCGAGGAGTCAACGACGCGCGTCCTGCTCGAGGCCGCGACCTGGATCGGCGCCAACGTTCAGCGCAGCTCCGTGCGCCTGGGGCTGCGCAGTGAGGCCTCGGGCCGCTTCGAGAAGGGGCTCTCGCGGCTCTCGCCGATCGAGGGCCAGATCGTCGCCAGCGCCCTGTTCGCCGAGCTCTGCGGCGCCCGCGTGCTGGCGGGGACGATCGACGTCGGCGGGCCGGGCGAGGCCGCCGCGTCGCTGCCGCTGCGCCCCAGCCGCGTGCGCGAGGTGCTCGGAGCCGACGTCGCGCCGGAGCGCTGCGAGGAGATCCTCACCTCGCTCGGGTTCGCGGTCCAGGGGGAGGGGCCCTTCGAGGTCGAGGTCCCGCACTGGCGGGCCGGTGACGTGACGCGCGAGATCGACCTGATCGAGGAGGTCGCGCGCATCGACGGCCTGGCGCGGCTCCCGGCGACGCTGCCGCCCCGCCGCGGCGTGGCCGGAGGCCTGACCCACGCGCAGCGTCTCGCGCGGCGCGTCGAGGACGCGCTCGCCGCCCGCGGCGTCGACGAGATCGTCGGCTGGAGCTTCGCCGACCCGGCGGTGCTCGATCGCCTGCGGCTGGGCGCCGATGATCCGATGCGCGCTGTCGTGACGGTCGAGAACCCGCTGTCTGAGTCGCAGTCGATCCTGCGTCCCACCCTGCTCTCCTCGCTGCTGGAGGCAGCCGCACGCAACGTCGCCCGCGGCTCGCGCGATCTCGCCCTGTTCGAATCCGGGACGGTCTACCGCGCCGCGCAGTCGGGCCCGCAGGCCGACGAGCACCACGGGCTGGGGCTCCTTCTGACCGGCGACGTGGTCGCGCCGGCGTGGCGCGGCGCGCCCTCCGCGGGGGACTTCCACGCCGCCAAGGGGCTGCTCGCCGCCGTGCTCGAGGTCGCCGGCGTGGACTGGGAGCTCGTGCCCGCGCAGTGGCCGTTCCTTCACCCGGCTCGCTGTGGCGCGGTCATGAGCGGCGAGCAGCGGCTCGGGTTCATCGGTGAGCTGCACCCGCTGGTGGCCGCCGCCTGGGACCTCGAGCGCGTCGCCGTCTGGGCGCTCGACCTCGGCAAGCTCGCGGCGCTCGCCACCGAGACGCCGCTCTTCGCCGCCTTCGGCGAGTACCCGGCCGCGATCGAGGACCTGGCGGTCGTCGTCGACGACGGCGTTCCCGCCGGTGATGTGATCGCCGCCGTGCGCGCCGCCGGCGGGCCGTCGCTGGCGACGGTCGAGCTCTTCGACGTCTACCGCGGGGCGCAGGTGGGGGAGGGCAAGCAGTCGCTGGCCTTCCACCTCGAGTTCCGCTCGCTCGAGCGCACGCTCAGCAGCGAGGAGATCGCGCCGCTGCGCGAGAAGATCGCGAGTGTTCTCGCCGAGCGCTTCGGGGGTGCCCTGCGTGCCTAGCGTGATCGTCGTGGGCGCCTCGGGCTATGCCGGCGCGCTCGCGGCGCGGCTGATCTGGACCCACCCGCAGTTCGACCTCCTCGCCGTGACCGCGCGCGAGGACGCGGGCCGGCGCCTGAGCGACCTCTACCCGCATCACCGCGTGCCGCTGGAGCTCGAGGGGTTCGACCTCGACCGCGCCGCCTCGGCCGACGCCGCAATCGTCGCCTACCCGCACGGCAGCGCCGCGCCGGTGGTGGCGGCCCTGCTCGAGCGCGAGCTGCGGGTGATCGACCTCTCCGCCGACTTCCGCCTGCGCGATCTCGCCACCTACGAGCAGTGGTATGTGCCCCACGAGCACCCCGAGCTGATCGAGCGCGCCGTCTACGGGCTGACCGAGCTCTACCGCGCCCAGATCGCGCAGGCCGCCCTGGTGGCCTGTCCCGGCTGCTTCCCGACGGCGGCGATCCTCGCGCTCGCGCCGCTCGCCCAGGCCGGACTGATCGCCGACGCGGTGATCGACGCCAAGACCGGCGTGTCCGGGATGGGCAAGGCGCCCAAGGACGCCAACCACTTCGTGAGCGTGACCGAGAACGTCCGGCCCTACGGCGTCGGCGCCCACCGGCACATGCCCGAGATCGACCAGGAGCTCGCGCTGCTCGGCGCTCCGGTGCCGATCACCTTCACGCCGCACCTGCTGCCGATCGACCAGGGCGAGCTGCTCTCCTGCTACGTCACCACGACGCGCACCGTCGACCAGGCGCAGCTCGACGCCCTCTACGGCGAGCGCTACGCCGATGAGCCCTTCATCGACCTCGTCACGAGCGCTCCCGGGGTGCGCGACGTGCGCGAGACCAACGTCTGCGCGATCCGCGCGATCGCCGATGAGCGCACCGGCAAGACCTTCGTCTTCGCCGCGATCGACAACCTCTGGAAGGGCACCTCCTCCCAGGCGCTCGCCAACCTCAACCTGATGTTCGGCTTCGACGAGGGGCTCGGGCTGCGATGAGCGGCGGAGTGTTCACCTCGCGCTGGGCGCTTGCGCCCGACCACGTGCTCGAGAGCGCGGCCGCGCCGGCGGGCTTTCGCCTCGGTGGCTGCGCCTGCGGCGTCAAGGCGCCCGGTTCATCCGAGCTCGACCTGGGGATGGTGATGAGCGAGGCCGAGGGGACCGTCAGCGCCGCGCGCTTCTGCGACTCCGGCGTGCTCGCCGCGCCGGTCGTGGTGACCCGCGAGCACTGCGACCTGCACGCGATCCGGGCGGTCGTCGCCAACTCGGGCAACGCCAACGCCGCCACCGGCGAACCCGGCATCGCCGAGGCCGTCCGCGTCCAGGAGGCCGCCGCCGCGGCGCTCGGGCTCTCGCCGCGCGAGGTCGCGGTGGCCTCGACCGGCGTGATCGGCGTCCTGCTCCCGGGCGAGCGCGTGGCCGCGGCGGTGCCGGCGCTCGCGCAGGAGCTCTCGGCCGAGGGTCTGCCGGCCTTCGCCGAGGCGATCAAGACCACCGACGCCTTCGACAAGCACGTGACGCTCGAGGTCGAGCTTCCCTCCGGCACAGTGCACCTCTCGGCCGCCGCCAAGGGAGCGGGCATGATCTCGCCGCGCTTCGCGACGATGCTGTGCTTCGTGCAGACCGACGCCGCCCTGACGCCGCCCTCGGCCGACGCGCTGCTCGGAGCGGCGATCGCGCGATCCTTCGATCGCATCTCCGTCGACGGCCAGCTCTCGACCAACGACACCGTGGTGCTGATGGCGAGCGGGCAGAGCGGCGTCCACGTCGAGCCCGGCAGCGAGGATGAGGCGCGCTTCGGCGAGGCGCTCGACGCGCTGCTGCTCGCGCTCGCGCTGCGCATCGTCGCCGACGGCGAGGGCGCGCGGCGGATCGCGCGCGTGGACGTGCGAGGAGCAGGTGAGGAGACCGTCGCCCGCGTCGCGCGCGCCGTCGCCAACTCGCCGCTCGTCAAGGCCGCGCTGTTCGGCGGCGACGCCAACTGGGGGCGGATCGCGCAGGCCATCGGGGCGGCCCTGCCGGGCACCGCGCCGCTTCGCTTCGACATCTCGATCGAGGGCATCGCCGTCGCGCGCGAGGGCGCCGGCATCGAGCACGACGCCGCGGCGCTGTCGGCGGCGGTCAGCGGCGATGAGGTCCTCTATGAGATCGGCCTGCCCGGCGCCGGCGCGCAGGCCGAGCTCTTCTTCTCCGATCTCAGCTACGACTACGTGAAGATCAACGCGGAGTACACGACCTGATGCGCGACGTAGCAACTCTGCTGGAGGCGCTGCCCTACATCCGCGAGTTCCACGGGTCGACCGTGGTCATCAAGTACGGCGGCGCGGCGATGGACGACCCCGACCTGCGCGAGGAGTTCGCGCGCGACGTCGTGCTGCTCAAGTACGTCGGCATGAACCCCGTCGTCGTCCACGGCGGCGGCCCCGACATCACCGCCTACATGGAACGGCTCGGGATGCCGGTCGAGTTCGTCGGCGGCCTGCGCGTCTCCAACGAGGCCACGGTCGAGATCGCCAAGATGGTCCTCGTCGGCAAGCTCAACACCGACATCGTGCTGCGCATCGGTCGCCACGGCCAGCCGGCGGTCGGCCTCTCCGGCGACGACGGCGGCCTCCTTCTGTGCTCGCGCCGCTCCGCCCCCGGCGGGGAGGACATCGGCTTCGTCGGGCAGATCGACCACGTCGACGCCGGCGTCATCAACCACATCGCGCTCGACTACATCCCGGTCGTCGCCTCCGTCGGGGCCGATCGCGAGGGCAACTCCTACAACGTCAACGCCGACGAGGCGGCGGCCGCGATCGCGGCGGCGCTCGGCGCGCGCACCGTGATCTTCCTGACCGACGTCCGCGGCTGGCTCGCCGACCCCGCCGATCCCGACAGCCTCGTCGCGCAGGCCGGCGTGGAGCGCGTGCTGGGCGCCCTGGAGGGGATCGAGGGCGGCATGCGGCCGAAGCTCCAGGCCTGCGTCGACGCGGTCCGCGGCGGCGTCGGCGCCGCGCAGATCATCGACGGGCGCGTGCCGCACTCGCTGCTGCTCGAGCTCTTCACCGACGCCGGCATCGGCACCAAGGTCACGCTATGAGTACCACCGAGAGCTACGACGCCTACCTGACACCCAATTACGCGCGCTTCCCGGTCGAGTTCGCCCGCGGCGAGGGCGCGCGGCTGTGGGACTCAGACGGCAACGAGTACCTCGACTTTCTCGCCGGGATCTCCGTCGCCAACGTCGGCCACTGCCACCCGGCGGTCGTCGCGGCGATCCGCGAGCAGGCCGCGCAGCTCCTGCACGTGGGCAACCTCTACTACAACGAGCCGATGGCGCGCCTGGCCGAGCGCCTCGCCTCGAGCTCGCTCGGAGGGAAGGTCTTCTTCGCCAACTCCGGCACCGAGGCCGTCGAGGCCGCGCTCAAATGCGCCCGCAAGGCCCGTCAGGGCGGGACGATCGTCTCCGTTCACGGCGCCTTCCACGGGCGCACCTACGGCTCGCTGTCGGCCACGCCGCAGGAGTCAAAGCAGGCTCCCTTCGCGCCGCTGGTCGGCGGCTTCGTCAGCGTCGATCCCACGATCACGGCGCTCGGATCGGTGATCGACGAGCACACGGCCGGGGTCATCCTCGAGCCGATCCAGGGTGAGAGCGGCGTGCACGTGCTCTCCGACGAGGTCCTGCGCTTCGCGCGCGAGCGCTGCGATGAGACCGGTGCCACGCTGATCTTCGACGAGATCCAGACCGGTCTCGGGCGCACCGGCTACGCCTGGGGTTATGAGCACTGCGGCGTCGTGCCCGATCTGATCACCACGGCCAAGGCGCTGGGCGGCGGCCTTCCGATCGGCGCCCTGATCACCGGTGAGCGCCACGCCGACACCTTCGCGCCCGGCGACCACGGCTCGACCTTCGCCGGCGGTCCGGTCATCTGCGCCGCGGCCCTGGCAGCGCTCGACGTGCTCCTGGACGAGCAGCTGCTCGCGCGCGTGGGGGTGCTCGGTGAGCGTCTACAGGAGCGGCTCGCGACCCTCCCGCACGTCATCGAGATCCGCGGCCGCGGGCTGATGGTCGCCTGCGACTTCGACCTCGACGCGCCGGAGATCGCCCGCCGCGCTCTGCTCGAGCAGCGCCTCGTGGTCAACGCGACCGGGCCGGTCACGGTGCGCATGCTGCCGCCGCTGGTGATCGGCGAGGATGAGATCGACGACTGCGTCGAGCGCCTGCGGGCAGTGGTGAGCTGAGATGAGCGAAGCGGCGGTGAAAATCGAGGGCGTCGAGATGAGCGGCGGTGACGCGATCGTGCGCTCGCTGCTGCGCGAGGGCGTCGACACCGTGTTCGCCCTCCCCGGCGTCCAGACCTACGGGCTCTTCGACGCGATGGCCCGCGCCAGCGATGAGTTGCGCGTGCTCACGCCGCGCCACGAGCAGGCCGCCGGCTACATGGCCTTCGGCTACGCCAAGGCGACGGGACGCCCGGGCGTCTGCTCGGTCGTGCCCGGTCCTGGCGTGCTCAACGCCGCGGCGGCGCTGTCGTCGGCCTATGCCGCGAGCACCCCGATGGTGCTGGTCACCGGGCAGGTGCCGACGCCCTACATCGGAGCCGGCATGGGGCATCTGCACGAGCTCCCCGACCAGCTCGCGACGATGCGGACGCTGACGCGCTGGGCCGAGCGGATCTCGCGCCCGGGCGAGGGGCCGGCGCTGATCGCCGAGGCTTTCCGCCAGACCCGTAGCGGACGCCCGAGACCGGTCGCGCTCGAGATGCCCTGGGAGGTCTTCGACCAGCGCGAAGCCGTCGCTCTGGCGCCGCCCTCGATCGCCGATGCGGCCCCGGTCGCCGACCCCGGCGCCCTCGAGCGCGCCTGCGAGCTGCTGCGCTCCGCACGCCACCCGATGATCATGGTCGGCGGCGGCGCCCTCGAGGCGGCGCCGCAGATTCGCGAGCTCGCCGAGCTGCTGCAGGCGCCGGTCGTGGCCTTCCGCGGCGGCCGCGGCATCGTCGCCAGCGACGTGGCGCTCGGCCTCAATTGCGCGGAGGGCTTTGAGCTGTGGCCCGCGACCGACGTGGTGCTGGGCATCGGCAGCCGCCTGGAGCTCCAGTGGTTCCGCTGGCCCGACCAGTCCCCCGAGCTGACGCTGATCGACATCGACATCGAGGCCGAGCAGACCGCTCGCGTGCGCGCCGACGTCGCGCTCGTCGGCGACGCCGCGGCGACGACGGCGGCCCTTACGGCGCTGTTGCGTGACGCCGGTGTGGAGCGGGCCTCGCGCAGCGAGGAGCTCGAGGCGCTCAAGGTCGCGAAGGCGGCGGAGATCGAGCGCATCCAACCCCACGTCGCACACCTGCAGGCGATCCGCGAGGTACTGCCCCGCGACGGCTTCTTCGTCGAGGAGCTCTGCCAGGCCGGCTTCACCTCCTACTACGCCTTCCCGGTCTATGAGCCGCGCACGTTCGTCACCTGCGGAGCGCAGGGCACGCTCGGTTTCGGCTTCCAGACCGCGCTCGGGGTCAAGGCCGCCTTCCCCGAGCGCAAGGTCGTCTCGATCACCGGCGACGGCGGCTTCCAGTTCGGCCTGCAGGAGCTGGCGACCGCGGTCCAGTACTCACTCGACGTCGTCACCGTGGTCTTCGACAACGGCGCCTTCGGCAACGTCCTGCGCGATCAGCAGCGCCTCTACGACGGGCGGGTGCTCGGCTCCGAGCTGCGCAACCCCGACTTCGTGGCGCTCGCCGGCTCCTACGGCGTGCGCGCGACGCGTGCCCAGTCCCCGCAGGAACTCCGCAGCGCGCTCGAGGGCGCGCTCGAGCGCGCCGAGCCCGAATTGATCGTCGTGCCCGTGCAAGCGGGCGCAGAGGCCTCCCCGTGGGAGTTCCTGATGCCCGCTTCGCGCCAGCATTCCTAGGCCGCCAGGCGGATTGGGCGCGCCGGCGACCCAGGCCGGCATGGGTGACGAAAAACCCCTGCTCAGCCGGAAATCCCTTGCTAGCTTGAACGTATGGCGAGGGCCGCAAGAGCCTGCGGTGGATGCGTGGCATTGATCGCAGCGATAGTTCTGGGCCTCGGCGCGGCGCCGGCGTTTGCTGCTACTCCGGACGCGCCGTTCTCGGTGGCTGCGACGCCGCAGGACGGAACGGCGATTGTCTCCTTCGTCGCCCCCGGAAACGGCGGCGCACCGATCACCAACTACACGGTGACCGCGTCGCCGGGCGGCGACACCGCCACCGGCCAGTCGAGCCCGATCCTGATGCCAGGACTCGACGACGGCACGCAGTACACCTTCACCGTCACCGCCGACAACAGCTTCGGCACGAGCGCGCCGTCGGTGCCTTCGCTCCCGGTGACCCCGATGGCTCCGCCGAGCCTGGTGAGCGCCCCCGCGATCACCGGCTCGGCGGTGGTCGATTCCACGCTCACTGCCTGGGCCGGGAACTGGAGCGGCACGACGGGCTTCTTCCTCTACCAGTGGTTCGATTGCACCCCGCCGAGCGGCGAGTGCTCACAGATCGCGGGCGCGATCTCTCCCAGCTACACCGTGTCCCCGCTCGATGCAGGCGATCAGATCGCCGTTCTCATCACGACGTTCAACTTTGACGCCGAGACCGCCACCGACCTGTCGACTTTCACACCCGTCATCACGTCCGCTCCCGGTACGCCCGTCGCGGCGAGCCCTCCGGCGCTCTCGCGTGTGGCTTCGGGCCAGCCGCTGAACGCCAGCGTCGGAGCTTGGAGCGGCAACCCGTCGAGCTACACCTACCAGTGGTACGGCTGCTCGCCGAGCCTGAGCTGGTGCCAGGTCGTGAGCCCGCTCTCGAGCCAGAGCTCCTACACGCCGGTCGCGAGCAACGCCGGCGAGGTTCTCGAGGTGGCGGTCGTCGCGCAAAACGGCTTTGGCCACTCGACGCCGGTGTTCTCGAGCCCATCGGCGGTGATCTCGTTCCCACCGCCGACGGTCTCGATCGCCTTCCCCGCCGCCGGCGCCGACTACGAACCGTCGCTGAGCGCGAGCGCAATCGACGCGGCCTATTCCTGCACCCCGACCGCCGGCGAGACGATCAGCTCCTGCACGGGATCGGTCGCCGCGGGCTCCCCGATCCCGTTCTCACCCGGTAGTCACTCCTTGACGGTCACCGCGACCGACGCCGACGGTGAGACCACGACCAAGACCGTCGACTACACGGTGGGCGGCGGTCCCTCGATCACGCTCGCCGGGCCCGGTAACGGTGCCAGCTACCCACAGGGAGCCTCGCTGAGCGCGACCGCGACCTGCGCCGCCTTCGACGGGAGCGCGCTGCCGTGTGAGTTGGCGCAGTCGCCGCAGCCGCCCTGCCCGCCGGGCACGTCGCTGATCGGCTGCAGCTCGGGCACGCCCGGCGTCGCACCGACGCTCGACACGAGCACACTCGGGGTCCACACGCTCACCGTCACCGCGACCGACGCCTCCGGCGAGACCAACACGCTGAGCGTGAGCTACACGGTGGTCGCCGCGCCGCCGGCGGTGAGCGACGCGGTGACGGGAGCGGTGACAGTCGCGCACCTCAAGCAGTCCCGTGCCAACTGGCGGAGCGCCCGCGGCACGAGCTTCGCCTTCACGCCCAGCGGCGCCGCCGTCGTGACCTTCAAGTTCGTACGTGTCACGCGCGGGCGCCAAGCCGGCACGCGTTGCGAGGCGCCGTCGCTGGCCAACCATCGCGGCAGCCCCTGCACTCTCACCAAGACCGTCGGATCGCTGCAGCGCTATGAGCCGCAGGGCGCTGACGTGGTGCCCTTCAACGGACGCCTGGGATCAAGAACGCTGCCTGCCGGCAAGTACTCGGTGACGGTCAGCGCGGTGCCGATCGGCCTCAGCGCGACCGACGTCTCGATCGTCGGGACGCTGCAGTTCACGATCGTCCGCTAGAGGGCTCGCGGGGCGCTCGCGGCAGGCCGAACGCCGGACGCTGGGGGGACGAATAACACCAGCCACCCGCGAGGCGCGCTGGTAGCTTGCCGAAGATGAGGAGGTTGGTCGCGGCCACGGGGGGTGTCTGCGCGATCGCGGCTGCCGTCGCCGCGGCCGTTGCTGTGCTCGCCACGCCCGCGTCCGCCGCGGTCCTGGCGACTCCGTCGAACGTGACCGCCACCGAGATCCCCGACGGCGCGATCGTCTACTTCGATGCGCCGTCGCCACCGCCCGGCGTGTTCTACACCTACACGGCCACCGCCTCGCCCGGCGGCGAGCAGGGCATCGTGTCGACTGACGGACCCTCCCCTGGGCAGGTGTCGGTGTCCCCCGATCTGACCAACGGCCAGACCTACACCTTCACGGTCGTGGTCTCCGACGACTCCGGAGACAGCAGCGCGCCGTCTGCACCGTCGAATCCGGTCACGCCGGAATTGACGGTGCCCGACGCCGTGACGGCCGTGAGCGCCACAGGCGGCGATGGGCAGGCCACCGTGTCCTTCCAGGACGATGGAAACACCGGGGGTGCCCCGCTCAGCAAGTTCACCGTTACGGCCTCGCCGGGCGGTGCGCAGGCCAGCGCGAGCGACAGTCCCATCACGGTGACGGGGTTACACGACGGGACCCCCTATACGTTCACGGTGGTGGCAAAGAACTCCGTGGGTGACAGCCCCACCTCAGCGGCGTCGGCTCCAGTGACGCCCCTCCCAGCGCCATCGTTGACAACCGAGCCCACGATCACCGGCACGGCTGTTGTAGGCCAGACCGTCAGCACCTCCGGCGGCGTTTGGAACCAATCACCGGGCCTCGCCTACCAGTGGTACGACTGCGCTCCTACCGACGCTGCGAGCTGCACGTTGATCTCTGGCGCAACCGCCGCCCAGTACATCGTCGCCCCGCAGGACGAACAATCGACACTCGAAGTCGTGGTGACCGCCACCAACGCCGACGGGGGATCGACCACGGCAACGTCGGCGCCGACAGCCGCCGTCCCCCTCGCCGATCCCTCAGCAACGACGCTTCCAGAGATCACCGGGACCGCCGAAATTGACGACGTGCTGCACGCTTCGAGCGGAGCGTGGGCCGGTCTCCCTGACGCGTACAACTACCAGTGGCTCGACTGTGACGACTTCAGCGGCACATGCACTCCGATCGACGGCGCGACTGCGAACAGCTACGTCGTCGGGCCCCTCGACGGAGGATCCCGGATCGCGGTTGCGGTCACGGCAACCAACGACTCTGACGGCGAGTCCGGGGATGCACAGTCGGGGGAGACCGATGTCGTCTCCGCAAGGTCCGGCGCCCCTGTGCTCATGAGTCTGCCGACGATCGGGCCCGTGATTGGCACGCGGACAGTGACGGCGACGGCCGGAACCTGGGACAACAGCCCGACCTCGTTCGTCTACCAGTGGCTCAGTTGCGCCAGCGATTTGAGTTCATGTGATGCCGTGGGCGACGACTCGCTGTCGTATACACCCCAGTCGAGCGATCTCGGGCATGTCCTCCTGATGCTGGTCGTGGCGACCAACGCGGCCGGCGACTCGTTGCCGGCGTTCTCAGAGGAATCCGACCCCGTCGGCACGTTTCCGCCCCCGGTGGCAACGATCACGGCGCCAGAAGTCGGCATCTCCTTCAGTGCGGGATCGACGATGACCGCCGAGTATTCCTGCACTGCGGGCGAGGGAACGACGCTTGTCTCGTGCGATGGCGCCTACAACACCTCGCAGCAGTCGCCGATCACAGCTGTCGCGAACGGCAGCCTTTTCGGCCCGCCGATCGGCGACTACGACTTCGTCGTCACCGCCGTCCAATCCGACGGTCAGACGAGCACCGCGAGCACCGAATTCGGCGTGTTCCCGAGGTCGACCTCGAGCCCGCCCTACACGCCTTTCACGGTCTCCGGGGCGATCCCCGTTTCGCGATTGCCCATCACCGTGTTCACGCCGCCTCGGGTCGTTCCTTTCCCTCCCATCGTTTCTCAGTCGCCACCGTACTCCGCCAGCGGCTTGAAGCAGGCGGCAAGTCGTTGGCGGCCTGGCAAGGGCCAACCGACCGACGCGGCGGGCCCGATCGCCCCGAACGAGGCCGTGACTGGAACCCCGGTCGGGACGTCGTTCACGTTCGTCTCGACGGCACCGGCCACGGTCGATTTCGTGTTCTCCAAGCGAGAGGCAGGGCACAAGCGCGGCAAGCGTTGCGTGGCCGGAGCGGGGCTCGCACACGCAAAGCGCTGCACTCGCTCAGTGGCCGCCGGCTCGTTCACCCTCCCGGTCCTAGCCGGAAACAACGTCGTTTCCTTCGGCGGTGCGTTGTCGAGTTCGAAGCGGCTCAGCTCGGGGGCTTACGTCGTCTCGGCTACAGCCACGGCCACCGGCGCCGGCGTGTCGGATGAGTCGGGCTCATCGCTGGTCGGGACGCTCGAATTCACGATCGTGAAATAGAGCGGGCGTGGGCGGCCCGCGCCGCGCCGATAGGCTTCAGCGCCGATGAGCGCCCCCGAATTCGCCCCCGTCACCGCCTCCTACCAGGCGGACCCAGCCCACGTGCGCCGTGTGCTTCTGCTCTACAGCGGCGGCCTCGACACCAGCGTGATGCTGCGCTGGATCCAGGAGCGCTACGACGCCGAGGTGGTGACGCTGACCGTCAATCTCGGCCAGCCGGGCGAGGACTACGCGGTGATCGAGGGCAAGGCACGCCAGATCGGCGCCGTCGAATGTCACGTTGTCGACGCCCGGGAGGTGTTCGCGGCCGAGTACATCGCGCCCGCGATCAAGGCCAATGCCCTCTACGGCGGCGGCTACCCGCTGTTCACGGCGCTCGGGCGGCCACTGATCGCCAAGCTCGCGGTCGAGTATGCGCGCCGCTCAGGCTGCGACACGATCGCCCACGGCTGCACCGGCAAGGGCAACGACCAGGTCCGCATCGACGGCACCGTCGCCACGCTGGCGCCCGAGCTGAAGGTGATCGCACCGGTGCGCGAATGGGCGATGGGCCGCGAGGAGGAGATCGCCTACGCGCGCGAGCACGGGATCCCGATCAAGGGCGGCAGCGAGGTCGTGCCCTACTCGATCGACGACAACCTCTGGGGTCGATCCTCGGAGGGTCGCTGGATCGAGGACCTCGACCACGCCCCCGACGACGACGTCTTCCAGCTCGTCACCCATCCGCGCAACGCCCCGGATGAGCCTCAGCGGATCGAGCTCGAGTTCGAGCGCGGACTGCCCGTCTCACTCGACGGCGAGCGTCTCTCCCTGGCCGCCCTGATCGAGCGTGTGGGTGAGATCGGGGGGCGCCACGGCGTCGGCATCATCGATCACATCGAGGATCGCATCGTCGGCTTGAAGGTTCGAGACATCTACGAGGCGCCGGCGGCGGCGATCATCCTCGCCGCCCACCAGGAGCTCGAGAAGCTCGTCGGCACGATCCACCAGAACCAGTTCAAGGCCGGCCTCGACCACCAGTGGGCCTACCTCGTCTACGCCGGTCTGTGGTGGGAGCCGCTGCGCGGTGATCTCGACGCCTACATGGAGTCGGTCAACGCCTACGTCAGCGGCACGATCGGGCTCGAGCTCTACAAGGGCACGGCGCGCGTCGTCACCCGCTCCTCGCCCAACGCGGTCTATGACCAGTCGCTGGCCTCGTTCTCAGAGTCCGGCGGCCTGTTCTCGCAGACCGCCTCGCCCGGCTTCATCGAGTTGTGGACGCTGCAGTCGCGGATGGCGTGGCGGCTGCGCCACGGCGACTGAGCCGCGCTCACTCGCCCAGCGCGTAGTGCTGGATGTCGCCGTCGAGGGCGCCCTGGGAGTCGTAGATGCCGGTGTTCTTGTCGATGATCTTGCCGGCGCGGTTGATGAAGATCGTCGTCGGTAGCCCGAACACCCCGGTCAGGCCGTCGAGCTCGCCGCTGGGACTCTGGTAGCTGGGGTAGCTCAGTGGGTGCTTGGCCAGGAAGCCGAGGCCGTAGCTCGCGCCGTAGTCGAGCGCATCGACGCCGAGGAAGGCGACCTGGCGGCCGTAGTGGACCGAGGCGTAGCCGAACAGTGGCGCCTCCTGGTTGCAGGGCCCACACCACGAGGCCCACGCGTTGACGACGATCGGATACCCGCGCAGAGCGCGGATTCGCGGTAGGAGGCCGCTGACGGAGCCGAGCAGCCGCCCGGCCTGCTTGTGGACCGCGGCCAGCGGCGCGGGCGAGCCGGCGAGCAGCCGCGGCAGCTCGCGTTTGGGAGGTGGCTTGATCGACGGTGGAGAGCTGAGCGCGGCGCCGACGTGGCGCACCAGGCTCGCGACGCTCGGCCAGCCCTGGGTCGAGGCGTCCCAGTACCAGAGGATCCGACCGGAGCCCGAGACGAGCACGAACCAGGGCTGATCCTGGACCTGGTAGCCGTCGGCGACGCGGCCGCTGCCGTCGATCGCGATTGGGTATGAGAGCGGCGCCGGGAGGCCGCGCAGGAGGCTCGGCAGAGCCTGCGGCGTGGGCTCGATGCTGCCCTCGTCGACGGCGGTTAGCTCCGGCAGATCGCCGCCGGCCGCGAGCTTCTCATAGCCGCGCAGCGCCTCGAGGTCGCTACCGAGGTCCATCGTCTCGGTCACCCAGGTGGCGAAGAAGACGTACAGGCGCGGCTTTCCGGCGGGGCCGATCCGCAGCGACCCGCCGCCGGATCGCGGCAACGTCACCGAGCGCGCGGTGCTCACGGACGGGATGTCGGCGTAGGAGAGTGCGGAGCGCACGCGGGGATGGCTGGGAAGCAGGGAGGCGATCTCGCGGGCGTAGATCTGAGCCTGCTGATCGACGCTGCGATAGGCCATCTCCGTCAGGTAGATCTTCTTGAGGCGACCGGCGCCGTCGATCAGATAGAGCGCCGGCGTGTGATCGATGTCGCCGGCATCGATCGCGACCTCGATGTGGTAGGCCTTCCAGACCGCGCGCAGTTGCGCGACCGACCCGGTCAGGAACTGCCACTGGTGGAGCATCCCGTGGACTCGCGAGTAGTCGCGAACCCACTTGAGTGCGGTCGCGTCCGGGTTGGCGTTGACGCCGAGCAGCTCGACGCTGTCGCCGGCCGCGCCGAGCAGGCTCTTCGCCTGCACCATCGCCGCGGTGGTGAGCGGGCAGACGGTGGTGCACTCCGCGTCGTTGAAGGCGAGGAGCACGATGTGCCCGCGCAAGGAACGAAGCGACACCGGTCGGCCGAACTGGCTGGTCAGGGTGAAGTTCGGCGCGACGCGTCCGTGCAAAGGCGTGCCCGGGTCAAGGTCCGGATTGGTCTGCACGCTCGTCAGCGTCGTCGAGCCGGGGCCGCTGACGAGCGCGACGATCACCACGATCACAGCGGCCGCGAAGGCGACCGCCACCGCGACAGCAGGGCGCTGCCAGACCCGCCGACGGGGGACGCCGGGCTCGGGCTCGCTGCTCTCGGGGGACTGTGGCCGCTCCTGCGACACGCGCCGATAGCCTCGCATGTCGGCGCCGCCGCCGCGGCGGTCGCGCGCTTTCCCCAACGTGCGGAGAAGGGCTCCGGAGGCCGGCCGAGACCCTGCTAGACCGAGACGGCGCGATGCGAACTCGTCTACCCCGCCGGCTAGCATCCGCCCCCGGCACATGAGCGAGCCCACCTGCGCCCACCTCCACGTCCACTCCGAGTATTCGCTGCTCGACGGCGCGTCGAAGATCGAGGGACTCGTGGAGCGCGCGGCGTCGTTCGGGCAGCCGGCGCTCGGGTTGACCGACCACGGGGTGATGAACGGCGCGGTCGAGCTGCACCAGGCCGCGCGCAAGGCGGGGATCAAGCCGATCGTCGGCTGCGAGGTCTACTTCGTCGACGATCACGCCGCCGTGGCCGCGCCCGGCCAGCGGCTCGAGCACAACCACCTGACGCTGCTGGCGAGCAGCGACGAGGGCTACCGCAACCTCGTGCAGCTCTCCTCGATCGGCTTCCTCGAAGGCGTCCAGCGTGGCAAGCCCACCGTCGACATGGACCAGATCTCCCGCTACGGGGGCGGGCTGATCGCCCTCACCGGCTGCCTGGCCTCGAGGCTCTGCTCGCGCATCGCCGACGGGCGCATCGACGAGGGGCGAGCCCACGTCGACACGCTGATCGAGGTGCTCGGTCGCGACAACGTCTACTTCGAGGTCCAGAAGAACGGGCTCACGCAGCAGGATCGCTGCAACGAGGAGATCGTCCGCATGGCCGCGGACATGGGCGGCTCGCTCGTCGCCACCGCCGATGTGCACTACCTGCGCCGCGAGGACTATTCCCACCACGCGGCGCTGCTCTGCGTGCAGACCAAGAGCACGTTGGCGGAGCCGAAGATCCGCTTCGAGACCAACGAGTTCTACCTCAAGGATTCCGCCGAGATGGCGGCCTCGTTCGCGCAGTGGCCGGAGGCGCTCGCCTCGACGCTCGAGATCGCCGAGCGCTGCAACGTCGAGATCGAACTCGACCGCCAGCTGATCCCGGCCTACCCGGTTCCGGAGGGCGAGAGCGAGAGCAGCTACCTGCGCAAGCTCGTGCTCGAGGGTCTGCGCGAGCGCTACGGCGACCCGCCGCCGGCGGCGACGCTCGAGCGGATGGAGACCGAGCTCGAGGTGATCGAGCGGATGGGCTTCAACGCCTACTTCCTGATCGTCTGGGACTTCGTCAACTTCGCCAAGAACAATGGCGTCGCGGTCGGCCCCGGCCGCGGCTCGGCGGCCGGCTCGATCGTGGCCTACAGCCTGCGCATCACCGACGTCGACCCGCTCGCCTACGGGCTCCTGTTCGAGCGCTTCCTCAATCCCGAGCGCGTGTCGATGCCGGACATCGACATCGATTTCTCGGTGCGCGGCCGCGAGCGTGTGCTCCGCTACGTCGTCGAGAAGTACGGACGCGACTCGGTCGCCCAGATCATCACCTTCGGCAAGATGGCGCCACGTCAGGCCACTCGTGACGCGGCTCGCGTGCTCGGCCACGATTACGGCGTCGGTGACCGGCTCGCGAAACTGATCCCCGATCCCCAGCAGGGCCGGGCGCCTTCGTTTGAGGAGTGCCTCGCCGACGGTGAGCCGCTGCGCGCCGCCTACGACGAGGACCAGGCCGCGCGCTCGATCATCGACACCGCGCGCGGTCTCGAGGGCGTCGTTCGCAACTCCTCGATCCACGCCGCCGCGGTCGTGATCGCGGATCGACCGCTGACCGACATCGTGCCGCTGCAGATCGCCGATGCGGGCGTCGACGAGAACGGCGAGCGCCAGTACCGCACGGTCACGCAGTTCTCGATGAAGCCGATCGAGCAGATCGGCCTGCTCAAGATGGACTTCCTGGGCCTTCGCAACCTGGACGTGATCGAGGACGCGCTGGACATCATCGAGCGCTCGACGGGGGTCCGGCCGGACATGGCGACGCTCCCGCTCGACGATCCCGCGACCTACGAGATGCTCGCGCGCGGCGACAGCGTCGGCGTCTTCCAGTTCGAGTCCGAGGGCATGCGCGAGGCGCTCAAGAAGGTCCGTCCGGACCGCTTCGACGACCTCGTCGCGCTCAACGCGCTCTACCGGCCGGGCGCGATGGACCAGATCCCCACCTACGCACGGGGCAAGCACCGCCCGGAGGCCATCACCTACCCCGACGAGCGCCTGCGCTCGATCCTCTCATCCTCGATGGGGGTGATCCTCTACCAGGAGCAGGCGATGCAGGTCGCCAAGGACATCGCCGGCTTCTCGGGCGCCAAGGCCGACGACCTGCGCAAGGCGATCGGCAAGAAGAACCGCGCCGCGATGGCGCAGCTGAAGCCCGAGTTCGTCTCAGGGGCGCGCGCCAGCGGGACCAGCGACGAGGTGATCGACTTCCTCTGGAACACCAACGAGCGCTCCGCCGACTACTCCTTCAACCGCAGTCACGCCGCCTGTTACGGCCTGATCGCCTACCGCACGGCGTGGCTGAAGGCCAACCATCCGGCCGAGTACATGGCGGCGCTGATCTCCTCGGTGATGTCGACCAAGGATCGCGTGCCGTTCTTCGTGGCGCGCTGCGAGGACATGGGGATCGAGATCCTGCCGCCCGACGTGAACCTCTCGGGGCACGAGTTCATCGTCGTCGAGCGCAACATCCGCTTCGGCTTGGACGCCGTCAAGGGCGTCGGCTACCAGGCGGTCGAGGCGATCATCCGCGCGCGCGAGGAGGGCGGCCCGTTCAGCTCCTTGTGGGATTTCTGCGAGCGCGTCGACGGGCGCACCGTCAACAAGAAGGCGATCGAGGCGCTGATCAAGTGCGGCGCGCTCGGCTCCACCGGCGCCACCCGGCGCGGCATGCTCGAAGTCCTCGAGCAGGCCCAGGGGGCGGGCCAGAAGGCGCAGCAGGACGCGCTCATCGGGCAGGCGTCGATCTTCGACCTGGGGGAGGTCGACGCGCCCGCCAACGGCCACGCGGCGATCCGACCCCCGATCCCGACGATCGAGTTCGAGCAGGGCGAGCTGCTGGCCGTCGAGAAGGAGGCGATCGGCTTGTTCATCTCCGCGCACCCGCTCAAGGCCGTGCGCGAGGCGCTCGCCGTCGCCGTCGACTTCTCGCTCTCCGCGGTTCGCGAGCGGCCCGACAAGGAGACCGTCACGATCGGCGGCATCATCACGCAGGCGCGCAAGATCCGCACCCGCTCGGGCACCGACATGATGTTCGCCACCCTCGACGACCTCGAGGATCAGCTCGAGATCATCGTCTTCGGATCGGCGCTCGAGAAGTGCGAGGAGAGCCTGGGGGTCGACTCGATCGTCACCGTCAAGGGCCGGGTCGACCAGAAGGAGGAGGGCCGCACGACCGTGGTCGCGCAAACGGTCGAGCCCTTTCGCCCCGACGCCGAGGCCGTAGCGCGCGCCCGCGCCGCCGCGCTCGAGGCCGCTCGGCCCAAGCCCGTCCACATCCGCCTCGGCGACGGTGCGCGCTTCGCGACGATGATCGAGGAGCTGCGAGGAGTGCTCGGCAACTTCCCCGGCGGCTCGGAGGTCGTGATCGAGCTCTCCGACCATCGCCGTGTGCGGCTCGGCAACGAGTTCCGTGTCGCGCCCACGCCCGGCCTGCGCGCCGAGCTCGAGCACGTCCTCGGCGGCCCGGTCCGTCTCGTCGCCTGAGTCGCGCGCGACGCTACCGTCGCGCCGACCTCACCGACTCGATCACAGCCCGCAGCGGCAGCAAGCCCTTCGGGTCAGAGCCGGCGAAACGGCCCCGGAAACGCCAAAGGTATGGAGTCGTCGCAGTCGACTCCATACCCTCAAGCGTTGGCTGTCCCTTGCATGTGGGCGCTACCTGCGCGCCCGTGTTCCATCTCGGACAAGGTAGTTCTCACGCGCGCGAGAACCCAGCCCCCAAAGGTCTACTTCTTCACACCCTTGCCGCGCCCGCGCGAGCGGAGAAGCCCGCGCACGAGCGCCACCTCCTCGGCGCTCGGACCCGAGCGGTCGGGTCCAGGCGTCTCCAACACGCAACAAAGCTGCGCAAACCTCGGCTCGTTGACGAACGCGCGCGCGCCCGCAATCCCGAGCTCGCCCTCGCCGATGTTGGCGTGGCGGTCGCGGTTTGATCCGAGCGGCGTCTGCGAGTCGTTGAGGTGAAGCGATCCCAGGCGATGGCTGCCGACCGCCCCCTCGAAGTCATTGAGCACGCCGCGCAGGGCGGCCGGCGTGCGGATCTCATACCCCGAGGCGAGCAGGTGGCAGGAGTCCAGGCAGATGCCCAGCCGCGGGTCACCGCCGGCGTCCTCGATCATCACCGCGAGCTCCTCGAAGGAGCGCCCCAGCGTGCCTCCGGCCCCGGCGGTGTTCTCCAGGTGCAGCGGGCAGCGCTCGGAGTCCGCGAGCGCCGCGGCGATGACCTTGCCGGCGCGCGCGATCGCCGGCCCGACCTCACCGGCCTTCGCCGAGCCACCATGGAGAACCACCGCCGTGGCCCCGATCGCGTCGCCGACGCGCAGCGAATGCGTGAGCGAGGCGAGCGATTTGGCGCGGATCTCGCGGTCCTCGCTGGCGCAGTTGACGAGGTAGATGGCATGGATCAGAACCCCCCCGATCGCGCTGCCCTCACGCGCCTCGCGAAAGCGCGCGAAGTCCTCCTCGCCGTAGGCGGTGGGGCGCCAGGCGCGCGGCGACTGGTTGAAGATCTGGATCGACTGCGCGCCCAGATCGGTGCCTCGCTCGATCGCCTTGTAGAGGCCACCGGCGGGTGAGACGTGGGCGCCCACTAGCATCCTCGACCGCCCATGAGAGTTCGCTTCGCTCCTTCTCCGACCGGCGCCCTGCATATCGGGGGCGCTCGTACGGCGTTGTTCAACTGGCTGCTGGCGCGCAACGCCGGCGGGTGCTTCGTGCTGCGGATCGAAGATACCGACCGCGAGCGCTCGACGGCCGAGAACGTGGAGCAGATCCTCGACGCCCTGCGCTGGCTCGAGCTCGACTGGGACGAGGGCCCGGTCTTTCAGAGCGAGCGCGAGCAGCGCCACCGCGAGGCGGTGGCGACCCTGCTCGAGAGCGGACGCGCCTACCGCTCGGAGGCCACCGGCGAGGACGTCAAGGCCTACAAGGCCGAGCACGGCGACGACCGCGGCTTCCGCGGCGAGCCCCAGAGCAGCGGCGCTGTGCGCCTGCGCGTCCCCGACGAGGGCGACACCTCCTTCGACGATCTGGTGCTGGGGCAGGTCTCGGCTCCCAACCGCTCACTGGACGACCTGGTGATCGCCCGCGCCGACGGCACGCCGCTCTACAACCTGGCGGTCGCTGTCGACGACCTCGATCTCGGCATCACGCACGTGCTGCGGGGCAACGACCACCTCACCAACACCGCCAAGCAGCTGATGATCATCGAGGCGCTCGGCGCCAAGCCGCCGCGCTACGGACACGTCCCCCTGCTGCACGGACCGGACGGCCGCAAGCTCTCCAAGCGCCACGGCGCCGCTTCGGTGCAGGAGCTGCGCGAGGCGGGCTACCTGCCGAGCGCCGTGCGCAACTACGTCGCGCTGCTCGGCTGGGGGGCGGGCGACGACGAGACGATCCTCTCGACCGAGGAGCTCGTGCGCCGCTTCGACGTCACGCGGATCCAGCGCAACCCGGCCCAGTTCGACGAGCAGAAGCTGCGCTGGCTGAACGGTCGCTACATGCGCTCGCTCAGCCTGAGCGAGCTGACCGCGGCGCTCGAGGGCTTCTACGGACGCGAGGGACTCGCGCCGGCGGCGGCGATCAGCGCGGAGAAGCTGCAGACGCTCGCCGACTTCTGGCCGTTGTGCGGCTTCATCTACGACGGTCCCGTCGATGACCCGCAGGCGCGCGAGCGCTGGCTCGACGCCCAGGGTCGCGAGGTCCTTGGGGACGTCCGCGAGGTGCTCGCCGCGGTCGAGCCCTTCGAGGTCGCGGCAATCGAGCTGGCGCTCGGCGAGGTGGTCGTGCATCGCGCGCTCAAGCCCCGCGACGTCTACCAGCCGCTGCGGGTCGCCCTGGCCGGAAAGCCTGTATCTCCGGGGATCTTCGAGACCGTGGCTGTGCTCGGCCGCCCCGCCACGCTTGAGCGGATAGACGCGGCACTCAATCTCTGATCCGCCGCTGCCGATACCACCTACGTACTCCCCGGCCTAGCACCGGAACCGCGGCAAGGAACGCCGCACTCACAGACCACGGACGAAGACGAGAGCCGCCATGTCAGCTAACCAACCTCTGCGCGCTGCCTCATCAGCGGCCGCCGCCAACGCCGCTGCCCCGGTGGAGGGCCTGGAGCCGGTCAGAGCGGGTGAAGGCCACGGACGCAGGCTGACGGCCGCGTTCGAGGCGCTCGAGGGCTTCCCGGCCCTCGCTGAGTCGCGCAACCGGCTGCTCGCGCTCGTCGGCGGCCACCGCGTGCCGATCGCCGAGGTAGTCGAGGCCGTGGAATCCGACATCGCCCTCGTCGTCGCCGTCATGCGCGTCGCCAACGACATCCCGACCCGCGGCGTCGCCAAGGTCGAGAACATCGTCGACGCCGTCCGCATCCTCAGCCCTGAAGCGGTCCAGCAGCTCGCCGAGCGCGTCCGCACCTTCGACTTCTTCGAGCGCAGCGCCGTCTGGGACTCGATGCCCGATCGCTTCCGCCTGCACGCCCTGGCGACGCGCGCCGCCGCCGACCTGCTGGCCAACGAGATCGGCTACCCCGACCGCGACCGCCTGATCGTCGCCGCCCTGCTGCACGACGTCGGCAAGCTCGTCCTCATGCACGCCTACCCCGGCTACCCGGACTCCGTGCACCGCGATGCTCGCACGCCGGAGGAGCGCATCAACCGCGAGCGCCGCGAGCTCGGCGTCGACCACGCCGTCGTCGGCGGCGTCCTCGCCCGCCGCTGGGGCCTGCCGAAGTCGATCGCGACCTCGATCGAGCGCCACCACTCAGACGAGATCGACGGCGACGCCGCCCTCGTTCGCCTCGCCGACATCCTTGCCCACTACACCCACGGCGCCGCCGTCTCTCCCGCCGACATGCTGCGCGTCGCGCGGACCGCCGGCGTCGGCTCCGGCGAGCTGCGGGCCGTGCTCTTCGCCCTGCCGCAGGCCTCCGGGGTCGGCAAGCGCCGCGTCGTCGAGGCCTGTCCGCTCTCGGCCCGCGAGCGCGACGTCCTGCGCCTGCTCTCCGAGGGCAAGGTCTACAAGCAGATCGCTTCTGAGCTCACGCTCTCGACCAGCACCGTGCGCACGCACCTGCATAACGTGTACGGAAAGCTCGGTGCCGTCGATCGCGCTCAGGCAGTGCTGATCGCCACCGAGCGCGGCTGGCTCTAGCGACGCTACGATCGAGGGCGCGTGCTCTCGATCACCACGAAGTCGCCTTACGCGGTCGCTGCTCTGGCCGAGCTCGGCCGCGCTGGGGATGAGGGACCGGTGCCGATTGGCGAGCTTGCTCGCCGCCGCGAGATCCCCGTGCAGTTCCTCGAGCAGCTCTTCGCTGCGCTCCGGCGCGCGGGCCTGCTGCGCTCCTTCCGTGGCGTCAAGGGCGGCTACAGCTTCGCCCGCGCGCCCGAGACGATCACCGTGCTCGAGATCGTCGAGCTGCTCGACGGCCCGGTCGGCGCGGACGCCGAGGGCGTCTTCGCCGAGGCGGCTGAGGCGACCCGGGCCGTCCTCGGCGCCGTCACGATCGCCGAGGTGATCGAGCGCGAGGCGCGCGAGCGCGGCGCGATGTATTACATCTAGCGCACTGCGTTACCACCGCGCGCCGCGTTGATCTCGCCGGCGCGCGTCCCATGCGTGGACGCGTCCCCAGGGGCGTATCGTGGAGTCATGGCCAGCCGCCCGGCGCCGGGGGGAAGGTGCCGAATCCTGTTGAAACGCCGGTCCGCCGTCGACCGCCGTGCCGCGATGCTCCATGACCTGCTCGACACGGCGTTGGCGGGAGGCGTCCAACCGATCGAGCTCGAGTCGAGCATCGGCCAGCTCCTCAACCTGGCCCGGCGCCGCGGGCAGCGCGACGCACCGCACGGCCGCGGAGAGCCGCAGAACCCTCAGTAGTCGCGCGCGGCGGCCGACTCCGTGATCGCGGCGGCCGCCGGCGCGGGCTAGGACGCGCTCCCCGTCGGGCCGGCGTCAGCCCGCGCCGCGCGCAGCCGAGCCTCGGCCGCCTCCGCCTCGCGTGCCAGCTCACGCATCCGCGTCGCGCTCGTCGGCCGCGAGCCGTAGGCCTTTGCCTTGTAGAGGTCGTAGCGCTGGCGGGCGTGACGCGCTTGCGCAGCCAGCTGTTCGAGGTCGGCGGGGGACACGCCTGAACCACGGTACGCCACCAGGCCCAACCGGACGTGGAGGATCAGCGCTTGAGCTCGCGAACTGCTGGGCGAGCGCGGGAAGCCCGAGTCCGAATAGGCGCGCGGCTACGCGATCATCTCGAGCGCGGACGCGCGCTCGTCAGCCGACGCACACGCCGGGCACGTCACGCGCAGGCGGCCCGCAGCGTCCTCGGCTGCGACGCCGCAGCCGGCGTCGAGTGACCCCAGCACCAGCAGCATGCGGACGCCCTCGGGATCCATGCGCTCGAGGTGGCCGTCGCGGTGCAGCCGCCGCGCATCCTCGACCGACTTCGCGGAGACAGGAACCGGGCCCCGGCATACGGCGCAGCGGTTGTCGCCCGCGAGGGCGGCTTGGAGGATCTGCCTGAACGGAACGGCCATGCCTGAATTGGTAGCTGCGCTAACGACCGCCCATCAGGTGGATTACCTGACCGCGACCGGGGAGGCAAAGGCCGGCTCCCGGGGTGGTTTGCCCACGGCTGGGCCGTGCGTGCGAGCGGACAGACGTCGTGATCGCCGCCGCGCGAACCGGGGTAACAGAGCGCCTGCAAGACCCCTGCAGCCCTCAAGCCGCGGGGCAACTTTGGCGATAAATGAGTAGGTATGAGAGAGCAGTTCAGCGACCCTGCAACACACCCTGCGTGGCGTCACGAGGACGCCTCGTGCCCGCCCGTGTGCCGCAGCGACAACGAACATGGCTGGCCGCAGGCCCCTCCAGGAGCCTAGGACCGTGCGCGTAGGAGGCTGGTGGGGCGCGAGGGCAGGCGCAGCCGGTTCCGTAGAAACGCGCGCCCAGACCGATCCCGCGGCGCCCCAGGCCCATCGCCACGCGCCCGGGCACGCGCGGGTGCTGATCTTCGGCGCCCTGATCCTGATCGGGGGATTCGGCGCCTCGGCCTACGTCGCGAGCCAGCGCAGCTCGAGCATCAACCAGGGCAACCGCCGCAGCTTCCAGGCCGCCGCCGACGACCTCACCCAGACCATCAGCGCGCGGCTCGACGGCAGCCTCGACCTGACGCGGATGATGCGCGCGGTCGCGGCCGTCGAGCCCGACGCCGGCGAGCAGCGCTTCATGCGCTGGTACACCCAGCTCGGGATCGCGTCCACGCCGGGATTCCGAAGCGCCAGCGCCGTACTCATCGAGCCGGTGAAGGCGGCGGCGCTCGGCGCCTTCGAGCGGCGTGTCCTCTCAAGCCCCAAGCTCGCCGCCGGTAGCCACGGCAGCTATGAGATCTTCCCCGCGGGCACGCGTTCGAGCTACTGCCTCGAGGACGCGATCGTGGGACCGTCGAAGGTGAGCTCGAGCTACCCGCTCGGCTTCGATTACTGCGCGCCGACCATCCCTGGGGTCGGGGCCTCGCCCTACCCGGCGCTGATCAAAGCGGTGACCGACAGCGGCTCCTTCGCGGTGACGCCGGTCCGCGGCATTCCCGGCACCAGCCTCGTCGGCATCGGCGCCGCCGTCTACCGGGCCGGGGCGCCGATCGCGACCGTCGCGCAGCGTCGCGCCGCGGCGATCGGCGTGATCGCGACCTCCTTCGACGCCGAGGCGCTGGTGAGGCAGGTGCTCGCCGGGCACGACCGCCTCGCGGTCTCGCTCTACCACACCAATCCGGGTGGCAAGCCGGCGCTGATCGCGGGCACGGCTCACCCCCGCAGCGCCTTGCTCACGCGCTCGGCGATCGACGACGGCTGGGTCGTCGCGGTCAGCGGCGTCACCGCGAGCGCCACTTCGGCGACGGGACAGGCACTGATCGTCTTCGCGATCGGGGCCCTGGTCACCGTGCTCCTGTTCTTCCTCTACCGGGTGCTCGCGCTCTCGGGCCAGCGCGCCTGGGGTCTCGTGGGCGCGCAGACGGTGGAGCTCGAGTACCGCGCGCTGCACGATCCCCTGACCGGGCTCCCCAACCGCCGCCTGGTGCTCGACCGCGCCCAGCAGGTGCTCGCGCGGGCGCGCCGCATGGACGTGCCGGTCACCGCGCTGTTCCTCGACATCGACGGCTTCAAGCAGATCAACGACCGCTTCGGCCACCAGACCGGCGACGACGTTTTGCGCCAGGTCGCCGAGCGCCTCTCCGGCGCCCTGCGCGAGAGCGACACGGTGGGACGCCTGGGCGGCGATGAGTTCGTGATCGTGCTCGACTGCACGGGACCGGACGCGGCCCGCCCCGACGAGGTCGCCGGGCGCATCCTCGCGGCCCTGCGCAAGCCGCTGGCGCTGGCGAGCTCGGGGCATTCCCCGGTCACGATCTCGGCGAGCATCGGCATCGCCAGCGCCGTCGCGAAGAACGCCGAGGGGCTGCTCCAGCACGCAGACATCGCCATGTACCAGGCCAAGGCCGCCGGCAAGGGTCGCTACGTGGTCTTCGAGGACTCGATGCAGGAGGCGATCGCCGACCGCCTCAACCTCGAGCTCGACCTCGCCGACGCGCTTGATGCCGGCCAGCTCTACCTGGACTACCAGCCCGTCTTCAACCTCACCAGCGGCAGCGTCGTCAGCGTCGAGGCGCTCGTGCGCTGGCAGCACCCGACCCGCGGCGTGATCGCGCCGGACGGCTTCATCCCGATCGCCGAAGCCGGCGGCATGATCGCCCCGATCGGGCGCTGGGTGCTCGACCAGGCCTGCCTGCAGGCCGCGCACTGGCGCGCCAGCGGCTATCCCATCGGCGTCTCCGTCAACATCTCGCCGCGCCAGTTCGAGCGCCCCGAGTTCCTCTCCGACGTCACCGAAGCGCTCAGCGAGAGCGGCCTCGAGCCCGCCTGGCTGACGCTCGAGGTGACCGAGGCGATGCTCGTGCGCCGCCCCGCCGCCACCGTGGCGCTGCTGACCGAGCTCAAGCGGATCGGCGTCGGGATTGCGGTCGATGACTTCGGCACGGGCTACAGCTCGCTCGGCTATCTGCGCCAGTTCCCGATCGACTCGGTCAAGATCGATCGCAGCTTCGTCAACGACCTGGCGAGCTCCGCCGACGCCGACGCGCTCGCCCACACCCTGATCCAGCTCGGTAAGACGCTCGGCATCCAGACCCTCGCCGAGGGCGTCGAGGAGCCGGCGCAGGCGCACCAGCTCCGCGCCGAGGGCTGCGACCTCGCTCAGGGCTTCCTGTTCGCGCGGCCGCTCACCCCCGAGGCGCTCGAGCGCTTCCTCGCCGAGAGCATCGGACCCTCGCGGCCGATGGCGGCGCACTGAGCTCCGTCGCGGGCGAGGCTCCGCGCAGCTTCGCGGGCGACATGCCCGCCGGGACCGCCGAGCACGGTCGCGGCGGGCACGCCGGGGATCAGCCGAGGCACTCCTTCTCCTGCTTGAAGATCGGCCCCTTGAGCGCCGAGAACCTGCTCGCCTGACTCGAGACCGAGGAGTTGATCGAGCGCACCTGGTTCGCGATGGCCGTGATCTTGGAGGTGTTCTTGGCGAGTCCGGCGGAGGCCGCCTGCGAGATCAGCGGCGGGTACTTGGCGGCGTCCTCGAGGATCGAGCCGAGCACGGTGAAGCCCTGGCCGACCGAGGAGGCGAACTGCGCGCAGGCGGCCGGCGCCTTGGCGGCGACGGCCGGCGGATGGGCCTGCGAGCTCGCCAGCGGCGAGGCCAGCTCGCCGACCCCGAGGCCGAACGCGGCGCTGGCGAGCAGCGACGCCCCGAGCGCCCGGCGCGAGATCAGGATGGACTTGCCGGTGCGTGTGCTCATGCGGAACCCCCTGCAGGTCGAGAGCGGCGCGGCCGCTCGGTCGTTTCCATGTCCACGCAAGCTAGTGGACCCGGTGGACCGGGATCGCCGTCGCGATCGTCGCGGCGATAGATTGGCGCTTCGATGGGCAGTGTCGTCAGTGACATCACCGGCTGCATCGGCGCTACGCCGCTGGTGCGGCTGGCACGGCTGGCGCCGACGGTCGAGCTCTACGGCAAGCTCGAGGCCACCAACCCGGGCGGCAGCGTCAAGGACCGCATCGGCCTGGCGATGATCGAGACCGCCGAGGCCGCGGGTCAGATCGAGCCCGGACGCACGACGGTCGTCGAGGCCACGAGCGGCAACACCGGCATCGCGCTGGCGATGGTCTGCGCGGCGAAGGGCTACGAGCTCGTGCTGACGCTGCCGCAGGGGATGAGCCGGGAGCGCTCGGCGCTGCTGCGCCAGTACGGCGCCCGCGTCGAGCTGATCGAGTCGATGGGCGGCATGAGCGAGGCGGTCGCGGCCGCGCGCGAGCTCGCCCGTCGCGACGACGTGTTCCTCCCCGACCAGTTCTCCAACCCCGCCAACCCGGAGGTCCACCGCCGCACCACGGGCCCCGAGATCCTCGCGGCGCTGGACGGGCGCGTCGACGCCTTCGTGGCGGGCGTCGGTACCGGGGGCACGATCACCGGCGCCGGCGAGGCCCTGCGCGAGCGCTGCCCGCAGTGCCGCATCGTCGCCGTCGAGCCGTCCTCCTCGGCCGTGCTCAGCGGGCGCCCGCCGGGGCCGCACCGGATCCAGGGCATCGGCGCCGGCTTCGTGCCGGCGGTCCTCAACCGCGAGCTCATCGACGAGGTCATCGCCGTTGAGGACGAGGCCGCGATCGAGATGGCGCGCCGGGCCGCGCGCGAGGAGGGAATCCTCGCCGGCATCTCCTGCGGCGCCGCCCTCGTGGGCGCGCTCGAGCTCGCCGCGCGCGAGGAGTTCGCCGGCGCGCGCATCGTCGTCGTGCTGCCGGACTCCGGCGAGCGCTACATGTCGATGCCCTTCTTCGCGCCCTAGGTCGAAGCCCGAGCGGCTGGCAGGGCGCCGCTAAGTCGCGCGGGCACCGATCGCCGCCGCGGGCACCGACGCCACCGAAGGCGCAAGGAGCCGCTTTCGCCGTCGCTACGCTATGCAGATGGCCGCCTACAGGTCGCTGGCGCGCGTGGCCGGCGAGATCCGCCGCGATGTCGAGGCAGCACGCCAGCGCGATCCCTCGGCGCTAGGCGTCGGGCGCTTGGAGATGCTGGCCGGCTGGCCGGGCATCCAGGCCCTGCTCGCCCACCGCGTCGCGCACGCCCTCCACAGCAGCGGCGTGCCGGCGCTGCCCCGGGCGATCGCCTACCTGGCGCGCGCGCTGACCGGGATCGAGATCCACCACGCCGCGCAGATCGGCGAGGGGCTCTTCATCGATCACGGCTCGGGCGTTGTCATCGGCGAGACCGCGGTGATCGGCGACGGCGTCACCCTCTACCAGGGCGTGACCCTCGGCGGCACCGGCTTCGAGACCGGCAAGCGCCACCCGACCGTGCAGGACAACGTCACCATCGGCTCGGGCGCGAAGCTGCTCGGACCGATCGAGATCGGCCACGGCGCCAAGATCGGCGCCAACAGCGTCGTCGTGCGCGACGTCCCGGCGAACTCGACCGTGGTCGGCGTGCCCGGGCACCCGGTCCGCATCGACGGCCGCCGCGTCGAGGGCCCCGACACCGACTGGATCCACCTGCCCGACCCGGTCGCCGACGCGATGCGCGCGCTCTCGGCCCGCGTCGGCGAGCTCGAGCGGATGGTGACCGAGCTCGGCGGCACCCCGCCCGTGAGCGCGCCCGAGAACGTGCATCACCTGCGCCCGGTCCAGGGCCGCAATCCCGCGGGCGGCTAGGAGATCGGCACATGTGCCGATCTCGGGTTCGGTGCATGCACCGAACCCCCTGAGGGTGCATGCACCCTCAGGCAGACTCAGTAGAACACGCAGCGGCAGCGGTGCCGCGGGAGCGCCTTGTAGCGCGGCTCCTGGCCGCGGTTCCACAGCCAGTTGTCGAGCACGCGCGGCGGCACGCCCAGGCGGGCGCCGAGGAGCTCGCAGGCGTGCAGCGCGCAGGCGCGGATCTCGTGCTCCTGGGGGCCCGGGCGCAGCAGGCGCCCGGCGTCGATGTGGGCGGCGAGGCGGGGGTCGTAGACGAGCACGCCCTCGCAGCGCAGGACGTGGGGGACGAGGTTGTCGGCGAAGATCGTCAGCGCGTCGAGGTCGTTGAAGCGCGCCACGCCCGCCAGCGCCAGGTTGGCCGGAACGATCTGGGCGCGCTTGTAGAAGCCGCGGTCGGCGTAGAGCGCCATCCCGGCGGCGAGCTGGGCCGCGAGCGTCGCGGCCGAACCCCGCGCCTGATCGACCGTCTCGAGCACGGTGCGCGGCCCCAGCCAACCGCCCAGTGAGCGCAGGGCCTGCGCGTAGAGCGCCATCAGCTCGTGGTCGGGGTCCTGGCCGAGCGTCGCGGCGACGCTGCGGGCGTCGATCGCGCGCAGCTGGTCGTTGCTCCACGGCGCCTCGATGGCGAAGCGCTCCCGCAGCGCGGCGGCGACGGTGCCGTAGCCCGAGTGGCCGGGGCGCTTTCGCAGGGTCGGGAACCAGCCCGAGCCGAAATTGATCGTGTCGAGGATCAGAAGCGACCGCGCGGCGTCCTCACCCGAGCCCTCGACGAGCGGCTCGATCGTGGCCTGCGGCACGCCCTGGAGCGCCTCGAGCGCGTCCATGTCGATGTGCACCGATCGGGCGTCCGCAGCGACGTGCGCGCAGTGCGCCCGGACCTCCTCGCAGAGGGTCATCGACCTAGGCTAGCCGCCCGGGAATCTATGCTGAAGTGATGGCCGAGACCGACGTGGACGCTGCGCGCATCGACGCGCTGCTCGAGGGGCTCAACCCCGCGCAGCGCGATGCCGTGACCCACGGGGAGGGACCGCTGCTGATCCTCGCCGGGGCCGGCAGCGGCAAGACGCGGGTGCTCACGCACCGGATCGCCTACCTCGTCCACAGCGGCAAGGCCCGCGCCGACGAGCTGCTCGCGATCACCTTCACCAACAAGGCGGCGCAGGAGATGCGCGACCGCGTCGAGTTGCTACTCGGGCGCTCGACCCGCGGGATGTGGGTGCTGACCTTCCACTCCGCCTGCACCCGCATGCTGCGCGCGGAGGCGCACCGGCTCGGCTACACGCGCCAGTTCACGATCTATGACCAGGCCGACGCCCGCCGGCTCGTCAAGCAGGTCCTGGAGCAGATCGACGCCGACCCCAAGCGCTTCCCGGCGGCGGCCGTGCACAACCAGATCTCAGACGCCAAGAACCGCCTGCGCGACGCCGCGCAGTACCGCGACATGGTCGGCTCCTACTTCGAGCAGACCGTGGCCGAGGCCTACGCCCTCTACGAGCGTGAGCTGCTGCGCTTCAACGCGATGGACTTCGACGACCTGCTCGTGCGCGCCGTCAACCTGCTCGAGCTCTTCCCGGAGGTGCGCGAGCGCTATCAGCAGGCCTTCCGCCACCTGCTCGTGGACGAGTACCAGGACACCAACCACGCCCAGTACCGCTGGCTGGTGCTGCTCGCCGGCGAGCGCCACAACCTCGCCGTCGTCGGCGATGACGCCCAGTCGATCTACGGCTTCCGCGGCGCCGACATCCGCAACATCCTCGACTTCTCGCAGGACTTCCCGGAGGCCCACGTCGTCAAGCTCGAGCAGAACTACCGCTCGACGCAGACGATCCTCTCGGCCGCCAACGCGGTGATCTCCCACAACCGCGAGCAGGTCGCCAAGCAGCTGTGGACGGAGGTGGGGGAGGGCGACCCGATCACGATCCGGATGCTCGCCGACGAGCACGCCGAGGCCCGCTACGTGCTGGGGACGATCGAGTCGCTGGTCGAGGACGGCGTCTCGCGTGCGGAGGTCGCGGTCTTCTACCGCACCAACGCCCAGTCGCGGGTGCTCGAGGACACGCTGGTGCGCGCCGAGGTCCCCTACCAGGTGATCGGCGGCACCAAGTTCTACGAGCGCGCCGAGATCAAGGACGCGATCGCCTACCTCTCGCTGCTCGCCAACCCGGCCGACCAGATCAGCTTCACCCGCGTCGCCAACAGCCCTCGTCGCGGCATCGGCCAGACCTCGCTCTCGCGCGTGATCGGCTACGCGGCGACGCTCGATGAACCCGTCTTCCACGTCGCCGCCGCGGCCGACACGGTGCCCGGCCTCGGGCCCGCGGCGGTGCGCGCGCTCGGGCGCTTCATGGACACGATGGGCGAGCTGCGGGCGCTCGCCGCCGACGGCGTCGCGGTGGGCGAGCTGCTCGAGGCGGTGCTCTCGCGCAGCGGCTACGTCGAGGCGCTCGAGGCCGAGCGCACCTTCGAGGCGCAGGGGCGGATAGAGAACCTCGAGGAGCTGGTCGGCGTCGCGCGCGAGTTCGACTCGAGCGCCGAGGACCGCTCGCTCGACGCCTTCCTGGGCCAGATCGCGCTCGTCAGCGACGCCGACACGCGCCAGGACGACCGCGGCCAGGTGACGCTGATGACGCTCCACAACGCCAAGGGGCTCGAGTACCCGATCGTCTTCATCATCGGCTGCGAGGAGGGCGTGTTCCCGCACTCGCGATCGCTCGACGAGGGGTCGCTCGAGGAGGAGCGGCGCCTCTGCTACGTAGGGCTGACGCGGGCGATGCGCGAGCTGACGCTGACCTACGCGCGCCGCCGCAGCCTGTTCGGAGTCGAGAGTTTCGGGCTGCGCAGCCGCTTCCTCGATGAGATCCCGGCCGAGCTGACCGACGCCAGCATCGATGTGATCGGCTCGGGCTCCGGGCGCATCACGGCGGCGCGGATCGGCGGCGATCAGCCACGGGCCGGGAGCTGGGCCGCGGCGGCCGGCGCCGGGGCCGGCGTGTCGCGCGGGCCCGCGATCGACTACAGGATCGGAGATGATGTGACCCATGCAGCCTTCGGCGAAGGAGTGGTGATCGGTGTCGAGCGCGACGGCATCGTCGTCGTGCGTTTCGCCTCCGACCGCTCCGAGCGTCGGCTGCTCGCGGATGTCGCACCGGTGACGCGCCGATGAGCGCGCGCCTGATCGACGGCAAGGCCGTCGCCGCTGCCTTGCGCGCCGAGCTGGCGAAGGACGTGGCGGCGTTCGTGGCCGAGCACGGGCGCCCGCCGGGGCTCGCCACCGTGCTGGTCGGCGATGACCCCGCGAGTGCGGTCTACGTGGGTTCCAAGCAGCGCCAGTGCGAGGAGATCGGGATGCGCTCCTTCGGCGTCAACCTGCCCGCCGACGTCAGCGAGGACGAGCTCGTCGGCAAGCTCGAGGAGCTGAACGCCGACGAGGCGGTCAACGGGATCATCGTACAGCTGCCGCTCCCCGACCACCTCGACGGCGTCAAGATGACGGGACTGGTCGACGTCGGCAAGGACGTCGACGGGCTGACGCCGATGTCGGCGGGCCTCTTGGCGCTCGGACGGCCGGGCCTTCGGCCGTGCACTCCGAGCGGCGTGATGCTGCTGCTCGACAGCGTCGGCGCGGAGCTCTCGGGAGCCGAAGCTGTCGTGATCGGGCGCTCCAACCTCTTCGGCAAGCCGATGGCACAGCTGCTGCTGGCCGCCAACGCCACGGTGACCGTGTGCCACTCGCGCACCCACGATCTGCCCGCGGTGTGCGCACGCGCGGACGTGCTGATCGCCGCCGTGGGGCGTCCGCAGATGGTGACCGCGGGCTGGGTCAAGCCCGGAGCGACGGTCATCGACGTCGGCATCAACCGGCTGGAGAGCGGCCTCGTCGGCGACGTCGACTTCGACGCGGTCAAGGAGGTCGCGGGCGCGATCACGCCCGTTCCGGGCGGGGTCGGGCCGATGACGATCGCCTGCCTGCTTCGCAACACCGTCCTCGCCGCGCACGCCGCGCTCGAGGGCACGCCGCTCGCTTAGCGGGCCGCGCGGGGTTTGACCTAGGCCGGGGCGCCTGCGGCCTCGCGCGCGGGCACCGACCCGCGTGCGGCCGCCGCGTCCGGCGGCACGGGCGCGTCGGGCGTATCGGCGGCCGCGAGGGCGCGGGCGAGGAGCTCGCGCAGACTCGCGCGCTCGTGCGGGCTGAGGCCGCCCAGGATCTCGTCCTCGAGCGCTCGCTGCGCGCGTTCGGCGCGCGTGAGCGCTCCCCGACCGGCCGCCGTGAGCTCGACGACGTGGCGGCGGCGATCGCTCGGGTCGCGCCGGCGCCGAGCGTGCCCCGCGTCCTCAAGCGAGTTCAGCAGCAGCACGAGGTTGTTGGCGTCGATGCAGAGCGCTTCGGAGAGCTGCTGCTGGGGGACGCCGCCGTGGTCGCGCAGGTAGCTGAGCGCCACCAGCTGGCGCGCGCGCATGCCGAGGCGCTCCTCGCTGCTGTGGCGGAAGAGCACCTTGGCCAGGCGCATGAGCAGGACCATGGCGCCTGAATCGGGAGGGCTGTCGACGACGGAAGGCATCTGGGCGTGCGCGCAAAATCATCACTGCTACAGTGACGATTTAGATGGTAACTGAAGCGCAGCAGCGCCATAGCGACCGCCGCCGCTGGTACGCGCTGATCGTCGTCTGCCTCGCGATGCTGATGAACGCGCTCGACGCGACGGTCGTCAACGTCGCGCTGCCGAAGATCCAGCACGACCTGCATTTCACGCAGGCCAACCTCGCCTGGGTGATCGACGCCTACCTCGTCGCCTTCGCCGGTTTCCTGCTTCTGGCGGGGCGCCTCGGCGATCTGATCGGGCGCAAGAAGGTCTTCCTCGGCGGGCTCGCGGTCTTCACCGCGGCCTCCGCCGTGTGCGGCTTGGCGGGCAGCCAGGGGCTGCTGATCGCGGCGCGCTTCGTGCAGGGCGCCGCCGGCGCGCTGTCCACGTCGGTGATCCTCGCGATCATCGCCACCGAGTTTCACGACTCGCACGAGCGGGCGCGCGCGATGAGCGCCTACATCTTCGTGGCGGTCGGCGGCGGCTCGATCGGGCTACTGGCGGGCGGCGTCCTGACGCAGGCCCTGAACTGGCACTGGATCTTCTTCATCAACCTGCCGATCGGCATGATCGCGCTCGTGCTCGGCGTGCTGCTGGTGCCCGAGAACAAGGGCCTGGGTGTACGCCAGGGCATCGACGTGCTGGGTTCGCTGTTGATCACGGCCGGGCTGATGCTCGGCATCTATGCGGTCGTGAAGTCGAGCGAGAACGGCTGGGGATCGGCGCGAACGCTGATCCCGCTCGGCGCCGGGCTCGCGCTGATCGCCGCCTTCTTCGCGCTCGAGGCGCGGCTTCGTAATCCGATCATGCCGCTGCGCATCTTCCGCGTCCATGGGCTGCTCAGCTCGAGCGTCGTGCGCGGCTTCCTGTTCGTCGGCATGTACGGGGCGTTTTTCATCGGCACCCTCTATCTGGAGCACGTGCTCGCCTACGACGCCCTGACCACGGGACTGGCCTTCCTGCCGATGACGATCATCGTCGCGCTCCTCTCGACGGGAATCACGGCGCGCCTGGTGCGGCGCTTCGGCCCCTGGCGCGTGCTCTGGCCCGGGATGCTGCTCGTGATCGCCGGACTGCTCGCGTGGTCGCAGGCGAGCGCCCATGCCAACTACTTCCCGCTCGTGTTCGCCGGCCTGGTGCTGATCGGGGCCGGCATGGGCACGGGATCGGTGCCCCTGCTGACACTCGCGATGTCGGACGTGCCGCCGCAGGATGCGGGCCTGGCCTCGGGCATCGTCAATGTCTCGATGCAGGTCGCGGGCGCCCTCGGGGTCGCCGTGTTGGGCACGATCGCCACCGATCGCACGCGCTCGCTGCTCAGCTCCCACGATGCGCTCGCGCCGGCGTTGACGAGCGGATACCACCTGGCTTTCCTGGTCGCCGCCGGCTGGGTCGCGGTCGGCGTCGTGGCCGCGGTCGTGCTCGTGCGACCGCGACGCGCGCCGGCGTTCAGCGGCGCCGCCGCCGGCTCCGGCGCACGCCTTGAGCCGCAGGCCGACAGCCATCACGGTTGAGCGCGGCCTGAGGAGCGGGCCCCATTCGCGGCGCGGGTAGGCTTTCGGCCGTGAGATTCGATCCCGCAAGGTTGCGCCCCGCCGAGGTCTTGGCGCTGCTCGCGGCGGCGCTGCTCGCGGTCGCGCTGTTCGAGCCGTGGTTTGAGTTCTCCGGCGTCAACCGAGACGCCTGGAGCGCGGTCGGCGCCACCGCCGTCCTGGCGGCGCTCAGCGCCGCCGCCGGCCTCGTGCTGGTCGCGGTGACGCTCACCCAGCGCTCGCCGAGCCTGCCGCTCGCGGCGGCGGTCCTGACCGTCGTGCTCGCGTTCGCCTCGACGATCCTGATCGCGGTCACCGCCGCGTCGCCGCCGGCGCTCGAGACCGGGTCCTGCTTCGGTTTGTGGCTGGGCCTCGCCGGGTCGTTCGGCCTGCTCACGGCGGCCTGGCTGTCGCTGCGCGACGAGCGCCCGTTCTGGGGCGTCCCGGTGTCGCGGTGATCGATCGCGACGAGGTCCGCCACGTCGCCAGTCTCGCGCGCCTGGAGCTGAGCGAGGAGGAGCTCGAGCGCATGGCGGTCGAGCTCGACGGCGTGCTCGAGCACATCGCGACGATCGAGGAACTTGACCTCGACGGGGTCGCTCCGACCTCGCACGTCGTCGCGGTCGAGAACGCGCTGCGCGCCGACGTGGCGATCCCCTGCCTCACTCGCGAGCAGGCGCTGGCCAGCGCGCCGCAGGTCATCGACAACGGCTTCGCCGTCCCCAGTCCGCAGGCATGAGCGAGCTGATCGCGCTCACCGCCGCGCAGGCGGCGGCGGCCGTCCGCTCGGGCGAACTCTCGGCGGGTGAGCTGTTCGAGGCCTACCGCGCTCGCGCGCAGGCCGACGCCCTCAACGCCTACGTCTGGGTGGCCGAGGGTCCGCCGGCGGAGCTCTCGAGCGACGGACCGCTCGGCGGGGTGCCGCTGGCGGTCAAGGATCTCTTCGCCACCGAGGGCGTGCCCAGCCAGTCGGGCTCGCAGATCCTCGAGGGCTACCGCCCGCCCTACAGCGCGAGCGTCGTCAAGCGGCTCGCCGCCGCCGGCGCGCCGCTACTCGGAAAGACCAACCAGGACGAGTTCGCGATGGGGTCCTCAACCGAGAATTCGGCCTTCGGGCCGACAGCCAACCCCTGGGATCCCGAACGCGTGCCGGGGGGATCCTCGGGGGGAAGCGCCGCGGCCGTCGCCGCGCGGATCGCGCCCTGGGCGCTCGGGACCGACACCGGCGGCTCGATCCGCCAGCCGGCGGCGCTGTGCGGGATCGTCGGCCTGAAACCGACCTACGGCGCGGTGTCGCGCTACGGAATGATCGCCTTCGCCTCCTCTCTTGACCAGGCCGGCCCGCTGACGCGCGACGTCACCGACGCGGCGCTTCTGTTCTCGGCGATGGTGGGGGAGCGCGACGGCTGCGACTCGACATCGCTGGACTATCCCGGTGCGATCGAGCTGCCGAAACGCGAGGATCTGAGCGGCCTGCGCCTTGGCGTGCCCGTGGAGCTCACCGGCGAGGGAATCGAGCCGGGGGTGCTCGAGGCCTTCGAGGCGACGCTCGAGCTCGCGCGCTCGCTGGGGGCGAGCGTCGAGGCGTGCGCGCTGCCGCATGCCCCACATGCGCTCGCGGCGTACTACGTGCTCGCCCCGGCGGAGGCGTCCTCGAACCTCGCCCGCTTCGACGGTGTGCGCTACGGGCTGCGCGCGGAGGGCGCGGGCGACCTGGTCTCGATGTACACGCGCACCCGCCACGACGGCTTCGGCGCCGAGGTCAAGCGGCGCATCATGCTCGGCACCTATGCGCTCTCGAGCGGCTACTACGACGCCTACTACGGTCGCGCCCAGCGCGTGCGCACGAAGATCTCCGAGGATTTCGCCAGCGCCTTCGAGCGCTTCGACGCGATTGTGACGCCGACCGCTCCGGGCGTGGCCTTCAAGCTCGGGTCGAAGACCGCGGACCCGCTCGCGATGTACCTCAACGACTACTGCACGGTGCCGATGTCGCTGGCCGGGATCCCGGCGATCTCGATCCCCTGCGGCCTCGCGGCGCCGCCGGAGGGCGGACGCCCGCTGCCCGTCGGCTTCCAGCTCGCCGGAGCGCCGTTCAGCGAGAACGCCCTGCTCGGCGCCGCCTACGCGCTCGAGCGCGGACTCGGTTTCGACGGCTCGCCGGCGGTGGCGGCGGAGGTGCGAGCATGAGCGCGAGCGTCGAGCTCGAGCCGGTGATCGGCCTTGAGATCCACGTCCAGCTGGCGACCGTGACGAAGATGTTCTGCGGTTGCGAGCTGCACTTCGGCAAGCCGCCGAACACGCGCACCTGCCCTGTCTGTCTCGGCCTGCCCGGCTCCTTGCCGGTCGTCAACGAGCGCGCGATCCACTTCGGGTTGATGATCGGCATGGCGCTTGGCTCGCAACTCGCGCCGCGCTCGATCTTCCACCGCAAGAACTACTTCTATCCGGACCTGCCCAAGGGCTACCAGATCTCCCAGTACGACGAACCGCTGTGCCTCGGCGGCTCCCTGGCCGGTGTTCGCATCCACCGCGTCCACCTCGAGGAGGACGCGGCGAAGCTGATCCACCTCGGGGCCAGCGGTCGCATCCACGGCTCGGAGGTCTCGGTCGTCGACTTCAACCGCGGCGGCACGCCGCTGGTGGAGATCGTGACCGAGCCCGACCTGCACTCGGCGGCGCAGGCGCGCGAATGGCTCGAGCTCCTGCGCGCGACGCTGAGGGCGCTTGGCGTCAGCGACGTGAACATGGAGGAGGGCTCGCTGCGCGCCGACGCCAACGTTTCGCTTCGGCCGCGCGGCAGCGACACGCTGGGCACCAAGACCGAGCTCAAGAACATGAACTCCTTCCGCTATCTCGAGCGCGGCGTGACCGCCGAGATCGAGCGCCAGCGCGCGATCATCGAGGGCGGCGAGGCGGTCGTGCAGGAGACGCTCCACTTCGATCCCTCGAGCGGCGCTCTGACGTCGCTGCGCTCGAAGGAGGAGGCCCAGGACTACCGCTACTTCCCGGAGCCGGACCTGGTGCCCATCGCGACCACCGAGGCGATGCTCGAGGCCGCGCGCGCCGCGATGCCCGAGTTGCCGAGCGCCCGCGCCGAGCGCCTGGCGCGCGACCACGACCTCAGCCCCGAGCGCGCCCACCAGCTCGCCTTCCGCAGTGAGCTGGGCGACTTCTACGAGGCCGCCTTGACCGCCGAGAACTCCCATCCGCGGCGGCTCGCCGACTGGGTCGGCGGCGAGCTCGTCGCGCGCCTGGATGACCGCGAGCCGGATCAGACGCAGCTCACCCCCGGCGCGCTGGCGGCGCTGGTGGCGCTCGTGGATTCCGGCAAGGTCACCGCCGCCGCCGCGCGCGAGGTCCTCGACGTGCTGATCGCGGACGGCGGCGATCCCGCCGAGGTCGTCGCGGCCCGCGGGCTCGAGACGCTCGCCGACGAGGACGGCCTCGCCGAGATCGTGGCGCGGGCGATCGCGGCCGACCCCGATGCCGCCGAGCAGATCCGCTCCGGCAACGCCAAGGCGATCGGCGCGCTGATCGGCCCGATCATGCGCGAGACGCGCGGCCGTGCCGATGGCAACGAGCTGACGCGCCTGATCCGCTCGGCGCTCGGCGTCGGCGAGAGCGACTGAGGCGCCGTTCACGCCGGGCCTGCCGCGTGAGCGCGATCTTGGCCAGGCGTCCAACGACGTGGGGCGGCCTCGGGCCGATCATGTCGTCCATGAACACATCAAGCGCCCGATCCAGATTCCTGCTTCTCCCGCAGGTGGATGAGGCGTCCACGACGGTGAAGGCGCCGGCCGTACTGCGGCGCTACAGCCTTGCTCGCCTGGCAGCCTCCGCGTCACCCGCGCGTTCCGAGCAGCGCCCGTTGCAACCACAGACCCAGCAATAGCCGCGGCGGATGAGCGTAAGCTCTTCCGTATGAACGAACAACACACCGACAGCCGCGTGCAGCGAGCGGAGAGTCGTATGCAGTCCTTTGGCCGGCACGTTCTCGCGGCGCTCGTCCTGCTCGTCTGCGCGTGGCTGCTCCTGCACGTGCTGTTCCACGTACTGCTCTGGGTCGCGACGATCCTCGCGGTGGTCGTGGCGATCATCGGCGCCGTCTGGGCGGTTCGCGTCCTATCCTGAACGGCGCCACCGTCTATGTAGTGATCTGCCTCGTCTCGGCGTGCGCCGGCGGCTACATCGGCGCACGCAAGGGCAGCTCGTGGTTCGTCTGGTTCATGGTCTCGGGGATCCTGCCGCTACTGGGTCCGCTGGCTGCCGCCTGCTATCGCCGCGAGACGGAGGAGGCGCTGCGGATCTGCCCGGGCTGCCGCCGCGCCGTGCGCCACTACGACGCCCTCTGCATGGCCTGCGGCACCGAGCTCGATTACCCCGATGAGGTGGATCTGATCGAGCCGCACCCGTCGATGCGCGTGCGCGCCCGCCTCTAGCGCTCCCTCCGTGCCCTGGTGGTTGCCGCTATGGCGACCGGCGAGGACCACTCACCGTCGGTGCAGGTCCGCCCCTTGCAGCGGCAGGAATAGCGCTGCGGGCACGCTATCCTGAGGCTGGGCCTGCGTTTGCGGGCCAGTTCTGCAACCCCTGGTACACCCCGGAAGGAGGTTCAAGCGCATGCGTGCAGTCGATGCCGTGATGGAATGCCTTAAAGCGGAGGGCGTCGACGTCGTATTCGGCCTCCCCGGTGGCGCCAACCTGCCCACCTACGACGCCTTCTATGACGCCGGGATCCGCCACGTGCTGGTCCGCCACGAGGCCGGCGGCGGCCATGCCGCCGAGGGCTACGCCAAGGCCACCGGCAAGGTCGGCGTCGCCCTCGCGACCTCGGGCCCCGGTGCGACCAACCTCGTGACGCCGATCGCCGACGCGATGATGGACTCGACGCCGGTGGTCTTCATCACCGGCCAGGTCCGCACCGAGCTGCTCGGCTCCGACGGCTTCCAGGAGGCCGACACGATGGGCATCACGATGCCGATCGTGAAGCACTCGTTGATGATCCA
Organism: Solirubrobacteraceae bacterium; assembly: GCA_036489875.1. Lineage (GTDB taxonomy): Bacteria > Actinomycetota > Thermoleophilia > Solirubrobacterales > Solirubrobacteraceae > Palsa-513. The sequence continues at coordinate 18,433 of DASXEZ010000166.1, read as the reverse complement.
GCACCCGCTGGAGATCCCGCGCGCGATCCGTGAGGCGTTTCACATCGCGCGCACCGGTCGCCCGGGCCCGGTCATCATCGACATTCCGACCGACCTCTCGCGCGCCGACATCGCCTACGAGCCGGTGATCGACGTCGCGCTGCCGGGCTATCAGCCCACCGTCGAGGGCAACCAGAAGCAGATCCGCCAGGCGGCCAACGCGCTCGCGAGCGCGCGCCGACCGGTGATCTACGCGGGCGGCGGCGTCATCAACGCCGGCGCCGGAGCGGAGCTGGTCGAGCTGGCGACCTCGGACCGCTTCCCGGTCACCTGCACGCTGATGGGCCTCGGCGGTTTCCCCGGGACCCACGCGCAGTGGCTCGGCATGCTCGGCATGCACGGGACCCGCACGGCCAACTACGCGATGGACGAGGCGGACCTGATCTGCGCGGTCGGCGCGCGCTTTGACGACCGCATCACGGGCAAGCTCTCGGAGTTCGCGCCGCACGCGAAGTTCATCCACATCGACGTCGACCCGGCCGAGATCTCAAAGAACGTCCCGGCGCACATCCCGATCGTCGGTGACGCGCGCCAGATCCTGCGCAAGCTGGTCGCCGAGTACCGCGCGCTGCAGGCCGACCCGGAGCGCTTGGCGGACTGGTGGACGAAGATCGACGGCTGGAAGGCCGCGCATCCGCTGCGCTACGAGGACAGCGCCGACAGCGAGATCAAGCCGCAGTACCTGATCCAGGCGCTCTATGAGGCCACTGGCGGCGACGCGGTGATCGTCTCCGACGTCGGTCAGCACCAGATGTGGGCGGCGCAGTACTACCACTTCTCGCGCCCCCGCCAGTGGATCAACTCCGGCGGTCTGGGCACGATGGGCTTCGGCCTGCCGGCCGCCATGGGCGCCAAGGTGGGAATGCCGGACGCCACCGTCTGCGTGATCGCGGGCGACGGCTCGATTCAGATGAACAGCCAGGAGTTTGCGACCTGCGTGCAGGAGCAGATCGACGTCAAGGTGTTCATCATGAACAACGGCTACCTCGGCATGGTGCGCCAGTGGCAGGAGCTCTTCTGGGACCACCGCTACAGCCAGGTGGACATGGGCGAGCACCCCGACTTCGTCAAGCTCGCCGAGGCCTACGGGGCGACAGGGCTGCGTCTCACCGACAAGAATTCGCTGGTCGATGACATCCGCGCAGCGATCGCGACTCCCGGCACCGTCGTCGTCGACGTGCGCGTGACTCGCGAGGAGAACACGTATCCGATGATCGCGCCCGGCGCCGCCGCTCGCGACATGGTGGGGTGATCGCGATGGGTGATCCAGGAACCAAGGCACCGCTCAGCCTCGAGGAGCTCGACGCCGCGGTCGGCTTCCGTACCGGCCGCAAGCACGTGCTCTCGATCCTCGTCGAGAACCGCCCCGGCGTCCTGACCCGGATCGCCGGGCTGTTCGCCCGGCGCGGCTTCAACATCGAGACTCTGACGGTCGGTCCCACCGACGACGACGAGTTCTCGCGCATCACGCTGACCGTCGACGGGGCCCTGCACCCGATCGACCAGGTGACCAAGCAGCTGCACAAGCTCGTCAACGTGCTCAAGATCCGCGATCTCGAGCCGGCGGGGACCGTCACGCGTGAGCTGGCGCTGTTCAAGATCTCCGCGGAGTCGCAGGCGCGCAGCGAGATCCTCGAGTTCGCCGAGATCTTCCGCGGGCGCATCGTCGACACGACGAAGCGCTCGGTGACCGTGGAGGTGACCGGCGACAGCGACAAGATCGACGCCTTCGAGCGCGTCGTGCGCAGCTACGGCCTGATCGAGATGATGCGCACCGGCGAGATCGCGATGTCGCGAGGTCGCGCGGAGACGTAGTGGCGGAGGTGGGCAGCCGGGCCGCGGCACAGGCGCCGCCCGGCCGCTCGCCGGGGCCACTCGCGCTCCCCGCGCAGCAGCGCAGCCGTCTCGCTTCGCAATTGGAGCGCGCGCTGCGCGCTGCCCGGCGCGACGGCGAGACGGTCGCCGCGGTCAGCTGGCGGCTGACATCGGTGCTCGACCCCAGCGCCGTGGTGCTCGCCTCGCGTCTGCGCGGTGAGCCCTGGATGTGCTTTGAGCAGCCCGAGCGCGAGCGCTCGGCGCTCGCCGCGCTGGGAGCCGTGGTGACGCTCGAGGAGGCCGGTCCCCAGCGCTTCCAGCGGACCGCGCCGCGCTGGCGAGAGCTCGTCGCCCGTGCCTGCATCGAGCCCACTGAGGGCCCCGTCGGCGGTGGTCTGATCGCCTGCGGCGGCTTCGCCTTCGCCCCCGACGGCGGCAGCACACCGCACTGGTCGGCGTTCGCGCCGGGTTCGCTGGTCGTCCCCGAGATCGCGCTCGTGCGTCGCGGTGATGAGGTCTGGTGCACGGTCGCTGTGCTGATGCGCCCGGGTGACGTGGTGGCGCAGCGGATCGAATCGGTCGAGCGGCGCCTGGAGGGGCTGCAGGAGCGGCCCCCGCCGCTGCTTGACCCACATCCGACCGAACGCAGTCGCATTGCCACGGCGATGGCACCGGAGCACTACGAGGCTGCGGTCGCGCGGGCGGTCGAGATGATCGCTGACGGGCGCCTCGAGAAGATCGTGCTGGCGCGCGAGGTCGACGTCCATGGCTGGGCCGACCACGACGTCGCGGCGATCTTCGGGGTGCTCCGCGAGGCTTTCGGCGGCTGCTTCGTGTACGCCGCAGGCCGTGGAGAGGCAACCTTCATCGGGGCGACGCCGGAGGTCCTGCTGCGCCGCGACGGGCTGCGGGTCAGCACCGTCGCCCTGGCCGGCTCGATCGGCCGAAGCGCCGACCCCGCCGTGGATGACCATCTCGGCGAGCGGCTCCTGCGCACCGCCAAGGACCGCGAGGAGCAGGCGATCGTCGCGCGGCGGATCGAGCGCGAGCTGCGCCCGCATTCGGTGTGGGTGACGATGCCTGAGGAACCAGTGGTCGTGCGGATCGCCAACATCCAGCACCTGGCGACCGCGATCCGCGCCCAGCTGGCCGCGCCCGTATCGGCCGTAGAGCTGGCCGGCCTGCTGCACCCCACGCCGGCCGTCGGCGGCGAACCGGCCGCCGTGGCGTTGCCGCTGATCCGTGCCCTCGAGGGGATCGACCGCGGCTGGTACGCCGGACCGCTCGGCTGGACCGACGCCAACGAGGACGGCGAGTTCTGCGTCGCTCTGCGCTGCGCGCTGCTCGAGGGACCGCTCGCCCGCTGCTACGCGGGGGTCGGCGTCGTCGCCGACTCCGATCCGGCGGCCGAGCTGGCGGAAACCGAGGTCAAGCTCGCCGCGCTGCTGCCGCTCCTGAGCGGCTGAGACGCGAGTCAGCGCCGAGCGCGCTCAGCGCGCGGCGGCGAGTGAGCGGCTGACGGCCGCCCAGACACGAGCGTGGAGTTCGACGCCGGCGGCGCGGTCGGTGACGACCTCTATCAGGGTGCGGCCTCGCGGTGTGCGGACGAGCTCGCGCAGCGCCGCGAGCGAGTCGGGGCGCTCGTAGCGAAGCCCGTAGAGCGCGGCCGCCCGCTCGAGCTCGAGGCCCGGCGCGGTGGCGATGTGGCGCTCGTAGACATCGCGCTCGGCGGCGATGGGGAGGTAGTCGAACACGGCGGCGCCGTCGTTGTTGATGACCACGACGGTGAGGTCGAGGTCGAGGCGCGCGGCCGCCAGCAGGCCCGAGAGGTCGTGCGCGAAGGCCACATCGCCGAGCAGCGCGACGACCGGTCCGTCCGTCGTGGCAGCCACGCCAAGCGCGCTCGAGAGCGTGCCATCGATGCCGTTGGCGCCCCGATTTGAAAGCACTCGCGCAGCGTCCTCCCGCGCCGGCCAGAACCATTCGAGATCGCGCACGGGCATCGACGCGGCGACGAAGAGCGTGGCCTCGGTGGGGAGCGACTCGCCAAGGATGCGAGCCACGTTGGGCTCGCTCAACTCATCGGCGAGGGTGCTTTGCACGGCGTCTGTGGCGAGCGCGTCCGCCTCGCGCCAGCTCGCGAGCCAATCGGAGGGCGCTGCCGGTGGCGCGGTCAGCGTGTCCGGGTCGGCCGAGAGGACGAGCTCCACGACCGACGCCGGGTCCTGCCAGGGTCCACCGCCAGGGTCGACGGTGATCTGGGAGGCGTCGCGCAGGCCCGCGAGCCACAAGCGCAGCGTCTTCGAGGTCGGCAGATCGCCGAGGCGGATCACGACCTCCGGAGCGTGAGCGGCGGCGAAGTCCGAGTCGCGCAGGAGCGCGTCGTAGTTGGCGATCGCGGCCGCGCCGGAGCGGGCGCCACTGAGGGGCTCGGCGAGCAGCGGGTAGCCGGCCGCGCGCGCGAGCTCGGGCACCGCCGGCGCCAGCCCGGCGTCGCTGCGGCCGGCGACGATGATGCCGCGGGCCGCCTCCGCAATGTGATGGGCGAGCTTCGTGGGCGCCCTCGAGGCGGGTGCGACCTCGACCCAGGGCCTCCCGTTCGGCCGCCCGCCGGGGGCGCTGAGCGGCGCGCTGGGGACGAGCGGGTCGCGCAGCGGCCAGTTCAGGTGCACCGGACCCGGCCGCGCACCGGTGGCGGCCGCGTGGGCGCGGCAGCCGAGCGCCCGCATCCAGGCGACCCGCTCGGCACTGAGATCGTGGTTGCCGACCTCGAAGAACCAGCGCACGGCGCCGCCGTAGAGCTTGATCTGGTCGATCGTCTGACCGGCGCCGGTCTCCCGCAGCTCGGGCGGTCGGTCGGCCGTCAGCACTATGAGCGGCACGCCGGCTTCGGACGCCTCGATCACCGCCGGCACGAAGTTGGCGGCGGCGGTGCCGGAGGTGCAGGCGATCGCGACCGCGCGGCCGCTTGCCTTGGCGAGGCCCAGAGCGAAGAACGCGCTCGCCCGCTCGTCGATGTGAGAGTGCGCGCGCAGAGCGGGGTGGCGGGCGAGGGCCAGCACCAGCGGCGTCGAGCGCGAGCCGGGCGAGGTGCAGGCGTCCGTGACGCCGCAGCGCACGAGCTCGTCCACGAAGGCGGCGATCAGCAGGTGCGCATCGTCGGGGGCGCTCACGGGCGAACCGTAGCTGCCGCGAGTGTTTGGCCGCTCAGGGATGCGTGCCGCGGAGGCGGTGAGGACGCGTGTTCGGGGGCCACCGAAGCGGCGGTCGCCTGCGAGACTGGGTGCGTGGCGCTCCCGGTCGTCTTCCTGCACGGCTTCGCGGGGACTCCGCAGCACTTCTCGCGCGTGATCGAATCGCTGCCGCCCGAGCGCTTCGATCCGATCACGCTGCGGATCGCCGATGCGCAGCCCTTGACGCCGGACGGCGTCGCCGCATTGGTGGGGGGGAGTACGAGCGGCGGCTTCGCGCTGGTCGGCTATTCGATGGGCGGCCGCCTCGCGCTCCACACCGCGCTCGCCATGCCCGAGCGCGTGACCCGCCTCGTGCTCGTCTCAAGCGGCGCCGGAATCGAGGATCCGGCGGCGCGGGCCGCACGGCGTTCTGCCGACGAGACGCTGGCGCGCTCGATCGAGGGCGAGTCGATCGACTCCTTCGTGGAGCGCTGGAGCGCGGTGGACCTGTTCGCGCAGGATCCGCCATGGGTCAAGGACGAGGTCGCGGCCGAGGAGCGCGGTTGCGATCCACTGACTATTGCGGCGTGCCTGCGCGGACTCGGTCAGGCCGCCTTCGAGCCGATGTGGGAGCGGCTCGGGGAGCTGTCGATGCCGACGACGATCCTCGCCGGAGAGCGCGACGAAGCCTATGTCGCGGCGGCGGAGCGGATGTCCGCAGCGATACCGAACGCGCGGCTGATCGTCGTGCGCGGCGCCGGGCACCGCCTCGCCCTCGAGGCCCCGGTCGCAGTCGCGGGAGCGCTCGGCGGCCGCTAGCTACACACCGAGCCCCGGGCCGCTCGGCACGGCGATCTCGCCGTCGCTGACGCGAAGCCCGGCGGGGTCATCGAAGAGCTCGAGCGTGGCGAGTCCGCACGCCGGCAGGGGCGCGAGCGCTGCCGCGGCGTGGAGCGCCGCCGCGATCCCGAGTGGCCCGTCGTAGGTCGATGAGAGGTACACGTCCGCGCCGCTGGCGCGGACCAGGCTCGCGGCGGCCAGGAGCCCGCCGATGCCCCCGCAGCGAGAGATCTTCAGACAGACGGCATCGGCCACGCGCGCCGTCAGCGCGCCCGCCTGAGCGGCGGTCTCATCGATCGCGATGCGAACGGGGACGCGCGCGCGAAGCTCGCTGGTCGCCGTCAGGCCACTGACCGGCTCCTCGACCAGCTCGAGACCGTGACGGGAGAGCACGGCCAGCGCCCGCTCGGCCTCCTCCACGCTCCAGGCTCCGTTGGCGTCCAGGCGCAGCTGTGGCCGCGGTCCGATCGCCTCACGAACGGCGGCGACGCGGGCCTCGTCGTCGCCGACGCCGACCTTGAGCTTCACGCAGCCGTAGCCCGCGGCGACGGCCTCGGCGGCGGCGGCCGCTGCAGCCCGCGGATCCTCGGCGCCGATGCTCGCGTTGACGGCGACCGTGCGGGCAGGCGATGTCGTCAGGAGCTCGCAGACCGGCCGTCCGGCACGGCGCCCTCCGAGGTCCCAGAGGGCGAGATCGATCGCGGCGAGGGCCTGGGGCAGCTCGTCGGCTGCGCGGCAGGCGTCAAGCGCCGTGACCCCGGGACCGAGCGGGCGCGCCAGCGCGCGGCGGTAGGAGTCAAGCGCCGCGAGCACACGCTCGATCGAGATGCCGTCGTAGGGCTCCAGCGGCGCGGCCTCACCGCGGCCGCTGCGGCCGTCGTCGCCGGTCAGGGTCACCTCGATCAGCTCGCGTGAGCGAAGGAGTCCGTATGCGGTTGGGAGCGGCCGCTTGAACAGCAATTCGCGACGCTCGAGCGAGAGCTCCATCGCGCTCAGGCCAGGACGCCGGCGCAGAGAAGCAGGCAGAAGACGAGCGCCAGCCTCGCCGTGCCGGCGAGCGCCTGGTTGAGCGATGGGCCGTCGACGTGGGTGCTCACGGTATGCACGACGCGCGCCGCCAGGGGGGCCGCCACCGCGGTCAGGAGCAGCCACGGCGAGAGCACACCGGCAAACCACGGTATCCACGAGCAGACGAAGGCGGCGGCGACCATCACCGCGAATAGCGTGCGCGTGCGTTCGCGTCCCAGCTTGACGGCCAGCGTGCGCTTGCCGGCGCGGCGATCGGTGTCGATGTCGCGGACGTTGTTGACGACGAGGATCGCGGCGATGAGCAGTCCGACCGGGACCGCCAAGGCGAAGGCCTCCCACGGCAGTCCCTTGCGCTGGACGAAGTAGGAGCCGGCGACCGCGACGATGCCGAAGAACAGGAACACGAAGACCTCGCCGAGCCCTTCGTAGCCGTAGGGGCGCGGCCCGCCGGTGTAGAGCACCCCGGCGAGGATCGAGGCAGCGCCGACCGCCAGCAGTGCCCAGCCCGCGACCGCGATCAGGTAGACGCCGCAGAGCACGGCGGCGCCGAAGGTCAGGTAGGTCGCGAGCAGGACCTGACGCGGAGGGACCAGCCCGCCGGCAGTGACGCGCACCGGGCCGATGCGCTCGTCGGTGTCGGCGCCGCGACGGGCGTCGGAGTAGTCGTTGGAGAGGTTGGTGCCGATCTGGATCAGCATCGCGCCGAGCAGGGCGGCGATGAAGGCGAGCGCGTGGAAGGTCCCGTAGTTGATCGCCAACGAGGTGCCGACGAGCACCGGCGCGATCGCGGCCGGAAGCGTGCGCGGCCGCGCCGCCATGAACCAGATCCTCACGGGCGATGCGGGAAGCGCGAGAAGTCCGGCGGGCGACGCTCGATGTATGCCGTGCGCCCCTCGCGTGCCTCCTCGGAGCCGTAGAAGAGGAGGTTGGCGTCGTGCGCGAGCTGCTGCAGTCCCGCCATGCCGTCCTCGGCGGCGTTGAAGCTGGCCTTCAACAGCCGCAGCGCGAACGGCGACAGCGCCAGCATCTCGCGGCACCAGGCGACCGTCTCGCGTTCGAGCTCCGCGAGGGGGACGACCGCGTTGACGAGCCCCCACGCCAGCGCCTGCTGGGCGTCGTACTGGCGGCACAAGAACCAGATCTCCTTGGCCCGCTTCTGGCCGATCTGGGCGGCCAGGATGCTGGCTCCGTAGCCTCCATCGAAGGAGCCCACGCGTGGTCCGGTCTGTCCGAAGCGAGCGTTCTCGGCGGCGATCGTGAGGTCGCAGACGACGTGCAGGACGTGCCCGCCGCCGATCGCGTAGCCCGCGACCATCGCCACCACGGGCTTCGGCGTGCGGCGGATCTGGACGTGGAGATCGGTCACGTGGAAGCGTCCGACCGAGTTGGGGTCGCTCTGGTAGCCGGTGTCGCCGCGCACGCGCTGGTCGCCGCCGGAGCAGAAGGCGTCGGGTCCCTCGCCGGTCAGCACGATCACCCCGACACTGGTGTCCTCGCGAGCGCGCGTGAAGGCGTCGCTCAGCTCGATCACGGTCTGGGGCCTGAATGCGTTTCGGACGTCCGGGCGCGCGATCGTGATCTTCGCGATCCCGGGCTCCTCCGAGAGCTCGTAGCGGATGTCTGCGTAGTCGCCGTGGGCAACCCACCGCACCGTCTCGCCGCCGCTGGGTTCGCTGGACACGGTCGCAAGGCTAGCCTGTCGAGCGTGCGGGTCGAGGCCTGGTTGGAGCGCTCGGCGCGACGCCACGGCGATCGCGTCGCGGTGGCGACGCCTCACGGCGCCGTCAACTATCGGGAGCTCGACCAGCTCGCGGGCGCCGGCGCCCGGGAGCTCGACGTGGCCGCGGGAACGCGCGTCGCGATCGCTCTGGAACCCGGGATCGACTTCGTGGTGGCGCTGCATGCGTGTCTGCGCGCCGGAGCGGTCGCGGTGCCGCTGGACCTGCGCGACCCCGCACGGGCTGAGGCCGCGGGGGCAGCCGATGTCGTGATCGAGCGCGCGCTGGAGTGCACTGGCGCCCCGCTCGCGGGCCTCGGGCACGAATTGGACGCGCCCGCGTTGATCGTGCGGACCTCGGGCAGCAGCGGCCAGCCCAAGGAGGTGCCCTTGAGCTATGGGAACTTCCTCTGGAGCGCGATCGGATCCGCCGTCGCGCTCGGCCTGCACGAGCGCGAGCGCTGGCTCTGCACGCTGCCGCTGGTGCACGTCGGCGGCCTCGGGATCGTCCTGCGTAGCGCGATCTACGCGACCACCGCCGTCGTCCACGAGCGTTTTGAGACGCAGGCCGCGCTGGTGGCCCTGATGGAGGAGGAGATCACGCTCGTCAGCGTCGTCGCGACGACGCTGACGCGGCTGCTCGACGCGGGGCTCGAGCGGCCCCCGGCGCTTCGCTGCGCGCTCGCCGGAGGCGGGCCCGTACCGCTCTCGCTGCTCGAACGCGCCCAGGCGGCGGGAGTGCCCGTGAGTCAGACCTACGGGCTGACCGAGGCCTGCTCGCAGGTTGCCACCCAGACTCCCGGCGAGGGTCGCCCGGACTCGGGTCCGCCGCTTTTCTGCACGCGGGTGGAGCTGGCGGACGACGGCGAGATCCTCGTCAGCGGGCCGACGGTGAGCGCGGCTGTGAGCGGCGGGGTTCTGGCCACCGGCGATCTGGGTGAGATCGAGGCCGACGGTGCGCTGCGCGTCCTCGGGCGAAAGTCCGACACGATCATCTCCGGCGGGGAGAACGTAGCGCCCAGCGAGGTCGAGGCGGTGCTCGAGGAGCACCCCGCGGTCGTCGAGGCCGCCGTTTTCGGCGTCGCCGACGAGCGCTGGGGCGAAGCCGTGCACGCTCTCGTCGTCGCGCGCGAAGCGCTGTCGGAAGCAGACCTTCGCATCCATTGTGCCGGCCGGCTGGCTCCCTACAAGGTGCCCAAATCCATAACCTTCACCACGGTCCTGCCGCGGACCGCTTCGGGCAAGCTGCAACGCTCGGCCCTCGCGGTTGACGCTGGGGAGGCCACTGCATAGGGTCACGGCGTGCTGCGCGCTCGATGGGTCATCACGGGGGTGGCGCTGGCCGGCGTGATCGCGATCCCGGCGCTTGCGTCCGGCGACGGGCGCCGCGTGGTTGGCAACTGCACCAAGTCGCAGGTCCGGCCGACGTCGATCATCCTCACCTGCGGCGACGCCAACAGCGCGCTCACGCACCTGCACTGGCAGCGCTTCGGCGGCGTGACGGCGGCGGCCACCGGCGACTATTCGGCCAATGACTGCACCCCGAACTGCGCGGCCGGCAAGTTCCATTCCTACGCCGCGCGGATCGTGCTCTCCAAGGCGCGGGTGTGCCCCGACAAGTACGACGACTATCGCGTCGCGAGCTTGAGCTTCGCCTCGGCGCGCCCGCCGGGAACCAAGTCGGCGCAGACCACGATCAGCCTGGCGGGCTGCCCGCTGCCGTGATGGCACAGCCACGCGACCACGACGCCGAGCGCGACGCAGCGCACGACTGCTGGCAGGCAGCCGCCGCGGGCTGGGGGCGCCAGGCCGCGGCCTTCGGCGAGCAGAACCTGGCGGTGGCGCGCTGGATGATCGACGCTGCCGCTCTGGCGCCGGGGCAGCGGGTGCTCGACCTCGCCGGCGGACCGGGCGAGGTGGGCTTCCTGGCGCTGCCGCTGATCCAGCCGGGCGGCACGCTGATCTCCAGCGACGGCTCTGAGGCGATGGTCGAGATCGCGCGCGAGCGCGCCACGGCGCTCGGGCTGACCGACATCGAGTTCCGGGTTCTCGGCGGTGAGTGGATCGACCTCGAACTGGCAAGCGTCGACGCGGTGCTCTGTCGCTGGGGCTACATGCTGATGGTGGACCCCGCGGCGGCGCTGCGGGAGACCCGCCGCGTGCTGCGCAGCGGTGGTCGCCTCGCGCTCGCGGTGTGGGATTCGCGCGATGAGAACCCGTGGTCGGCGATCCCGAACAACGTGGTCATCGAGCACGGGCTCGCGCAGCCGCCCGTGCCTGGAACGCCGGGGCCTTTCGTGTTGGGCGATCGCGAGCTGGTCGCGTCGATGCTCGAGGACGCGGGATTCACCGACATCGAGATCGACGCCGTCGAGGTGCCGCGGCGGGCGCCGGACTTCGACACCTGGTGGGCGATGCACCTTGACCTCTCGCCGGCGACCCTCGCCGCCTTCCAGCAGGCTGACGAAGCGCAGACCGAGGCGGTCGAGGCGGCGCTCGCCGAGCGCCTCGCGCCCTACACCGCCGAGGACGGCTCGCTCAGCGTGCCCGGGCGCACGCTGGTCGCCAGCGCGGTCGCGTAAGTCCGCCGGCCACGGCGAGTCGATAGCCTGCCGCCCATGATCTACGACGACGACGCTGACCTCAACCTGCTTGACGGCAAGACCGTGGCCATCATCGGCTACGGCTCCCAGGGACATGCCCACGCCCTGAATTTGGTCGATTCCGGGGTATCGGTCGTCGTCGGCCTGCGCGAAGGCTCCGATTCCGTCAAGCCGGCGCGCGAGGCCGGGCTGGAGGTCACGGGGATCGTCGAGGCTGCCAGCCGCGGCGACATCGTGATGATCCTCGCCCCCGACGAACTCCACCACGAGGTCTGGGAACAACTTCGCGATGGCATCGCCGACGGCAACCTGCTGCTCTTCGCGCACGGCTTCTCGATCCACTACGGCGAGGTCGAGCCGCCGCCCGGCGTCGACGTGGCCCTGGTGGCACCCAAGGGTCCCGGCCATCTCGTGCGCCGGCAGTTCACGGAGGGCTCGGGCGTGCCCGGGCTCGTGGCCGTCGCCCAGGACGCGAGCGGCAACGCGCGTGCACTCGCGCTGGCCTACGCCAAGGGGATCGGCTGCACCCGCGGCGGCGTGATCGAGACGACCTTCAAGGACGAGACCGAGACCGACCTCTTCGGCGAGCAGGCGGTGCTCTGCGGCGGCGCCTCGGCGCTGGTCCAAGCCGGCTTCGAGACGCTCGTGGAGGCCGGATACGACCCCGAGATGGCCTACTTCGAGTGTCTGCACGAGCTCAAGCTGATCGTCGACCTGATGTACGAGAAGGGCCTCGCGGGGATGCGCTTCTCGATCTCCAACACCGCCGAGTACGGCGACTACACCCGCGGCCAGCGGGTGATCACCGACGAGACCCGCGCGCAGATGAAGCAGATCCTCAGCGAGATCCAGTCGGGCGCCTTCGCGCGCGAGTGGATCGCTGAGAACCGCGCCGGCCAGGAGAACTTCAAGCGCATGCGCGCCGAGCAGGCAGGCACCCAGGTCGAGGACGTCGGTCGCGAGCTGCGCTCGCACATGGACTGGATCAAACCGACGTTCTGATGCTCGCCTACGTCTTCTGGCACCGCCCCGCCCCCGGGGTCGCGCCGGAGGCCTACGTGGCGTTGCTCGATCGCTTTCAGCGCTCGCTCGCGGCTCGGCCGCCGGCGGGGTTCGTGCGTTCGGCGTGCTTCGCCGCGCCGGCCCCCAACTGGCTGGGCGAGGAGCCTGCGTTCGAGGACTGGTACGTGATCGAGGACTTCGCCGCGCTCGGGGTGCTCAACGAGGCGGCGGTGGGGCGCGGCCACATCAGCGCCCACGACGCGGCCGCTCGCGCCGCGGGCGAGGGAACCGGTGCGATCTACCGCCTGATCGAGGGCAGCCCCGCGCTCGAGCACGTGCGCGTGGCGACCTGGATCGACAAGCCCCGGGGGGTCCCGTCGCCGCTGCTGGCGGCGCTGTTGGGCGACGGCATGGACGGCGAGCGCGCTGGTCTGTGGCAGCGTCAGCTCGCGATCGGCCCGGCACCGGAATACTGCGTACTCGCGGCGGAGCCCCCGCGCGGGGTCGCGGCGACCCGCCTTGCGCGCGACTGGAGCGCGACGATCACGGAGCGCATCGTGATCGCGGCGGCTTGACGACCGCCGCGGCGCTCATCCTTCAAACCATCGAGGACACCGCATGACGCAGGCATCACCAGGCACCGACGCGATAACCATCCCGGCTGAGCTGCTGCCCTCGGACGGGCGCTTCGGAAGCGGTCCTTCGAAGGTGCGCGCAGCGCAACTCGAGGCGCTGAGCAGCGAAGGCGCCGGCGTGATCGGCACCTCCCACCGCCAGGCTCCGGTGCGCGGGCTCGTCGGGCGGGTCAGGAGCGGACTGCGCGAGCTCTTCTCGCTCCCGGATGACTATTTCGTCGCGCTCGGCAACGGCGGCGCGACCGCGTTCTGGGAGGTCGCCGCGTTCGGGCTCGTGCGCGAGCGCTCGCTGCACCTCGTAAACGGCGAGTTCTCCGCCAAGTTCGCGGACGCCACACGTTCGGCGCCGTTCCTGGGTGACCCGATCGTGCTCGAAGCTGAGCCCGGAGGCGCTGCGGCGGCGATCCCCGCCCCGGAGACCGACGTCATCGCCTGGGCTCACAACGAGACCTCGACCGGCGTCATGGTCGACGTCGCGCGTCCCGCGCAAGCCGGCGAGGCGCTGGTCGTGATCGATGGCACCTCCGGGGCCGGCGGCCTTCCTCTCGATGTCAGCGCCGCCGACGCCTACTACTTCGCCCCGCAGAAGAGCTTCGCCTCCGACGGCGGGCTGTGGTTGGCGCTGCTCAGCCCGGCCGCGCTCGAGCGCGCCACCGAGGTGGCCTCAAGCGGCCGCTACATTCCGGCGTTCCTGTCTCTGGCGATCGCCATCGAGAACTCGGCGCTCGAGCAGACCTACAACACACCGGCCGTCGTGACGCTCCTGTTGATGGCCGAGCAGCTCGACTGGATGCTCTCCCGTGGAGGGCTCGACTGGTGCGTGTCGCGCACGCGCGAGTCCTCCGGCCATCTCTACGCGTGGGCTGAGAAGCATCCGCTCGCGACGCCGTTCGTGACCGAGCCGGCGCTACGCTCGCTGGTGGTCGGCACGATCGACTTCGAGGACTCCGTCGACGCCGCCGCCCTCGCCAAGATCCTGCGCTCCAACGGGATCGTCGACGTCGAGCCCTACCGCAAGCTCGGGCGCAACCAGCTGCGGGTGGCGATGTACCCGTCGGTCGAGCCAGACGATGTGCGCGCCCTGACGGCCTGCGTCGACTATGTCCTGGAGCGTGTGGCATGAGCCGGCGTGTGCTGGTGCGCGAAGACGTGGGGGAGCCCGGGCTCGCGCTGCTGCGCGAGCACTTCGAAGTCGACACCGGCTTCGACTGGACGCTCGAGGAGCTTGTGGAGCGCATCGGTGGCTACGAGGCGATCCTGATCCGCTCGGCGACGAAGATGACCGCCGATCTGATCGAGCGCGGTGAGCGGCTCGTCGTCATCGCACGCGCCGGGGTGGGGGTGGACAACGTCGACGTCGACGCCGCGACGCGGCGCGGGATCGTCGTCGCGAACGCGCCGCAGTCCAACGTCGTCACCGCCGCGGAGCACACGATGGCTCTGCTTCTGGCGCTCGCGCGCAACATTCCCCAAGCGCATGCCTCATTGACCTCGGGGCTCTGGGAGCGCTCGAAGTTCTCCGGTGTCGAGCTCTACGAGAAGCGGCTCGGAATCCTTGGCTTCGGCCGCATCGGACAGCTCGTCGCCGCTCGCGCGCGGGGCTTCGCGATGCGCGTGGTCGCCTTCGATCCGCTCGTCTCGGCCGAGCGCTTCCGCGAGCTCGGCGTCGAGCGCGCCGCCAATGCCGAGGAGGTCTACGCCCGCGCTGATTTCCTCAGTGTCCACCTGCCGATCACTGATGAGACGCGCGGGATCATCGACGCCGCCGCCATCGCCAAGATGCGCGACGGCGTGCGGATCCTCAACGTCGCTCGCGGCGGGTTGATCGAGGACGAGGCGCTGCAGACGGCGCTGGACAGCGGCAAGGTGGGCGGCGTCGCGCTCGACGTCTTCCCGAGTGAGCCGATCACCGACTACCCGCTGTTCCACGGCTACGACAACGTCGTCGTGACGCCTCACCTGGGCGCCTCGACCACCGAGGCGACCGATCGCGCCGGCCTCCAGAGCGCCGAGCAGATCGTGCTCGCGCTGACCGGTGGGGCGGTCACGACAGCAGTGAACATCCCCTCGGTCGGGCCGGAGGCGATGGCGGCGCTGGCGCCGTTTTTGCCGCTGGCCGAGCAGCTCGGACGCCTCGCCATGGGGCTCGCCCAGGGCAGCTCGATCGAACGCATCGAGACCTCGTTCCTCGGACGCATCGCCGAGCTCGACACGCGGCTGCTGACGTTGGCCGCGATCACCGGCGCCATGCAGGGACGGACCGAGCAGGCCGTCAACTACGTCAACGCCGCCGCCTTCGCAGCCGAACGCGGCATCGTCATCGAGGAGAAGGCCAGTCGCGAGGCCCAGGACTTCAACGAGCTGATCCGCGTCAGCGTCCACGCCGGCGGGCAGCGCGTGTCAGTCGCGGGAACCGGCGTCGGGCCCGGTCACGTGCCGCACCTCGCCGAGGTCTGGGATCACCGCTTCATGGTCGAGCTGGAGCGCAACGTCTCGGTCTTCCGCTACCGCGACGTCCCGGGCATGATCGGCCACCTCGGCACCGTGTTCGGCGCCAACGGGATCAACATCTCGGCGGCTGCCGTCGGGCGTCAGGGCGACGGCGAGTCCGGCGACCTCGCCGCGATGGTCGTCATGACTCCCCAGGCGGTCCCCGACGCGGTCGTCGCCGAGGTGCTCGCCACTGCCGAGTTCGTCAGTGGACGAAGTGTGACGCTCGAATGAGCGAGATCGGGCCGCGTGCGCGTCGCGAAGCCGAGTTCGTGGGCCGGCGCGATCCGTTCTGGCCCGCACAGCTGACCGTCGCCGCGGCGATTGCGCTGGCGCTCGACCTGCCGAGCAGGATCACGATCGCCCAGGTCTGGTTGCTGCCGGCGATCGAAGGCGTTCTCCTGGTCGGGCTCGTCATGTCGACGCCCTGGGTGCCGCTTCACCGCCACGCCGAGCGCAGGCGCGTGGCGCTGGCTCTGGTCGGGTTGGTCACGGCGAGCAACCTGGTGAACCTCGGGCTGCTGATCCACGACCTCCTGCACAAGAGCCTGCCCGGCCACGCTTTGCTGCTCGCGGGCGTCGAGATCTGGCTGACCAACGTGCTGCTCTTCACGGTCCTCTACTGGGAGCTCGACCGCGGCGGCCCGATCGCGAGGCAGATGCCGGAGATGCAGCCACCGGACTTCCTCAAGGCTCCCGACTTCCTGTTCCCGCAGATGACCGAAGAGAAGCTCGGCGGCATCGACTGGCGCGCGTGCTACATCGACTACCTCTACACGTCTTTCACCAACGCGACAGCCTTCAGCCCGACCGACACGATGCCGCTGACGCCGCCGGCGAAGCTGCTGATGCTCGTGCAGTCGGGTGCGTCATTGCTGACGCTGGGCGTGGTCTTCGCACGGGCCATAAATATCCTCAACATCGTCGCCAAGTGACTCGCCCGCGCTCGTGCTCTAAGCTTCAGGCGCTGATGGCGTTCCCGCTTTCCCTTGCCCTTCTTCTCCTCCCCCTTCGGGGGGAATAACGCGTGGCGGCCGCGCAGCCGCGAACCGACTGAGAAGAAGCCCGCAGGAGAAGCCCGAAAGGAAGCGAGGAACCCCCGATGGACACCGAAGCAGACCGCGTACTGATCTTCGACACAACGCTGCGCGACGGCGAGCAGTCGCCGGGCATCTCACTGAACCCAGCCGAGAAGCTCGAGATCGCCCAGCAGCTCGCACGCCTCGGCGTGGACGTGATCGAGGCCGGATTCCCGATCGCCTCGCCTGGCGACTTCGAGGCCGTCCAGGGCATAGCCCGCCAGGTTCAGGGACCGGTGATCGCCGGCCTCGCGCGCACACAGTTCGCTGACATCGAGGCTGCCGCTCAGGCCGTGCGCGACTCCGAGCGACCGCGCATCCACACCTTCATCTCGACCTCCGACATCCACATCGTCCATCAGCTGCAGACCACGCGTGAGGATGTGCTCGGGCAGGCGCGAGCCGCTGTCGCGCATTCACGTGAATTCGTCGAGGACGTCGAGTTCTCACCGATGGACGCAACCCGCGCGGAGCTCGAGTTCACCGCCGAGGTCGTAGCCGCGGCGATCGCGGAGGGCGCGAGCACGATCAACATTCCCGACACCGTCGGCTACACGATGCCGCACGAGTTCGCCGCCTGGCTCGAGCGCCTGTACGAGCTGGTGCCGGCGCTGCACGACGTCGTGCTCTCGGTGCACTGTCACGACGACCTCGGACTGGCGGTCGCGAACTCCTTCGCCGGCATACGCGCCGGCGCGCGCCAGGTCGAGTGCGCGATCAACGGCATCGGCGAGCGCGCCGGCAACGCGTCGCTGGAGGAGATCGTGATGCTCCTGCACACGCGCGCGGCCGACATCGGCCTGCACACCGCGATCAACACTCGCGAGATCGCCCGCACGAGCCGCCTGGTCTCGCGCCTGACCGGCTATGCGGTGCAGCCCAACAAGGCGATCGTCGGTCGCAACGCGTTCGCGCACGAATCCGGCATCCACCAGGACGGCGTGCTCAAGGAGCGCACCACCTACGAGATCATGGAGGCCACGAGTGTCGGCCTCGCCGCGAACTCGCTGGTGCTCGGCAAGCACTCCGGACGCCACGCCCTGCGCCAGGCGCTCGAGAACCTCGGCATCGAGGTCGACGGAGCCGCGCTCAACACCGCCTTCAAACGCTTCAAGGAGATCGCCGACCGCAAGAAGACGGTCAGCGCCATGGATCTCGAAGCGCTCGTTACGCACGAGCTGCGCGGGGAGATCGCCGGCTACACGCTCGAGGGCTACGAGCTCGAGGCCGGGACGGAACGCGAGCCCCGCGCAGTCGTCACGGTGCGCACGCCTGCCGGCGAAAGCGCTCGTGGAGAGTTCCACGGCGACGGCTCGGTGGATTCGGTCTTCGGCGCGATCAACGCCGCGACCGGGATCGCCGCGGCCCTTCGCGAGTTCCGCATCGACGCCGTCACCGAGGGGCAGGACGCGCTCGGCGAGGTTTCGGTCGTCCTCGTCTATGAGGGCAACTCGGCCGCGGGGCAGGGCGTCGCGACCGACGTGATCGAAGCTGCCGCACGCGCTTATCTACGCGCGCTCACGACGCTCTCGCGGCTAGAGCACGCACCGCAGGCGAGCGCCGCGGATCTGGCCCCGGCGCCCTGAGCGGCGCGCGGGGGTCGGTGGCGGCGCCGCGCTGAGGGCACAGCGCCAGACACTGTGTCCGTGATAGCGTACGTTTGTATGGCGGTCGCCACCGAGCACGACCACTACGCTCCGACCGCGATCGGGCCCCGGGTCCGTGCCCTGCGCGAGGCCATGGACCTGTCGCTGCGCGAGCTGGCGCTGCGCAGTGGCGTCAGCTCGGCGATGCTCTCGCAGGTCGAGCGAGGCGAGACCAGCCCGACGCTTCACGTGGCCGCCCGGATCGCCGCGGGCCTCGAGCTGCGGCTCTCCCAGCTGCTGCGTCTCGATGAGAGCACGTCGGTGACGATCGTGCGCGCGGGCGAGCGTCGCGTCGGCGGCAATCGCGGCCATCGCGTCGAGGTCTTGACCGCGCCCAACCCCGGCCAGCGCGCTGAGCTCTCGGT
>DASXEZ010000152.1:0-113985 GCA_036489875.1 Solirubrobacteraceae bacterium | reverse complement strand
GAGGAGCTCGAGGCCGCGGGCGCACCGCTGCCGAGTGGGCCGCTGAGCGAGCGCCAGGAGGAGATCAAGGCCGACTTCACCGCCAAGCGCGGCTACTGGAACGAGTTCTGGGACGGGATCCTGCGCCTGGACGCCGAGTTCTTCGCCGCCTACACGAACTTCTCGGCCTACTCCTGGGAGCATGGTTCACTCGAGCCGAAGGTCAAGGAGTTCGTCTATACCGCGTTTGACTGCTCGGCGACGCACATGTTCGAGCCGGGCCTGCGCCAGCACATCCGCAACGCGATCGGCTACGGCGCGAGCGCGGCGGAGATCATGGAGATCTTCGAGCTCGCGAGCGGGATCGGGGCGAAGTCCTTCGGCCTCGGCGCGCCGGCTCTGCTCGAGGAGATCGGCTCGTGAGACGGGCGCGGGCGCTCTGATGGCGCACACCTTCCAGCGCCCGGCGCAGCTGCACCTGGACGCCGAGCGCACGGCGGTGGAGGGGACCTGCCCCGCCTGCGGCGCGCCGGAGCTCGCCGCCTACCGCGTCCTCAGCGACGGCGGCTTCTTCAACGTCGTCAAGTGCCAGCGCTGCCTGCACTCGCTCGAGCGTGAGCCGGCGCCGCCGTTTGGCTCCTACGTGCCGCTCGGGCTCCAGATCGTGCGGGGCATGCAGTAGTGCTGGGCGTCGACGTCGGCGGCACGTTCACAGACGTCGTCTCCGTGCTCGGCGGCGAGATCACGGTGACCAAGGTGCCCAGCGACGCGGGCGATCCCGCGGCGCCCGTGGTCGCCGGAGCCCGCCGCCTCGGCGTAGAGGGCCACCCCATTTTCAACCACGCGAGCACGATGGGCCTCAACGCGGTGATCACGCGCACGCTGCCCAAGGTCGGCTTCCTGACCACCGAGGGCCACCGCGACATGCTCGATCGTGGCCGCGTCTGGCGCCCTCCGGCCGCCCAGACCGATACCTCCTGGCGGCGCTCCTTCGGCGATGTCACGCGCCCGCTCGTGCCCCGCTACCTGCGCCGCGGCGTCACCGAGCGGCTGCTCTCGGACGGCAGCGAGTACCTGCCCCTCGATGAGGAGCAGGCCCGCTCGCAGCTCGAGGTATTGGCGCGCTGCCACGTCGAGGGCGTTGCGATCTGTCTGCTCAACGCCTACGTCAACGACGCCCACGAGCGCCGCTTGCGCGAGCTCGTCGCGGAGGTCCTCGGTCCCGATCTCGCGGTCTCGATCTCCTCGGAGACCTCGCCGCTGGCGAAGGAGTACGCCCGCGCCTCGACGACGGTGATCGACGTCTTCATGAAGCTGATCTTCACCCGCTACGCCCACGAGCTCGACGGCGAGCTTCGCTCCAGCGGCTTCTCGGGGGAGCTCAACTTCGCCGACTGCGCGGCGACGCTGCTGCCGTGGTCGGAGGCGCTCGAGAAGCCGTTCCGGATCGTCTTCGCGGGTCCCGCCGCGGGCACCATGTCGAGCGCGAGCCTGGGGGCCGCGATGGGCGATGGCAACCTGATCTGCTGCGACGTCGGCGGCACCTCGACCGACATCTCGCTGGTGGTCGACGGCCAGCCGTTCGTCAACAACACCTTCGAGCTCGAGCACGACCTGATCATCAACGCGCTCTCGACCGAGATCTCGAGCGTCGGCGCGGGCGGCGGCAGCATCGTCTCCATCTCCCCCTCCGGCGACGTCCGCGTGGGCCCCCAGAGCGCCGGCTCAAACCCGGGCCCGGCCTGCTACGGACGCGGCGGCACGGCGCCCACGATCACCGACGCGTGCCTGCTGATGGGCATCCTCGACGCCGACGACTTCGCCGCCGGCGAGGTCCGCCTCGATGCGCAGGCCGCCCAGCGGGCCTTCGAGGCGCTCGACACCAAGCTCAGCGTGGCCGAGCGGATCGCCTTCTCCTACCGCCTCGCCGCCGCCAACATCGCCGAGGAGGTCGCCAACGTGGCGATCCGCCATGGCGCCGACCCGCGCGACTTCAGCCTCATCGCCTACGGCGCGGCCGGGCCGATGCTGCTGCCCGCGGCGCTCGAGTTGATGCACGTGCCGCGCGTGATCGTGCCTCCCCACCCGGGCCTCTTCTCCGCGCTCGGGCTGCTCTCGAGCGACCTCGTCTTCTACGACAGCCGCAGCGCCTACGTGATGCTGGCGCCGGAGCAGACGCCACAGATCAGCGCGGTCTTCGAGGACATGGAGGCCCGCCTGCGCTCCCGGGCGGGCGTCGACGCGGACGCCGGCAGCGTGCGGCGAAGCTTCGACGGCCGTCTCTACGGCCAGAGCTGGGAGACGCCGTTCGTGGAGGTGCCCGAAGGCGAGATCGATGCGCAGACGATGGTCGCGCGCTTCCACGACGCCTACGAGCGCCGCTACGGCAACCGCTTCGAGTACGTGCCGGTGCAGGGCGTCAGCTACCGCGTCGAGCTCGTGATCCCCTCCGAGAAGGTCGAGTTCACCGCGCGTCCCGGTAGCGGCGAGCCGCTGCCACCACCGCGGCGGATGCTTACCCTCCGCTACCTCGAGGACGACGCGGTGGAGGCCGCCGAGTACACGCGCGACTCGCTGCCCATCGGCGCGAGCATCGCCGGGCCCGCGGTGATCCGCGAGGGCCTTTCGACGACCCTCGTCTGTCCGCGCCAGCGGGCCGTGGTCGGTCCTTTCGGCGAGATCGTGATCGAGCGCGCATGAGCGAGGAAGCAACCTCCACCTCGCTCATCCGCGAGCTGAGCCAGGAGCAGTTCGCCGCGCGCTACGGCTGCGATCGCTTCACGGCGACGGTCCTCGCCAACCGCTTCGGCTACGTCGTCGAGCACATGTGCAGCCGTGTGTTGACCGCCGCCTTCTCCCCCATCCTGCGCGACTTCTACGACTTCGCCGCGACGCTCACGGGGCCGCCCGAGCGGGGCTACCCGACGCCGGCGATGAGCGCGAGCATCATCCTCTTCACGGGCACGATGGCGGACTCCGTGCGCAACACCGTCGAGGAGTACGGCATCGACCGTCTCGAGCCCGGCGATGTGATCGTCGCCAACGACCCCTATCGAAACGGCACCCACGTCAACGACGTGCTCTTCACCCGCCCCGTCTTCCACGAGGGCAGGATCGCGTGCTTCGTGAACATGAAGGCGCACCAGCTCGACATGGGCGGCATGGTTCCCGGCGGCTTCAGCCTGGCCAAGCGCAATGTCTATGAGAACGGGCTGGTGCTCGCGCCGCAGGCCCTGTTCCGCGCCGGAGTGCCGGTGGCCTCGACCTGGAGCCTGATCTTCGACAACGTCCGCTTCGGAGAGATCCTCGCCCCGGACATGCTGACCTGCGTCGCTGAGCTCGAGCTCGGCGAGCGGATGCTGCTCGAGAGCATCGAGCGCTACGGCCTTGAAGCGGTGCTCGGGACGATGGACTACGTCTGCGATGCCTCAGCCGAGCGCATGGAGCATGCTCTCGCCGCGATCCCCGACGGCGACTGGGTCGGCGAGGACCTGGCCGACTGTGACGCCGTCGCCGACGACGAGGAATACCGCGTCCGCGTCCGCATCAGCAAACGCGGCAACCGCGCCGAGGTCGACTTCAGCGGCACCTCGCGCCAGGCGCGCAGCGCGATCAACGCCACCGCTCTGGACGCCAAGACCAGCGTCGGCGTCGCCTTCAAGCTGATCTTCGACCCCCACAGCTGGTTCACCTCGGGCACGACCCGCGCCATCGACCTCGTGATCCCCGAGGGCACCGTCGTCAGCGCGCTGCCCCCCGACGGGGCGGTGTTCGCCTACTGGGAACAGAGCCAGGTGATCCTCTCGGCGGTGCTGCGCGCGCTGGCCCAGGCGGTCGGATCGGCGGCCATCGCCGGCGACCGCGGCAGCGCCAACATCCACAACGCCAACGGCGTGCTCGCCGACGGGCGCGCGTGGCTGTCCGCGGCGCAGGTCGGCGGGGAGGTCGGCCCCTTCGGCGCCAACCGCCACGGCGATGCCGACAGCCAGATGCTCTCCTACCAAGCCAACGGCATCGGCGTCGCCGTCGAGGCCACCGAGTCAGACGCCCCCGTCGTCGTCCTGCGCCACGAGATCGTCGCCGACAGCGCCGGCCCGGGACGCCATCGTGGCGGCGCGGCGATGCTGCGCGACTCGCTGTGGCTGCGGGCGGCGCAGCACCACCTGATGTCGCTTCACTTCAAGCTCGCGCCAGGGTTCGGCGTCGATGGCGGTGGCGACGGGCGAAGCGGCGGAATCTGGCTGTGGGATGAGGGCGAGCGCCCCGCCGCGCTGTCGCAGTCGGGACCCGGGTCCTACGGCGGCGCGACACCGGTGGCGGGGGTGCTCGACCCCGAGACGCTCGAGCCCAGCCCGGACGGCGTCTTCCGCTATCCCTACCGCGTTCCGTTCTGGGAGACGCAGCCGCAGGCGATGCTGCGCTACGTGACCTGCGCTGGTGGCGGCTGGGGCGAGGCGCTCGAGCGCGACCCCGAGCTCGTCAAACGCGATGTGCGCGACGGCTACGTCAGCATCGAGGGCGCGGCGCACGACTACGGCGTCGTGGTGAGCGGCGATCCTGAGAACGACCCCGAGGGCCTCGTGCTCGACCTCGAGGCCAGCGCGCGGCTGCGCGCGTCGATGCGGGTGAAGCCCTGAGCTCCGAGGTCGCCGAGCGGCTGATCGCCCGAGCGCGAGCGATGCGTCCGCAGTTGATCGAGCGGGCGAGCGCAACCGAGGAGCGCAGCTACTACTCCCAGGAGACTCACGAGGAGTTCCGCGAAGCCGGCTTCTACCGGATGTTCGTGCCGCGCCGCTACGGCGGCCTCGAGCTCGAGCTGGGGGACTTCCTGCGCGTCGTGATGGAGGTCGCCGCCGGCGACCTCTCGAGCGCCTGGGGTCTGTGCCTGGCCTCCGCCCACGCGCTGCACCTCGCCACGCTGTTCGGCGAGCAGGCGCAGAGCGAGCTCTTCGGCGACGGCGACTTCCGCTGCCCGGCGGTCGCGGCGCCCGCCGGCCAGGCGATCCGCCGTGGCAGTGACTGGGAGATCAGCGGGACCTGGGGCTACTGCTCCGGGGCGCCCTACGCCACGCACTACATGGGTCAGACCTTCGAGGCCCCCGGCCAGCCGGGGGGCCCGCCGGGGCAGATGCTGCTTTTCGTGATCCCGCGGCGCCAGTGGAGCATGATCGAAGACTGGGGCGACACGCTCGGCCTGCGCGGCAGCGGCTCGCACAGCATCCAGGTCGACGCCGCGCTCGTGCCGGGCCACTGCGTGCTGGAGAGTCAGTGGCTCGTCGACACCGACACGACCCGCAGTCCGGGCCTCGCTCTGCACGGCAACCCGCTCTACGCCGGTCGCACGCTGAGCGTGTTCCAGAGCGAGCTCAGCGGTCTGGCGACCGGCGCCTTGCGCGGTGCGCTCGAGGAGTACGAGTCGATCATCCGCACGCGACGCACGCAGCGTCCGCCGATCGTCGCGCGCCACCTGGACCCCGACTACCAGCGTTGGTACGGCCAGGCGCTGGCCGCCGCGGCCGCCGCCGAAACGCTGATCGCGGCCGTCGCGCGGCGCTGGTCGGGGTACACGCGCGCGGTCGCGCGCGACGGTCGCGTGTTCACGCGCGAGGACGACCTCGGTCTCAACGTGCTCGCGCGCGAGGCGTTGACGCTCGTGTGGACCTCGCTGCAGGAGGACATCCTGCGCACGGCCGGCACGAGCGCGACGCGCAACGGCGGGCGGATCGAGCGCTTCTTCCGCGACGTCGCCATGGACTGGGGCCATACCGGCAACGTCACCCGCGACTGGGCCTGGCGCGAGCTCGCCCGCGAACGGCTCGGCCTCGTCGAGGGAGCAGCGCTGCGTCCCGATCGCCCCCATGTCGAGGCTCGCTCGTGAGCGCGACGCTCGAACGTGCACGCGAGTTGCGCGGCCACCTGCAGGCAGCGCAGGAGGAGGCCTTCGCGAGCGGCTGCTGCGCGGATGTGACTCACGAGCAGCTGCTCGAGGGTGAGTTCGACACGATGCTGGTCCCGCGGCGCGGCGGCGGTCTGGGCCTCGATCTCACGGACTTCCTCGACGTCGTCGCCGAGCTGGCCCGCGGCTGCCCGCCGAGCGCGTGGTGCGCCGCATCGCTGGCCCTCGGCGGCGCCCGCGCCTACGAGCTCTTCGAGCGTGGCGGCGGGGTGCGCTGCGCGCTCGGCCTGCGCGGTGAGGCCAGGGCCAGGCGGATGCCGTCGGGCTGGTCGGTCTCCGGCAGCTTCGCCCGCTGCACCGGCGCCTCCCGCGCCACCCACTTCCTGGCCGTCGCGCCGATCGAGGGCGAAGAGGGCGTGCTGCGCTTTCTGGTCTCGCGGGAGCAGCTCGAGCTGCGCGATCACGGCACGGCCGCCTGCGCCGCGACCGTGGTGCTCGAGTCGGTGGAGGTTGCGGACGGCCTCGCGTCGACCGCGGCCGCGCCGGTCGACGCCTGGAGCGCCTCGGTCCCGGCCGCGGCGCTGGCCGCGGTCTTCGCCGGGGCGGCGGATCGCGCCACGCAGCTAGCCGAGGGTGTCGTGCGAGCGGCGCCCGCGACGCGCGCCCTCGATCCCGACCACCAGCGCTGGCTGGGCGCCGCGATCGCGCACGCAAGCGCCGCCGGCGCGATTCTCGGCGAGGCCGCGGCCCGTGGTGAGACCGGGTTGACGCTCGCTGCGCTCGCGCGCCGGTCGATGAGCTACGCGTGGCAGGCGGCGCAGGAGGCGCTGGCGGGAAGTGCCGCCGGTGATCGAGTGGAACGCGACGAGCTCGAGCGGATCGCCCGCTTCCTGCTCAGCACCCGCGACGACGGCATCGTGCCCGCGCCTGAGTGGCTCGCGCGCGAACTCGCGCGCGAGCGTCTGGAGCTCCCGCTCGACGCCCCGCTGCCGGCCGGCTAACGGCGGATCGGCTGGACGTTGCCCGGGCCGAGCCGGGGCAGCCCGAGGTGCTCTCGGGCCAACTCGCCAAAGGCCCACTCGCGCAGCATCGTGTTGCGGTGGCTGTTGCCGATCGACATGTCGCGATAGATCCGCTCCATGCGCTGGCCGCGGGCGCCTGCGCTCGAGCCGGCGGTGCGGAAGATCTCCGACTGCATGACCTCCCAGGTCTGGATCATGACCTCGCGGGCGATGCAGCCGAGGCGCATGTCGTCGCCGTAGGTGTAGGGCGCGCCCTCGGCGGCGCGGGTGCAGAGCTCCATGTGCTGGTCGGCGCAGCTGAGGAGCGCCGCCTCGGCCGTGGCGATCTTTGCCAGCGCGGAGCCGAACCAGCGCTGGAAGTCGGGGTCGAAGCGCCGCGGCTGCATCGGCGGCAGGTGCGTCAGCTTGCTGTCGAGCAGCAGCTCGTACTCATCGAGGGCCTGGTAGGCCGCCCCGACCATGATCGCGCCGAGCGTCATCGTGAAGCACGCGAGCGCACGGCCGCCGTAGAGCGGATTGCCGTGCAGACGCAGTCCCGGTGTGCCGTTCGAGACGTCGTAGTCGACCATCAGCGTGTTCTCGAGCCCCCAGTGCGCTGGGATCATTCCGTGCTCGAAGGTGATGCTCTGCGAGCCGGAGCCCTTGAGGCCGAGGAGCTCACCCCAGTCATCGAGCACCGTGAACTCGCTGCGCGGCGCGACGAAGAGCAGCATCCGGTCGGTCAGGTTGCCGTCATCGGCGGCGATCACCGCCTGCCCCATGTAGTGCGTGGAGTAGGGAATCCCCGAGCAGTAGGAGACCTTGCCGTTGAGCTCCCATTCCTCGCCGCGGCGCTGGGCGGGACCGACCGGCGCCGCCACCGCGGCGGCGCGGAAGTCGCCGTCGCCGAAGATCTCCGTCTGCGCCGGCTCCTCCCACCAGGAGGCGATCTGGAGCGCGTGGGCGGCCGCGAGCGCCGCGCACCAGCCGGTCGAGACACAGCCTCGCGAGAGCTCGATCACGACGCGCATGTAGGTCGCTGCGTCGAACTCGTAGCCGCCGTAGCGACGGGGGACGTAGAGGCGGTAGAAGCCGGAGTCCAGCAGGTCCTGGTGGATCTCCTCGGAGTAGTACGTGCGCTCCTCGGTTTCGGCCTGCGCCGCAATCAGCTTCGGCCGCAGAGCGATCGCGCGGGCGATCAGCTCAGCGGGGGTGAGGTCCGGCTCGGGCGGGCCCTGGGCCGCGGTGTCCTGCTCGCTGGTAGAGGTCACTCAGCTCTCCGTGAATGGGGTTGACGGCACCTTCGCCTGACCGTCATACAACACCCTAGCGTGCAACGCACGCCCGCGGCCGAGGTGCGCCGCCCACCCCTCAGCGCGAGGAGAACTCGGCGATCGCATCGACCGTCTCGGGGTCCTCCCAGTAGAGCAGGTGCCCCACCCCCGGATAGGTCAGGACCTCCGCCTGCGGCAGCGCCTCTCGCCACAGCGGCAGATGGGCGATCGGCACGATGCGGTCGTCCTCGCCCCACATCAGGAGCAGCGGCATCGGGAGGGTCTCGAGCTTCGCCGGGAGCGTTGGGTCGAACGGGCCCGGCACGAAGCCGCTCATGGAGGCTCCCTCGAGCGCGCGCGCAGCCTCGAACTCGGCATCCTCGCCCTCGGGGACCAGACCCTCGAAGATGCTCGGGTCGTTGGTCAGCGCGACGTAGAGCTCATCGCGCGCCATCGCCGGCGCGTTGGCCAGCGGAGCGTCCAAGCCGTAGGGGGCCGCGATCACCAGCGAGCTCACGCGCTGGGGGTTTGCTGCGGCCAGCGAGGCGGCCACCCAGCCGCCGAGAGAGTGCCCCACGAGCGCGAAGCGCCCGAGACCGATCTCATCGAGCAGGGCGATCGTGTGATCGACGAGCCCGTCGATCGACTGCACCGGCGGGCGCAACTCGGTGCGGTCGAAGCCCGGCATCTGCGGAGCGATGAAGTGAAAATGGTCGGCGAGCGGCGCGAAGCAGCCGACGCCCTCGACGATGCCCCCGCCGTGCAGGAACACCAGCGGAGCGCCGCGCCCACCTGTGAAGTAGGCCGTCTGGCGCCCGCCGACGTCCACCATCTCCCGCTCAAGCTCAGCCACGCCCGCTCCTTTCGCCGTTCACCGTGCAGTTGCCAGCAGTATCGCGCTCCCGTGGCGGCACGGGCCCTCACCGGCCGCGCACGCGCTCCGCGGACGGGCGCACACACGCGAGGACGGTGAAGCCTGCGGCTTCGCGACGCGCCGGCGACGGCTCCTCGGCGATGTTCGAGTTAGCCGCAGGCACCACCGGAACCCCATGGCGCGCGCGATGCTACTAACCGACCGCCACACCATCGCCTCGACGTGCGGTAGTGCAATACTGCGCGCCGATGTCCGAGCATCCGTTCTTCGGCGACGCTCCCGAAACCTCGATGCGCGTCGGCCGCGTCGCGGCACCGCTCCGCGACCAGGTCCTGGAGATCGTGCGCGGAGCGATCCTCGACTTCCGCTACAAGCCTGGCCAGCGCCTGATCGAGCGCGAGCTGATCGAGCAGATCGGAGTCTCCCGAACGACGATCCGCGAGGTCCTACGGGAGCTCGACGCCGAGGGACTGGTGACGACGATCCCCCAGCGCGGCGCGATCGTCGTCGTCCCCACCGCCGAGGAGGCTGCCGATCTCTACGACGTGCGCGCCTCACTCGAGGCGCTCGCTGCCCGACGCTTCGTCGAGCGGGCGTCGCGTCAGCATCTGGCGGCCCTCAGCGACGCCGTCGACGCCTTTGAAACCGAGGTCGTGGCCGGCGCCGGCACGCTCGAGCTGCTGCGCGCCAAGGACGCCATCTACGACGTCCTGCTCGAGGGCGCCGGCAGCCCCGCGATCCGTTCGATCCTCGGCGGGCTGCAGGCGCGCGTGCGAATGCTGCGCGCCGCCTCGCTTTCGCAGCCCGGCCGCCCCCAGCGCGCGCTCGCCGAGATGCGCCGTCTCCACGACGCGGTGCTGGCGCGCGACGGCGACGGCGCGGCTGCGGCCTGCGTGGCGCACATCGATGAGGCCGCCACGGCCGGTATCGAGGCGGTCAAAATCTCGACGCAGAGCGCCCACGGCGAGGCGCTCGTCTCCTAAGCCTGCGCGTCGATCCGCTGACCAGACGGGCGCAGCGGGTTCATCGCCGTGGCGCCGCCGTCGATCGAGATCACCTCGCCGGTCAAAAACCCGGCCTCATCGCTGAGCAGGAAGGCGACCAGATCCGCCACCTCCTCAGGCGCGCCCGGGCGGCGCACCGGCGCGATGTTCGCCCGCTTGTTCCAGTCCGAGGCGCCACCGGCCCCGCTGCCGCTCGCGTCAAAGAGCCCGGTCAGCACGATCCCGGGGGCGATCGCGTTGACGCGCACGCCGCGGTCGGCGCCGTGGACCGCGGCGCAGCGCATCAGGCCGAGCGCGCCGTGCTTGGAGGCGTGGTAGGGGATCAGGTCCGAGCTCCCGCGCAGGCTCCCGATCGAGGCGGTGATGACGATCGCGCCGCCACCTTCCTGCCGCGCGAACTGGCGAAACGCGGCACGCAGGCCGAGGAAGACGCCGCGCAGATTGATGTCGAGCACCCGGTCGAAGTCCTCGAGCGTCAGCTCCTCAAACGGCGCCGGTGAGCCCGGGATGCCCGCGTTGAGATGGTGCAGGTCGAGACGACCGAAGCGCTCGAGCGCGCGCTCGATGAGTGCGGCGCCCTCAGCCTCGGAGGCGAGGTCGGCCTCGAGCGCGAGCGCCGGGCCCTCGAGCGAGGCCGCCAGCGCCTGCGCCCGCTCCCCGTCGCGGTCGGCGAGGACGACTGAGGCGCCCTCGGCTGAGAGCCGCCGCGCCGTCGCGGCACCAATGCCACTCGCCCCGCCCGTCACGAGCGCGACCTTCCCGTCCAGTCCGCGCAGCGCCATCGATCCTCCGATCATGCGACCTTGAAGCCGAGCCCGGCGGCCTCGCCGCCGAGGTCCGGGTAGCGCGCCGTCACGAGCGGGTCGTGGCCGGGCACGATCGTCGCTCCCGCCTCGCGCAGACGCTTGAGCAGCGCATAGGCCTCGACCATCTCGCGCAGGTTGACCATCACGCTGAAGGGCCGCTCGAGTTCGAGCTCCTCGTAGAGGTGGACGGCGTCGGAGGCCAGCACCACCTCGCCGTCGGCGGTGTCGACGAGGAGCACCTGCTGACCCGGTGAGTGCCCACCGACGGTGATCGCGCGCAGACCCGGCGCGATCTCGTACTCGGCGCCGGTGGCGATCGCGCGCCCCTCGTGCCAGGCGGCTTCGAGCAGCTCCACCCCGTGCGGGTCGACGTGCGCCCAGAACTGAGGGTTGCGCGCGAGCGGGCGCTCCCAGAAGGCGAGCTCGGCCTCCGGCACCAGCAGCTCGGCGCCCGCGAAGAGCTCGACGTTGCCGATGTGATCCCAGTGCATGTGGGTGATCACCAGTCGCGCGACCGACGCCGGGTCGACGCCGAGGCGCGCAAGCGCCTCCGCGGGCGCGGTCAGGCATTCACGCCCGCGCGGGACAGCTGCCTCGGGGCGAAAGCCGGTGTCGACGACGGTGACCTCGTTGCCGTCGCGAAGGACGTAGAAGAAGAAGTCCATGTCCTGGGCGGCGTCGGGCTCGCCGTAGGCCTGGTGGCGGTAGAAGAGCTCGCCCTTGGTCGAGTGCAGCGTCCCGTAGCGCACGGCGACGATCTCGTAGCTCACGCTGACGCCCCCTCCGCGGCATCGACCCAGCGCGCGATCGCGGTGTGGTCGACGCTCCCCCCCAACGCCGCGACGGCCTCCTGCCACAGCGCCAGCGTGCGCTGCGCGAGTCCAGCAGGCACGCCGAGTTCCTCCCCGAGCGCGACGGCGATCCCGACGTCCTTGACCATCAGCGACATCGCGAAGCCGGCGTCGTAGGTCTCGGTCAGGATGAACTCGGGGAGCTTGCGCTCGGTCGACGCGCTGCGCCCGGTCGAGACGTTGATCGTCTCGACGAGGACGTTCGGGTCCAAGCCGAACGCGCGTCCGATCGCGAGCGCCTCACAGCTGGCGAGAAGGTGGGCCGCCGACAGCATGTTGTTGAGGGCCTTGAGCGCGTGACCGGCGCCGACCCCACCCACGTGGCGGACGGTCTTGCCGATCGTCTCCAGCAGCGGGCGGCAGGCCTCGACCGCCTCGACGCTGCCCCCGACCATGATCGTGAGCGTCCCCTCGAGCGCCCCGCGCACGCCGCCCGAGACGGGAGCGTCGACGAGCTCGACGCCGCGCTCGCCGGCCTGCTGCGCGAGCTTGCGAGTCTCGAGCGGCTCAGACGAGCTCATGTCGATCAGCGCGACGCCGGGCGCGAGTGAGTCGAGCACGCCATCGTCGATCAGCACCGAGCGCACATGGCTGGAGGAGGGCAGCATCAGCACGACGGCGTCGGCTCCGGCCGCAGCCGCGCTCGGCGACTCGGCGATCAGGGCACCATCGAGCGCCGATGCCGCCTCGCGCGCCTGCTGCGAGACGTCGTAGCCGCGTAGGCGATACCCCGCCGCCGCCAGCCGGCTCGCCATCGGCAGCCCCATCCGGCCCAGGCCGATGACGGCGACGGTCGAGCCTTCGCTGAGCGGGCCGGCCAAGGTCCTAGCCCGCGCTCACGCGCACGCCACCGGCGACGTCGCCGATCGCGTCCACCACGCGGTTGCTGATCACGTCGCCGTAGCCCAGACCGAGCGCCAACCCGAACGACGCCATCGGCCCGGCGACGTTGAGGCTCGGCGCTCCCAGCTCGTGGAGCATGTCCAGGTACAGGGTCACGTCCTTGAGCATCAGCGCGCTCGTGAGCCCGCCCTCGAGGTAATCCCCTTCGACGATCCGCGGGAAGCGGTTGAGGCTCGCGAAGCTGACGCCGCTGCTCGAGTTGATCACCTCGAGCACCTGGCGCAGGTCGAGCTCCGCGATCTGAGCGGCGACCATCACCTCGGCTGTCGCCGCGAGCGTGACCGCGTTGAGGAAGTTGTTGAGCAGCTTGGTCGTGTGGCCGGAGCCGACGACGCCCATGTGGAAGACCCGCTCACTGAAGGTCGCAAGCAGCGGGCGCACGCGATCGAGGGCACCACCATCGCCGCCGACCATGATCGTCAGCGTGCCCTTCTCGGCCGCGGCGGCGCCCCCGGAGATGCCGGCGTCGAGCATCTCGACTCCGCGCGCAGCGAGCTCCGCGGCGAGCTCGCGCGTGGAGACCGGACTCGAGGTGCCCAGGTCGACGACGATTTGGCC
The DNA here is from genome assembly GCA_036489875.1 of Solirubrobacteraceae bacterium. Classification (GTDB taxonomy): domain Bacteria; phylum Actinomycetota; class Thermoleophilia; order Solirubrobacterales; family Solirubrobacteraceae; genus Palsa-513. The sequence continues at coordinate 100,839 of DASXEZ010000152.1, read as the reverse complement.
CTGACGGCAGCTCGAGAGGATCCCGGCCTCGCCGCGCACGACCGCCTCGACGACCGTGCTGTCGGGCAGCGACAGCAGCACGACGTCGACCGCGTCCACGAGATCGGCCAGCGAAGCGGCCGCCTCGATGCCCCGCTCGGCGGCCCGGGCGCCGTCCGCGTCGTAGCCGATCAGGCGCTCGCCGCCGCCGTCGATTCGGCTCGCGATGCGACCACCCATATTGCCGAGTCCGACAATCCCGACGGCCGGAGAGCTCATTCGCTCGACCCTATCGGAAAGTTTGTAGGCTCGTCATACACTGGAACTCGACCTGCTCCTGGACGCTCGCGCGGAGCTCGGGGAGGGACCGATCTGGGATCGCGCGAGCGCGCAGCTGATCTGGGTCGACCAGCTCACGGGCACGATCAACCGCACCGGACTCGACGGCACCGCCGCGCAAGCGAGCGTGATCGAGGGGCGGGTGAGCTGCGCGCTGCCGCGCGAGGGTGGCGGTCTCGTCCTCGCGTGCGGGGCGGGCTTTGCCACCCTGGAGGCCGACGGGAGCTTCTCGCTGATCGCCGAGGTGGAGGTGGATGCGCCGGCGTCGTTCCTCAACGACGGCCGCTGCGACGCCCTCGGTCGCTTCTGGGCGGGCTCGGTGGGCATCGCCGCCGATGGGAACGCCGCGGCGGGCAGCGGGGGGCTGCATCGCCTCGACGCCGACGGTTCGCTCAGCACCGTCCTTGACGGACTCTCGCTCGCCAACGGCATGGACTGGAGCCCGGACGGGCGCACCTTCTACTTGATCGACTCGCTCTCGGGCGGCATCGACGCCTTCGATTTCGACCTCGAGGAAGGTCGGCTCTCGGGCCGCCGGCGCGTCGTAGAGCTCGGCCTGCGCAGTGGCGAGGGCTTCGCCGACGGCATGTGCGTCGACGCAGACGGCTGCCTGTGGACGGCGATCTGGGGCACCGGCGAGGTGCGCCGCTACACCCCGGACGGGGCGCTCGAGCGCACGCTTGCGCTCCCGGTCAGCCAACCGACGAGCTGCGCCTTCGCCGGAGCCGCCCTCGACGTGCTCGTGATCACGAGCGCCTGGCACCGCCTCGACGAGGGTCAGCGTGCGGCGCAGCCGCATGCGGGCGCGATCTTCTGCGCCCGCCCGGGCGTCAGCGGTCTGCCGGGACACCGCTTCGCGGCGACGGGCTGAGCGCAGATCCCGGCGCGCTGCGCCAAGATGTCGGGCGGATGGGGGTCCTGCCCGAGCAGGTGATCGCGGTACCCGAGCCCGAGCTGACGCGCGAGCAGATGGTCGCGCGCGCTGAGGCGCTGATCCCGATGCTGCGCGAGCAGCAGGACGACGCCGAGGAGCGCGGGTACTACTCCGAGAGCGTCCACGAGGAGTTCGTACGGGCCGGCTTCTCGCGCATCCTCCAGCCGCGTTGCTTCGGGGGCTATGAGTTCGACCTGCCGACCTTCGTCCGCGTGATGGTCAAGATCGCGACGGGCGATCCCGGCACCGGCTGGTGTCTCACGCTCGGCTCAAGCCACGCGCACGTCGTCGCCAGCTACTTCCCTCAGGAGGTCCAGGCCGAGGTGTTCGCTCCCGACGGCGACTTCCGCTGCCCGCACCCGGTGGCGCCGATCGGGGAGGCGCGCCGCGTACCCGGCGGCTGGCGCGTCAGCGGCAAGGCGAGCTATGCCTCCGGCATCCCCTACGCGACGTGGGCGCTGTGCAGCGCGCTCGTGCCGGCGCCCACGGGCGAGGACCCGCCGACGACGCTGGCCCTGCTCGTGCCCCGGAGCGATCTGCGCATGCTGGAGGACTGGGGCGCCCGCAACGGACGCGTGCTGGGGATGCGCTCGAGCGGCTCCAACAGCTTCGTGCTCGACGACGTCTTCGTGCGCGATGCCTTCACACAGCCGCTGGTGTGGTTCGACGAGCACCCCGTCTCCACCCCCGGCTACGAGCTCCACGGCAACCCGATGTACATCTGCCGCGTGGCTGGTCCCTACCACGCTTCGCTGGTGCTACCGGTAGTGGGGGCCGCCCGCGCCGCGCTCGATGAGTTCCGCGACTGGGTGCTCGAGAAGACGACGACGTTCCCGCCGATCGTGCCGCGCTACCGCTCCCACGACGACCAGCGCGCCTACGGCATCGCGATGGCGATGACGGATGCCGCCGAGACGATCCTCTACGGCTTCGCCGACCAGTACACGCAGGCCCTGGCCCGCGCCGCGGCCGGCGAGCCTGCGGTGGGATCGATGCAGGACGCACGCTGGTGGGCGATGCTGCAGCAGGCCGGCGGCCTGGCGGCGAGCGCCGTTGAGACGCTGGCCCACCGCTCGACCTCGAGCGCCACCGGCGCCGGAACCCGCCTCGGGCGCTACTTCCGAGACGTCACCACCTACCGCCAGCACATCTCCTCCCAGCAACTGGACCACGCCACCCGTAACGGCGCGTTCTACCTCGGCGCAACCGATATCTGGATGGATCGAAGCGGTCCGGCGAGGCCTTTCTCCTCGAACTGAGGCGGCGCCTTCGGCTCGACCGGCCGGCGCGGATCCGCGGCCGCACGAGCGCAGGGTTCGGGCCGCTCTGATAGCCCTGAAAGCCGCCCGCCTTTTGCCATAATGGGAGGACCGGCATCGCCGCCCCGCCCCACGGAGCCCCGAAGGCGCGATCGCCATCCTTCGCCGCCGCCGGCACGCACTCACAGAAGGAGAAAGAACACACATGGCACTCACGATTGGCGACACTGCACCTGACTTCCAGGCCGACAGCACCGAAGGACCGATCAGCTTCCACGACTGGATCGGCGACAGCTGGGCCGTCCTCTTCAGCCACCCGCGGGCCTTCACGCCCGTGTGCACGACCGAGCTCGGCTACATGGCTGCCATCAAGCCCGAGTTCGACCGCCGCGGCGTGAAGATCCTCGGCCTCTCGACCGACCCCGCTGAGGGCAGCAGCAAGTGGTCCGAGGACATCAAGACCTACCAGGGCACGGACGTCAACTATCCGATCGTGGCCGACACCGACCACGCCGTCTCCAAGGCCTACGGGATGCTGCCCGCCGACGCCTCCGGCGACCCGACCGAGCGCACCCCCGCCCAGAACGCGACGCTCCGCAACGTGTTCGTGATCGGGCCGGACAAGACGATCAAGCTGGTCCTGATCTACCCCATGACCACGGGCCGCAACTTCGACGAGGTCCTGCGCGTGATCGACTCGCTGCAGCTGCTGGCGAGCCATCAGGTCGCCACACCGGCGCAGTGGCATCCGGGCGATGACGTGATCCTCACGGCAGCCGTCACGCCGGAGATCCAGGCCGAGCGCTACCCGGACGGCCTCAAGGACCAGCCGCTGCCCTACATCCGCCTCGTCGCGGCGCCGTGAGCGCCGCTGGGCACGAAGCGCTCCTCCGCTCATAGAACGCAGGTACCGCGGGCCGGTTCGCGCTTGTACAGCGCCGGCCCGCGGCTCTTCGTGGGCGACGAGCTCGAGCTAGAAGGCGAGGTTGACCTGCGCGGAGTCGACGACCTGCTCAAAGCTGACGATCTTGCCGTCGCGCGCGACGATCGAGTGGGCGTAGCGGGCCGACATCGAGTTGCCAGTGGCCTTGTAGGTGCCGCTGTAGGTACCGATGGCAACGGCGCGATCGCCCTCGCCGATGATGTGGTCGGGGATCGCGGCGAAGCCGTCCCACTCGCCACCCAGGCGTGCGAACACGCCCTCCAGCACGGCGTCGGGGCCGTGGTAGGTGCCGGCGTAGATGAAGCCCTCGGACTCGACCCAGACGGCTTCGTCGTCGATCAGCTCCAGGGCGCCCTGGATGTTGCCGCTGGCCATCGCGGCGTAGAAGCTCTCGAGCGTGCTCTTGCCTGACATCGGGGGGAACCTTTCACGATTGCTGGGACGGGTCGGCGCCACGCTATCAGCCGCCGATCGGCCACAGTCGGCTATCTTGAAGGCGTCAGATGGAGCCCTGACGCGCGCGGCGCCCAAAGGCGCGGCCCGCGAACCGCCCACATAGGGCTGATGGCCCCTTTCGCGAATTCACCTGAGCGCTCACGCGAAAGGAGCTGGCGATGCCGGGCCCGGATTTCCCCCGACGCAGGTCTCGGCTGGTGGCGACCGGCGAGCGCCGAGTTCTGGCCGCCGTCTTCGTCGGGGGCATGGCGGGCGCGCTGGCGCGCGTCTGGATCGGCCTGCACTTCGCGAGTGGCGCCGGCGACTGGCCCTGGGCGACGTTTGCGATCAACGTCAGCGGCACGTTCGCCCTGGCCTGCCTCGCCGCTCACCTGCGGGAGCGCCCGGCGGTCTCGATCTACCGCCTGCCGCTGCTCGGGATCGGCTTCTGCGGCGCCTACACCACCTTTTCGACGATGTCGGTGGAGACGCTGCGCATGATCGACCGCCACGGCTACGGCCTTGCCGTGGGATACAGCCTCGCCAGTGTCGCCGCCGGGCTGTCGGCAATCTGGGCAGGCGGCGTCCTCGCCCGCCGTATACCGGTGATCCGATGAGCGCTCCCGTGTGGATCGCCGTGGCGCTCGTCGGCGGGCTCGGCGCGAGCGCGCGCTTCCTCCTCCACCGCCTGACCGCGCGCCGCATCGGACGTACCTTCCCCTTCGCCACCTTCGCGATCAACATCAGCGGGTCGCTCGTGCTCGGCCTTCTGATCGGACTGGCGGTCACTGGCGACCTTCTGCTCATCGCCGGCACCGCAACGATCGGCTCCTACACCACCTTCTCGACCTGGATGCTCGAGACTCAGCGGCTGGCCGAGGACGGGAAGCTGCGCGACGCCACGCTCAACATCGTGGCCAGTCTCGTCCTCGGCGTCGCCGCCGCTGCGCTTGGTCGAGCTATAGGGGCGCGGCTGTGAACTTCCGGCGCTGAAGTTCGAGAGCTCCGTCGGCCGCCTCGCCGAGCACGACTACGCGCTGGGCAGCGGCGTCCCGCTCAGCGCCGCGCAGGCGTCGAGCAGGCGCTCCTGGACGTCCTCGTCGGCGACCGCCGGATTGGTGTCATGCGGGCGCTGGTGAAAGAGGTAGCGGCCGGACTCAAGCGCCGCCGGTTCATCGGAGACGGCGAGCCAGACCTGCGTGACGGCGCCGAGCGCCAGATCGTCGGGCGCGTTCGGGCCGCCCATCTTCGTCGCCACCCAGCCTGGCTCGACGGCGTTGCAGGCGACATCCGGCCAGCGGCGCGCCAGCGCGAAGGCCAGCACGGCGTCCCACAGCTTGCTCTCGGCGTAGGCCTGCGAGCCGTTCCAGGCCCTCTGCCGCCACTGCAGATCATCGGTGTCCCCGTCGGCGCCGCGGTGCATTCCCGAGCTCAAAAAGATGACACGCGCGGGGTGCTCGAGCAGGGCGCTCAGCAGGTAGGGAGCGAGGACGTTGATCGCGAAGACGTGTTCGAGCCCGTCGACCGTCTCCAGGCGCGGCTCGCGGTAGCCGACGGCGGCGTTGTGAATGACAGCGTCGAAGTGTCCGCCCTGGTTGGCGGACGCCGCGAGCTCGCGAACCTCCGCGATGCTCGCGAGGTCGCCGCCGAGCGCCGCCTGCGCACCCGGAGCGGATGCGAGCGCGTCGGCGGCTCGCTCTTTGCTGCGGGCGTGGAGCGTGACCTCGTGGCCATCCTCGATCAGCAGCTGGGCAGCCATCAGGCCGAGCCCGTCCGCGGAGCCCGTCACGAGCACGCGCGCCATCGGCTAGCCCCCGAGCGGATCGTTGCGGCTGACGCCGTGGACGTCGCTGTGCTTGGCCCAGAGGTAGTCAAGGAACGGCGCCGGGTCGAGGTCGGAGCCGATCGCGCGCCGCAGCGTCTGCACCGGGGTGAACATCCGGCCGTAGCGATGCACATGCTGCCCCAGCCATGTGCGCAGCGGCATGAAGTCGCCGGCCGCGATGTGGTCGTCGAGATCCGGATGCTCGGCACGGATGCTCTCCCACAGCTGCGCCGCTATCAGGTTGCCGAGCGCGTAGGTCGGGAAGTAACCGAAGCCGCCGAAGGCCCAGTGGATGTCCTGGAGCACCCCGCGCGTGTCATCGGGAACCTCGACGCCCAGGTACGCGCGCGCGCGCTCGCGCCAGGCTTCGGCGAGCTGCTCGGGCTCGAGCGTGCCTTCGAAGAGCTCGACCTCGAGCTCGAAGCGCAGGATGATGTGCAGTGCGTAGGTGACCTCGTCGGCCTGGACGCGGATCAGCGACGGCCGCACGACGTTGACCGAGCGGTAGAGCTCGTATTCGTCGAAGGAGCCGAAGTGCTCCGGAAAGGCCGCCTGCAGCCGCGGCAGCAGGAACGTCGCGCAGGCCCGCCCCCGCCCGACCATGTTCTCCCAGAGCCGGCTCTGGGACTCGTGCACGCTGCTCGAGACGCCGTTGCACAGCGGTGTGCGAGCGAGCGCGCGGTCGACCTGGGAGTCATAGAGGGCGTGTCCGAACTCGTGCAGGCCTGCGAACATCGCCTCGAGCGAATCGTCGCTGAAGCGCGCCGTGATGCGCTGGTCATCGAGCGCCACCGTCGTCGAGAACGGGTGCTGGGACTCGTCCAGGCGTGAGACGTCAGGGTCGAAGCCGACGTCCAGCAGCAGGCCCCGCACGAGCGCGCGCTGCGCGTTGATCGCGAACGGACCCGACAGGGGCTCCGGCGCGTGCCCGTGCTCCCGCGCCCGCTCGATCGCGGCCATCAGCGGCAGCAGCCCATCGCGCAGGCGCGCGAAGACGCTGCGAACCTCGGCGGTGCGCATTCCCGGCTCGTAGTCGTCGAGCACGGCGTCATAGGGATGCTCGACGTCGGGGAAACAGGCGATGTAGCGGCGCGTCAGGTCGACGATCTCGCGCAGGTGCGGCAGGAAGGCGGCGAAGTCGTCGTCGGCGCGCGCCTGCGCCCACGCGTGCTGTCCGAGGGTCCGTGCCCTCGCGAGCTCGGTGCGAAGCGTTGGCGGCACCTGAAGGGCCTTGTTGCGGTCGCGCGTCGCCACGCGTACCAGCGCCGCGTCGCGATCGGCCGCGACGTCGGGCTCCCCCGCCGGCGTGGCCTCGGCGGCAAGCTCCCCGCTGCCGTTGCTGAGCGCGGCGAGCCACTCCCCCACCTCGACGGCCGTGAGCCGCTCGTGCACGAGCCGGTCGAGCGTCGCGAGATGGTCGGCGCGCGCCATCACGCCGCCCGGCGGCATCATCGTCTCCTGGTCCCAGCCCAGCAGCCCGCTCACCGACTCGAGGTCGGCGAGCTCGGCGAGGCGCTCGCGCAGGAGCTCGAGCGGCGCAGCAGCAACGTCGGGGGTGCTCAGAGCAGCCTCCTGAGCCCCCCGGCGATCCTGCGCGTGCTCACTGCCGTCAGCTCAGCCCGAAATGTCGACGGCGTTGACGGTGGACGGGCGGATGGTGACGATGTAGCGGCCCTCGCCGGGTCCGTCGTGCTGGGTGAAGTCCTGGCCATACTTGGCGCCGGCCGTGGCCGCGAAGGTCTTGCCCTCGTCGGGGACGAGCTCGGCATCGCCGCGGATCTCGAGATAGCGCAGCGGGTTGGTGGCGTCGAGCAGGAAGAGCGTGCAGCGGGGATCGCGCTGGAGGTTGCGGACCTTCTTGCGGGTCTCGTTGAGCGACAGCTTGACCTCCTGGTCACCCTCGTCGAAGAAGAAGGAGACGGCCGTGACCTGGGGGTAGCCGGCGGGGCTGAGGGTCGCGAGCTGGGCGAAGCTCTGGGCTTCGAGCAGGCCACGATGGGAGGCGGGGTAGTCGGTCATTGGGCGCAGGCTCCTGTCCTCTGATTATCGATGTGGCTGCAACCGTATGACATCGGCGAGCTCGGGGACCGCTAGGGCGTGAGGTCGTAGCTGAACTCCCCCGTCAGGCGCTCGCAGCCGGCGTCGGTGAGGAGCAGGAGATCCTCGACGCCGGCGCCGCCGACCCCCGGCACGATGAGCCCCGGCTCGACCGCGATCACGTCACCGGCCACCAGCGTGTCGGTGCTGCCCACGCACAGCAGCGGCGGCTCGTGGACGTCCAGTCCGACGCCGTGGCCGAGGCAGAAGTAGAAGCCGGAGCGCAGCGTCTCCCCCGGTGCCTCCGTCCGAAGCGTCGGATGACCGGCTCGCTCGAACGGCTCGCAGGCCATGTCGTAGAGGTCGATCGCCGCCATGCCGGGCGCCACCGCGGCGCAGACCTGCTCGTGGGTCTCGAGCACCAGACGGTGCAGGGCGGCGATCGCCTCGGAGATCTCCCCGCGGACGAACGTGCGCTTCATGTCCGACCAACACCCCGAGGTCTCATCGCACGGCCACAGGTCGATCTCGATTGCGGTGTGCGGCGGCAGCGGGCCGGCGCCCGGGTCGTGGCCGATGGCGGCGTTCGCGGTCATCGCCCGCACGATCATGTCGGCCCCGATAGGGGCACCGGCGCGCGCGCTGAGCTCGCGCACGCGTGCCCGCAAGATCTCGACGGTGAGCGTCTCGCCCTGCTCGAGCAGACGATCGCCATCGATCGACGCCTCACGCAGGGTCCGCGCGGCCTCGCCCATCGCGGCGACCGCCACCTCGGACGCCCGCCGGATCCCCGCCAACTCGGCCTCGCTCTTGTGCCGACGCCGCTCGACGAAGAGCGTCTCGTCGGGCGCGACGGCGACGCCCGCCGCGCGCAGGCGCTCCGCCAACGCGAGCGGGAAGTCCGGTGGCACCATCGCCTCGCGGATCCCGAGTGCCGAAGCGGCGCGCACGCAGAGCTCATGCCTGACCCACCAGCGCGGATGACCTTGCGCGATCAGCTCGTGCCTGCCGAGCTCCTCGCCGAGGATCAGCTCGAGATCCGGCGCCACCGCCGCGATCCGCAGCTCTTCGAGCGAGTTGGTGAGGACCGCGCGACGCTCTCCGGCCTCGAGGTAGAGAAACGGATCCATGATCGCGAGCGGAATCTCGTGGCGTAGCTCAAGGCAGCTACTCGAGGCGCCATAGATGAGCACGTTCACGCGAGCAGCCTCGCACACGACGCGCCCGCCTCGCGCTGAGGCCGAGTCGTCTGGGCTCTGTGTAGGACCGGAGGGTGCATGCACCCTCCGGCGGAGGGGCGCATGCGCCCCTCCGAACCACATGGGGTTGTAGCGTGCGCGGACATGGGCAACCCGCTCACGACGCTGACGCTCGAGCAACTGCGCACGCGGACGAGCGCGAAATGGCGCGTGCACCCACCCGATGTACTGCCGCTGTGGGTCGCCGAGATGGACGTGCCGCTCGCCGATTCGATCGTGGCGGCGCTCCAGGCGACGGCCTCAAACGGCGACACCGGCTACCCGTTCGGGACCGGCTACGCCGAGGCTCTCGCCGACTTCGCAGCCGAGCGCTGGGGCTGGCGCTTCGAGATCGCCGCGAGCACGAACGTGCCCGACGTCATGCGCGGAATGGTGGCCGTCATGAACCTGGTCACCGGCCCCGGCGACGCGGTCGTCGTGAACTCGCCGGTCTATCACCCCTTCTACAGCTATCTCGCCCACATGGACCGGCGCGTGGTCGAGGCGCCGCTGGGCGCCGATCGCCGGATCGATCTGGACTCGCTGGAGCTCGCGCTCGCCGACGCCGCGGCCGGCGGGGGCCGCTGCGCGCTGCTTCTGTGCAACCCCCACAACCCGACCGGCACCGTGCACACCCGCGCCGAGCTCGAGGGGGCGGGCGAGCTGGCCGCAGCCGTCGGCGCGCGCGTGATCGTCGATGAGATCCACGCGCCGCTCGTCTACGCGCCGGCCACCCACGTCCCCTACCTCTCGCTCGATGTCGGGGCCCGCGCCTTCGCGCTGCTCTCGGCCTCGAAGGGCTGGAACCTCGCCGGGCTCAAGGCCGCGGTCGCGGTCGCCGGCCCCGAGGCGGTCGAGGAGCTCGCACAGATACCGCCCCAGGTCAGTCACGGCTCGAGCCACATCGGCGTGATCGCACACGTCGCCGCGCTTCGTGGCGGCGGCGCCTGGCTCGACGAGGTGCTGGTGGCGCTTGACTCGAGCCGGATCGCGCTTGGCGAGCTGCTCGCGCAGCGGCTGCCCGAGGTCCGCTACGAGCCGCCGGCCGGCACCTACCTGGCCTGGCTCGACTGCCGCGCGCTCGAGCTCGGTGACGATCCGGCCGCGACCTTCCTGCAGCGCGGACGCGTGGCGCTGAGCTCGGGTCCCGCCTTCGGAAGCGGCGGCGCCGGCCACGCGCGCCTCAACTTCGCGACCTCGCCCGAGATCCTCACCGACGCGGTCGCGCGGATGGCGGCCTCGCTGTAGAGCGCCTCGCGGCGCTGCCCGGTTCCGGCGACGCTCGTTGGTCCGGAGCGTGCCGCTAGCCGAGGACGCGGCCCAGCTCGACGAGCGTCGTCGCGCCGGCGCGAACCTTGGCGAAGCCGTCGTCACGCAGCGTGCGCATGCCCTGCCCGACGGCGATCCGCTCGATCTCGTGCGGCGTCGCGCGCGAGACGATCGCGCTCGCGATCTCCTCGGTCAGGTCCATCACCTCGTAGAGCCCGAGGCGACCGCGGTAGCCGGTGTGGCGACAGCGTGAGCAGCCGGCGGCCTCGAAGATCTCGACCTCGCCGCCACTCAGGCCGACGTTCTGGCCCGGTACGCGCACGGGTGCGCGACAGCTCGTGCACAGCCGCCGCACGAGTCGCTGGGCGACGACGCAGTTGATCGCCGCGGCGACGAGGTAGGGCTCGATGCCCATGTCGACGAGCCGCATCGGCGCGCTCGGCGCGTCGTTGGTGTGCAGCGTGGAGAGCACCTGGTGGCCGGTCAGCGCGGCGTCGATCGCGATGTGTGCGCTCTCGCGGTCGCGGATCTCCCCGACCATGATCACGTCGGGGTCGGCGCGGACGATCGCGCGCAGCCCGGTGGCGAAGGTGAGGCCGGCGCGCTCGGAGACCTGGATCTGGTTGATCCCGGCGAGGCGGTACTCGACCGGGTCCTCGATCGTCGTCATCGTGCTCTCGGGGGAGCGCACGAGCTCCATCAGCGCGTAGAGGCTGGTCGTCTTGCCGGACCCCGTGGGACCCGTCGTGAGAATGGCTCCGTGCGTGCGCTCGAGGGCTCGCTCCACGCGTGCGCGGTCCTCGGCGATCATGCCGAGGTCATCGAGCGACAGCGGCGAGCGACCGGCGTCGAGGATTCGCAGCACCGCCGACTCGCCTTCGACGAGCGGCAGGATGGCGACGCGGATGTCGATGCGGCGGCCCTCGATCACCAGGCCGATGCGACCGTCCTGGGGCAGGCGCTTCTCGGAGATGTCGAGGTCGGCGAGGATCTTGACGCGCGAGATCACGGCCGGGGCCTGGCTGCGCGGGATCCGCGCGGCGTCGACCATCACACCGTCGATGCGGTAGCGGACCGTGAGCACGCCCTCCTCGGGCGCGAAGTGGATGTCTGAGACGTGACGGTCGACCGCCTCGGAGATCAGCGAGCGCACGAGCTTGATCGTGGGCGCGTCGTCGGGACTTTCGAACTGCTCATCTTGCGCTGAGCCGTCCGGAGCCTCGTCCTCGATCAGCTCGCCGCCGTCGAGGACGCTGAGGCGCTTGAGCAGCGCGTCGAGATCCTCCTGGGAGACGACCACCGGCTCGATCTGCATGCCCGTGAACATCGAGATGTCCTCGAGCGCGACATAGTTGTCAGGGCTCGCGACGGCGACGCGCAGCCGGTTGTCGCTACCGAAGGCGAAGGGCACCGCGCCCATACGCCGCGCGGCCGTGAAGGAGACGAGCTGTGCCGCGGCGGCGTCGAAGCTGAGGTCCTCGCCGCCGACGTGGCGCAGGCCGAAGCGCTTGGCCATCGCGACCGCAAGCTGGTCGGTGGAGATCACTCCACGCTCGAGCAGGACCTGGCCGATCTGCTCGCCCGCCTCGCGAGCGTGCGCTGCGGCGGCCTCGACGACGTCGCGCTCGGCGAAGCCGAGCCCGACGACGATGTCGCCGAGACGAGCCGGCCGACGACGCGTCTGCTCCCGCTGCTGCCCTTCCTGAGCGCCCTCGGGCGCCGTCGGTGCCGGCGGGCGATCGTGTCCCTGGCCGGCCTCGGGCGGCCCCGGGGAAGCTTCGCGAAGCTCGGTCGATATCTCCTGCATGCCTGTCGTATCGGGCGGTTCCGGCTCCGACGACAGATGTCTGGCCAATTCGTCCAGCTGCCGGCCGTTCGGTCTCATCCGCTCAGCGGTGTGAACCGAAGGAATGCTTATGAATCCGCCCTCCAGCGCCAGTTTGAAGGTCGTCGATGATCCCGCGCAGACGCACGCGCATGGTGCCATCGCCTCCGACGAGGCCGAAACGACGAGCGAGCGCCGCGCCCCGACCGCCGGCCGCCGGGGCGACTTCTCCACCGTCCGCGTGAGCGTCGTGATCCCCGCGCTCAACGAAGCGCTCAACCTGCGCCACGTGCTCGCGAACATGCCCGACTCGGTGTTCGAGGTGATCCTCGTCCCCGGCCACTCGACCGATGACACCGAGCAGGTCGGCCAGCTGATGCGAGGCGATCTGCGCCTGATCGACCAGACCGCAAGCGGCAAGGGCAACGCGCTCGCCTGCGGCTTCGCCGCCGCGCAGGGCGACATCATCGTCACGCTCGACGCCGACGGCTCCGCCAACCCCGCAGAGATCCCGGCCTTCGTGGGAGCGCTGGTCGCCGGCGCCGACTTCGCGAAGGGAACGCGCTTCATGCAGGGGGGCGGCAGCCACGACATCTCGCGGCTGCGCCATCTCGGCAACCGCTCTCTGACGGTGCTCGCCAACCTCATGTACAGGACCCACTACAGCGACCTCTGCTACGGCTACAACGCCTTCTGGCGCCGCTGCCTGCCGCAGCTGAACGTCGACAGCGACGGTTTCGAGGTGGAGACTCTGCTCAACCTGCGCGCCGCCAAGTCGGGCATGCGCGTGGTCGAGGTCGCGAGCTTCGAGCTCGCCCGCATTCACGGGCGCAGCAATCTTCGGACCTTCGGCGACGGCTGGCGCGTGCTCGTCACGATCGTGCGCGAGTGGGTGCCCAAGCGCCGCCGCGCCCGCCACATCCCGCCGACCCGCCTACAGGCGGGGCGCCGCGTGGCCGACCGCCGCCAGCCCGATTGCCCCGAAGGCGACATCGACGAGACCGCCGACGGGCGCACGGCCGAAGCCGCCGCGCCCGCGGTCGCCGATCTGCGCGGCTAGCTTCCCCCCGAGCTCGACGCCGCGCCCGCCGGTTCAGCGACTCCCTCGGCCTTACACCGCGCGGGAAGCCATTTGTGGAGCGCGCCGCTCGTTGCGCGACAATCGCGCTGATGGCGGCCGAGCAAGAATCGCTACCTCGCGCCGCTCGGCGTGTCGCCCAGGTGCTGGCTTCGCGCGGCCATACCGCCGAGATCCGGATCCTTTCGGACTCCGCCCGCAGCGCGGCGGAGGCCGCCTCCGCGCTCGGCGTGGCCCAGGCGCAGATCGTCAAGTCGATGGTGTTTCACGGCCGCTCGAGCGACACGCCCGTGCTGGCCCTGGTCGGCGGCACGAGCCGCGTGGACCCGGACCTGCTCGCCGCCTGTGTCGGTGAGCCGGTCGGGCGCGCCGACGCCGACTGGGTGCGCGAGCGGACCGGCTTCGCGATCGGCGGCGTGCCACCGCTCGGGCATTCCGAGCCGCTGCGAACGGTCGCCGACCGCTCGCTGGTCGCGCTCGCGCTTTTGTGGGCCGCGGCGGGAACTCCCCACGCCGTGTTCCCGATGCGCGGGGATGAACTGGTCGCCCTGACCGGTGCGGAGCTGGCGGACATCGCGACTGCCGAGGGAGCGGCAGGCAGCGACAGCTAGCGCACCATGCGATCGACGATCTCGTAGTCGTAGACCGCGAACACGTAGGAACGCCCGACGCGGAACGAAGCCACCGGCGTTCCCAGAGTCTCCGGAGCGCGATGCAGGAACGGCTTGCTGGTATCGGTGATCACGAAGGTGCGCCCGTCGTGCCGGTGCGAGTACCAGACGGATTCGGAAGCGTTCGGGTACCGGCACAGGAGGGGACCGCACGTCCGCACCGGATAGACACGGAGCTTGAAACGCGTCTCCCAGGTGATGGGACCGGCGTCCCAATAGCCGCTGTAGCCGTGTGAAACGTGCTCCCGTTTCGCCAGCGCCAGGAAGGTGTTGGCCTCAGCTTGGGTCGGCGTCTGCGATGCCTGGGCCGAGCTGCCAGCGACCGCGACCAGGCCCGAGACGCAGTAGATCGTCGCAGCGACCGCGATCACGGCGGCGGATCTGGGTCCGCGCGCGAGGAACGGGGCCAACGCTGCGGCGGCGAACACGACGCCGATCACGTAGCGCGCGGTGCTCTGCCCGTCCGGCAGGTTCGAAAACACGAACGCCGCGGAGATCAGGACTGCGGCGCTGGCTGTCGCGAGAACGAAACCCCGCCGCACCCCCGCCAGGTGGCGATCGCGCTCATCCCCTGCAGCGGCCGCCTGCGGCGGCCGCTGCTCCTGAGCCACGACGAGCGGCACAAGTACCACCATCGCGGCTGTGAGGACGCCGGCCACCGGGCCGAGGATCGATGCCAGCAGCCCGCCGGCGGTGGCGCCCGAGCCGCCTCCGAGCCATGTGACCGAGTGCCACCAGTCGCCGAGATTGCCGAGCAGGCGCGAAGGGCGAACGAGCCCGATCCGAAAGCCCGCGGCGACCTCGAACCGATTCTCGCGCATCAGGTGCAAAAGGACGACGGAGCCAACGAGCGCGAGCCCCACGGTGAGAAGCGCGTACCACACGCCCTCCCTGCCTCGCTGGCTGCGCATCGTCCTGTGGGCTGCCAGCGCCCCGACGAGGACCGGCACGACACCCGCCGGGTAGAGCAGCGGATCGGAGGCGAGGTTGAAGGCCACGAACATCGCGATCGCGACGGCCGACGGCACCCAGCGCGAGCGCCGGATCGGTCGGTGCGGATCGAGTACCCGGACCAGCCCGGCGATCAGGAGGCTGCTCGAGCACCACGTCAGCACGTGGTCGTTGAGCATGGTGAGGTTGTCGAGCAGGGCCGCCCCTCCGCACGTCAGCAGCGAAAGCGTGACGACCGAGGCCCAGCGCCCGGCAACTTGACGCACCGACCAGGCGGTGGCGGCGATCGTGATCGCGCTCGCCACGAACGGTGCCGACTCCCAGACGACCCGGTAGACGGGAAGCGAGCGCGTCGCGATGTCGAAGAGCAGCGACGAATACCAAGCGGAGTCGCCCAGCCAGACCGTGCCGTGATGGCTCGAGATCAGCCTCGCGAGCAGATACGGAGCGACCGCGTCCGCGTTCGCGGAATTGCCGCGGAACAGAGCGCTCAGCTGCGTCGCCAGCACAAGCAGGTAGCAGGCTGCGACGGCAGCCGGGAGGTAGCGCCAGAGTCTGGTGATCCGAACCGCGCGCGCCGTCGCCGCGGCCGCGGTCGTGCCGTGCGTCAGCGCCCCGGCCACGGTCGCGGGATGGGCGCGACGCTCGAGCCCGCCGCGCAAGATCACGACGCGCCACCCGGCCCCCAGTGGCGGCGATCACGGTGCCCCACCGTCATAGATCCATCATCGACCGCTTCGAAACGAAGCCAAAGCCATCGGGCCGGCCGCGCGCCGACTTTTCGCGCTCCTCAGGCGCGGTGGCGCATCGTGCCCGCCGCCGCCAGGTCTCGCTCGATCGCGGCGGCGGCGGCCAAGAGCGGCTCGAGCAGTGAGCGGCGGATCTCCTGGACGCTGACGCGTGAGGCGTCAACGGCGAGGTTGATCGCGGCGATCGTGTTGTTGGAGCGGTCGCGGATCGGCACCGCCACCGAGCGCAAACCAGGCTCGAGCTCCTGGTCGACGATGGCGTGGCCCTGGAGGCGAACTCGGTCCAGCTCAGCTTCGAGTTGAGCCCGCGTGGTGATCGTGTCGTGCGCCAGCGGCTCGAGCTCGATCCGCTCGAGTCGCTCGGCGAGTGCCTCCGCTTCGAGACCGGCGAGCAACACGCGCCCCATCGAGGTCGCATAGGCCGGCAGGCGCGTGCCGACGCTGATCATCACCGCCATGATCCGCCGCGTCGGGACGCGCGCGACGTAGACGATCGCGGTGTCGTCGAGCACCGAGACCGAGGAGGACTCGTGGACCCGCTCGACGAGCTCCTCGAGGTGGGGCTCCGCGAGATCCGGCAGCCCCAGCGCCGAGAGGTAGGAGAACCCGAGCTCGAGCACGCGCGCCGTCAGCTCGAAACGGCCCCCCGCCTGACGCACGTAGCCGAGCTTGTCGAGCGTCAGGAGGAAACGGCGGGCTGCCGCACGCGACAGGTCACTCGCGCGCGCGACCTCGCTCAGGGTCAGCGGTTCGCGCGCGTCGAGCGCCCGGATCACAGCGAGACCGCGGGCGAGCGATTGGACGAAGTCGCGGGTGGGCGCGACGGCTTCCGTCACGGCGCCGCCTCGCGCAGCACCTCGTCGGCGATCGCGAAGGCGCGGTTGGCGACCGGAACGCCGGCGTAGACAGAGGTGTGCAGCAACACCTCCCCGATCTCCGTCGGCGTCAGCCCGTTGCGCAGCGCCGCCCGCACGTGCATCGCGAGCTCGTGCTCGCGTCCCAGCGCCGTCAGCGCGGCCAGCGTGATCGCGCTGCGCGTGCGCCGGTCGAGCTGTTCGCGGGACCAGATCGACCCCCACGCGTAACGCGTGATGAAGTCCTGGAAGGGGGCGGTGAACTCGCTGGTGCGCTCGATCGCGCGGTCGACGTGCTCATCGCCGAGGACCGCTCGGCGGACCTCCATCCCCTCCTCGTAGATCTCATCGTTCACGGCACGGCCTCCTCCAGGTATCGCTCAATCAGGGAACTGACCTCGTCCGGACGCTCGACGGCGACCAGATGCGCGCCGTGCTCGAGCACCTCCAGACGCGCGCCGGGGATGGCGCCGGCGATCAACTCGGAGTGATCCGGCGGCGTCGAGGGGTCCTCGGCGGCGGCGATCACCAGCGTCGGGGCGCTGATGCGCCCGAGCTCGCCGCGCAGGTCCAGTCGCTCGATCACGCCGCAACAGCCGGCGTAGCCGGCGGGCGGGCAGGCGCGCAGCATCGCGTCCATCCACGCCAACCGGTCGGGGTCGGCGGCGGCGAAGCCGGGAGTGAACCAGCGCTCGAGCACGCCGGCCGACACCGTGCCGACGCTGCCGGCGGCGAGGACCGCGCCGGCGCGCTCGGCCCAGGCCTGCGCCGGCGGCAGATAGGCGGAGCTACAGACGATCACGAGCCGCTCGATTCGCTCGGGCGCGTTGGCCGCGAGCCACATCCCGACCATGCCGCCGAGCGATACCCCGGCGTAGGAGACGCGCTCGAGGGCGAGGGCGTCGAGCAGCTCGAGCACGTCGCGGCCGAGATCGCCGATCTCCCACGGCGTCGGCGGCGCGGGCGAGGCCCCATGGCCGCGGTGGTCGAAGCGGATCACGCGGTGGCGGCGCTCGAGCGCCGCGAGCTCGGGCTCCCACATCGCCATCGTCGTGCCCAGCGACGAGCCGAGCACGAGCGCCGGTGCGTCGGGCGGCCCGCTGAGTGCATGGTGCAGCGCCGCCATCAGCTCGCGACCGCCAGGGCGCGCTCGATCAGGCCCTCGACCGCGTCGGTGTCGCCGCCGAGGCCCTCGGCGTGCTCGCGCATCCTCGCGGTATCGACCTCCAGCGAGCCCAGCAGCTCGGCGCCCCACGCGGCCGCGGAGCCGCTCAGGCGCAGCAGGTCGACCAGCGTCCCCCACTCGGCCTGCCAGGCGCCGGCGGCGCGCTCGTGCTCCTGGGCCATCGCGGCGAGCATCGTCGCCACGAGGCCGGGCACGCGGGTGGTGGCGGCGGTGATCGCGACGCTCGAGACCGGGTTGCGCTTGTGGGCCATCGCCGAGGAGCCGCCGCGTGCGGGTCCGCCGCCCTCGCGCAGCTCGCCGA
Organism: Solirubrobacteraceae bacterium; assembly: GCA_036489875.1. Classification (GTDB taxonomy): domain Bacteria; phylum Actinomycetota; class Thermoleophilia; order Solirubrobacterales; family Solirubrobacteraceae; genus Palsa-513. Next base: position 82,966 of record DASXEZ010000152.1, on the reverse strand, counting down.
CCTCGTTCTGCGCCAGCAGCGACACGTCGCGAGCGATCTTCGCGTAGACGCCGGCGAGGACCCCGAGTGCGCTCGCCAGCTCCGCCGGGCGCACGCGGATCGCCCCCCACGGCAGCGTCGGCTCGGCCAGGCCGAGCTCCGCGGCGACGCGCGCCGCGATCGCCGGCGAGCGCGTTCCCACCGGCCCTCCCATCTGCACGGCCAGGCGCCTCTCCGCAACCTCGCGCAGCCGCGCCGATGCCTCGTGCAGCCCGATCATCCAGCCGGCGGCGCGCAGTCCGAAGGTGGTGACCTGCGCGTGCTGCAGCAGTGTGCGCGCGGCCATCGGGGTCGAGCGGTGGGCGCGCGCGAGCGTGGCAGCCGCCGTGATCGACGCCCCGGTGTCAGCCAGCAGCGGCTCAAGCGCACGGCGCGCGAGGAGCATCGCGGCCGTATCGACGATGTCCTGGCTCGTGGCGCCGCAATGGACGTGGGCGCTGTGTTCGCCGCCGACGCGCTCGCGCAGCTGAGCCACCAGCGCGATCACCGGGGTCGCCGAGTCGGCGGTCGCGGCCGCGATCGCCGCGAGGTCGAAGTCCTCGGCGAGCGCGGCGGCGGCGATCGCGCTCGCGGCGGCGGCGGGGATCAGGCCCTCGGCGGCACAGGCACGCGCCAACGCCGCCTCGACGTCGAGCATCGCCTGCAGCCACGCCCGATCGTCGGTGCGCGCGGCGACCTCGCCGCGCGCGTAGAGAGCGTCGAAGAGGCCGCTCTCAGACGTCAAAGAAGACGGTCTCCCCCGACCCCTGGACGTGGATGTCGATCTCGTAGCCGCCGCCGTCGAGGGGCTTTGCCAGCAGGGTGTCGCGACGCTCCTGCGGGACCCGCGCGAGCACCGGATCGGCGGCGTTGGCCTCCTCCTCGTCGGCGAAATACCAGCGCGTCACCACGCGGTGGAGCATTCCCCGCGCGAACAGCGACACGTCGATGTGGGGAGCCGCCACGGCGCCGCTCGGCATCACGAGCGTGCCCGGCTTGACGGTGAGGATCTCGAAGCTGCCGTCGCCGTCCTCCTCACCGGCACGCGCGAAGCCGCGGAAGCCGTCGAGCTCGGACGGGCCACCGTAGCCCCAGATGTCGTTGAAGCGCCCGGCCGGATCGCACTGCCAGGTCTCCAGCAGGTAGTCGGGGATCGGCGCACCGGCGCCGTCGTAGATTGCGCCGCTGATCGTGAAGGCGCCCTCTGTCCCCGGGGCGACCGCGTGCGGGCCCTGCGGCCACGGCATGCCGATCGCGAAATAGGGGCCGACGGTCTGCGAAGGCGTGCTCGGATGGATCACAGCGCCTCCTCGAACGGCGTCGCTCCCGGACCGCGCAGGAAGATGTCCCACTCGTAGGAGAGCGCCCAGTCGGGCTGGGAATCGAGCATCGAGAAACGCGACACCAGCCGCTTACGCGCGGCGTCGTCGGGGATCGAGTTGAAGATCGGGTCGTACTCGAAGAGCGGATCGCTCGGGAAGTACATCTGCGTCACGAGCCGCTGCGTGAACGCGCGTCCCATCAGCGAGAAGTGGATGTGCGCAGGGCGCCAGGCGTTGTAGTGGTTGCCCCACGGGTAGGGGCCCGGCTTGATCGTGACGAAGCGGTAGCGGCCCTCGTCGTCGGTCACGCAGCGGCCGGCGCCCGAAAAGTTGGGGTCAAGCGGGGCCGGGTAGCGATCCCAGCGGTGGCGGTAGCGCCCGCAGGCGTTGGCCTGCCAGACCTCGACCAGGGTGTTGCGCAGCGGCTTGCCCTCGGTGTCGAAGACGCGACCGGAGACGGTGATGCGCTCGCCGATCGGCTCGGCCTCGTGCTGGCGGGTGAGGTCGTGGTCGAGCTCGCCGAGGATCACGGCCGAGCCGAGGGCGGGTCCCGTCAGCTCGGTGATCTGCTGGGGCAGGTAGATCAGCGGCTGCTTGGGGTGGCGCAGCTGGGTCGACTTGTACTCGGGCGAGTTCAGCGGCGGGTGGATGCCCTCTCCCTCGCGCACGTAACAGGTCGGCGTGTCGATGATCGGGTCATAGATCTGGCGCGGCGGCGCCTTGGCTTCGGTCACTCTCATCCCTCCAGGATCACGGCGAGGCCTTGGCCGACGCCTATGCAGATTGCGGCTACACCGTAGCCCCCACCCCGCGCGTGGAGCTCGTGCGCGAGGCGTCCGAGGATGCGCGCGCCCGAGGCCCCGAGGGGGTGGCCGATGGCGATCGCGCCGCCGCGGATGTTGACGAGCTCGGGGTCGAGCTCCGGCCACAGCGCGAGGCAGGCCAGCGACTGGGCGGCGAACGCCTCGTTGAGCTCGACCACCGCGACGTCCGCCCAGCCGAGGCCGGCGCGCGCGAGCGCCTTGTTGGCCGCCTCGACCGGAGCGATGCCGAAGACGTCGGGGTCGACGCCGTGGGCGGCGGTCGCGACGATCCGAGCGAGGGGCTCGCGGCCGAGCAGCGTGCCGGCCTGCTCATCGCCGATCAGCGTCATCGCGGCGCCATCGTTGAGCGGTGAGGAGTTGCCGGCGGTGACCGTGCCGTCCTCGGCGAAGGCGGGCGGCAGTTGCGCCAGCTTCTCGAGTGAGGTGTCAGGGCGGATGCCCTCGTCGCGCTCGAGCTCGATGCCGGGGATCGCCACGACCTCACCCAACACACCCTCGTCGTAGGCCCGGATCGCGAGCTCGTGGCTGCGCAGAGCGAAGGCGTCCTGCGCGTCGCGGGAGATCGAGTACATGCCGGCGAGCTTCTCGGCGCTCGCGCCCAGGGAGATCGTCCATTGCTCCGGCATCCGCGGGTTGACCATGCGCCAGCCGAGCGTGCTCGAGTAGAGCGTCTCGTGACCCGCCGGGTAGGCCCGCGAGGGCTTCGGCAGCACCCACGGCGCCCGGCTCATCGACTCCACGCCGCCGGCGACGATGAGCCTGGCGTCGCCGCAGCGGATCGCGCGGGTGGCCTGGATCGCCGCCTCGAGGCTCGAGCCGCAGAGGCGGTTGATGGTGACGCCCGGCACCGAGGTCGGCAACCCGACCAGCAGCGCGGCCATGCGCGCGACGTCGCGGTTGTCCTCCCCCGCGCCGTTGGCGTCGCCCATGAAGATGTCGTCGATCGCGGCCGGGTCGAGGTCCTCGAGGCGCTCGAGCAGAGCCTTCAGCGCATGCGCCGCGAGGTCGTCGGGGCGAACCCCGGCGAGGGCGCCGCCGAAGCGGCCGAAGGGCGTCCTCACCGCCTCGTAGATGAAGGCCTCGCTCATCGCGCGAGCAGCTCCCGCAGCGCTTCCAGCTCGCGCTCACTCGGCGGCTCCGTGACCCGGATCTCCGGCGCGCTCGCCAGCTCCCAACCGGTCGCCTCGCGGACCTGCTCGACGCTGACGCCCTCGTGCAGCTGGGTCAGCACCAGCTCCTTGGTCTGGGGGTCGGGCTCGAGCACTCCCATGTCGGTGATGACGGCGGTCGGGCCACGCCCGCGCAGTCCGAGACGCTCGCGAGCGCCCGGTCCGTCGCCGTGGCCGACGGTGGTGACGAAGTCGAGCTGCGGCACGAAGGTGCGCTTGGAGTGAGGCGCGACGACGATCACCTCGCCGCAGCTGGAGGCGATCTCGGGGGCCCCGCCGGCACCGGGCAGTCGCGTGCGGGGGTGGTCGTAGTCGCCGATCACGGTCGAGTTGAGGTTGGCGAAGCGGTCGACCTGGGCGGCGCCGAGGAAGGCGACGTCGACGCGACCCGGCCCGATCCAGTAGTTGAACATCTCCGGCACGCTGACGACCGCATCGGCGGTCTCGGCCAGCTCACCGTCACCGATCGAGAGCGGGATGTGGAACGGCTTGGCGCCGATCGTCCCGGACTCATAGATCAGCACGAGCGTGGGGTTGTGGACCATCCGCGCGAGAATCGCGGCGGTGCTCGGCCGCCCGACGCCGATGAAGACCGTGCGCGTGTCGGCCAACGCGCGGGCCGCGACGACGGTCTGGAGCTCGTCCGTGCTGGCCGCGCTCACGCCGCCCCCACGCTCGCCAGCACGTTCTCCCCCATCCAGGTGCTGAAGGAGTCGCGGTCGCGGCTGATCTCATCCCAGCGACGGTAGAAGTCGTTGTCGCGCTCGGTCACGCCCTGGCTGTAGGAGGGCTGCGAGCCTCCCGGGGCCAGCGCGACGAGATCGATCGCCCACCCGGGGATCACCAGCGCGCCCGCGCGTGGCACCAGCCGCTCGACGATCCGCTCGACGGTGACCAGGGAGCGGGCGGAGGCGAGCACGGCCTCCTTCTGGACGCCGGGGATGCCCCACAGCGAGACGTTGCCCTGCTCGTCCGCCTCCTGCGCGTGCACGATCGCCACATCGGGGCGCAGCGCGGCCACGGCCGCCAGGCGCTCGCCCGTGAACGGGCACTCGATGAAGCTGACGTTGGTGTGCTCGACGAGGTCGGTACCCGAATATCCGCGCAGCACCGCGAAGGGCAGGTCGGCGGCGCCCGCCGCGTAGCGGTTGGCCATGCCGGCGTGGCTGTGCTCCTCGATCTCGATCGCGTGCGGCCAGTCGTTCTCGATCGCGTCGCGGAAGCGGTGCAGCGATCCGACGCCGGGGTTGCCGCCGTAGGAGAAGACCAGGCGCCGTGCGGCGCCCATGCCGATCATCTGGTCATAGAGCAGATCCGGCGTCATCCGGATCAGCTCGAGATCGCGGCGTCCTTGGCGCAGAAGCTCATGTCCCGCGGCAAACGGGATCAGGTGGGTGAAGCCCTCGAGCGCGACGGAGTCTCCGTCGCGGACGAGCTCGGCGATCGCCTCGCTCAGCGCTACGACGCGAGCCATGACTGTGCGCACAGTGAACAGATGCCCGTCATGCGCACACGCTATCCCCTCGCCGCCATCAGGGCAACTCGCCCGGGGTGAGCGGGGTGTGTTCGGCGATCGCGGCCTCCAGGCGGGAGCCCGGCCCCGCTCCGATCGCCTCGACCAGCTCGCGATGGATCGCGAGATAGGTCGGACCGTCGAACTCGTCGATGTCGGAGTGCTCGAGCATCGACTCGAGACCCTCGGTCAGGGTCAGGTAGATGCTGCGAAGCGGGGTGTTCACGCTCAGCGCGGCGATTCGCCGGTGAAGCTCCCAATTGCACTTGAAGTAGGCGGCGGGGTCGTCGATGTGACGCTCCATCAACGCCACCACCGCACGCAGGCCGGCCACCTCCGAGTCGCTGCAGCGGCGAGCGGCGTCCCGGCAGATCAGCGGCTCGAGCGCGTCGCGCACGACCAGGCAGTCGCGGTAGGTCGTACTCTCGGTGGGGAAGCCCAGGACGGTGTGCATGTGCGCGAAGCGAACGGCCGAGCGCACGGCCTGACGCGCCACGAAGATGCCGCCGCCCGGCCCCGGCCGAGCCTCGACGACGCCGCGGGTCTCGAGCAGGCGCACGGCCTCGTTGATGGTCGCGGCGGCTACTCCGTAGCGCTCTCGCAGCTCCTGCTTGGTGGCTATACGCTGGCCGGGCTCGCGACCGTCGCCGCGGATCCCCGCCTCGAGCTCCTGCGCGAGCCGCGCGGCGCGCGAGACGCGTGGCGGTAGCGGCGCGATCGGGGCGGCAGTCATCAACGCCTAATCATAAGCTTCGTCCTATGGACCTGGGCCTCGAGGGACGCGCCACCTTGGTCACGGGCGCGGGCTCCGGGATCGGCCTCGCCTGCGTGCGGGCACTGCTCGCCGAGGGCGCCTCGGTGGTGGCCGCCGATCTGACTCCGGCGGCCGCCGCACAGGGCGCACCGGAGGGGCGCCTGGCAACCTTCGAGGTCGACCTCGCGAGCGCCGATGGGCCAGCCGCCGCGGTCGCGTTCACGCTCGAGCGCTTCGAGGCCATCGACGTGCTCGTCAACAACGTGGGCGTCGCCCCGCACCGCGACGGCTTCCTGGAGGTCGCCGACTCCGACTGGAAGGAGCTCTTCGAGCTCAACTTCTTCAGCATGGTGCGCTGCTCGCGCGCTGCGATCCCGGCGATGATCGCGCGCGGCGGCGGCTCGATCATCAGCCTGTCCTCGGACGCCGGCCACATGCCGGGTCCCTACTTCGTCGACTACGCGCTGACCAAGGGCATGATCCGGCTGCTCTCCAAGGCGCTGGCGACCGAGTTCGCCGCCCACGGGATCCGCTCCAACACGGTCTCGCCGGGCCCCACGCGGACCGCGCCGTGGGAGAGCGGCGAGTTCATGGATTCGCTCGCCCGGCAGTGGGGCGTCGAGCGCGAGGAGGCGATCGTGCGCTTCGTGCGCGATGAGCGGCGGATGCCGCTGGGCCGCCTCGGCGAGGCCGATGACGTCGCCGCGGCGATCGTCTTCCTCGCCTCCGACCGAGCCCGCCAGATCACCGGCTCCGATTACCGCGTCGACGGCGGGATGGTCGCGACCGTCTAGCCGCCCGCGTGCTGGGGGCCGCCGGCGCCGGGTCCTCGCGGCCCGCGTCGGGAGCCGGCGTCGCCCTCGCCGTGCGAATCTGTGTCAGGCGCCGAGCGGGCCGCCGTCGAGCCAGCTCTGGCAGCGCTCGTAGAGCGCCTCGACCTCGGGTCCGACGAGCCCGGGCATGTCGACCTTGACCTCGTAGCCGATCTGGGTCTGGACGTAGGCCAGGTGCTTGTAACCCTCCGGGAAGCGAGCGAGCAGGTCCTGGTCGAGCTCGAGGCGAGCAGCCGGGTCGACCGGGTCGGCGCGGTCCTTCTCATAGATCGGCTGGCGTAGCACGAGCCCCCAGCGCCCCTCGCGCCGCTCCCAGAAGTCGACAAAGCGGCCGGTGCAGACGATGTCGCAGATGATGCCCTCGACCGGTCCCCGCTGGGAGATCGTCATCTTCGTCTGCGACACGGCGCGATCTCCCGCGACGTCGACGGAGAAGCCGCCGAGGAAGTGGAGGATGCGCACACCGCGCTCGAAGCCCTCGCGACTGACACGGATGAAATCGTCGGCGCTGCCCTGGAACCAGGTCGCCATCATGCGCCCGTCGTCATGCCAGACGGTGCGGAAGCGCTCCCACATGCCGGCGTCACGCCACAGCACCCAGTTGTCGACGAGTTCGTGGATCGTGTCCTGGTCAGTGCTCAACGGGAAGCGGCTCCTCGATCGGGGGTGTGCCGTAGGTGTGGAAGCTGGTGACGGTGTGGTTGCGCCAGGCCTGCCCGAGCCTGCGCTCGGCCTCGCTCCAGACGATCGTCGGATACTCGGGGTCGTAGACGAGGTAGCCGCCGGTGGTCACCTCGATGCGGTTGCCGCCCGGCTCGATCCCGTAGAGGAAGAAACCCTGGGCGACCGCGTGCTTTGACGGCGAGGCCTCGATCTCGATCTCGTTGTCCAGGAACAGGTCTGCCGCGCGCAGGCACTCCTCGCGCGTGTCGACCCAGAAGGCGAGGTGATGAAGGCGCCCGTTGGCGCGGTAGGCATCCTGGGTGTAGATCAGCTCGTGGGCGGCGATCGAGACGCTCATCCAGGCGCCCGCCTCACTGCCGTTGTCGAGCTCGACGCGCTCGTAGAGGCGGTAGCCGAGCGTGTCGACGGCGAACTCGCGGTTGGCGCGCACGTCGGCGGCCAGGACGTTGACGTGATCCAGACGCTTGACCGCGGCGCCGCGGCCCGTGTTCTTCTGCGGCTGGTTCTTCAGCGATGGGCGCAGGTGCTCGGGCGCCTCGTAGCGCTCGACCTCGTAGTAGAGCTGGAAACGGTGTCCGTCGGGATCACGGAAGCGGTAGCTCGGACCGCGGCCGCGGCCGTCCTCGACCCAGCCCTCGCCGAGTCCGCTCGCCTCGACCATCGCGACGCGGCGCTCGAGCGCCTCCTGGCTCTCCGCGCGCAGGCCGAGCCAGGCCATGCCGGACTGTGGAGCCTCGGTCAGCATCAGGCTGTAGCGCTGGTAGTCGCCCCAGCCGCGCAGGAACACCGAGGCCCCCTCGCGGCCTTCGATCTCCATCCCGAGTACCTGCGTGAAGAAGAACAGCGAGCCCTCGGCGTCGGGCGTGAGGAGCTCGACCGGCCCGAGATGCGCGATGTCGGTCATCCGCCCTCCACGACCGCGCGCAGACCGTCGAGGTCGTAGGAGCGCTCGCCGGCCTGGAGCTTGGCGCGCTTGACGCGCTCCTTCTCCTCGCGCGCGAGCGACGCGGCGAGCACCTCGTCGACGCGCGCCGACTCGACGACGGCGACCCCGTCGGCGTCGAGCACGACGATGTCGCCGGGGTTGATCAGCGCCCCGCCGACCGTCACGGGCACGTCGAGTGAGCCCGGCTGCGTCTTCTCGGCGCCGCGCACGCGCAGCCAGCGGGCCCAGATCGGAAGTCCCATCTCGGCGAGCTCCTCGACGTCACGCACCGAGGCGTCCACGAGCACCGCCGCCGCGCCGGCCACCTGGGCCTGGGTGGCGAGCAGATCACCGACCAGCGCCACCGCGCGCGGCTGGGGCATTGTCAGCACCAGCACCTCCCCGGGCACGACCCGCTCCATCACGGCATGGACCATCAGGTTGTCGTCCTGGCCGCAGAGCACGGTCCGCGCCGGGCCCGCCGCACGCGACCCGGGCACGATCTGGTGCAGATCGACGTCGACGTAGCCGCGACGGCCGCCGGCCTCGTAAACGGTCGCCGACCCGAGCCGCGCCAGCTCGCTGAGACGTTCGTCGCTCACGCTTCGATCCTATTCGCTCGCCTGCGCCTGCGGCGCCCACGGAGGTCTATAGACTTCGCCGCGCAAGGTCTATAGACTTGGCGCGCATGGAGAGTGTCCCGGCCCGGCGGGCCGTCGTCGCTATGCGATGCGCCAGCTCGGAGAGCGCTCGATGAGCGGACCCGATGCCGTCGCTCGCGCACACTCGCAGCTACGGGGGCTGATCGTACGCGGCGTGCTCGCACCCGGCACGCAGCTCTCACAGGTGGAGTTGGCGCGGCGCACCGGGGTCAGCACGACCCCGCTGCGAGAGGCGCTTCGACGCCTGGAGGCCGAGGGGCTGGTCGAGTCGCGCCCGAACCGCCGCCCGCGCGTGCGCCCGTTCGCCTGCGACGACCTCGACAGCGTCTACGCCGCCCGCGTGATGCTCGAGCCACTGGCGCTGCGCCTGACGGTCAACCGCCGCTGTCCCGTCGATGCCGCGGCGCTGCGTGAAGCGCTGGGCACGATGCGGCGCTCGGCCGACCCCGAGCGCGAGGACGTGTCGCCGTGGGAACGCTCGGCCTGGGAGCAGGCACACCACGCCTTCCACCTGGGGCTGATCGACGCCGCGCCCGTGCCGCTGCGCGAGCAGATCGAGACCCTGATCGCCCGCGCCGACCGCTACCGGCGGATCGCGATACGTGAGGACACCGCGGCCGGGCGCGCCGCCGGCGACGCCGAGCATGAAGCGATCGTGCTCGCGCTCGAGGCGGGCGACGCCGACGCGGCCGCGGCGACGCTGTGCACGCAGCTCGCCCGCTCCGCGCGAACCGCCCAGAAGCTTCTCGTCGGCGCCGGGGTCGAGCTGCCTGCGCTCGACGCGGCGCTCGAGGTGATGCGGTGAGCTCGGATAGCACGCCGCAGGCACCCGGCCCCGAGCTCGCTCGGGGTGTCGACGAAAGCGCCGCCGGCGGCGCCGGCACGCCGTCGGCGGCGCAGCCTCTTCCCCTCGGCGAGCGCCTCTACCGCAATCTCTTCGAGGTCCAGTCCAACAGCGTCCTGATCGCACTGGCGCTGGTGCTCGTGCTGTTCGCGGCGCTGCACCCGTCGTTCTTCTCGCTGCGCCAGATCCAGGTGGTGCTGCAGTCCTCCGTCTACGTCGGGGTGATCGCCTGCGGCATGGCCTTCCTGATCGCAATGCGCCAGCTCGATCTCTCGGTCTCCTCGATCCTGGCGCTCACCGCGGGGATCGGCGCACTGCTGATGAACCAGGGCTGGAACCCGTGGCTCGCGGCGCTCGCCGCGCTCGGCTGCGCCGGGCTGATGGGACTGCTCAACGGCTTCCTGGTGCAGACGATCCGCATCAACGCGCTGCTGGCGACGCTGGCGACCCTCTACGTCTACAACGGCTTCAACCAGGGTCTCACCAGCAGCAACACGGTGATCATCGGCTACTCGAACTCCGACGCCCCGCTCGCGGGCAACCACGCCGCCACGAGCTCGTTCTTCAGCACCTTCACGGGCAACTTCCTGGACATCCCGATCGCCTTCTGGCTGATGGTCGGCTTCGCGCTGCTGCTCACCATCGTGCTGCGCTTCACGCCCTTCGGCTATCGCGTGCGCTCGATCGGCTCCAACCCCGAGGCGGCGGCGTTCTCGGGCATATCGGTCCCCCGTGTGACCTACCAGGCGTTCCTGCTCGCGGGGCTCGCGTCGGGACTCGCCGGGCTGCTCGTACTGATCTTCTTCAAGGCCGCCGACCCCTCGGTCGGCGGCGCCGACAACCTGCTCGCGATCGCGGCGGTGATCATCGGCGGCACGCCGATGCGCGGTGGCAGTGCGACCGTGATCGGGGCCATGCTCGGCGCGATCCTGCTGACGGGTCTGATCCAGAGCGGTCTTCCCTATTTCAACATCAGCGAGAACTGGAGCCAGTTCGCGCTCGGCGCGGTGATCCTCGCGGCGGTCTCCGTCGACAGCATCCTGCGCGCCGGGCGTCGACGCACCTGACGCCCCTACGACTTACCCGGCGGGCCGGCGCCGGGCCATGCAAGAGACACGAGAAGGAGGAGGAGGAGAGTGAGCAGGTTCAGAAACCCCAGCCACGGCCGGGCCAGGATCGCCAGTGCGATCCTGATCGCGACCGCGGCGCTGGCGATCGGCGTGGGGACATCCGGCGCGTCCACCACACCCAAGCTCGCGATGATCGTCGCGGCCAACAATCAGAACGCCTTCCAGGAGATGGCCGACGGCGCCAAGGTCGCCGCCGCCCAGCAGGGTGATCAGCTGACATCCTCGGCGCCGGCATCGACCACCGACGATGGCACCACGCAGGTCACCGAGTTCCAGTCCGCGGAGACGACCTCGCCGGACGGCATCGGCATCATGACCACGATCCCGCCGGACTTCGGCACGGTCGAGGCTCAGGCGGAGTCCTCCGGAATTCCCGTCGTCGCCGTCGACGCCTGCCCGGTGCCGACTTCCAACGTGCCGACGTGCGTCGCCAACAACAACGAACTCGTGGGCGAGGGGATCGCCAACGCACTCGTGAAGTCCGGCAAGATCAAGAAGGGTCAGAAGGGGGTTGTCGTCGTCGGCGATGACATCCCGCAGCTGCAGCTGCTGGGCCTGCGGATCGCGGGCATGGAGAAGGTGCTGAAGGCCTATGACCCCAACCTCACCTTCACCGCCAACCAGAACGTGACGGCCGACCCGACGACCAACGAGCAGGCGTGGGCAAGCCTCGTCGCCAAGTACCCCAAGGCGGTTCTCTACATCGCACCGGGCGACCAGGATGCGGTCTCCTTCGTCGCCATCGAGAACCAGACCCACAAGCACTATCTGACCATCGCCTGCGATGTCGATCCGACCGCCATCCACGGCGTCCAGGACGGCGAGATCTTCGGCCTCGGGGACCCGTATCACTTCATGAAGGGCTACATCGCTATGTACATCCTCAACAAGCACGCCCGCGGCGGCAAGCTCATCACCGGCTGGTGGGATCCGGGCTCGGGCGTGATCACGAAGGCGAACATCAACGCGATCATCAAGCGCGAGACCAACAACACCACGCGCTACGCCTTCTACAAGCCACTCATCAAGAAGGAGCTGGCCAACCCCAGCAAGTACATCGGGACCCTCGCGGCGGCCGGGGAGAACTAGCGAGGCGGATGCTCGAGGCCCAGGGCATCAGCAAGTCCTACGGCGGCGTCCATGCGCTGGCCGGCGCGAACCTCGTGGTTCGCGCCGGCACGGTGCACGCGTTGCTGGGCGAAAACGGAGCGGGCAAGTCGACGCTCGTGAAGATCATCGCCGGGGCGCTGCGGGCTGACTCTGGCACGCTGCGCCTCGACGGAGACGAGGTCTCCTTCGCCACCACCGCCGACGCCGCCGCCCACGGCGTCGGCGTGGTCTCCCAGGAGCTCAACCTCTTCGGCGACCTCGACCTACTCAGCAACCTCTACCCGCAGCGCGAGCCGCGGCGGGGCCCGATCGTGGACCGCGTCGAGATGGCGAGGCGGGCGCGGCCGGTGCTCGCCGATCTCGGCCTCGGCGACCTGTCGCTGCGGCGGCGGGTCGGCGAGCTGTCGTTGGCGCAACGCCAGCTCGTCGAGGTCGCCAAGGCGCTGGTGACGCAGCCGCGGGCGCTGGTCCTCGACGAGCCCACCTCGGCGCTCGAGGCGGCCAGCAGCGAGCTCTTGATGGAGGTCGTGCGCGTGCTGCGTGCCCGCCAGGTCGCCGTCGTCTACGTGTCGCACATCCTGCAGGAGGTGATGGCGCTCAGCGACGAGGTCACGGTGCTGCGCGACGGGCGCGTCGTGATGGAGGCCGAGCCGATGTCGCGGCTTTCGATGCCCGCGATCCTGGGGGCGATGCTCGGCGAGGAGCACGAGGGCGCCCAGGAAGCTCAACCAACGAAGCAACGGGCGGCGAGCGTCGCCGCCGCAATCGACGCCGACGCCGCCACCGGCGGCGAGCTTCGCTTTGACGCGGTCGGCCTTCGCGGAGCGCTGCGCGAAGTCAGCTTCACCGCGCCGCGCGGCGAGATCGTCGGCCTGACCGGCCTGACGGGCGCCGGTCATCAGGCCGTGATCGAGCTCGTCACGGGCCAGCGTCACGCCGACGCCGGCACGATCGTCTTCCCCGGCGGGCGGCCGGCGCCGCGCAACCTGCGCGCCGCCATCGCCTCAGGCGTCGCCTTGGTGACCGGCGACCGCAAACGCTTCGGCCTGATGCTCGACAAGCCGGTCTGGGACAACATCGCGCAGGTGCGGGCGATCGCCCTGCGACGCGAGGGCATCCTGATCCGCAAGCGTTCGCTGCGCGCGGCGGCTCGCCGGCACGTCCAGGCGCTACGGATCCGCACGCGTTCCGTCGACGATGAGACCGGGCGCCTCTCGGGAGGGAATCAGCAGAAGGTCGTCTTCGCCAAGTGGCTCGACGCGCATCCCTCGATCATGGTCCTCGACGATCCCACCCGCGGTGTCGACGTCGGCGCCAAGCACGAGATGCATGCCCTCTTTCGCGCCGCCGCCGACGGCAACGCACTGATCCTCTTCGCCTCCACCGACCTCGACGAGCTGGCCTCGGTCTGTGATCGCGTGCTCGTCTTCTTCCGGGGCACCGTGGGAGCCGAGCTGCAGGGCGAGCGGCTGAGCGTGCGCGACATGCTCGAGTCGATGAACACCGGCTCGCTACCCGCCGCAACCTAGACCGGCGTGCGTGTGCGGGCTTCGATGGCCGCCGCCTGCGCGCTCGCGCTGTTGGCCTGCTCCTGCGGCAGCGCGAGCGTGCCGGCGCATGCGCGCGAGCACATCCGCGCGACCGTGCTCACGTTCATGCGCGAGCTCGCAGCGGGCAACGGCAGGGTCGCCTGCGAGGGCCTCACCGACGCCGGTCAGAACAGCGCGATCGGCGCCCTGGGCCCCGAGCTCGCGAACTTCGGCATCGACACCTGCGCGCAGACCGTGCAGATCACCGGAGCGCAGCTGAGCGCCAAGCTGCGGCGCGAGCTACTGAGCGTCCGCGTCGGGTCGATCTCGGTCTCGGGCAACACCGCCAGCGTGCGCTGGTCGCAGATCGCAAGCCCCGACGGCGACGTCGCCGCCTTCTTCCACCGCCACGGTGCCGTGCGCCTGCTCTACAAGAACGGCTTCTGGTTCATCGACTCGCTCTAGCGCGCGGCGGTGCCCCGGCGGCGAAGCCGCCCCTAAAGCTCTGCCACGACCTGGGGGATCATGCGCTGGAAGGCCTCGGCGAACTGGACCTCGCTCGCGCCCGCCCCGCGGCGGGCGTGGTTGCCGCGCTGCGCCGCGCGCTGGTCGTAGTAGGTCTGCAGGTAGGCCTGGGCCTTCATCTCGGCCATCGCCGCGCGCTTGCGGTCCATGACGGAGGTGATGTCGACGAAGGTGGTCGGGGTGAAGTTGCAGAGCTCCGGCTGGTGGGGCTCGAAGAGGAACAGCGCCGGCGGCGAGATCGTCGCGAAGGCGCTCTGCACGCCCGCCCCCGCGGCTAGGCTGCGCGCGCGGTCGACGGCCGCGTAGGCGACGGGGTGATCGGGGTTGAAGGGGTCGGTGTCGGTGTGGGTCACGAGCACGTCGGGGGCGAACTCCCGGATCACATCGGCGATCTGGAGCAGCGCGTCGCCGTCGATCTGGAGCGGGTAGTCGCCGAGATCGAGGCAGCGGAAGGTGGCACCGAGGTGCTCCGCGGCCGCCTGCGCCTCGGCGTGGCGCAGGCGCTTGACGTTGTCGATCGTCTGTCCCTCCTGCTTCCACAACTCACCGGACTCGCCGCGCTCGCCATAGCTCAGCGCGATCACCTCGGCCACTCCACCGGCTGCCGTGGCGACCGCGATCGCGCCGCCGGCGCGCCAGACGAAGTCCGCCGAGTGCGCGCCGATGACCTGGATACGCCGGCTCATGCGCCCGCCCAACGGCGCGTGTTGGTAACCGCCATCGTGATCACCTCCTCGTCGCTGAAGCCGGCGGCGAGGAACTGGTCGGCCATCAGCGCCAGACCGTCCTCGACCGGCGGGTTGAAGACCTGCCCGAGGTCGCTCGAGAACACGGTGCGCTCGGGGCCGACCTCGCGCGAGGCGCGGCAGATCAGCTCCCAGGAGACCTTGCCCGTGTGCGGCGTGGTGAAGCAGCGCTCGAGCAGCGCGCCGCTGCCCGCCAGCTCGAGCTGGTCGGCGATCGAGAGGCTCTGGGAGGGGAACTCAGGATGGGTGATCACGATCGAGCGCACCCCGGCCGCGACGGCGCCCTCGACCAGCGCGAAGATCTCATCGCGTGCGAGGTGGCCGGTCGCCAGCACCATGTCGTGGCGCGCGATCACATCGAGCACCGCGCGCGTCTCGGGAAGCAGGGCGCCGGTGTCGTCGACGACCGCGACCGGGTCGACATCGTGACCGGCCTCGCGCAGCTCGAGCTCGAACTTGACCCAGACCGGCTGCTTGGCGCCGGGGGGCGCCGGGTGGACCTCGTGCTGCTCGTTGACCGAGTTCACGGTGGGGAACCAGACCGTGCGCGCGCCCTCGCGCGCGGCGATCTCGACGGCGAGCGGGTTGAGTCCCCCGACCGCCCGGTTGAGGGTGATCGCGCCGTGCACGCGCACGGCGCCGCCGGCGGCCTCGGTCACGCAGCGCGCGCGCTCGGCCGTCGAGGTGTAGTGCGACTTCAGCCCGAAGCCGGCGAGACCGCTCTGCGCGCAGCGCGCGGCCAGCGCGACGTCCGAGATCTTGCGCTCGACGACGTCAGGCGAGATGTGGACGTGCATGTCGAAGCCACCGCGAACAAGCTCGCGCGCGCGGTCGCTGGGAGCGGCGTCGCTCACGCGGTGGCAATCTCGGCGGCTGCGCTCACGGCTCGATAGTAGTGTCTGGGCCGCCCGTGGCGACGTCCGAGCTCAGCCCCCGCCCCGCCCTCGCGCAGGTGCCGCAGTGGGTACGCGAGCATTACGCGCTGGTCGATGCCGCCGACGTCGACCGCTACGTCGAGGCGTTCACAGAGGATGTGGAGCTGCGCTTCGGCTCCCATCCCCCCGTGCGTGGACGCGCCGCCGTGCGCGACGCGCTCGCCGCCGGGCACGCCGAGCACGCGATGGCACACACGGTGGTCGGCTGCTGGGAGTCAGGCGACACGACGATCCTCGAATTCGACGTCGTCTACACCTACGCCGACGGATACGCCCAGCGGGCGCCGTCGGTGGCGCTCATCCGCCGCAACGACGCCGGACTGACGACGAGCCTGCGCGTCTACGTGCAGAAGCCGCGCTGAGCGCGCAGCCCTAGACCTGCGGCGTCGCGGTCTCCATCATCTCGATCGGCGGGCCCGGGCCCCAGAGGTTCGCGAAGGTGGGGTCCTCGAGGCTCCAGTGCCCGGCTTCATAGCTCGCCTCGTCCCAGACGCGGTAGAGGTCGGCGCAGTACTCGACGATCGCCCCGGCCGGATCGAAGTGGTAGGTGAAGATGTTGCCGCCGGCGCCGTGGCGACCGGGGCCCCAGATGAAGCGGCCGCCGTTGCGGGCGAGGACGTCGCCGAGCTGGCCGAGGGTGCCGAGGCTCTCGACCTCCCAGGCGTAGTGATTGAGACCGGTGCGGGGTCCGCGGCCGACGCCGACGCCATGGTGGTCGGGGTTGCAGCGCGTGAACACGAGCGTGCCGTCGCCGACGTCGTCTGAGAGGCGGAAGCCGAGGATGTCGATCAGAAGCGCCACGGTCGGGCCGGTGTCCTCGCAGGCCAGCATCGGATGGGAGAACTTGCGCGGCTGCACGCCGGCGCCGGTGTGGGCCGCTCCGGCGTCCGCCATCCCGGTGAAGACCTCGATGACGTGCCCCGCCGGCCCGGCGAAGCGGATCGCGCGGTCGAGGCCGTGCTCCTGCGGGGTGTCGTCGATGAGCGCGACGTCGGCGGCCGCGAGGCGATCTCGCAGGGCGTCGAGCGCCGCACCGTCGTGGGCCTCGAGCGCCACGTGGTGGAGCGCCGAGCGGCTGGAGGCGATGTACTGCAGGGAGTGGTGGCAGTCGCCGTGGGTCAGATAGACGGTGCCGCCGTCACGGCGCGTTTCGCGCATTCCCATCACCGTCGTCGCCCAGTGCACGGAGGCGTCGAGGTCGGGCACCTCGAGCGCTACGTGCGCGGGGCGCTTGATCAGATCCGACATCTCCCCTCCCGTCCGTCCGCTTCGTTGCTCGTGTCCGCGCTCACGGCGCGACGACCGGATTCTCGAGCACGCCGATGCCCTCGATCTCGGCGTACATCACATCGCCGGGGGCCAGGAAGCGCCCGCGCGCCGCGCCGACGCCGCCACAGGTGCCGGTGGCGATGATGTCGCCGGGCACGAGCGGGACGACGCGCGAGATGTAGGCGATCAACTCCTCGATCGAGAAGATCATCTGCGCGGTGCTCGAGTCCTGCATGACGCTGTCGTTGACGCGCAGCGAGAGCGCCAGCGCGGAGGGGTCGGGGCAGTCGCGCGCCGGCAAGAGCCACGGCCCCGCGGGAGCGCTGGTGGCCCAGGCCTTCTGGCCGAACCAGTCGTGGGTGAAGGGCTCCTCCGCGTAGCGGCGGACGAAATGGTCGCGCGCGGAGACATCGTTGAGGATCGTGTAGGCGGCGACGTGGTCGAGCGCCTGGGACTCGCTCACGCGGTGGGCGGAGCGGCCGATCACCACGGCCAGCTCGACCTCCCAGTCCAGGCGTCCCACGCCAGCACCGATGACGACGTCCTCGCCGTTGGCGATCAGGCAGGTGGTGGGCTTGAGAAACACGAAGGGGCCGCTCGGATGGCGCGGCACCGACTCCTCCTCGCCCAGCCCGTGCATCTCGCGGTAGTGGTCGGCGTAGTTGGCGCCGGCCATGTAGAGGTTGGGCGGATCGGGCACCGGCGCCAGCAGCTTGACCTGCTCGAGCGGCTGCGGATCCTCCAGCTCGCCCGCATCGAGGCGCGCGAGCCACGTGTCCCAGTCGGCCAGCATCGCGCGCACGCCGGTGGCTCCGGGAACGCGGTGAACGAGGCCGTCACGGACGACCGCCGCCGCTGGCCCTTCGGCGGTGGAAATGCTTGCCACGTATAGCGTCCCCACTGGGCGCGAACTCTATAGACTTCGCCTCGGCTATGTGGGAAGGGGCGTGTTGAGGGCTGTGGTGGTGCGCCGCTTCGGCGGCCCGGACGTGCTCGAGCTGTGCGAATGGCCCGATCCCCGTGCCGGGGAGGGCGAGGTCGTGATCGACGTTCGCGCCGTCACCGTCGGGCGCACACTCGACGTCGAGACACGCGCGCGCGGCGCAGACTTCCACGCCAAGCTCCCGCGCGTCCCCGGAGCCGACCCCGCGGGCGTCGTCGCCGAGGTCGGTCCCGGCGTCACCCGCTTTGCGCCGGGCGACCGCGTCGTCTGCACCAGCACCCTCTTCTGTGGCGTCTGTGAGCCGTGCCTGGAGGGCCGCACGCACGCCTGCGTCGAGCACCGCGTCGTCGGTGTCCACGTCGACGGCGGCGACGCCGAGCGCGTCGCGGTGCCGGAGGCCTCGTGCGAGCCGATCCCCGACGGCGTCGACTTCGAGCAGGCTGCGGCGATGGCGGTGAGCTACCCGGTCGCCTGGAACCTGCTGCGCCACCGCGCCGCGGTCGGATCAGGCGACACTGTTCTGGTGATGGGAGCCGCCGGCGGCCTGGGTATCGCCGGCGTGCTCGTCGCGCGCGCGCTCGGCGCGCGGGTGATCGCGGCCGCCGGCAGCGACGAGAAGCTCGAGCGTGTGCGCTCGCTGCTGGGCGCCGAGGACACGGTCAACTACTCGAGGGCCGGCTGGGCCGATGACATCTCGGGCGTCACCGCGGTCTTCGAGAACATCTCCGAGCCGGCGCTTTTTGACGCAGCCCTCGGAACGCTCGGCCCCTACGGCCGCCTGGTCACGTGCGGCGCGCACGGCGGCGGCACCGTCGAGCTGGACGTGCGCAAGCTCTACCGCCGTCGCCTCTCGATCATCGGCGACACCGGCGCCAGCGCGGCGGTCATACGCGA
This sequence comes from Solirubrobacteraceae bacterium, assembly GCA_036489875.1. Classification (GTDB taxonomy): domain Bacteria; phylum Actinomycetota; class Thermoleophilia; order Solirubrobacterales; family Solirubrobacteraceae; genus Palsa-513. Next base: position 64,337 of record DASXEZ010000152.1, on the reverse strand, counting down.
GGTCTTCGCGGCAGTCGCCGACGGGCGCCTGCCCCCACCGCCGGTGTTCCATCGCTTCCCGCTCGAGCAGATCGCGGCGGCCCACGAGGCAGCGGCCGGGCGCGGGCTGTTCGGGCGCGTCATCGTCACGATAGGGTCCAACTGATGCAGGCCGCCAGCCGCACGATCTCTCCTCCGGCCGGCACCCCGGGGGCGAGCGCGGCCCCGGCGAGCGTCCGCGAGGCCACCTTCGAGGTCATGCGCCGCCACGGCATGACGCGGATCTTCGGCAACCCCGGTTCGACGGAGATTCCCTTCCTCACGGACCTGCCCGGTGACTTCGAGTTCGTGCTCGGCCTGCACGAGGCCTCGGTCGTCGGCATCGCGAGCGGCTTCGCGCTCGCGACCGGTGCGCCCGTGTTCGTGAACCTCCACACCGCGCCCGGGCTTGGCAACGCCGGCAACGCGATCGCCGCGGCACGCGACTCGCGCGCCCCGCTGGTGGTGGTCGTCGGTCAACAGGACCGGGCGCACTCCGCGATGGCGCCCTTCCTCACGGGGCGCGATCTCGACCGCTTCGCCGGCAACTACCCGGTCTGGTCCACCACCCCGGCGCGGCCACAGGACCTCCCGGGCGCGATCGCGCGCGCCTGGCACGAGGCGCGCACCGGGAGCGGCCCGGCGCTGGTGATCGCACCGATGGGCGACTGGGCCGCACCCGCCGACCCCGACGCCTTCGGCGCGCCGGAGCGTCTGCTTCTGCCGAGCGTCGCCGACCCCGCCGCCGCCCGTGAGCTCGCCGACCTGATCGCCGACGCGCGCGCGCCGGCGCTCGTCGTCGGGGCGGGCGTCGACAGCCAGGAAGGTTGGGCCGGCACCGTCGCGCTCGCCGAACGGCTGGGCTGCCCGGTCTGGCAGGAGGCCTTCGGCGACCGTGCTGGCTTCCCCCAGGACCATCCGCTGTGGGCCGGGCATCTGCCCTGGCGACGCTCGCAGATGCGCGCCGCGCTCGCCCCCCACGACCTCATCGTCGTCCTCGGCGCCGGCGCGCTGCGCCTCTACATGTACGAGCCGGGCCCTTATCTGGAGGCGAGCACGCGCGTCGCCGTCGTCAGCGCCGAGCCCGAGCAGCTTCACCGCAGCGCGGCCGTGCTCGCCCTGCTCGGGCCGCCCGGGCCGCTCGCCAGCGCGGCCGCGGCGATGCTCGAGCCCCGGCCTTTCGACCCCGACGGCGCGCCGCTGCACGCACCCCCGCCGCCCCCGCCGCCACCGTCCGCCGGCGAGCCCTTGCGTCCGGGACATGTCCTCGCCGCGCTCGCCGAGCGCCTGGCGCCCGAGACGATCGTCATCGAGGAGAGCCCCTCGAGCCGCCCGGAATTGCTCGAGCGAATCCCGGCACGGCGGCCGATGGGCTTCATCAGCAACGCCAACGGCGGCCTCGGCTTCGGCATCTCGAGCGCGATCGGACTGCGCCTCGGCGCGCCCAAGCGCCCGGTCGTCGCAGTGCTGGGCGACGGCTCGACGATCTACTCCATCCAGGCGCTCTGGAGCGCTGCCCGGTACGGTTGCGGCGTACTCATGATCGTGCTCGCCAACGGCAGCTACGCGGTGATGGACGCGCTCGCGCGCGACGCGGGCGGCAGCGGTGCCTGGCCCGGCTTCGGCGAGGTCTCGATCGCCACTATCGCGGAGGGCTTCGGCTGTCCGACGCAGAGGATCTCAACGCACGAGGAGCTGATCGCCGCCCTCGACGAGCTGATACCCGGTCTGGCGGAGCGCGAGCAGCCGCTGCTGCTCGAAGTGGCGGTGGCGGCGTGAATCGCCTGGCCGGCAAGAGCGCGCTGATCACCGGCGGCAGCGGCAGCATCGGCCTGGCCACCGCTCGCGCCTTCGTCGCCGAGGGTGCCAACGTCTTCCTGCTCGACCTCAACGGAGACGCGCTCGAGCGCGCGGTCGCCGAGCTCGGCGAGGAGCGCGCCGCGTTCGCCGTCGCCGACGCGACCGACAGCGGCGCCGTCGCCGCCGCGGTGGCGGCGACCGTGGAGCGCTTCGGCGGCCTCGACATCGCCTTTGCCAACGCCGGCGTCTTCGGCGTCGTCGCGCCGATCACCGACTATCCGGAGGACGTCTTCGAGCACGTCCTGCGCGTAAACGTGATCGGACCGTTCCTGGTCGCCAAGCACGCGCTGGCGGTGATGCGCCCCGGCGGCAGCCTGATCATCAACTCGAGCGTCGTCGGGCTGACCTCGGCGATCGGGATCGCCGGCTACGCGACCTCCAAGCACGCCGTCATCGGGCTGATGCGGACGGCCTCCAAGGAGATGGCCGCCTCCGGCATCCGCGTCAACTCGATCCACCCGGGTCCCGTCGACAACGCCTTCCAGACTGCGATCGAGGTCGAGGCGGTCGGCGCTCCCGCCGCCGAGGCCAACGCGGTCTTTGACCAGATGATCCCGCTCGGGCGCCATGCCGATCCGGCGGAGATCGCCAACGTCGTCGTCTTCCTCGCCAGCGACGAGAGCACGTTCATGACGGGAGCGACGGTGGCCGCCGACGGCGGCCTCAGCGTCTGAGCGAAGCGTCGCAACGCTTTTGTGGCAGCGCGCCGCGCCTGTGTGCAACGCTCTGACGTGAGCTTGAAGCAGGCTGACTCACGACACGACGAGGGAGGACAGTAGATGGCAACGATCGACATCGCCGAGCAGCAGCTTCTGATCGGCGGCGAGTGGCGCGGGGCGGCGGGCGGCGGCTCGTTCGAACGCGTCAATCCCTTCACGGGCGAGGTCGCCTCGAGCGCGAGCGCCGGCGGCCGCGAGGATGCTCGCGCCGCCGTCGAGGCGGCCCACGCGGCCTTCGCCGACTGGGCGGCGACGGGCCCGGGCGCACGCCGCGCGGTGCTCTCACGTGCCGCCGACCTGATCGTCGAGCGCCAGAACGAGATCGCGGAGACGATGATCGAGGAGACGGGCGCGACCTTCGGCTGGGGCATGTTCAACTGCATGCTGGCGTCGGGGATGCTGCGCGAAGCAGCGGCGCAGACCTACGGCCAGGTCGGCGAGGTGATTCCCTCGGATATCCCCGGCAAGCTCGCCATGGCGGTGCGCGCACCCGCCGGCGTGGTCGTCGGGATCGCCCCCTGGAACGCCCCGGTGATCCTCTCCACGCGCGCGGTCGCGACGCCGCTGGCGTTCGGGAACACCGTCGTCCTGAAGGCCTCGGAGCTGTGCCCGCGGACCCACGCCCAGGTCGCGAACGCGATCGCCGACGCCGGCATCCCGCCCGGGGTGATCAACTTCCTGACCAATTCGCCGGCTGACGCCGCCGATGTCGTCGAGGAGCTGATCGCTCACCCGCTGACGCGGCGCATCAACTTCACGGGCTCGACCCGGGTCGGGCGGATCATCGCCGAGACCGCCGGCCGCCATCTCAAGCGCGTGCTGCTCGAGCTGGGCGGCAAGGCGCCGCTGATCGTGCTCGGCGACGCCGACCTCGAACGGGCCGCCGCCGCGACGAGCTTCGGCGCCTTCTTCCACCAGGGCCAGATCTGCATGTCGACGGAGCGCATCGTCGTCGAGCGCTCCGTGGCCGAGCCCTTCGCCGAGCTGCTGGCCGCGCGCGCGAGCGCGCTCAGCGTCGGTGATCCCCGCGATCCCGAGACCCAGATCGGGCCGCTGATCAATGAGGCCGCGCTGGCTCGTGTCGGGGAGCTGGTGGAGGACGCTCGCGGTCGCGGGGCCCGGGTGCTCTCCGGCGGGGAAGCGGCCGGCGCCTGCTACCCGCCGACCGTGCTGCTGGGGATCAACTCCGAGATGCGCGTCTACAACGAGGAGTCGTTCGGCCCGCTCGCTTCGATCGTCGTCGTCGACGACGCCGAGCAGGCCATCGAGGTCGCCAACGACACCGAGTATGGGCTCGCCGCGGCGATCTTCAGCCGCAACGTCCCGGCCGCGCTGGAGCTCGCCGCGCGGATCGAGAGTGGCATGTGCCACATCAACGACGCCACCGTCCACGACGAGCCGCAGATGCCCTTCGGCGGCGTCAAGGACAGCGGCTGGGGCCGCTTCGGCGGCCACGCCGCGCTCGAGGAGTTCACCGAGCTGCGCTGGATCACGATCCAGGAAACCGAGCGCCACTACCCGATCTGAAAAGCGGGGCGGGGCCGTTTTCGCGGCCCCGCCCCTGCTTGGGTTGCTTCCGTGCCTCCCGCCGCTCGCCGCCTCGCGGCCGCGAGCGAATCTCAGTGCACAGTCAGATGGCTGATCTGTGAGGACAACGCGCCGGCGGCGTCCAGCGTCACCTTGAGCGTGTAGCTGCGGCGGCTGTGGCGGCCAAGCGCGAGCTTGACCGCGGCCTTGCCGTCGCGCACGACGCCCGCCTGGTTGGCGAGCAGCGTGCCCCCGCGGTAGAGGCGCGCCCGGATCGCGCTCGCGCCGGCGGGCGCATGCGAGACCTTGCAGCTCAGCACCAGCTGGCTGCCGTGGAGAACCTCTGAGCAGTGCAATCCCGGCGTCGAGGAGAGCGCGCCCGTGTCGGTCGTGCTCGGCTCGTTGCCCGACGCGCCGAAGGCCGGATTGCTGCTCGGCTGACTCGGCCCGGCGCCCGTCGTGCTTGTGCCCGCGCCGCTCGTCGTGCCCGCCGAGAGCACGTTGCCCTGGCTGGTGCCGCTTGCACCGCTCGAGCCGCTTGGCCCGGTGGCGCCGCCCGAGCTCGAGGTCGGGACGGTCTGGGTGACCTCCCCGGTCTGGTCGCTGAGGATGATCGCCGGCGCGTTCCCGCTGCCGCCGAAGTCGAACATGTTGTCGAGTGTCCCGGCCTGTGCGTCGGCGGCCCCGCCGATGCGCCCGAGCGTCCAGTTGTCCTCGATGAAACGCGTGATCGAGGACTGGTCGGTGAACGTGTTGTCGACGAAGTTCTGCTTCGACCACGGTGAGATCACCAGCAGCGGCTGCCGTGGTCCGACGCCGCAGCGGTCGTTGGGCGAGGGGGTGCTCGTCGAGCTGCCGCACTTGCCGGCACCGTCGAGGGCGTCGGCGGCATCCTCCGACGGTGTGATGATCGGCCCCATCTGGTGGTCATACCAGCCGTCGGAGTCGTCGTAGGCGATGACGATCGCCGTGTTACGCCAGTACTGGGACTGCTCGATCTGGTCCACCTCGTCGGCGATGAAGCGCTGCTCGTCAAGCGGATCGGAGTAGCCGGCGTGACCGTCCTCGTACTCGGGCGCCTTCAGGAACGAGACCTGGGGCATGTCGCCGGCGGTCAGCGCCTTGTTGAACCAGCTGAGGTCGTACTGGTGGTTGACGGCCGCGGTCAGCGCGGTGCCCGCCGGGTCGCTGACGCCGACCTTGGAGACCGAGCTGGGTGCGTTGTGGTAGGGGTTGGCGGTCGAGGCGTAGTACTGGAACGGCTCGTGATGCTCGCTGTAGTCGGCCACGCTGGCGCCGCCGATATTGGTGTGCGCGGTGGCGCAGATGGCGCGACCGTTGGCGATCGCTGACGGCGCGAAACCGGCCTGGAACCAGCCCCAGGTCATGCCCTCGGCGTTCATGAGATCGCCGATGTTCTTGCCGGTCATCGACATCGTCACTCCACCCGGCGCTCCCAGCGGCGAGTAGGAGGTGTCCGCGGTGTTGAGCGGCAGCGTGGCGTTGCTGCACTGGTCGTAGTAGGGCTCGGCGTCGCCGATATCGGTGCCGTTGGCCACGTTCGTCGAGGTGCCGCCGTGCAGCACGGCGCCGCCGGTCTGGCCGCTGATGAGGTTGATCGCGCCCGGCGTCGAGGGCCCGAACTGCGTGCTGAAGGAGTTGTCGTTGAGCGAGAAGTGCTGGGCGAGGTTCCACAGCCCGGTGACGGTGTTGCCGTCGTAGTAGTCCATGACGATTCCGTTGGGGCCGTAGCTGCCGGTGTCGGGGTTGGCCGACTGGGTGCAGCCGCTGCCGGTGGTGTCCTGGACGAACTTGTCCATCAGGCCGCCGTCGAAGGCAGCTTGCTCGGCTGAGTAGCCATGGTTCTGATCACAGGTCAGGGCCTGGCTGGGGTCGAGGCGCGCGGGCAGATCGAGATTGGGGTTGGCGGTCGCCAGCGCGCCGCTGAGGCCGTTCACCGAGGGCGTTCCCGCGAGCGCATGGAAGGCGGGCTCCCCGGGGGCATTCAGCGCTGTCGGGTAGGTGCCGAAGTAGTGGTCGAAGGAGACGTTCTCGTCGAAGATCACGACGACGTGCTGGATTGGGCTGATCGGGGTCGGCACCGAGCTGGACGCGCTCGAGGTCGAGATGCCGGCTACCGCGGCACCGGCGGCCGCCACCACGGCGGCCAGCGCGAAGAACTTCCTGCGTGTTCGCAACACGTAGATCTCCTCTTTGGGGTTTGCTGACAGAGCGCGACCGCGGCGGGCATCGCCACGGTCGGCACGGGACCGCCGTATCGTCGGGGCAGAGCGCCGCCGCGATGTGATCGTCGGGTCACCACGCTGTGGCGATCCTGTGACCGCAGCGCCCGGCCGCCGCCTGAAGCCGTCTCGGGAAACGGATTCGTAACGAGCGGGGAGCAGGCCGCGGCTAACGTGGCCGCCGATGCGAGGCACCGCCGCGACCGTCGCCCTGATTGCGGGCGTCGCACTGATCGCGATCGTCGTCGCCTCGGCGCTGCCCAGCGGCGGGGGTGCGTTCTCGACGAGGTCGCTCGCGCCGGTGAGCTCGGCCCCGCGCACCGCGACCACACCGCAGATCTCGAGCGTGTTCGACTCGAACATTCCGGCCAAGCGCTACGGCCGCCTGATCGCCGCGCTCGATAACGGCGGCACCAACCTCCACGGTCAGCTCGTCTCCGACCTCTCCCCCGTTGCGGCGGCGGCCTTCGCGACCCCGGTCGCGGCCTACCGCGCCTATGCGGCGCGCTGGTCGCGACGCACCGCCGTCGCGGTCACGAAGCTGCGCGCGGCGCTGGCGGATGGGTCGCGCGCCGGCGCGCAGTCGGCCTGGCTGCGCGCCTGGGTCTCCTACCTTCATCTCGGCGCCGTCTACGGGCTGATCGGGCCGCTTGACCATCGCATCGATGGGCTCCCGGGCGAGCTCGGTGAGACATCCTTCGGCGGCCTGCACCGGATCGAGCTCGGTCTCTGGAGCGGCGCCCCGCTGCGCTCACTACGGCCGTTCGCGGCCTCGCTCGCGAGCGCCGTGGCCACGCTTCCGCACGCGATCGAGACGGCGCCGATCAGCCCTCTCGACTACGCCACGCGCGCGCACGAGATCATCGAGGACGCCCAGCGCGACTTCCTCAGCGGCCTCGACGTGCCCTGGAGCGGCGCCGGCGTCGCGGCCACCGCCGCCGCGGTCGCCGCCACCGACGAGGTGGTCGGCACGCTCGCGCCGCTGATGTCCGGGCGCGACAACACGCTGATCGAGGTCAAGAACGAGTTGGCCCTGATGCGCGCGGCGCTCGGCCGCATCCGCGCCGCCCACGGCGGCAGCTGGCCGACCCTCTCACAGCTGACGATCGCCCAGCGCGAGCAGCTCGACGCCACCACCGCCGGCGCCCTGTCGCAACTGCAGGAGATCCCGGGAACGCTCGAGACGGCGCAACTCCCGCAGCCACCGAGGCTGCCGTGAGTCGTCTTGACCGCCGTGGCTTCCTGACCCGCTCGGCGCTGACGACGCTCGGCGCCGCGGCGGGGCTCGGCGCCGGACTCGCGGCCGACGCCGGCGCGCAGGCGCCGCCGAGCGACTACGCGCTCGAGCAGCGCGCGCTCGGGGCGCGGATCCCCTTCGCGGGGCGCCACCAGGCCGGCATCCTCACGCCGGCACCCGAGAACGTCGCCTTCGTGGCGTTGGACTCCGTCGCGCCCGACCGCGGCACCCTGATCGAGGGCCTCCAGGCCCTGAGCGGCGAGGCCCGGCGGCTGTGCGACGGCGACGTCGTGGGGGTTCTCGAGCTCGACGATCCGCCGCCTGACTCGGGCATCCTCGGCGCGGTCGACCGGTCCGACTCCCAGACCGTGACGATCGCCTTCGGCGCCTCGCTCTTCGACGGGCGCTACGGTCTCGCGGCGCGGCGGCCGAAGCGGCTGATCGAGATGCCGTCCTTCACCGGCGACCTGCTCGATCCCACCCGCACCGGAGGCGATGTCCTCGTGCAGATCTGCGCCGCCCATCGCGACACCGTGGTCCACACGGTGCGCGAGCTCATGCGCGCGGTGGCCGGGCGCTTTGCGATCCGCTGGACGCTCGACGGCTTCAAGAGCGCGCAGCGGGGCCCGACGCCGCGCTCGAGCACGCGCAACCTGTTCGCCTTCCGGGACGGCACCGCCAATCCCGACGTCAGCGACGCGCGGCTGATGTCGCGCCTGGTCTGGCTCGGGGGGCGCAGCGGCGAGCCGGCCTGGGCCGCCGATGGCACCTACCAGGTGGTGCGCACGATCCGCATGCACGTCGAGTTCTGGGATCGCGTCGGCATGTTCGAGCAGCAGAACATGATCGGCCGCGAGCGCGTCAGCGGGGCACCGATCGGGGGCACGAGCGAATTCGAGGAGCCGCGCTTCGACCTCGACCCCCACGGGCACCGGATCCCGCTGGACGCCCACATCCGCCTCGCCAACCCGCGCACGGAGGCGACAGCCGATCAGCGGATCCTCCGCCGGGGCTACAACTACCATCGTGGTGTCGATCCGGCCGACAATCTCGACCAGGGCCTGATCTTCGTCGCCTTCAACCAGGACATCCAGCGCCAATTCGCGACGATCCAAACCCGTTTGATGAACGAGCCGATGCTCGACTACATCACGGCCGTCGGCGGTGGCTACTTCTTCGCGCCCCCGGGAGTGCGCGGCGAGGGCGACTGGGTCGGCTCCGGCCTGCTGAGCTGACGGTCGTTCTCGCGCTGGGCGCGCTCGCGCTCGCGCCAGCCGCCGACGCGGTGGTCGCGACGGTCACCAACCCGCCGGACGCCACGGCCACCGCCAGCTGCCCGGGCACCACGAGCGTGCCCTGCACCGTGGTCTCGCGCACGACCGCGATCCAGGAACAGGTCGGCAACAAGCGCACGCCGTTCAAGATCACCACCGCGGGCAGGCTCGTCGGCTGGGAGATCACGCTGAGCGCGCCCTCGAGCTCACAGATCAAGTATTTCGACGAGCGCGAGGGCGGCGACTCCGAGGCCTCGATCGCGATCATCCGCCAGGTCAAGGGCCTCGACTACAAGCTCGAGTATCAGGGCCCGACGGTCCGCCTGCAGCCCTACTTCGGGCATACCGCGACCTTCCCGCTGCCGACCTCGGTGCCGATCAACCCCGGTGACGTGGTCGCCTTGACGGTGCCCACGTGGGCGCCGGCGCTCGAGCTTTCAGCCGGCGCCAAGGCCGCTTGGCGCGCCAGCCGCGGACCGGGGCGCTGCACCAACGTCACCACCCAGAGCGCCCAGTCCTTCGCCGGCGGCGTGGCCGAGTACTACTGCATCTACCGCACCGCGCTGGTCGCCTACGGCGCCGTCGAGATCTCGACGCCCTAAATGCGCACCCCGACGTCGTGTCGGGCCTCAGCCGCCGCCGAAGCGCTCGCGCAGACGCCTCTTGTCGACCTTGCCGACCGAGGTCCTCGGCAGCTCCTGGAGCAGTTCGATCCGCTCGGGTATCCACCATCGCGGGACCGCCCCCTCGAGCGCCGCCCGAACGGCGTCGCTGTCGATCCGCTCACCGGCGCGCGCGACGAGCGCCGCGAGCGGACGCTCTCCCCACCTCTCGTCGGGGACCGCGATGACCGCCGCCTCGCCGACGCCCGGCTGGCGTGCGAGATGCCCCTCGAGCTCGGTCGAGCTGATCCACTCCCCGCCCGACTTGACCAAATCCTTGAGGCGATCGACGATCTCGACGCTGCCCGCGGGATCGATCCGCGCCACGTCACCGGTCCGCAGCCAGTCGCCGTCGAAGGCGAGGGCGTCGGCTCCCTCGTCGTCGAGGTAGGAGCGGCAGACCCACGGCCCCCGCACCTGCAGCTCGCCGACCGCGGTGTCATCCCACGGCAGCTCGTGTCCCTGGGGATCGACGATGCGCAGCTCGACGCCGGCGATCGCAGCGCCCTGGCGAAGCGTCGCGCCCACCGCCGCGCCCGGCGGGGATGGGCCCGGCCGCTGCGTGGTCCCGGAACCCGCCTCGGTCATCCCCCACGAGGACACGTACTCGATCCCGGCGGCGGCGTAGCGATCGGCGAGCGCCCGCGGCGCCGCCGAGCCACCCGAGAGGACCCGTCGCAGCGAGGAGAGGTCGCGCGAGGGATCCTCGAGCGCCTCCGCCAGGCGCACCCAGAACGTCGGCACGCCGGCCGCGAGCGTGACGCGCTGGGACTCGATCAGCGACGCCAAGGCCTCCGGGGAGTTGTCGGGTCCGGCGAGCACGAGCGCCGCCGGGGCGAGCGCGCTGGAATAGGGAAGCCCCCACGCCATCAGGTGAAACATCGGAGTCAGCGGCATCACGACGTCCGCCCGTGAGACGCCGTGGAAGTCGATCGAGAGCGCGCCGAGGGCGTGCAGGACGACCGAGCGGTGCGAGTAGACGACCGCACGCGCGGCGCCGGTCGTGCCGCTGGTGTGGCAGATGCAGAGCGCCTGGGCTTCGCTCATGGGCCCGAGTTCGCTGACGGCGTCCGCCGCCTGCAGGAGCTCCTCATAGCGGGGCGCGGAGGCGAACTCGGGGGCGATCTCGCCGCCGTCCTCGAGCACCACCACCTGCGGCAGCCGCTCGCGGTAGGGGGCGAGCAGGCCGCTCAGGGAGGCGTCGAGGAAGAGGGCGCCGTCACCGCAGTGCTCGAGCTGCTCCACCAGCGTCGCCGGGCTGACGCGCGCGTTGAGCGTGTGCAGGACGCGGCCACCGCAGGGGACGGCGTAGAAGAGCTCGAGGTGTCGGTGGCTGTTCCAGGCCAGCGTCGCCACGCGCGCCCCGGGCTCGAGCCCGAGCTTGGCGAGCACCCCGATCAGGCGCCGGCTGCGCCCCGCGATCTCACCCCAGCTGTGGCGCACGACATCGCCGCCCCCGAGCGCGGAGATCACCGGCACCTGCGCACCTACGCTCTCGAGCCGCCGCAGCACCAGATCGAGCGTCAGCGGCATCTCCTGCATGAGCCCGGCCGGCAAGCCCGCGAGCGCCGGACCGGGCCAGCCGGGGGCCGCGTCGCCCGGCGGCGGGGACGCCGCCGACATCAGCGCTGGTAGGTCTGCAGCCCGGGCCGGATGCGCTTCTCGTCGAGGAACTGCTTGAGCCCCTCCTCGCGTCCGCCCTCGCCGTCGAGGAATTGCGACTGCTCGAGCTTGGCGTAGAGGTAGTCCTCGGCGAGCTCCCAATCCATGCCGCGGCAGTTGCGAAAGCCGACCTTGGCGGCGGCGAGCGCGACCGGGCTCTTGGCCAGGAGCTCGCGCGCCAGCTGCTCGACCTCAGCGCGAAGTTGCTCGCGCGGGGTGCTCCAGTTCACCAATCCCATCTCCGCGGCGCGGACGCCGTCGAAGGTGCGCCCGGTCATGATGTAGAGCAGGGCGTTGCGGCTGCCGAGCGTGTCCGCCAGGGCCCGGCTGACGACGCTCCCGGGCGGGATCCCCCAGTTGATCTCCGAGACGCCGAAGGTCGCCTCGTCGGCCGCGACCGCAAGATCGCAGCTGACCAGTGGTATGAAGGCGCCGCCGAAGCACCAGCCGTTGACCATCGCGATCGTGGGCTTGGCGTAGTTGCGAAGCATCCTGATCTGCCAGTCGCCGTTGTCGCGGCGCACCTTTCGCTGCACGTGCGCCGGCTTGCCGTCGACCTCGCGAAAGTACTCCTGAAGGTCCATCCCGGCGGAGAACGAGTCGCCGACGCCGCTCAGCACGAGCACGCCGACCGCCTCGTCGGCGTCGAGCTCCTCGAGCACCTCGATCATCTCGGCGTTGAGCAGCGGGTTCATCGCGTTCTTCTTCTCGGGGCGGTTCAGCTCCACCCACGCGATCCCCTCATCGAGGCTCACGCGCACCGTCTGCCAGCGTCCTTCGTAGCTCATCAGCGCTCCCATCTCGAGGTCCTCACAGCACCACTCACAGCCCCAGCGAACGGCCGATGATCTCGCGCATGATCTCGTTGGTGCCGCCGAAGATGCGTGTCGCGCGCGCGTCGGCCCAGGCGCGCGCCACCGGGTACTCCGTCATGTAGCCGTAGCCACCGTGCATCTGCACGCAGCGATCGAGCACCCGCCCCTGGACCTCGGTGCACCAGAGCTTGGCGACGGCGGCGTCCTCGGGCGTCAGCTCGCCCGCGCCGAGGGCCTCGATCGCGCGGTCGAGATAGGCCTGGGCGACCTCGAGCTCGGCGTGGCAGTCGGCGAGCTGGAAGCGCGTGTTCTGGAAGCTCGAGACCGGCTTGCCGAAGGCCTCGCGCGCGCGCACGTACTCGAGCGTCGCGACGAGCCCGCCGCGCGCCGTGGCCAGGGCGCTGACGGCGATCGAGAGGCGCTCCTGGGCGAGGTTGGAGACGAGGTAGCTGAAGCCCTTGCCCTCCTCGCCGAGGAGGTTGGCCGCGGGCACCTCGACGTCGGTGAAGAAGAGCTCGGCAGTGTCCTGGGAGTGCTGCCCGATCTTCTCGAGATTGCGCCCTCGCTCGAAGCCCGCCATCCCGCGCTCGAGCACGAGCAGGCTCAGTCCGCGGTGGCGCTCGCTCGGGTCGGTCTTCGCCGCGACGATGACGAGGTCGGCGTTGATGCCGTTGGTGATGAAGGTCTTGGCGCCGTTGACGATGTAGCTCTCGCCGCTTCGCAGGGCTCGCGTCGAGATGCCGGCGAGGTCGGACCCGGTGCCCGGCTCGGTCATCGCGATCGCCAGGATCGCGGTCCCGGCGGCCACGGCCGGAAGCCAGCGCTGGCGCTGTTCCTCGTTCGCGTAGGACAGCAGGTAGGGAAGGCAGACGTCGTTGTTGAGCGTCAAGCCGAGAGCCAGCCCGTAGACGCCGGCGAGCGCCGCCTCCTCACCGACCACGACGTTGAAGCGGAAGTCCTCGACGCCGGCGCCGCCGTAGCGCTCGGGCACCGACATCGCGACGAAGCCGAACTCCGCGGCGCGGGCGTAGATCTCGCGCGAGACGATGCCGGCGCGCTCCCACTCGGCGATGTGAGGGCAGGCTTCGGCCTCGAGGAAGGCCCGGAAGCTCTGACGGAAGCTGTCGTGCTCATCCTCGAAGATCGTGCGGCGCATCAGCCGCCCTCGTAGAGGAGCAGCACCCGCACGGGCGAGCCGGTGCCACCGGCGATGCGCAGCGGCAGCGCGACGATCAAGCCGCTGGAGGGGACCTTCGCGAGTCCGCGCAGGCCCTCGACGACGAGGATGCCGCGGGGCAGGAACCAGGAGCTGTGTCCGTGTCCGGATCCGATCTCGCCGTCGACGCAGGAGACGTCGCAGCCGGCGGTGTCGGAGGCGACTGCCGCCACGCCGGCCTCGACGAGATAGCGGCAGGCGTCCTCGGCCAGGCCGGGCTCGTTGCGCCCCCAGAAGGAGTCCCCGGGCTCGCTCGGCCAGTGGCGATCCCAGCCCATCTCGACGATCGCGACATCGCCCACCTGGAGCGTGAAGCCGCCGCGCTGCGCGGCCGCCGCCAGCGCGGCGGCGTCGATGAGCTCGCCGGGCTGCGGGTTCCCGGCGCTGAGGTCGAACTTCTTGTAGGGACGCAAGAGGAGCGCGTCGGGCGCGACCTGATCGATCGTGGCCCCGTCGCGGTCGAAGTGGAAGGGAGCGTCGATGTGCGTGCCGGTGTGCTCGGACATCGCGATCCGGTTGGCGGCGGCGCCGGCGTCGTCGTGGCGAAAGAGCGGCGTCAGCGTCGGCCCCTCGTAGACCACGAACATCGGCATGCCGGGCTCGATCGCGGGCGAGGCGTCGTGGACCGTCAACTGCCCGAGCGCCGCCAGCAGCGAAGCCGCCGGACCCGCGAGCTCCGTCTGCTCGTTCCCCACGGCCTGGATTCTGCCACGCGGCGCCCTGCCCGCGCGTGCGGCCACGCGCTCAGGCGCCGCGCGCCGCCGCGAGCTCTGTGGCGCCAGGCCTCAGCCGGCGTTTTGGCGACGCCGCGAGAAGGTCCCGAAGACCATGTCCCACCACGGCGCGCTGATCCCGTAGCCGTTGGTGTCGTCTTCGAAGTGATGGCGCATGTGGAGCTCCCGCAGCCGCCGCTCGAGCCCGCTGCGAGGATTGCGATGGTGGTGCAGCGCGTAGTGGAGCATGTCGTAGGCGAGGTAGCCGCCGAGGAACCCGGCGCCCGCCGACCACGCCAGGGGCGTCCCGAGCACGGCCACGAACACGATCAGAAACAGCGCCGCAAGAGGAACCGAGACCGCAGGCGGCATGACCAGGCGCAGCGGATCGTTGGGATGGTCGTGGTGCACGCCGTGGACCATCCAGTGCAGTCGCGCGCCGACCCCGTTCTCGGGCTCGAAGTGGAACACCGCGCGGTGGATCCAGTACTCACAGAAGGTCCAGAAGACGTACCCGCCCAGCGCGCCAAGCAGCGTCGTGCCCAACGACTGTGCACCGAGGGAGACCACGACGAGCAGCGTGATCGCCGGGATGAAGATCAGCGGCGGTACCGCGGGATGCACGCGCGAGAGGCGATCGAGCCACGGCCAGCGGAACATCGGCGGTGAGGCGCGCAGCGCCTCGGTGCGCGAGCCGGAAGGCTGCTCGGCGACCGAGGGGTTCAGGGGAAGATCGTGCATCGGGTCAAGCGCGCGCAAACGTGTAGAGGGCTTTATAGCGCGTCGGCGACCTCGCCCGAGCCGCTGACGGGCGTCACCCGGAAGTCTGCGTCGCCAGCTCGGCCGCCAGCGGCGTCTCCTCGCTGCTCGAGTCGGTCGCCAGCGCCGCCACCAGCGGCGTCGCGAGCAGGCTGATCACCGCAAGCGCGAGAAAAGCCGCGAGCGGGTGGTGCACGAGCACCGCCACGAGCACCGCGACGACGAGGCCTCCCGCGTTGCCGGCCAGCCACATCAGCGCCGTGACGGTTCCCGCGCTCGCACCGGCCCGACGCTCACTCAGCTCGAGAATCACCGGCAGCAGCGTCAGCAGCATCAGCCCGATCGCGACAAGCACGACCGCGTCGAGCGCGACGGCATGCTCGAAGGCCAGCACCAGCGAGCCCACGACGGCAACGGCGACGGCGACGGCGACGGTTCGACGCTCCGCGCGGCGGCGCACGACGATCGGCGGCAGCGCGGCGGCGCCCACGGCGCCTGCGAGCACCATGCCGACCAGCAGCGTCCCGGCCGTGGTCGAGGACACGCGGTAGTTGTGGAGCAGGGCCTGCAGCCAGGTCGTCAGCGCGATGAAGACGCCGAAGCCCAAAAACAGCAACCCGCTGAGGACGCGAACGTTGGGCTGCGCCCAGACCTCGCGCAGCGCGAACAACGGCACCGCCACCACGTCTTCGTCCTCGGGCGCGCCGGCGCCGGCGCGGCGTCGCAGCCCGTAGAGCACGGCCAACGCAGCCACGAGAGCGAACGCGGCCTGGAGCTCCAGCAGCGCCTGGATGTGATGGCCCCCGAGCGCGGTGCCGAGAATCAGCGCGAGCAACATCCCCGCGAAGATCGCAGCGGAGCCGACCGCGATGCCGTGCGGACGCAGCCGCGGCGGCAGATGCTCGCCGGCGACCTTGGTCACGGCGTTGAGCACGAGCGGCTGCCCGGTCGCAACCAGGAGCTGCCCGAGCAGCGCCCACGCGAAGTCCGCTCCGGCGAGCCGCACGAGACCGCCGAGCGCGGTCAGCACCGCTCCCACGCCGAGCCAGCGATGAAAGCCACGGTCGAGCAGGCGGCCGGCCGGGAGCGCGAGCACGACGTAGAAGAGCGGAAAGATCTCCGCGAGCCAGCCGATCGCCGTCTCGGACACGTGGTAGTGGTGGGCGCTCGCGGTCGTCAGCGGCGCAAAGGTGAGCCAGAGCAGCTGCGTCGAGGCCGCCAGCAGCGCGTAGGCCGCGACCGGTCGCCAGCGGCCTACCTCATCCCGCCTCCCAGCGATGGTGAACTCATTCACCCCGGCTGATCGTAGGCGATCGCTAGGCTCTTTTTCAGTGTCGGCCGCGACGATCACGAAGTCCACCGACCCCGCCTGCCCGCGGGCGCACTCGACCGAGCCCGCGTACGCGGGCGACGCTGGATCCGCTCGCCGGCGAGCGCTTCCGGCGCCTGACGACCACCTGAACCTATAGCCTCCCACCCATGCGAACCCGATACCCAGTCGTCGCCCTGATTCTCGCCGCCGGCGTTATCGCTGGCTGCGGCGGCTCCAACAACTCCGATACGGCCAACCTCGAACTGCCGACCTCACAGTCGCAGACGTTGACGTATTCGGCGACGACGACCTCGACGACCGCCACCTCGACGGCCACCGCCGTGCCCACGCCGACGAGTGGCCCGCTCTCCAAGGAGCCGACGATCACGGCCCCGAAGACCCCGGCGCCGACGAAGCTCGAGACCAAGGACATAGTCACGGGCACCGGCGCAACGGCGAAGCTCGGGGACACCGTCGCGGTCAACTATGTCGGGGCGCTCTATACCGACGGCAAGGTCTTCGACTCCTCCTGGGGCCGACACGCGAGCTTCAGCACACCGCTGGCAGCGACCTCGGTAATCCAGGGCTGGGTCAACGGCATCCAGGGCATGAAGGTCGGCGGGCGCCGCGAGCTGATCATCCCGCCCGCGCTGGCCTACAAGAACGTCGCCCAGACCTCGATCCCGGCGAACTCGACGCTGATCTTCATCGTCGACCTGCTCAAGGTCACACCCGCCGCCGGCTGAGCGTGCCGCCGCGAGCAGCGCGGCGGCAGCTGTTCATGGCGCCCTTCGGGCGCAACGGGAACCGCGCGACTGCGCCGCTCGCGTACGCGCGAGCGGTCGGCGGGCTCTCAGCCCGAGCCGCCCCAGGGATGCTTGAGGAGCAGGATCGTGTTCCCGACGAACAGGAGCGCGAAGAAGATCGTCCAACGGTTCAGGTTGCGCTCGACCAGCGACCCGCCGCCGAGGGCTCCGGTGCCGGTACCGACGCCGAAGGCACCCGAGAGCCCTGAATCCTTGCCCGAGTGCATGAGGATCAGCAGCACCAGGATCACGCAGATGATGACCTGGATCGTTGAGAAGACAGCCTGCATGGCGAAAAGTCTAGACGGTCGCCGCGCGATCGCCTAGTCGGCGGCACCGGGACCACGCCCGAGCAGGCTGTCGAGGTCGCGCAGGATCTCGACCGCCTCGGCCCGCAGCTGGCGATCGAGCGCGCGGAAATCCTCCTCCGACAGCTTGCCCGTGCGGAAATCGGTCTCGTTGTCGCGGATCTCGGCGTACTTGCCCTCTCGCGCGCTCTCGAGCGCACGGCGCTCGTCGGACTCCCCCGGCTTCTCCTCGCCAGCGCCGGCGCGAGCTCGAAACGGTCCGCTGAGAGCCCAGAGCACGACGGCGAGCAGCGCCGCGATCAGCAGCGCCGCCAGCAACGGGGTCATCGCCGGCTCCCGCGTCTACGCGCGGCCGAGCTCCTGCGCCACGCGCGCGAAGTAGCCGGCCCGCAGGCGCCGCCGCAGCGCCGCCGGCGGCGGCCACAGCGCCGTCAGCCCGCCGAGGAGCACGATCAGCCCCCCGACCCAGATCCACATCACCAGCGGCGAGGCGATCAGGGTGAACGATGCGGGTGGCGGATGCTTGAGGTACTGGTTGACGATCACCGATAGCTCCGCGTAGGCGATCTTCAGCTGGTCCTCCTGCCTGGTCGACGGCAGGATCGAGGCGTCCGCCCGCGCCACCAGCTCCGCCTCCGGGAGCTGCACGCCGAGCGCCGGCAGCGTCGTGCCGAGCGGCTTGATCGCGGCCCACAGATCCCGCCGCCAGCTCGACTTCAGCCCGACCTGCTGGACGGCGTCGCCGGAGATGAGATCCGCGACCACCTGACCGGAGGCAATCGGAAAGGTCGGGTAGTAATCGGCGCTCGGACGCAGCGTGGCGACGTAGTGGCCGCCGCGGCTGACGCGGAGCACCGCCCCCAGCGTCATCGTCGCGCCGGTATGGCTGGGGTCCTTGACCACCGCGCCCGTCGCCTTCACGTACTTCATCACGTAGGCGCCGACGCGCACCGACTGGCCGACCTGGAGGTTGGGCTCCTGCTCGTGCTGGAAGGTGGCCGACGCCGCGACGCCGATGAAGAGCACGGCGATGCCGACGTGGACGATGTAGCCGCCGTAGCGTCGGCGGTTGCGGCGCACCATCGAGACCAGCGCCACCGGGGGCGCCTCCTTGGACATCGCACGGCGCGCCCGCACGCCGCGCCAGAATTCCTGTCCCACGCTCGCGCACGCGAACACCGCGGCGCAGAAGAGCAGCACCGTCGGGATCGAGCCGCCGATGGGGACGAAGGTGTAGGCCGCCACCGCCATCGCGGCGGCGGCGGCGAGCGGCAGCAGGAAGTTGCGTCGCGCGTTGGCGAGTGTCGCGCGTCGCCACGCGATCACGGGTCCGATGCCGCTGAGCAGGACGAGGACGAGGGCCAACGGCACCGTGTAGCGGTCAAACCACGGCGGCCCCACCTCGGCCGATGTGCCGGTAACGGCCTTTGAGATCAGCGGGAAGAAGGTGCCCCAGAAGATCACGAAGCACAGGCCGACGAGCAACACGTTGTTGAGCAGGAAGGCAGCCTCGCGGGAGAGGAGCGAATCGAGCCGATGCTCGCTACGGAGGACGTCGCGCCGGCTCACGACCAGGTAGATCGAGCCGGCCGCCATCACGCCGATCAACGTGACGAAGGGCACCCCCAGCCCGCCGCCGGTGAAGGCATGGATCGAGTCGAGCACGCCGGAGCGAACGAGGAAGGTGCCGACGATCGCCAGCGTGCTGGCCCCGAGCACCAGCGAGGCGTTCCAGATCTTCAGCATCCCCCGCTTCTCCTGGATCATCACCGAGTGCAGGAAGGCGGTGCTGATCAGCCACGGCATCAGCGCCGCGTTCTCGACCGGATCCCAGCCCCAGTAGCCGCCCCAGCCGAGCTCGTAGTAGGACCAGCGGGCGCCGAGCAGGATGCCGATGCCCAGAAACAGCCACGACGCCAGGGCAAAGCGTCGGGTGACCCGGATCCAGTCGGCATCGACGCGTCGCACGATCAGAGCCCCGACCGCGAAGGCGAAGGGGATCGTGAAGAAGGTGTAGCCCGAATAGAGCATCGGCGGGTGGATCAGCATGCTCGGGTTGCGCAGCAGCGGATCGAGGCCCGCCCCATCCTTGGGCACGGGGCTGACCTGGCCGAAGGGCGAGTCGTAGAACACCAGCAATGCGGTGAAGAAGGCACCGAAGCCGAGCAGGACACTGGTGGCGTAGGGAACGATGTCGCGCAGGCGGTTGCGAGTCATGTAGGTGGCGAGGCTTGCCCACAGCGACAGCAGCCAGACCCACAAGAGCAGCGACCCCTCCTGCGAGGACCACATCGCGGCGACTCGGTAGAGCAGCGGCGTCGTCGTGCTCGA
This sequence comes from Solirubrobacteraceae bacterium, assembly GCA_036489875.1. Classification (GTDB taxonomy): domain Bacteria; phylum Actinomycetota; class Thermoleophilia; order Solirubrobacterales; family Solirubrobacteraceae; genus Palsa-513. Next base: position 44,875 of record DASXEZ010000152.1, on the reverse strand, counting down.
GGTGTTGGCCACCGCGGCGTAGGCGAAGTCGTTGCGGACGAAAGCGATCTCGAGGATCACCATCGCCAGCGTCAGCACCAGCGCCAGGCAGTAGATCGAACGGCGCGCCGAATCGACCCAGTCGCGACGGCCGTGGCGGACTCCGTAGAGGGCGGCGGCGATTCCGTACACGCACACCGCCAGTGCCACCACCAGCACGATGTGCCCGGCGAAGGCCATCAGCCGCTGGCGCCGCTCACGCCGTACCGCTCGGCGCGGCGGAGTACTTCGAGGGGCACTTCGTGATCATCGAGCCCGGCTGGGCACGGAAGGCTCCGTGGCGCAGCTCACCGGTGACGATCAGCTCGCGCCCCGCCGCGAAGGCGGCGGGGACGCTGCCGCTGTAGACGACGCCGACCGAGACGCCATCTCCGGCGCGGTCGGCCAAGCGGAAGTCGACGACGCCGTTGCGCTGGTCGCGCACGGTGTCCTTGATCACGGTGCCCGTGAGCTGGACGTTTCGGCCCGGGGTCGTCTGATGCAGCAGCTGACTGGGCGTCAGGGCCGGGTCCGACGCGGCGAAGCTCGTGTAGATCAGACCGCTGGCCAGCAGCACCGCCAGGGTGAGGCACACGACCAGCCTGACCTGTCGCTTGCGTGGTGGGGTCATCGCGCGCCCGTAAGTATCGCAAGCCTGAGCGCAAGGGACGGCGGTCGCGGCGCGGCTTGGGTGCCGCGCCGCGCCAACCAGCCGCGCTCAGTGCATCGGCGGCTGGTAGTGCACACGCTCCGGCGTGAGCACGAACTTGATCCGCTGCTCGCCGGGCTGGCGGTAGGGATAGCTGTCAGCGTCGAGGTACTTCTTGGCGAAAGAGTCGATGTGCGCGTCGGCGCCCTCGTGTGTGTCCTCGGAGAGGCGCCCCGTGACCGAGACCCACTCGTAGGGGTCGTTGTCGGCCATCACGGTCACCGTCGCGGTTCCGGCCTTGCGCAGATTCTCAGGCCAGGTCCGCCCCTCGGCGCTGTTGAGAGTCACCTTGCCGTCGGCGGCGTCCGCCCAGACGATCACGGTCTGGACCGTGCCGTCCTCACGCGGGATCGACACGTGGGCGTAGTTCTTGGCGGCGATGATGTCCTGAGGGCGGCCTTCGAGCGTTTCTGCCATGTCTTCTCCGTTGATCGTCGAGCGTTTCGGTTCGTTTGCGAGACGGTAGCGAAGTCCCGATGCCTGCCCGGGCCGCCCGATCCCCGAGCGACCTGCTGATAACCTGGGTTTGCTTGCGCGCGCAATGAATAACGTGCTCTGAGGAGCTGGAAGGAGCCCCCGGTGAAAGTCGAGATCTGGTCTGACGTGGTGTGTCCGTGGTGCTATCTCGGCAAGCGCCGCTTCGAGAGCGCGCTGGCCGGGTTCGAGCACCGCGACGAGGTCGAGGTCATCTGGCGGAGCTTCGAACTGGACCCCGAGGCTCCCGCGCAGCGCGACGTCGATCTGGCCACTCACCTCTCACGCAAGCTGAACGTGACCCGCGAGCAGGCGCTGGCGATGCAGCAGCGCGTGACCGACCTCGGTACCGCGGACGGGATCGGATTTCGCCAGGACATCGCGCGCAGCGGCAACACCTTCAACGCTCACCGACTCCTGCATCTGGCAGCCGGCCACGGCCGCCAGGGCGAACTCAAGGAGCGCCTGATGGACGCCTACCACGTCCAGGGCGAGCCGATCGGGGACACCGCGACGCTCGAGCGCCTCGCGGTCGAGTCGGGGCTGCCGGCCGAGGAGGTCTCCGAGCTGCTGGGCGGCGATCGCTTCGCCGCGGAGGTCAGGGAGGAGGAGCGGACGGCATCGAGCTTCGGCATCGGCGGCGTCCCCTTCTTCGTCGTCGATCGCGCGCTCGGCGTGTCGGGGGCGCAGTCCAGTGAGACCTTCGCCGAGATGCTCGAGCGCGGCTGGCAGAATCGACCCGGGGTGTCGGACGCCGCCGGGGCCGGCGCCCGCAACTGACGCCTCGCGGATCAGCCGCCCGTGAGTTGCTTCACGAGCGTGGAGACCGCGCCGGTCGCCCCCACCGCCACCTGACTGGTGTCGGCTGCGGCGGTGCTCGTGACCGCGCCCACGGTCTGGGTGACGGTCGAGGTGGCGGCGCCCGTGGTTGACGCCAGCGCCGTCGAGGCGCCGCTGGCGACGCTCTGGACGGTGTCGCCGGCCGCCTGGCCGAGGTCCGACCCGGCCGACGGCGCCGGCGAGGTCGCCGCTCCGGCGTCCGGCTGCTGAGTCTGCCCGCCGGAGCGAGCGCCGCCAACGCCGAGCGCACGGGTGGCTGCCACGCCGGTCTTGCCGGCGCTCGAGATGGTGTGCCCGACAACCTTGCGGACGGTCCCCACGGTGGCCGCGACGGTGGGCCCCACCGCGCCGGCCCCCGCAGTCCCGAGCGTCACGATCTGGGATCCAAGCGCCTGAGCGCCCGTCGTCGTGGCGCTCGTCGCGCCAAGGAGTCCCGAAGCGGAAGCGCTCACCTTCGCACCGGCACGACTGCCGGCGGCCGTCACGGTCGTTGCAACGGCCGGCGCAGTGGAGGAAGACCCGCCGCCGGCGCCCGGCCTATTGCCGCCGCTGAGGAGTGAGCCGCCGCCGGTGTCGTGCGCGAGCCGCTCCGGCGCCAGGGGCGATCGACGCGAGCCGCCCGTGGACTTCGGTTCGAGGGGTTGCGTGCGCTCTGAGCGCAACGGCGAACTTGCTGCAGCGCCCGACAGGGGGGTCACTGTGGGTTTCGAGCTCGCCGTCACCGCCGCCGGAATTTGCGCTGCGCGGCCCGCGCCGCTCGGCGCCGATCTGTGTGGAGCGCTCCCCCCGAGATGCAGCGTGCCGGCGCCGACCGCCGCCGCACCGAGCACGCCGACGGCTGCGACCTTGGCAGTCGTCACGACCTGCTCCCAACCACTGCCGGCACGCGCCGAGCCGCCCATGCGCCTTGCCGTATCGAGCAGCCGGCGCATGAAACGCAGGACGAGGAGCGGCGGACCCACGCAGACCGCGGCACCGGCACGCAGGCTCGCCCGCGCCCGAAACACCAGCTGCCGCGCCGTCGACTCGCTGACACCGAGCTGACGGGCCACTTGCCGCCCGCTTCGCCCGTGGACAGCGACTCCGAGCAGCGCCTCGCGCTGAGCCTCGGGTAGCGCCGCGAGCACCGCAAGGGTCTCCCGCGCCTGTGCGGTGCGCTGAGCCTGGTCGGCCGAGGAGACGCCGTTGCTGAGGGAGTCCTCCAGAAACTCGGCCGGGGCACGCCGGCGCTCGCGCAGGAGCCCGAGCGCCTTGCGGTGGGCGATCGTGAAGAGCCACGGGCGCAGCAGCCGCACCTCGGCCCCGCCGCGAATCGCGCTCCAGGCCGAGAGGAACGCCTCCTGCGTGGCATCGCTTGCCGCCGCCTGCCCCACCATCGCCTCGCAGTGGCGGCGCAGAGCACGCTCATGGCGGTGAACGAGGGCTTCGAATGCGGCCTCGCTGCCCTGACGGCAGCGCTCGACGAGGCGCTCATCTGATTCCTCTCCCCCCGGCGCGGGCGGCTCCGGGTCGAGTCGCGCCTGTGCCGCTGCGGCCGCCTGCCCCCCCACTTCGTGGCTATGCCTCGGCTGCGAGCGGGCGCTGATGGATGCCACAGATGTCGATTACCCCTGACGGGGACCCCGCGCAACCGGACTAAGCACTTGTTCTAGGGCTCGTAACAACCCCTGCGTAGGGCGGCTCTGGAAAACGCCAGCCCCCCACGACCCACGGAGTTACGAGATGGACCACATCGATCCGGGCCAAGCACCCCAGGAGACCTTCCTCGCGCAGGCCGAGGTTGCGATCGTGCGGCTTGAACGCGCGATTCGCGAAGACCGTCCGGCAAGCGTCGCCGCGTGCGCTGCCCACCTGCACAGCGCGAGTCTCGACGCCGGTGCTGCTCTGATGGCCCCGATCGCGGCGGAGCTCGAGCAGCGAGCGCAGGGCAACGACCTTCGCGTCGCCGCCCACCTGCTCGCCGCGCTGGAACGCGCGTTGGTGCAGACGCGGGCCGAGCTCGATGGCGCCCTCCCGCAGCTGCTCACGACGGCGCCATCGCCTGCTGCGGTGGAGCCGCTGCGTGCCGCGGAACTCGACCGAAGCTCCCAACACGATCGCCCGATGGGGCGGACCGGCGGGGCCGGCAACGACGGCGGCCCGACACCGTTTGGGTCGTGGCGTCCGGCGCCGCGCTGGAGCTCATGGATCCCGCTCTCGGCTCTGCTCGCGATCTGCGTCGTGATCGCCCGGCTGCTCTCGCCCGCCGACCTCAGCGGCCTCGTCACCTGCGCCGCCGCGGGGGTGCTCGTGCTGGCTGCGGTGAGATTGGCGGCGACGATACTCGCCGACCGCCGCATGGTCGCGACCATGCGCGCGACGCTCGAGTCGCTGCGCGGAAGCGAACTGCAGCTGGCACTCCTCTTCGACCACAGCCCGGAGCCGATGTGGGTCTACGACCGCGACAGCCTGCGGATCCTCGCGGTCAGCAACGCGGCGCTTGCCGCTTACGGCTACTCACGCGAGGAGTTCCTGGCGATGAAGATCACCGATCTGCGTGCCCCGGACGCAGTGCCCACCCTGTTCGACTTTCTCGACACCGCGCGGGGCCGCGAGCACCTCGGCTTCTGCGCGGCCGACCCCTGGCGCCACGTGCGCAGGGACGGGACCGTGATCGATGTCGAGGTGTCCAGCGACGACCTGCTCTATGAGGGCCGGGAGTGCCGGATCGTCGTGAGCCAGGACGTCACCGAGCGCAACCGCGCGACCGCCCAGGTGGCGCAGGCGCGCGACCAGGCCGTGGAGGCCTCGAATCTGAAGTCGGCGTTCCTGGCGACGATGAGTCACGAGATGCGCACGCCCATGCAGGGCGTGATCGGCATGAACGAGATGCTCCTCGGCACCCCTCTGAGCGACGAGCAGCGCTCATACGCGGACCAGATCGCACGCTCGAGCGAGCAGATGCTGGCGATCGTCGAGGACGTGCTCGACATCGCGGCCCTCGAGTCGGGCCCGAGCCCGCTCGCCGTGGCGCCGTTCGACCTGCGAGCTGCGCTCACCCAGGCCTGCGCGCCGGCCGGCGTCGACGCTGCGGCCAAGGACCTTCACTTCGGCGTGGTGATCGGAGCGGAGGTGCCGCGGCTCGTGCGCGGGGACTGCCAGAAGCTCCGTCGGGCGGTTTCGAAGCTCGTCTCAAACGCGGTCAAGTTCAGCGATGACGGCACCGTGATCGTGCGTGTGGGAGCCGAGCGCGCCGCCGGCGGCTGGCGCGTCCGCGTCGCCGTCAGCGATACCGGGGTGGGAATCGAGTCCAAATCCCTGGAGAGCGTCTTCGAGCCGTTCGCACAAGCCGACCGCTCGACCACGCGCCAGTACGGCGGTGTCGGGCTGGGGCTGGCGATCGCCCGCGAGCTCGTTGAGCTGATGGGCGGCACGCTCTGCGCCGAGAGCGAGCCGCGACGCGGCAGCACGTTCTGGTTCGAGCTCGAAATGCCGGCCGCCGATCCGAGATCGCCGCTCGATCGGCCGACGATGCGGCGCCCGCGTCCCATTCGCCGCAGCCGCACGCCGGTGGTTCTCCTCGCCGAGGACAGCCACATCAATCAGATCGCAGCTGTGCGCGCGCTGCGCCGCTACGACTGCCACGTGGACGTTGTCGCCGATGGCGCCGCCGCCCTCCAGGCGCTTGCGCTCAAGGACTACGACGCTGTCCTGATGGATTGCGAGATGCCGCGCCTGAACGGCTATGAGGCAACCGCGCGACTAAGGCGCGGCGAGTACGGGCGACACACCCCGGTGATCGCGATGACGGCACTGGAACGCGGCGAGGATGAGACGCGCTGCCTGACAGCCGGAATGGACGCGGCGATCAGCAAGCCGATGCGCCCCGACGCGCTACGCGAGACGCTCGGACGCTGGATTCCCGGGCTCGCCGAGGCCCGGGCGGATCTGGAAGAGCCAACGCGACTTCAGTCGCTGGCGGGCTGAGCCATGGGTCATCTCAGCCCCGTGCCGCAGCATCGGCGCCGAACTCTGCTTGCACCGCGAGGGGTGGCGCCGGCGGCGCTGGCGGCCGCCTGCGCCCTCCTTGTCGCGTGCATGGCCGCCGCGCCGCAGGTCGCAGCTGCACACGCGCCGGCTAAGGCCGAGCGGCACCATACGGGCGGTCCGTCCGCTCATGCCGCCGTCGTCGACGGCACCGCCGCGACGGCCGGTACCTGGCCGTGGATGGCCTTCGTCGCGAACGTGCAGCAGTCGACGGCGTGCTCGGGCACCGTGATCTCGCCGATGGTGGTGCTGACCGCCGGGCACTGCGCCGAGAACCTCTCCACGGGCGCCGTCTACCCTGCGAGCGCGTTTCGGGTCGTCATCGGCGCGACCGACTGGTCAACCGCAACCGCCTCCCAGGTCAGCAACGTCTCCGCTGTCGAGGTCGACCCGCAATTCAACACCGCGACGCTCGACAACGACGTCGCCGTGCTGATCCTCAGCTCACCGACCTCCGCGCCGGCGATCAGGCTGGCCGGTGCCGGCGACTCCTCGCTGCTCAATGCCGGTACGCCGGTGAGCGTGGCCGGCTGGGGGGCGACGTATTCCGGCGAGACCTCGCCGCCGACCGCGCTCTACTGGGGTGCGAGCGTCGTCCAGAGCTCGGGCTTCTGCACCAACGAGGAATACATCGACGGGGTTCCCTTCGATCCCAGCAATTCGCTCTGCGCGCTCGACGCTCCAAGCCTCGCCATTGCCACCTGCCACGGCGACAGCGGCGGCCCGCTCGTGGCCGCCGACTCCGCCGGCAACGCCGTCGAGATCGGCATCACCAGCCGCGGCGATCCGCTCTGCAACCCGGACTTCCCGAGCGTGTTCACCCAGGCCGCTGCGGTCTCCGCGTGGGCTCAGTCAGTGGTTGCGGCGAACCCGCCCCCGGCCGCGCCGGCGGCCCCGACGGTGCCCGCACCCGCGCCGGCCGCTGCGACCGCGGCTGCCGCGACGCACGCCTCCACCGCGGTGCGCAGGCCCGCCGCGGGCACCTACGCGGCGGAGGCCTCGGTGCCGGGCGCGCGCGTCTCGGTCTCGGTCGGCACGCGCACGGACGCGCGTGTCACCGTGCGCCTGCGCTTCGTGCTCGCCTGCCCGGCACGCCAGAGTCACTCGATCACGATCTCGCCACGCCCTGTCACAAGCAAGGTGAAGGGCTGGCACATAGCCGCGTCGGGTGTGGCTGCGCACCACCTGCGCTACACGCTCAGCGGCGCGTTGCGCGGCGCGAGCACGATCGCCGGCACCTTCAAGGTCTCAAAGGTCGGGACCCGCTGCAGCACCGGCAGCGTCTCGTGGCGCGCGGTAGCCGGTGGCGCATCCGCCAGCCGCCGCGCGGGCGCGCTGCGCAACTTCCGGCGCCCGACGGGCCTGGACATCCGATTGAGCCTGGCCAACAACGCCGACGGAACGGACATCACAGCAGCAGAAGCGCAGTCGACAATCGGAGGACGGACATGATTCGCGCCAACACTCACAGACCACCTGACGACAACGCGCCACGCGGCGAGGATGGACACCCGCTCCGGCGGACTCGCCGCCGCGCGACAGCGGCCGTGGCGACACTCGCCGGCATCAGCCTGCTGGCGGCCGCGCCGCTGGCGAGCAGCGCCAGCGCCGCGACCCTGCCGGCCATTCCGGCGGTGAACGTCGCCGCTCTCAATACGGCGCTCTCGTCGGCGCCGGGCGTCACGCCGGCGCAGATCCAGGCGCTCCAGGGCGACCTCGCAGCGCTCCAGGCCGGACAACCGGTTCCGAACCTGACCGGCGACATCAACGCGATCCTCACCGCCGTCGGTCAGGCTTCGGGCGAGACGCCCCTGCTGACACCGGTGCTGACCACGGTCGCCGAGATCGCTGACGGCCTGCTTGGCGGCAACATCTCCGCCGTCCAGCTCCAGGGCCTGATCGACCAGCTCGAGTCGGTATCGGGCACCAACGGAGTGATTCCGACGGTCGGCAGCGCGCTCGCGCAAATCGCCGCCGCCCTGACTGGCGCGGACCTTCCCGCCTTGCTGGGCCAGGCCGGTAGCCCGCTCAGCTCACAGGACGTGCAGACGATCATCAGCGAGCTCGAGTCGCTGCAAAACCTGCCGGCTGACGCGACGATCCCCGCTGGAGCACTGAGCGGGGTCGCGCAGGCACTGGACACCGTCGCGGGGGCGCCGAATGTGCCCGCCGCCGCAGCGAGCGCCCTCGAGGGCGTCGCGGGCGCGCTGAACTCCGCAAGCGGAGTCACGCCGTCGACCCTGGCCTCGGTCCTGCCGACGCTCGCGAGCACCCTGCCATCGGTGCAGTCGGTCCCGGTCACCGGGCCCGTGCTGGGCTCGCTGGTAGGAGCGCTCACCGATGGCCTCGCCACCTCACCGCCCGCAACTGCCGGTAACGGTGGCAGTGGCGGCGCCGCGGGTAGCGGTGGTGCCGCTGGTACGAGCACGACGACCACGCCGAACTACGTGACCTACCTGCAGTCCAACTCGGCGCAGCAGGCGAGCGTGAAGATCGGCGCCAGCATCCACAAGGTGACCTTCAGCGGCGGCAAGCTGCATGTGAAGATGACCTGTCCGGCAGTTGTCGCCGGTGGCTGCAAGACGACGATCCACCTGACGGTCCGCTCCTGGAACAAGGGAGCAAAGACCGTGACGATCGCCGCCGGTAAGACCCGCACCGTGACGGTCGGGCTACCGCAGTTCGCGACCACGGCCGCGAAGCACGGCCAGGCCATCACGGTCACGGCCACGACCGGCAGCTTCACTACTCACAAGCACACGATCCACATCAAGTTCAAGAAGAAGTAGGCGGGCCCGGCTCACCCGCCCCAGCAAGCTGCGAGCCGCCCGGCTCCTTCCCTCCGGGCGGCTCGCGGCGTCTCTGTGCTCAGCGCCGCGCTGCCCGGCGGCGCATCAGGTACAGGATCACCATGGAGAAGAGGACCGACAGCACCAGACCCGCGCCATGACGATGCAGCACGTACCAGGAGAAGAGGCCCGCCGCGAACGATCCGGCGAGACCGACCGCGATCGTCATGCCGATCCCGATCGGGTCAGGACCGGGGAGCAGCAGCCGCGCAACCGCGCACACCACGAGGCCCGCGACGGCCAGCAGGATCAGGAACACGATGAGGCTCATGGCGGCCCTTCCGGTCGGACTTGGCGGAAGCCAAGCTTACGCCCGCCGACGAACACGACGGGCGGAAACCGGGGCAGGCCCGTAGCGTCAGGCGGCGGCGCGCGAGTCGGCGCCCGAGATCCAGCGCCCGAGCGTCTCGGCCAGGGTCTGCGCTCGCACCGGCTTGGTGACGTAATCGTCCATCCCGGCCTCGAGACAGCGGTCGCGATCTCCGTGCATCGCGTGCGCGGTCATCGCGATCACCGGCGTGCGGGGCATGCCCTCCTCGCGACGACGCAGCTCCCGGGTGGCCTCGTAGCCGTCGATCTCCGGCATCTGGCAATCCATGAGCACCGCGTCGTAGCGACGTGAGGAGAGCGCGTCGAGCGCCTCGCGCCCGTCGTTGACGGCGTGCGCGTGATAGCCGCAGCGCTCGAGGACGCCGATCGCCACGACCCGGTTGACGGGACTGTCCTCGACGACGAGCACGACTGGGCGCAAACCGTTCGCGGGACGCGGCGCCATGTGAGCGTCGCGACGGCGAACGACGCTCGGGGCCTGCTCGGCACCCGCCGGTAGGGGCAGCTCGAACCAGAAGGTGCTGCCCCGCCCGAGCTCGCTGTCGGCGCCGATCGTCCCGCCCATTCGCTCGACAAGCTCCTTCGCGATCGAGAGGCCTAGACCGTTGCCGCCGTAGTTGCGGGTCATCGAGACGTCGGCCTGCATGAACGGTTCGAACATCCGTTCGAGCCGGCCGGGATCGACGCCGATCCCGGTGTCGCTGACCTCGAAGCGGATGCGCTCGGGGGCGACAGCGCCGACGCGAATGACGATCGAGCCCCGGGCGGTGAACTTGACGGCGTTGTTGACGAGATTCATCAGCGCCTGGCGCACGCGTGTGCCGTCGCCATGGACGCGGCGAGGCAGCTGCGCCGAGAGTTTGAGCTCGAGCTCAAGCCCCTTCGCGACGGCTTCGAGGTGCGCTGGCGCCGTGGCACGCTCGACCGCCTCGCCGAGATCGAAGTCGGCGAGCGTCAACTCGACGCGACCGGTCTCGATCTTGGCGATGTCGAGGATGTCGTCGATGATCGTGACCATGTGGTCGCTGGAGCGCGCGACCTGCTCGGCGTAGCCACGCTGCTCCTCGTCAAGCGACGTCCCCAGCAGCAGCTCGTTCATGCCGATCACGCCGTTCATCGGCGTGCGGATCTCGTGGCTCATGTTGGCCAGGAACGCCGACTTCATGTTCGAGGCCTCCACCGCCTCGTCGCGGGCCACGCGGTAGGCCTCGCTCAGCTCGAGCAGGTACTGCAGGCGCTGATGGCGCTCGCGCGCGAAGAGCGCCACGAGCCCGATCGCGGGAAGCGGGGCGAGCGCGACGATCGGCGCTGCGTGGATCAGCTCGGCCACGGGCAAGGCCACGCCCGAGAGGGCGGCGTCGACGACATAGACCCAGCTATCGCGAAGCTGCTCGGCGAAGCTCGCCTTGCGCGAGATCGCAAACCGCGAGCCCGATACCGCGAAATCCACAACGAACTGTGCTGCAAGCGCAGCGAGCAGCAGACCGGCGCCGGCGTCAGCCGGCGCCGTGTGAGCCAGGGCGAAGACGGCTACCGGCCCGATCGAGTACCAGGCGTTACCCACCGCGTGCACGAGCCGACTCGGTCGCAGATCCCCCTTGACGACGTCGGGCAGCCTCGCGAGCACGCCGGCGCCCGCCACGGCGATCGGCACGGTGGCCACCGGCAGCGCGAACAGCAACGGCACGAAAGCCAGCTGCGTGGGTAGCGTGAAGCCGAACGGGGTGTCGATGCGGATCCGCATCGAGAGCACGAGGATCGGCACGCAGGCCAAGGCGGGGGCGAGCAGGATGGCGTGCGGCGGCGCGAGTACCCACAGCGCCGCTACGGCGAGCGCGAAGCCGCCGTTTGAGAGCGTCTCGGCGATTCGCTCGCGGCTGTTCAGCGCCTCATTGGGTCGCTGGAGCGTGTCGGCGAGTAGCGCCTGCTCGTCGCCAGTGGGACGTCCTAGCATTCTCGCTCGTGTATCGACCCGCGACGAGGTCTTCTTGAAAGCCGAAACCCCCCTGTCCGCGGGCGGAAGGGGGGTTGGTTGCGGCGCGCGCGACCGGCCTCAAAGCCGAGCGCGCGCGCCTCGGGTGACAGCTACATGCAGCGGGGATCGATGAATACGTCGTCGATCTGCGAGGCGCCCGTCAGCGCGGTGAATCGCAGCGCGACCTGGGTCGTTCCCCCCGAGACGAGGCCAGTCGCGATCGATCCCGTCAACATCGGCAGACTCGGCGACCAGTTGCCGCTGAGCGCCACGGCCCCGACCGGCACGGCCAGTTGGATGCCGAGCGGCCCCTTGTAGACGACTGAGACGAGCACCGTCGAGAGCAGGCCGTCGTTGCGGCCGAAGAAGCGGAATGTCGGGTAGGCGGCGTTCACGCAGTTGAACGGCGACTGCACGCTGGCGCCAGCCGGTAGGTACATCGATGACGAGCCCTTGCCGGTGACCGCGAAGGACTCGCTTCCGGCAACCTCACGGGCGCCGCCAGTGAGGTTCCAGCCACTGAGGCTGCCCTCGAAGTCGCCTCCGGGCACCATCTCGTAGGACGTTGTGTCGCCCCAGGCCGCGAACGGCTGACTGAGCGTCGCGTTGTTACAAGCGGAGGTGCTGATCAGCGCGGCCTGGGCCGAGGCCCCGGGTGCGATCAGTAGCGCAGCGCCCGCGAGCGCGCCCACGAGCCAGCTCGAGCGAGCCAGCCGGGACCGCTGCGAGATCAGCTGCACGACGTTGATGGACTTGGGCCTCACAGGCATCCTTTCGGTAATCCCCCCACGACTTAGGTGGGCTCCACGTTTGCGGCGGCGACGATGTGACCACCCTCGGCCAACCCCTGTTCGATGTCAGTTCTCGGCCGTCTAGAACAGGGTCTGAAACGGGTGCTCCGACTTTCGACGGCTGACCAAAGACATGCGTCCACCGCGGGCGGTTTCGCCCGGGACCGCTCGATCATCCGGCCAGTTGGAGACCTCTCCACAGCGCGTCACGCGAAAAAGCGGACGCGCGCGCCCACCGAGGCGCGGGCGCGCGTATCTCGAGCCAACGGGCCACCACATCATTTCCCGTGATGTGAAGCGCTCCTGTAGCGTTGTCCAGAAGGACCGTACAGTCGGTTCACGAGCCTGGGGAGGCACAAGGAATGACAGTTCAAGAGTGGATCGACGGCTACATCCGCGCCTGGGAGGATCGAGACGCCGACGCGGCGGCCGAGCTCTTCACCGAGGATGCCGAGTACCGCGACGACCCTTTCAGCGGTCCGCACACCGGCCGCGAGGGCGTGCGCTCCTATTGGAGCGGGGTGACCGAAAGCCAATCCGACGTCCACGTGCGCTTCGGCGCGCCGATCGTCGCCGCCGACCGCGCGCACGCAGCGGCGGAGTTCTGGGTCAACATGCTCAACGGGGGCGCGGAGGTCACGCTCACGGGCATCGTGTACCTGCGTTTCGGCGACGGCGGTTTGTGCGAGGAGCTGCGCGAGACGTGGAATTTCGCCGCGGGGCGGATCGATCCGCCAGCGGGCTGGGGCCGCTAGCAGCCCGCCGCAGTCGGCAAATCAGCCTGAGCCCAGAGGAGGCGAGATGAGCGCTGGAGATTTGGCAATCGTGCACGCGCGGATGGCCGAGCGCGGGCGGTCCTGGTGGGGCCCTGGAGACATGTACACCTTCCTGGTCACGGGCGCGGAGAGCGGCGGCACGATGTTCGCGCTCGACTGTCTATGCGGCGTCGGCGGCGGCCCGCCGGTCCACCGCCACCTGGCCGAGGATGAGCTCTTCTCGATCACGGCGGGCAGCATCAGCTTCAAGGCGGGCGAACTCGAGTTGGAGCTCACGGCCGGGGAGTCGATCTTCGTCCCCCGCGGGATGGCGCACTCCTACACCAACAAGGGGCCCGAGCAGGCACGTATGGTCGCCGTGTACACGCCCGCCGGCATGGAGGGGTGGTTCCGCGAGGTCTACCAGGAGGTCGAGGACCCGTCCGGGCCACCGCCACCAGTTACAGAGGAGATGCTCCGCGCGATGCACGAGGCCGGGCCCAGGTACAGCATCGACTGGATGGAGTGAGAGGCTGCTCCAAGGCACCGCCAGCGTCGACTCGGTCACCGGGCCCGACGGCCGAACGGACTGCCTCACGCGGTGTGCGCGAGCCGGCTAGAGCGCTCCGGGTGTCAGGAGCAGAGGGCGAAGGCCCGGCCGGACTACGATCCGACCCATGCCCAGCGTCCAGTCGCACGGCTACGCCACTCACTACGAGGACGAGGACTTCACGGATCCGTGGAGACCGAGCGAGACGATCCTCATCCAGCACGGGTTCGGCCGCAACTCCCAGTTCTGGTACCACTGGGTACCGCCGCTGGCGGGGAGATTCCGAGTGGTGCGTCGCGATCTGCGGGGACATGGCGGCTCGGGCGACGGCGGCGAGGCCGACTGGTCCTTCGATGCTCTTGTCGACGACCTCGCCGACTTCATCGACGGGGTCTCGCCGGGCCCGACGCATCTCGTTGCCGAGTCGACGGGAGGAATGCTTGCCGTCGGCCTCAGCGCGCGACATCCGACGAAGCTCCGCTCACTCACGCTGTGCGCCTGTCCGACCACCATCGGCGATGCGGCCCAGCGATTCTTCGCCGCCGATCATCGATCGTGGCAAGCGGCTCTGCTCGAATTGGGGGCGGAGGGATGGGCGCGTTGGCTGCTCTCGCAGCCGGGCACCTTTCCCTCGTCGGATCCACGGCAGCTCGAGTGGGCCATCGAGCAGTTCGGGCGAGCGTCCACCAGCGCGCTGATCGAGTACAGCCGAATAATCTCCACCACCGACGTCGCCACGCTGCTCCCGCAGGTAGGAGTCCCCACCCTCATCCTCGCCCCCGCTCGCAGCGCTGCCACCTCCGTCGAAGACCAGCGGCAAATCGCCGCCTTGATCCCGGACGCCATGCTGGTGCCGATCGACGGTCAAGGACACGAGATCTACATCGACCGTCGCGACGACTGCATTCGGGCGTTGCAGAGCTTCGTCAGCGACATCAGCCAGCGAGCACCGGCGATCCAGTAGTTCGCCGAGATCGACCCCGCGTCGGCTGTTTGAAGCGACAGCTCCGGCGGGTAATGTCGGTTCGGTGATCTGGGCCTGCTTCTGTGGTTGCGAGCGTCGGGCCGGGCTGCTGGCTGCGCGAGCCAACAGACTGGGCGTGCGCCATGACCGAGCTCTCGACGGTATGCGCACGATCCTCGGGAGCGAGATTCAGTTGCGCGAAGAGGGCGACGCGGAGCCCAAAGCGGACCCCGAATTCGACTCCGCGATCGACTCCAACAAGGCGTTCGTCGAGCACGGTGAGGCTCTGCGATCGCGGCTGGTGGCATTTGTCCACGGAGACGACGCCCTGCGTCGCGCGGACCGTCGCGCCGCTCGCGCCTGGCAGCGAACCGCTTTCAAGATCTCCCGAGGCCCGAATAGAGGCTAGAGCTCGTCCGCGTTTCGGACGAGCGGCGATTGTCGGTCCCCACGAACTCGGGGCGCCAGTCCAGGGCCTGGACTTGCGGTAGCCTGGACGCGGTGGGGTCTCTGCTGGACGTGATGGCGCTGCACCGTCTTGGGCTGCGTCGTGGGCTTGCGCTAGCGGCAGTGTGCGGGGCGCTTGTCTCGATGGTGGGAGTTGGTCTCGCCCTGTCCACGACGGCGCAGGCCGCCGGGTCGCCGACGACGGTCACCGTCACGATCACGAACTCCCGAATCACCTTCGCACCCAACTCCGTCCCGACGGGTGCGGTCGTGTTCAAGGTCCTCAACCGCACGAACGTGCGTCGGGACTTTGGAATTGGCGCGAAGAGAACTGGCACGATTGTCGCTCGGCGCTCCGCGAGGCTGGCCGTGACCCTCAAGGGCCAAGGGACGCGTGCGTTTTCGTCGGTCGGCAAGGCCCAGGCACGGCGCATCGTGGGCTTGCTCTACCTGTTCGAGCCGTGCACGGACCCCACGAGCTCTACCGTGAACGTGCAGCTGGGGAAGTCGGTCGGAGGGCTCGCGCTCTCACCGACGAGCGTGCCGTGTGGCACGGTCACGTTCGTGGTCACCGACACGGACACGCCCGGGGACAGCTTCTTGGTCTCCATCTCGGTTCCGGAGGTGTCGGGGCTGACGTCTCCGCTTCAGCCCGGTGGGACTACGAGCTTGACGGTTCGTTTCCCGGCCAAGGCGGTCGTCCACTGTGATGCTGTCGTCGACGACAATGCTGGCGACAGCCTGGTCGTCGGAGGCGGTTCGCTCACCCTCAACTAGGCTGCGGTCCGGCCGCGCTCCCGGTGTCGCGTGCCGAGAGCATCGCGGTTCCAGGACCACGATTGATGCGGCCGCAAGCGCCCTGCTCGCACGCAACGGGGACGGGACCCGCGAACTGTTCATCCAGACGAAGGCCGGCTAGTTAGCGCGCCTCGCCGCCGCTGCCGGATACTTGCTGACCCATGGCGCCCGGCGAGGACATAGGCACCGCACGGCTCACCATGGTCATCGGTCAGGGGCCGCTGGTCGATGTCGCGCGGCGCGCCCTGGATCAAGCCGGGGCGAGCGTCGTCCACCTTCCCGACCCCGCCGACGGCGAGATCCGGACCGCGCTGCGCTCTGGGGTCGACTCTGTGATGGTCATCGCCCGCGACGACCGCGTCTCCCTGCGCCTGGCCCTTGTCGTCGAGCACCTGCGGCCCGGCGTGCGCCTCATCGTGACGATCTACAACCGCGACCTCGGCGCGGAACTGCGGCGCGCCGTTCCCAACGTCCGCGTCATGTCGATGGCAGACATCGTTGCTCCATCACTGGCTGCGGCATGCCTCGGCGACGACATCGTCTCGGCTCAGCGCACGGGCGACGGCATGCTGGCGATCCGCGCGGGAGCGGATGGTCCAGTCGCGGCACCGCTGGCGATCCATGCTGCCAGCCCTCGCGAGCGCGTGCGGGCCAACATCAGCTCGCTCATCCACCCCTACGAACTGAGCGCCAAGACGGTGCTGGCCGGACTCATGGGGTTCGCGTTGATCCTCGTCCTCGACTCGCTGGTCATGGGACTTGAACTGCACGAATCGTTCGCAAACGCCGTGTATTCAGCCACCAAGACGATTGTCACCGTCGGTCCGAACACACGCGTTGACGACGGGCCGTCCTGGCTCAAGCTGTACTCCGCGGCGACGATGCTGGCGGGACTGGCCTTCACCGCCGTGTTCATCGCAGGTCTCATCGATCGGCTGCTGGACCGTCGACTCGTGGCGATCATCGGTCCGCGGGCGATGCCGCGCCGCGACCACGTGGTCGTGGTCGGGCTCGGCCAGGTAGGGCTGCGCTTGTGCATGATGCTTCAGGAACTGGGAGTTCCCGTCGTCGCCGTAGAGCGCGACCGCGAAGCCGACAACATCCGGCGCGCCACGCAATACAACATCCCTGTCGTACTCGGTCGGGGCAGCAGCCGCGCGGTGCTCCACCGCCTGTCGCTCGAAAGGGCCCGTGCCATCGCCTGTGTGACCTCCGACGAGATCGAAAACATCGCGGCGGCAGTGGCTGCCCTTGCGATCCGCGACAACCTGCGCACAGTGCTGCGAGCCGGCAGCGGCGACGTGCTTGACGAGACGCGGGCGCTGTTTCGGATCGGGGCTGTCCGCGACGTCTACCTGATCGGCGGCACAGTGCTCGCAGCTGCCGCCCTAGGGTCAAACGCCCAGGGCGCGTTTCTCCTTGAGGAAACCGTCTGGGTCATCGCAGATCACGGAGGGCTCGAGCCCGCGAGCAACCATCTCGCCGCCACTGCGAGCCGTGAGCCTTACCTGCGGCGCCCAGACTGACCGCCTGAGCGCGCCGCCGAGTCACGGTCCAGAGCGCACGCGGACTGATGCTGCATACGCGCGAGTCGGCAAATCGCCCGGCACCGTGGGGCGCTCGAGGCCTGACGCCTGGTTGGCTGCGCGCGGGCAGCGGATAGACTCCGGTCCGATGCAAGCCGTGGTCTGGGAACGCAGGAACGGCGACTTCGATCATGCGCCCGGGGGCTGGTCGGCAGCGATGACGGAGAGGCTTCTCGGCCCTGCCGAGCGGGCTCCGTCCGACGACGCGTGACACGACGCTCAGCGAGGCGTCGCCTCGGCGCGCCGGGCGGGTTGCTGGCGGCGTGCTTGGTCGCAGCCTTGCTGGTGGCGACCCCAATCATCGTCACGATCGTTCAGGCGGCACAGGGAGGCTTCTCCGTCGCCGGGAACGCGATCGGATCGAGCTCGACGTTGACCCTTCTGTGGCATTCCGTCGAGGTCGCAGGCGCAGCCACGCCGATCTGCGCTGTGATCGGAATCGGCGCCGCGTGGTTCGTCGAGCGCACAACGGTGCCCGCCCCGCGCCTGTGGGCGGTTCTGTTCGTGGCGCCGATAACGATCCCGCCGTTCGTGACGAGCTACGCATGGGCTAACTTCGGGCCGTCGTTCCAGGGCTTCGTCGGAGCGGCGGGGATCATCGCGTTCAGCTACTACCCGATTGTGTTCCTGCTCGTCATCGTGGCTCTTCGAGGCCTCGACCCAGCGCTCGAGGAGACAAGCCGCTCGCTCGGGCTCGGCGGCCGCGGGACCTTCTTCCGGGTCGTACTGCCACAGCTGCGCCCGGCGATCTATGGCGGGATGCTCCTGATCGTGCTCGACGCGTTGGTCGAGTTCGACGCCTTCGTGGGGCTGAAGTTCCAGACTTTCTCGTTCGACGTATACGCGCAATACCAGCTCGGATTCAGCACGTCGGGCGCCGCCGCACTCTCGTTCGCCTCGATCGCTCTATGCGTGGTGTTGCTGTTCGGCGAGGCGAGGCTCCGAGGTCACGCCAACTACACGCGCGTGAGTCAGGGGGCCCGGCGCTTGGCGGACCGCTACGAGCTTGGACGGGCGACGGTTCCCGTCATCGTGTTGATGCTGGCAGTGCTCGCCGTCGGCGTCGGCATCCCGGTCGGGATGTTGATCCGCTGGTTTGCAGAGAGCAGCCAGGCTGCTTTGTCTGGCGCCAGCGGGAATCTGACGTACCTGTTCCCCGCAACCGTCACCTCGGTCGAGATCGGTGTCGCGGCGGCCGTTCTCGGAGTCCTGCTCTCGCTCCCGATTGCGGTGGCGGCTGTCCGCCGGCGAGGGGCCGCCGTGACGGTGCTAGAGCGAGCCATGTACCTCTCCTTCGCCCTGCCGGACCTCGTCGGAGCCATCGCGTTCGCATACCTGGCGAGCCACTGGCTGCATTTCCTCTACGGCAGCTTTGTGCTGCTCGTGTTCGCCGAGGCGGTGCTGTTCGCCCCATTCGCAGTCGTCGCGCTGCGCGCGACCTTTGGCCAGCTGGAACCGGCCCTTGAGGAGTCGGCGCGGTCGCTGGGATCGGGAGCGCTCGCGAGCTTTCGGCGCGTGACGCTGCCGCTTGCCCGGCCGGGCCTCGTTGCCGCACTCGTGCTGGTGTTCGCGTTCACACTCGGTGATCTCTCGACCACGCAGGTGCTCCTGCCGGTGAACATGTACACGCTCGGGACCGAGTTCTATGCAAACAGCTCGACGGTCGCGTTCGCGGCGGCGGCGCCGTTCGCGGCGGTCCTCATGGCGCTCGCTGCGGCGGCTGCGTACCTCCTGATGAGTCGCTTCGGCAGCGTCCGGGCGCTGGCCGGCCGCTGACGATGGCCGAGCTGGAGTGTCGCGACCTGCGCAAGTCCTACGGCGACCGAGCCGTGCTCGCAGGCCTAGATCTCACGGTGCCGCAAGGCACACTCACCGCGATCCTTGGCTCATCCGGAAGTGGCAAGACGACGCTGTTTCGGATCATGATGGGCTTCGTCACTGCCGACGAGGGGGTCGTTTCCATCGGAGGGAGCATCGTCACCAACTCCCGGGACATCCACGTGCCGCCGGACAAGCGGGCGATCGGCTATGTGGCGCAGGAGGGCGCGCTCTTCCCGCACCTCACCGTCGCCGAGAATGTGGGGTTCGGATTGCCGCGTGGCGAGCGCAAACGCGGCAGTCGCATCAGCGAGGCGCTGGACTTGGTCGGCCTCGATCGCGGCTACGCCGATCGGCGGCCGCATGAGCTCTCCGGCGGCGAGCAGCGGCGGGTAGCGCTCGCGCGCGCACTGGCGCCCCGCCCCGCGCTGGTGCTCCTGGATGAGCCCTTCTCGGGGCTCGACGCCGCGCTTCGCGGGGAAGCACGCGCGGCGGTGCTCGACGCACTCGCCGCCGCGGGCGCCACCGCGGTGCTCGTCACCCACGACCAAGCCGAGGCCCTGTCGACCGGACGCGAGGTCGCTGTGCTGCGCGACGGCCGGTTGGTCCAAACCGCCGCCCCCGAGACGCTTTACCGCACGCCCGCGGATCTCGAGCTCGCGCGCTTCGTCGGCGACGCCGTGGTCGTGTCCGGCGAGGCTCAGGCCGGCACGGTGGTTTGTCCTCTTGGCACCCTCCGTGTTCGGGGCGAGGCAGTCATCGGGCCGGTGCAGGTAATGATCAGGCCGGAGCAGATCCGCGTCCAGAGGGCATCCGGCGGCAGCGGCGTGGCGGCGACGATCGTCGGACTGAGTTTCTACGGATCCGACACCGTCGTCCACCTGGAGCTCGCCGGTGCGCCGGGCCACCCTGTCACCGCAAGGACTTTCGACGGCGCAGGCGACAAGGCTGGCGACGAAGTCAGGCTGCTCGTCGAGGGACCCGTGATGACCTACCCGGCCACGACCCCCGGTAGCGAGGTCTGAGGCGAGGCAGCCGACTCACCGCCTCATGAGCCGGTAGCGATCGCCCACAGGGAGCGTCCGTCGCGCGCGAGGGAGTTGAGCGGCACAACCTGCGACGCCGGCGGCCCGATGCCCGTGTAGGGCTTGACATAGCTCAGGAACCAGAACGACACAGTGCCAAGTCCCGAGCCTGGCACCTCCGACTCGATCTTCCCGACGTACCCGGGCCCGTTCACCCAGACAAGAACGGCAACTTGTCCGGACGGGGTCGCCTCGAGCTCCTGCTCGATTGCAGCTGCGATTCCCCTCCGCCCGGCCTTCGTCGCGACTGACCGCGCTGTGGCGAGGTCCACCGAGACCCGGTACTCCTGTGTCGGCACGGATTGGACCACGCGCGTGCCCACCGCTGAGACGTTTCGCGGGCCCCACGCGACCTCATCAAGCAGCAGTAGCGGGGCGAGCCCCTCGGCCTGCGCGGTGAGCACACGGTGGGCGCCCGGGCCCGTCAGCGGAGCGGAGATCCAGGCCTTTCCTGCGGGTAGCGCGCCCGTCACCGCCGGGGCCAGCAGAAATCTCGTCGGCTCATAATCGTAGTAGAGGGTCTGGGAACTGCCAGACCGCGACTGGAATTGCAGGAACTCGTAGCCCAGCCCGGTTCGGAAGTCGTAGGCAGCGCGACCGCCTTGGACTGTGATCGTCGGCGGAAACAGATGCTGGCTACCGAGCCCCAGCTCATAGCGGCCCCAGGACACCGCCAGCGTCTTGTTCACGGCGCTCTTCACCTCGCGGCCGGGGTCGCCGCCGGCTCCGCATCCGTACAGCGCGACGGCCGCGAGCACGAGAGCGATCGAAACGCGAGCCCGCCTCTCGATGCCTCCGGCCCGCCTGCGGCGTAGCTTCGAGGCTCGGCGGCCCAGAGTTCCGACGAACGTCGAGCGCTCGATGGCCGTGAGCGTCTCGGCGCCCCCCTCGACGCGACGAGCCGAAATGACCCGGCCCACGCGATGGGCGGGGAAGAAACGCTCTCCCCCGCCCGGTCTCAAACGCATCGTCGATTACCTGCTCGCTGTGCCGGGGACGCAGTCGCCCCCGACACAGCGCTCAGTGCCTACTAAATGCAGCCGTCACCGTCGTCCGGCCCGCCAGCGTTCTGGTCGCCGTCGTTGTCCGCGTCGTCGCCTCCGGGGCAAGCGCCGGTCCCGGTGGAGGTCTGCGTACTTGTCGTCGTCGTACCGCCGCCCGCTGTCGTGGTCGAGCTTGTGGTGGTGGTCGTACCGCCGCCTCCACCGCCTCCGCCGCCGCCCTTGGAGACCTTCTTCTTGATCACCGCTCCGGCCGGGGAAAGCGCGTACCAGAGTCCGCCGTTCATGTTCAGCGCCTGACCGTTGGCGCTACCGGCCTTCGGGTCGCCGAGGTAGAGGTACAGCGGCCAGTGGTGGTAGGTGATCACGCGACCACCGGCGGGATCCTTATCGCTGCCGATGAGCGACTGCTTCGCGCCGCCCGTAGCCTTGGCCTTTGAACCGAAGACGGGCGGCCAGATCTTGGCGCAGGTTGATACGCACGTGACCTTCTTCTGCTTATCCGGCACAAACATGTAAAGCGTCCGGCCGGTGCTGCTCACGAGGACCTTGCCGAGGCCCGCTACCGTGCGAGTCGAGATCTTCACCGAGCCGCTTGCGGTCGTCGCCTTGGACGTGGCCCCCGACGCAAACGGCGCGGCCACCACGAACACTGTCGCGGCAGCTACGGCGAGCGCCGTGGTGAGCATTACTTTCATACGCATTGGTTCTCAATCCCTCCTGACGAAGGCCCCGGCCACTCACCCCCGCCTCCGGGACTCAAAGACTTTCGATGTATCCCAATGATAGACGACGTGCCTGCTGGCTTGGGGAGGTACCCGCCACCGCGATCGTCGCGCCACCGCGCCACGCGGCGTGTCCCGACACCGCGCGCACCGGGTTCTGGCCACGCTTTTTGGCCGTCGCTCGCAGGACGGCGCTGGACGCTCAAGGAGAAGGGTCGTCACGAGGCCCGCCGCCTCCCGACAGCGCCGGGTCCTCCTGCACCGCCGCGCTCGCTCGAGCAGATGCGCCGGTGCCCGGCCGAAGCGACCGGGCACCCAAGAACGTCCGTCAGTCTGTCGCGGCAGGCCGCGGATCTAGCATTCGCCGACGCCCGTGATCTGCTCCATGTGAGTGCACGGACCGATGTCGAAATCTCCATACATGCCGCGGTTCTTGCGGTCTGACTTCAGGCCCGGGAAGTACGGAACCTTGCCTCGGATATCGAGGAACAAGATCAAGATCTTCTGCTTGCCGGGCGCAACCGTAGTTTGAAAGCCAGTCTGCACGCCTGTATCGAACTTCTCGTTGCCGACCGCAAAGGTGTGAGGCTTATTGCTGACGTTGTGGATGACAAACCGTGCGTCGGCACCGCGAGGTCCGCTATGCACGGACAGGCTGAAAGCCGTGTTGGTCATTTTGACGTTCACAGTGAAAATCAAGTCGGGCGCGGTCGTGCTGGGCGCCTTCGGGCTGACCTGACCCGCTTGCGCTGGAGCAACCACCGCCACCGCCGCGACCACCACTGCGAGTAGTGCAAGGAGGCGGGATCTCATATCGCTACTATAGCGTCCGACGCATGTACCGGGTAGCGGCCTGTTTCCTCGTCGCAGCGCTCGTGGGCGTGCTCTCGGTGAGCGCAGCGGGTGACGACTCGGCCACCTGGGCGCTACCCGCGGCTAGCCTTTCGGGCGCACGCGCCGCCAGCGGCCCCGGGCTTTCGGCAGCGAACGTAAAGGACCTCGGCGTCGACTGGCGCTTTGCGCCCCCTGGCCCCCTCGAGCGCTACGGCCTCTTTGCGACCACCCCGCTGATCGACGGTGACACCGTCTACGTTGAGGATTTACGCAGTAACGTCTTCGCGCTCAACCGAGCGACCGGGAAGGTGCTCTGGGTCAGACGCTTCAACGCGATCAATGATGGCCCCAACGGACTGGCACTCGAGGGCGACCGCATCTACGGCGCCACAGATTCGGCCGCGTTCGCATTGTCGG
Organism: Solirubrobacteraceae bacterium; assembly: GCA_036489875.1. GTDB lineage: Bacteria > Actinomycetota > Thermoleophilia > Solirubrobacterales > Solirubrobacteraceae > Palsa-513. The sequence continues at coordinate 21,883 of DASXEZ010000152.1, read as the reverse complement.
CATCGACCGGGCAGCTGCTCTGGAAACGGGCTCTCACGAGCGCCTCCCAGCAGTTCATCAATGTGGCGCCGGTGGCCTGGAAGGGGCTAGTGTTCCTCGGCACGGTCGGCTACGCCCCGCTCGGGCGTGGCGTGATCTATGCCCTCGACGCTGGTACCGGCGGCGTTCGCTGGCGGTTCGACACGGTCGAGCATCCTTGGCCCCACCCGTTGCAGGCCGGCGGGGGCGGAATCTGGTACCCGGTGTCGATCGACGCGAACGGACGCCTGTACGCCGGCACCGCGAATCCCACGCCGTGGGGCGGGAGTCCGCGCTTCCCCAATGGCGCGGCCTTCCCCGGGCCCGTCCCCTACACGGACTCGCTTGTCGTCCTCGACGCCCGCACAGGCCGGCTCTTGTGGCATGACCAAGTCACCCCCCACGACATCCGCGACTACGATCTCGAGGCGACGCCGATCCTAGCCACGATCGACGGCGCACCCATGGTTTTCGGGGCAGGCAAGGCGGGGCTCGTGGTCGCCTGGAACCGTCGGACGCGGCGTCGTGTCTGGAGCACTCCGGTGGGGTTGCACCGCAACGATGCCGGGCCCCTGCCGCGACGGCGCGTGACCGTGTGCCCAGGCCTCTTCGGCGGCGTGGAGACACCGATGGCCTACGCCGCCGGGCGCCTGTTCGTACCTGACGTCGACCTCTGCGGCTGGGGCAGCGCAATCGCGAGCCAAAACGTGGACAGCATCGACCCCGCGAGCGGGCGCGGCCAGATGGTGGCGCTGGACGCGGCGACCGGACGCGCGCTCTGGGACCGTCATCTGCCCTCACCTGACTTCGGCTGCGCCGCGGTGTCCAACGACGTCGTGTTCACGTCGACCTACGCCGGCTCCGTTTACGCGCTGTCCGCCGCCACCGGCCGGATCCTCAAAAGCTGGAAGCTGCCCGACGGGATCATCGGCTGCCCGGCCGTGGCCGGCGACATGCTGATCGTCGGGGCCGGAATCCCCGAGCATCCACACGATCGCCCGGAGTTGGTGGCGTTCCGCCTGCGCTAGCCGATCGTTAGTAGCGCTAATCGGTTGTTACAGTGATAGTCTGTCCACCAGTGATGGACATCACTAAATGGCGGCCGGCGGCCGGCGGCGCGTGCGGTGGGGCTCACAAGCGGCGCATCAGCGGCCTCGCCGCAACTATCGCCGCAGCAGCGCTACTCCTACCAGTTGCGGCTGGCGCACAGGATTCGCTGATCGCCCAGGCGACAGCGGGCATGCGGGTCGCGACCGCCTCGGAGGAGAAGCTCCGAATCATCCCGTTCAAGGTCGGCACCAAATTCACGATCTCGTGCGCCCGTCTCGGCTCGTCGGAAATAAAGTGCACCGAGCACTCCGGACCGGAGCGATGCGTCAACGGCAAGCCTTGGGCGCTGCTCACTGACATCTTCCCCATCATCAAGAACAAGGTCGGCAAGTCGCTGTCCTACGGCTTGGTGTACACCGCCGAATACTGCAAGCACTGAGTAAGCGAATCGGCGCGGCGAACACGCCGCCGTTCGCGGTTTGATCTGGCGGAAGTTGCGAGCACAGCAGTGGTTCGGGGGAGCGCTGTGGAAACCTCGAGGGCCGTAGCGGCTTGGGCCGCGCCGCGGTGAGGCCTGACGACGCGCTCACCTTGAGAAACGCCTGTTGACTGGGACTTACACACCACAGTCGTCTCGGTGACGCTGAACCTCGAGCCCTTGCTCACTTCACTTGGTTGGCGTCTAGCTCGGAGGGCGCGTTGATCTCGCGCCCGCACGTGCGCTTTGACTGGGGCTTTTTCGCGGGACGGGTCTGATAACACTGCACTGGACTGGCGGACCCGCTCCGCGGCGGTCGTAGGACGCGCGGGCTTCTGCGCAGCCCAGACGCATCGCAGAGCCCCAGGCGTAAAGCGTCGCACGTGAAGCACCCGATCGCGATCACACCCCGGGCTCCTCGACCACAGTGAGCCCAACGCTGACGAGATGGCACGGCAGCCCGAACCCGCCGAACGTCCCGTCGTAGAACCTGCGGCTCGTCGGCCAGGTGGCACCGGAAACACTTGCGGCGGCCGCTTGTCGCGGCCGCCGCAAGTCCTACATGCTTGTTCTGGTGAGTCTTAGCTGGCCGGAAGTGCGAACGCGTAGATGTAGCTGCCGTACCCGTTCGTCGGGTCTGGCTGCTCGTGGCTCTCGCCACCCACGATCTCCGCGACGTACTGCTTCCCGTTCACCGAGTAGGTGATCGGCGGAGCGGCCGCCTCGGCACCCATGATCGGCGAGTTCCACAGCGACTTGCCGGACTTGCTGTCAACCGCCTCGAGGTAACCCTGGCCGGTGGAGCCACTGCCCTCACCGAGGTGACCAACAAAGGTCAGTCCGCTGGCCGTGTTGGCGCTGCCGCTGAAACAGATCGCCGACCACTTCTGATGGAACTCGAACTTGTTCGTCGTCAAGTTCAACGCCGAGAAGTTACCCGTGTTGGTGGCCGGGATGTTGCCGCCGAGGCTGAGGACGCCGGCGCCAATTCCGCCCGCCGGTCGGATCGTCTCCGACGCCGCCGGGATCTGCTCATGACCGAACTCGCGACCGTTGTCGCCACACGTGATGAATCCGCCCGTCTGCGGGTCGTAGGAGCTCGACGGCCAGTCCATGTTCTCGAATGGCGTCACGATCCACTGCGTCGTGTCATACGGGTCGAAGTCGCACCCGAACACGAGTGGGTGACCGTCCGGCGTCGTCGTCGGCTCATCCCAGTAATCCGTCGAGCTGCAGAGACGCCCGCTGCCGTTCTTCATCGCTGGGAAGAAGAGCGTGTTGGGAGTCTGCGGAATCGGCTGAGTCTTGGCCGTGTTCACGCCCGTAGCCGTGTCCTGGGGCACCTTCACCTCGTCGACCTTCTCGATCGGCTTGCCCGTCTTAGCGTTCAGCTCCCAGGTCCAGCCGTACTTGGCCACGTCCACGACGGCAGTGATCTTCTTGCCCTTGTACTTCGTGTTGTACGTGATCGTGTTGTTCGGCAGGTCCGAGTCCCAGAGGTCGTGACGGACTGTCTGGTAGTACCACTTGAGCTGACCCGTGTTCATGTCAAGTCCGACGATCGAGTCCGTGTAGAGGTTGTCGCCCGGGCCGCGGGTGTTCCACGGCACGGGGTTGCCGGTCCCGACGATCATGATGCCGTCCTTGGTGTCAATCGACGGCGTCTGCCACGTCGCGCCACCACCGTAGAGGTTGCCTGTGTACGCGCCGCCATTGAGGTTCGACCAGGTGTTCGCGCCGGCCTGTCCGGCCTGCGGAATGGTGCCCCAACTCCAGAGCAGCGCGCCGTCCTTGGCGTTGAACGCCTCGATCGAGGTGCTGATGCTGCCGCCGTCGCCACCGCTCGTGGGCTCGTAGATGGTGCCGTTGTAGACCAGCGGTGCCGAGGACAGTCTGATGCCCTCCTGCCAGGGTCCGGCGACCGTCCGCCAGATGAGCGCGCCCGTGGTGGGTGACAGCGCAACCAGGCTGCCGTCCGCGAATCCGGCGAACACCTTCCCGTCGGCAACCGAGACACCGGGCTGCCTGCCGCCTGAGCCGGCCTGGAACCCGGGATCCCACGTCGCGTAGGGCGGGTTGAAGTTCCAGTCGACCGCACCAGTCGTGGCATCCAGTGCATAGATGCCGTTGCGCGGCGTCTGGATGTACATCGTTCCGCCGTACTCGACCGGCGTCGCCTCTTCAGAGCCGCACGACGCTGTGCCGGTCGGGCAAAGATTGAGGTTGGTCTCCCACGCCTGGGTCAAGGACCCGACGTTCGAGGGAGTGATCTGGGTCAGCGTCGAGTAGCGGTCGTTCTCAACGTCGCCACCGTTTTCGACCCAGTTGTCGCCCGCATAAGTGGCGAGCACGGAATCCGAGAGATACGGCACCGGCGTGATGGGTGTTGGCGAGGCCGCCAACAACGAAGAAGCGCCCGCAACAAGGGCGCCAATTACGGCAACACCGGTGAAACCTGCGACCAACCAACGACGTCTACGACGCATACCAAAACCCCTCTTCTCCGAGCCGACAGATCTGCCCCCAGCAACGTCGGGACTATTTCACCGGCAGTCTACATTTGCAAGCAGACCGGTGGGGGTGGCGACGCCGGAGGATGAGTGCTGGCCTACGCGGCAGGCCATCTGGTGCCGACCAGTGCCGTTCGCGTCTAAAGGCCCTGCAATTTCGTGGTTTTCGGCGGCCGCTGGGGAGCGATTTGAGCTGCGACGGGGGCGTTTGGCGGTGACAGAAGGGCAGGGATTGCAGGGCATGTTGCGTCTGCGGGGGCCGATATTTACGAAACGCTTACACGCCAGCAGGCCGGGTTGCCCAAATAGGGATCGGCAGCGACGTAGATCGCGACGCCCCGGCAGCTGACGCAGCTGGGTCTGAGGCCCTTTGCGGGGTCAGCCGCGCGGTGCCGTCAACGTGGCGACGGCGACGGGTGCCGTCGACGGGAGCGCGCTCGGCCAGGACTTGAGATCGACCGCACTGCCCGGGTTGGCGCTGAAGCGCGACAACACCTGCGTCTGGTTCTCGAAGACACTCAGCGTGCGACCGCGCACAGACGACGGAAGCACCATCGAGAACTGTCCCTTTGCGTTGGGCCAGGTCACCGACCGCGGCACGACGACCTTGCCGCCCACGGTCACACCGACCGTGAGGCCGGAATAGACGGCCGCCGCGAACGGCTTCGGCGCGGCGATCTTGTAGGCGGCGTTGGTCCCGAGTTGGATGTTCAGCTCCGAGCTCTCGAGGCGCTTGAAGGCCACGTTGGACCCCGCGATCCCGCCATAGGAGGTGGTTCCTTGGGCGACGCCCACGCTGATCATCACCGGGTCGTCGCTCGTCTCATCCGAAGCCGTGAAGAACGACGAGTAGTAGCCCTTGGCGTTGGATGCGTTCGAGCGCGTCCAGAAGTCGCGATCCTGCGTGCGCGTGATCACGACGGCGCCGGCGACCGGCTGGCCGGCCGCGTTGGTGATCCGACCGGTCAGGTCGTAGGTGAGCAGGCGGACGGCCGGAGGCGCCGCCTTGGTCGAGTCCGTCGCGGTACCGGTCAGAAGGACGTCGCCATCAGCCTTGACGGTGGCGTGCAGTCCGCTGACGGCAAAGGCGCTCGTGAAGCCGCCGGTCGCGGAGGAGACGGCCCGCTTCTGCCCGGCGCTGAGTGGCTTCCCGCCGATCTTGGCGCCCGAGAGGGCGGTGACATGGATCACGTGGCGCGTGGCCACGGTGTTGTCGATGTCGTAGGAGAAGCGGCCCTGTGCGTCGGTGGCCTGAGGCACCGCGAAGCTGTCGACCGTCACCTCGGCGCCGACCACCGGCTTGCCGTTCCACAGCAGGCGACCGGTGAGCGTGCGGACGTTGGAGGAGTTGGCCTGCCACGGGACCACGACGACCGCGGCCGGGACCTGGATCTTGGCGACGCCCTGGGCCGGGGCGCTCGCCGGGTGCGCGGCGTGGCGGTCTTGCGCATGGCTGGGTGGCGTGGCGGCGGAGCCGTGCGACCGAGCTGCCGCGCGCTTGCCCAACGTCAGGATGACGGGGGCGGATGACTGCTGCGAAGAGCCGCCGAGCGCGAACACCTGCAGTTGCGTCGCCTGGCCGCCGCCCGATGAGGTCGGCGTGCCGCCGACGCTGATGGCGACGTACTCCTTGCCGTTGACGGAGTAGATCGATGCGCCAGAGGCGATCTGGTGTCCGGTCTGGAAGGTCCACAGGATCTTGCCGGTGCTGGCGTCGAACACTCGGAGAACGCCGTCCCCGCCGCCGTCGATCCCGAGGCCGCTGGCCGTCGTCGTGACGCCCCCGCGCTCGGGCTGAGGAGTGTTGTCCTTCCACACCGGAGCGCCGGTCGCGAGGCTGACGGCGCTGATCGACCCGTAGTCCTTCCAGCCTGGCGGGGTCGACCCGAAGTCGCCGTTACCGAGTCCGAGGAACACGTCCCCAAGCGTGAACTTGTCCTTCTTCTGCGCCGGCGTCAGGATCGCCTGCTGCTCCACCGATGCGGTCTCGGCGGCGGCCTCATACACGTAACCCGTGCCCGGATCGAAGGACGCCGGCGAGTAGTTGAAACCGCCGATCGAGCCCGGGTAGACCGTGACCGGCTTGCCCGGCTGCAGATTCGGGTGCTCGGTGTGGTCGAGCAACTTGACCTGTTGGTAGATCGGGCGTCCGGTCTTGGCGTCGTAGGCGAACCAGAGACCCTCCATCGTCGCGACCGAGACCACCCGCTCTGGCTTGCCGTTGATCTTGGCGGTGTAGACGACCGGCGGCTGGGCGGTGTCGTACGACCACTCGTTGAAGGACAGCTGTTGCTGCCACCAATCCATCTTCCCGGTCTTCAGATTGACCGCGATGAGCGCGTCGGCGCGGGGATCTGAGCCGGGGCGCACCGACGGGAAATAGAGCGGCGTCGCGGACCCTGTGCCGAAGTAGAGCGTGTCGGTGGTCGGGTCGATCGTGACCGGCGTCCAGGTGACGCCGCCGCCGGCGAGCGCGTCGTACTTGCGCCACTCGGTCCCCTGCGGGGGGATGTTCCAGAAGGGGTTCGACCATGCGGGCCGGAGGTTGCTGGTGTGGTAGGCCTCGACGAAGCCGCGGACGCCATATTCAGACCCGGCGGCGCCGAAAACCAGGAGATGGTGCGAACAGATCGGCGCGCTGGTCTCCGAGTACCCGTAGTCCACCTCGGCATCGGGCACGGCGTCTGAGATCGGCACCTCGCGCTGGAGCGCACCGGTGGACGGGTCGAGCGAGACGACGTCCATATTGAGCGTGAGCTCGAAGACGTGGCCGTCGCAGAGCGCGACACCACGGTTGGCGACCTGCCCGAAGTCGCTGAAGACGGCCTCATTGCTGGGCGCCCAATGCCACTTGACCTGACCGGTGGTCGCATCGAGGGCCCATACGTTGTCGTTGTTGGTCGTCATGTAGAGCGTCCCGTTGGCCTCGACCGGATAGGACTGCTCCCCGTGGCGAACCGTCGGGTCCAGTGACTGGAAGTCGACGGTGAAGAGGCGACCGAGGCTGCTGACGTTGCCGGGGTTGATCTGCGTCAGCGGCGAGTAGCGGTTGTTGTCAGGGGTATTACCAAATCCCCCCCAACCGACGTTGGCGCTGGAGGACGACTGAGCTCCAGCCGTCCCGAGGCCCAAGCCAACCAACCCCAGCACGGCCAGCGCCATACCCAGTGCGCGTCGCCCTCTCATCTCCTGGGCGCGAGTATACGTCTTCGCACTAGACCCCGTGGAAGTACGACGGCCAGCAGGAGGGCGAGCGCCAAGCCGGCTACGTAGGGCGCCAGCGCGCGCTCTCCAAGCAGCCGACGCGTGCGCCCGATCGGGGCGCGACCGACGAGCTGGCGTAGGTAGGACGTGGCGCTGCCGGCGTCGCTCTCCTCGAAATAGCGCCCACCGAGCGCCGCCGCGAGCCCGGAGAGCAGCACGCTGCCGGTGGCATCCGGATGGTAGCCCGGCTCGGAGCGTCCATTCGCATCGAACACCGCCTCCTTGCCGTTCCAGAAGCGAATCGCGATGAAGCGGTAGCCGTTCTGGATGCCCAGATGGCTGGCGAGAGCGCCCGGGTCGAAGGGGTTGCTCTCGCCGTCGGTGAGAAATACGACGACGCGGCGGGTCACGCTGGGCTCGAAGTAGTTGCCGCTTGCGATCTCGTCGAGCGCTCCGTAGTTGGTGGCGCGCAGGGATTGCGTGATTGGCGGCGGGTTCTCGATCGTGACCGCCCGCTGGACGACCGCGTCGAAGCCCGCAACATCGGGCACCGGGAGCAGGTCCGGCAGGACGCGGTCGGTGAACGTGGCCACCCCGGCCGCCACGTCGGGAACCGCGGCGCGAAGCCTCACCGCCTCATTGATCGCTCGAGCGAGCCGCGTGGGTGAGCTCGGGGTCATCGACGCCGCCATCGACCGCGACGTGTCGACGACGAAGAGGACCGCAACGCCGGTTCGGGTCCCTGCGGCGGTCTGGTCGCTGAACGCGGGTTGGGCTGCTGCGAGGCCGAGGAGCGCGACCGCAACTGCTGCCCCAGCGCTGCGCGGCCCGACCGACCAGCGCCGCGGGGGGTCGAGCCCCAGCCGGCGCGCGACAGCGGCGCTTCGGATCCGGCCCCACGCCGCGACGCCGAGCGGGAGCAGTGCCGCGAGCGCGGCGAGTCCGCCGAGCGGCGTCAGGAAGGTCATCAGTAGCCGCTGCCCGGCACGCCACCCGACGCGCCCAGCTGACCGGTCCTGCCAAACCCGTTGGCGAGCCCGGTCCCGTGCCGCTGCCCATGGGGCGCACCAAGGCGTAGCAGCAGCTCGAGGTCGAATTTCGCCGCCGTGTTGCCCGGGTCAACGCGGATGGCGTCGGTGAAGTCCGCGATGGCGGTCTCGGTCTGCGAGACGCCGGACCCCTCGGCGGCCCGGTCGAAGGCCAGGATTCCGAGCAGGGTTCGCGCCTGCGTGGCCACCTGCGGGTCTGTCGAGTCCGCCGGACCGGCGAGCTTGTTGCTCGCCGCCACGCGTCGGGTCTGGACCCCGAGCTCGTTGTTCAGCTGAGCATGCAGGCCGGCCACCTGCCTGTAGGACTGGAGCGCACTGCGCGCCGCCACATCGTCAGCGGTGCCAAGCAGTGTCTGAGCGAGACCGCCGAGGTGGGTCGCGGGGGTCCACTGCGCGCGCTCCGGCGCGATCGCGTAGGCCGCGTCGCCGCGGTCGAGCGCGACCGGCCACGAACGCACGTCAGCGGCAAGCAGCGCGGCGACGACGGCAATCGCCGCGAGGAGCGCGATCGCGGCGAGACGCAGCGCCGTCACGACGACCGCCTCCAGGCAAGCGGCGGCGCCCAGCCCTCCCGCAGCGCGAGCAGCGCGGCGCAGGCGAGAGCGAGCGCGACGAGCAGCCACGGGAACGGGGTCTGCGCTCGCGGCGCAGCCTGCTCGAGGGTCGGAGCCTCGACGATCGGCGTCTTCCGCCCGAAGACGGTCGCGAAGTAGTGGATGTCCCTGAGAGACGGGTTGAGGCCGACGATGCGGATCGGGACGCGGTCGTGCTGCGCAATCGCAGCCACAGCCGTGAGCGTGGGCAGGTCGTTGGGATCGTCGTCGAGGTCGCTGATCAGCATCACCGTGGCCCGCGGACGCTGCGCTACGGCAATATCGATCGCCGTCTGCAGACCAGAGGAGATGACGGTGCCGCCCGTGAAGGTGTTCGCCCAGGGGTTCCTGGGGAAGGACGACATGAACCCGGGCTCGGCCTGCTTCGGCAGCGTGAAGTAACGGACCAGGGGTACGAGGTCGGCAGCCGGCGTGCCCGGCGGGAGCGCCTCGTATGAGCTGTCGGAGAAGACGACGAGGCCGACTCGGTCGTTCGTGCGCGAGAGCGCTTGCAGTGTGCCGCCGATACGCGAAAAGCTGTCTGAGGAGATGCTGGCCGAAAGGTCGAGCACGATCACGAGGTTCGCGTTTGACGACACCGGGACGAGCGTCTGCGAGTGCGAGGAACGGGAAGCAAGGAGGACTCCCATCGCGCCGGCCGCCGCGGCAACCGCGAGCGCGGTGAGCACGACCGTGGTCGTGATCGCGCGCGGGCGGAAAACCCGCGCGTCGGAGAGCGGTATCCCTGAGCTCATCCCGGACTTCCCTGCTCGATGTCAGAGACGAGCTCCTCGAGCTCCGCCGGCTCGGGAGCCGGCTCCGACCAGGCAAGCCTGCGTGCAGCGCCTGAGCGCTGGTCGCGGCCAAGTGCGCGGCCGAGCAGCGCGAGCGCGCGGCGGCGATCCGGAACCGGGCGGCGCTCGGCCTCGCGGGTCAGCCGCAGGGCGACCTCCAAGCCATCGGGTTGGTGCACGTGACCGGCGACGCTGCGGTGAGCCTGCCAACCGGCGAGTCCGACCGCGCCGACGGCGCAGAGCGCGGCGAGCAGTTCGAGCAGGGTCGCCAGCGTCTCGGGGGCGATCCGGTACCTCGCCGCCGGCGGCGAGGTGATCGTTTGAAACGGCGGCGAGCTCGCATTGAGATCGGACGCGTCCACCCGACCTCGCACCGAGAGCGTCGGCCAAGCAGCAGACGCCCGTGCCGTGCGTCCGTCTCGCGCCTGCACCGACACCTGAACGCGCGGCAGCTTGACCGTCGCCACTCCGCTCTTGGCGATACATGACGCACTCAGGCACGAAACGGGAGCGGTTACGGTCACGAGCTCGAGTCCGCCCTGCGTCGAGCGCGAGGTGCGTACCGGCCCCAGCTGCGTGAGAGGCGCGAGGCCATCGTCGAGCCTCAGCGTGCTCGCGCGGACGAGGCGCGGGTCGAGCGCCATGACGACGCGCGCGTTGATGGCATCGCCGAACTGCGGAACGGTGGGATCGAAGCTCGCCGTCACCTCTACGGGCGCGCTCGCTCCGATCGCTGGCACCGACACGGAATGGCCGAGCGCGAGGAGGCCGACGACGGCGCCTGCGGCCACAATCGCGCAAACGGTCGCGATTCGGACAGCGTTGGTCGCGGCGATGCGGCTCAACGCGCCCATCGGCTTCGCCTGCGCTCCTCCGCCCACTGAATGAACGCCGCGTCCACGCGATCGGGCTCGCTCGTCCCCAACACCAACGGCTGGAGTCCGAGCGACTCCCATTCGGCGAGCGAGCCCGCGAGCCGGCGCTCGTTCTCCTCCGCCTGCCGGGCCGCCTGGCGCCGGCTCATCCGCACCAGGGCGACGGCACCGCTGCGCGGGTCAGCGATCGGCAACCCGACCCCACCGACCGCCGGGAAGCTCTGCTCCCAGATCGGATCCTGGATCACCACCGGCACCGGCTCCCATCCGTAGCCGACCGCGCGAAGCCAGGCCGTAGCCGACGGCGGCGTGCCCAGAAAATCGGAGAGGACAAAGACGAAGCTCCCCGATGGCAGGTCGCGACGGCGCTGCGTCAGGAACTCGAGCGAGCGATCAAGCACGTCGGGGGGTGCCGCGAACGGGGTGTCGCCGCCTTCACGCTCCGCGATGAGCCAGCGACGGTCGCGCCGACCGGGGGGCAGCCACCACGGCTCGCCACCGGCGAAGTCGAGCACCGCCGTGTCGGCGCGCGCCGCTGATGCGCTGGCGGCGATCTCGTCTGCCGCCTCGCGTAGCGCCGCCGGCTTGTGCAGCCACGGCAGCGGCGAGGGGTAGAGGCCCATCTCGGGTCTGCGGTCAATGACGATCACGACCCGGGGGGCCTCGTCGGCTGCGTGCTCGCGCACGACGAAGACGTCCTGGCCGCTCGTGGTCGCAAGGCGCGCGGAGGCGAACCAGTCGATCGTGCTGACTGGATCGCCAGGCTCATAGAGGCGCTGCCCGATGACCTCGCTACCGCGGCCGCGCCGTCGGCTCGGTGTCTCGCCGAACGGTAGCCCGGCCGATCGCCGCCGCGGCACGAGCGCAAACGTGCGCCGCGCGCCGCCTGCCGGGCTCACCGCTCCCAGGCGGGAGCTGGCGGCGGCGCGAGCTCCAGGCAGCGCTTGCGAATCTGCTCCAGCGCCTCGTCCTGGGTGAGGGCGCGAGTCTCCGCGGCATACGCCGCGGTCAGCAACAGTCGATGGCCGAGCACCGGCACGAAGAGCCGCTCGATGTCCTCGGGCATCACGTAGCCGCGTCCGTCTAGCAGCGCCAGCGCTCGTGCGGTCCGCTCCAGCGTGAGGCTCCCGCGTACCGACGCCCCGATCGCTACCCCCTCGACCTCGCGCGTCGCACGCACGAGTTGCACCGTCCAGCGCAGCACCAGATCGTCGACGTAGACGTCCTCGACGGCATGCTGCAAGGCGCCGAACTCCTCCGCCCCGACGACGGGCTGCAGATGCTCGATCGGATGCCCGTGGCGCTGCGCGGCGACGATCGAGACCTCCTCGTCCTCGAGCGGATACCCCAGGCGCACCCGCAACGCGAAACGATCCAACTGCGCCTCGGGCAGCGGAAACGTGCCCTCCTGGTCGATCGGATTCTCAGAGGCGATCACCAGGAACGGCGAAGGCAGCGGACGCGTTGCGCCGTCGACCGTGACCTGGCGCTCCCCCATCGCCTCAAGCAGCGCAGACTGGGTCCGAGGCATCGCACGATTGACCTCGTCGACGAGGACGACGTTGGCGAACACCGGGCCCGGCCTGAACTCGAACTCGCGCGTGCGCTGATCGAAGATGGAAAGCCCGGTGATGTCGGTCGGCTGAAGATCAGGCGTGCACTGGATCCGTGCGAATGTCGTTCCGCCGACCGACTGGGCGATCGCGCGCGCCAGGATCGTCTTGGCCGTCCCGGGAACGTCCTCGAGCAGTACGTGCCCGCCGGAGATAAGCGCCGCGAATACGAGCGCGATCTCATCGTGCTTGCCGACGACCACCTGCTCGACGTTGCCGACAATCCGGGCAGCGGCGTCGACGGCAGCAGCGTCAGCCGGCGCGGAGGTTTGCGCAGGTACCACGGCGAGAAAGCCTATCGGGCGTGGCCGTGGAGGCGCTGATGGTCCGACCGCGTGCCCGTCGGCTCGAGTTTGCGTGGATCAATCTGCTCGGCCTCCCGCTGAGGCCCCGGCCGTCGGTCCCTCAGGTGACGGCGAGCGGCCGTCAACGGCCTCTCCACCGGGGTGTCCGCGACCCCGGAGGGCAGTCTCCCCGGAGTGCTGAGATCGTCGAATCCGAGGGCGTTGTAGGCGGGCGCGCCGGGAAGGAGCGAGAGCCCGTGCGGTAACCTGTGAAGCGGTGTGCCGGTGGGGGCCGGTTGGAGGAAATGGCGATGCCATCTCATTCATACGCACCACGAGTGGGTGCGGAGATCAGTCGCCGGGATGCGACCCGCGTGAGTGTTTCTGCCCCGAAAACACCAATCTGGGAGGTTGCATCCATGAGTGCGAAGGTTTCGCGCTTCGCGGCGGCCGGCGCGGTGTCTGCGCTGCTGCTCGTGAGCGCCGGCGGCGCCACCGCGACCGCAGCGGTCAGCGCCCACGCGGCGTCGGCGAAGGTCGCGATCGCCGCGAACAGCTCCGGTCTGCTCAAGTACACCAAGACCAAGATCACGACCTCAGCGGGTTCGGTGACGATCGCTTTCACCAACAACTCGCCGGTGTCTCACGACGTCGTGCTGATCAACTCGAAGAACAAGATCCTCGGCAAGACTCCTGTCTTCGACCACGGCACGAAGAGCTTCACCGTCAAGCTGACGGCGGGCAAGTACACCTACTACTGCTCAGTTCCGGGTCACCGCCAGGCCGGAATGGTAGGGACGCTTACCGTCTCCTGATGCGCGCCGGCTGAGCGCGCGCGGAGCGCCGATCTGGCGTGCCGCGCGCGCGACAGCCATGTCGCATCCTCGGAAGGAATCGATCGCTCAGGCGTCGCTCTGGGCGCTCGCAGCGTCGACCATTTCAGGCTCGCTGAGCTTGGAGCCACCGGCCGGCCAGACCAGCACCGGCCCGTCGATCGCGAAGCGGACCCGAGTGCCGGGCACGAGCAGACTGCTCGAGGGCGCGCGCGCAACGAGCTGTCGCTCCCCGCCATTCGCGATGCGGAGCATCTTGTCGGGGCCCTGGTACCGCACGTGTGTGATCTGGCCGCTGAGCCCGTTGGCGCCCGACGGCGGGTCGACCTGGATCTGCTCAGCCACCTCGACGCGGATCTGCTCGGGACGCAGGAGCACGGTGACGGCGACCGAGTCGCCCGGCCGCTCGCCGTGGCAGATCGCCGCAAGCGTGCCGAGCGGTGTCTCTACGCAGTCGCCGCGCATCTGGCCGACCAGCAGGTTCGCGTCCCCCACGAAGCGCGCTACGTCCGCGTCGACCGGCGTTGTGTAGATGTCTTGCGGCGTCGCGAACTGCGCGATCTTGCCGCCGCGCAGGACGGCGATCATGTCGGCCAGCGAGAACGCTTCCTCCTGATCGTGGGTGACGAGGATCGCCGTCGTGCCTGCCCGGCGAAGGATCGCCGACACCTCGTCACGGACCGACACACGAAGGTGCGTGTCCAGAGAGGCGAACGGCTCGTCAAGCAACACGATCTCCGGATCGATGGCCATCGCGCGAGCGAGCGCCACCCGCTGCTGCTGACCACCCGAGAGCTCGTGCGGATAGCGACGCCCGAGCCCTGCGAGCCCGACCAGCTCGAGCAGTTCGTTCGCTCGTGCCTTGCGCAATTTGCGCGGCAGACCGAAGCCGATGTTGGACTCGACCGTCAAGTGCGGGAACAGACTGCCCTCCTGCGGCACATAGCCGATGTGGCGCAGTTCGGGACGAGTGTGCTGGCTCGAGCTGTCGACGATGCGCTCGCCGATCGTGATCGTGCCCCGATCGGGCCGCTCAAAGCCGGCGAGCAGACGCAGCAGGGTCGTCTTGCCGCTGCCCGACTCGCCCAGAATGGCGGTGAACGTTCCGGACCGTGCCTCCATGTCGAGCCCGCGCAGCACGGGGTGCGAGCCGAAGCTCTTGAAGAGGTCGCTGGCCAGCAGGCCGGTCACAGCGCGACTCGTGCGCGGGAGTGTCCGCGGTCGAAGAAGCGGCCGAGCAGATAGCTCGGGACCGCCGCAATGGCGATCAGCGCCAGGGCGAACGGCGCCGCCTGGGCGTAGGAGAGATTGGTCTCGTAGGCCCAGAACTGTGTCGAGAGCGTCTGCACTCCGGTGGGGATGAGGATCAGCGTGGCGGTGAGCTCGGTGACGGCGGAGAGGAACACGAGGCAGAATCCCGCGGCGAGTCCGGGCGCGAGCAGAGGCAGCGTCACGCGGCAGAAGACGACGATCTGACCCTTCCCGAGCGAACGCCCCACCTCTTCGAGCCTCGCCGGCGCCTGGACGACCGACGCCCGCAGTGGCACGAGCGCGAGCGGGAAGAAGATGATCGCGTAGGCGAGGATCAGCATCGGTGAGGTCTGGTAAGCGAAGCCGTTGGCGTAGTGCTCGCTGAAATACGAGAAGGCGAAGGCGATCAGGCTCGGCATCGCCAGTACGAGGTAGGTCGAACGCTCGAGGGCATGATGGGCGCGGCTGGGGTAGCGGATCGCGAGCAGCGCGACGGGTAGCGCCATCAGGACCGCGAGCGCGGCGGCGGGAGCGGCGAAGAGCACCGTGGACGCGAGCGCGCTCAGCAGCGAGACGCCACTCAGGAGTGCCTGACCGCCCGCGTCGATCCAGTAGATGCTGGCGCCGATGGGAACGCCGAGCGCGAGTCCGACGAAAACGGTGAAGCCGATGACCGCGGGGATCTTCATCGCGCCGAGCCGGTGCGGCGGTAGCTGACGTTGGCTGAGCGGCCCGCTGCGGCTTATCCGGAGCCGACCCCGCGCGGTCGTCTCCGCAGAGAGGACGACCAGACTCAGCACGACGAGCACGAGCGAAAGCGCTGCGGCAGCCGGGACATTGAAGGCGACGCTGAACTCGGTGAAAATCTCGGTCGTGAATGTCTGATAGCCAAGGATCTCGAAGGCGCCGTACTCAGAGAGCATGATCAGCGCGACGAGCAGGCATCCACCGAGGATCGCCCCGCGCGCCTGGCCAAGCGTGATTCGCACGAAGGTCTTGACGCGACCCACGCCGAGACTGCGAGCCGCCTCCTCCTGGCCAGGATCGGCGTTGCGGAAGCTCGCGGCCACCGGCAGGTAGACCAGCGGGTAGACCGCGAGCGTCATCACCAGCACGGCGCCGCGAAAGCCTGTGATCGCCGTTGATATCGACGACCAGCCAAAGCTGACCACGAAGTCTGGGATCGCGAGCGGGATGACCACGAGCACGGCCCAGATCCGGCGCCCCGGCAGGTCGGTGCGCTCGACGAACCAGGCGAGTACCACGCCGATGATCGCGCACAGCAGCGTGACGACCGCCGTCAGCTGCACGGTGTTCCACAGCAGCGTCGCGGTGAGCGAACGGAAGATGAGACTCGAGACGGTCGATACGCCGGAGCCGGCGGCCTCGATGAACAGGAAGACGAGCGGCAGCGCGAGCACGACCGCGACAGCGGCGCTGCCGCCGAGGAGCAGCCACGGTCGCGACCGGCGGGCGGCGGGAGCATGTTCGGCGCCGCCCTCGCGAAGGCGATCGCTCTCTAGCGCTGTCGCTGCCATCGGCGCGAGCCGCGCCCGCATCTCACGCTGGCGGTGACCGGACTCGGGGGTCGATATCTCATTCGATTTGAGCTCATCGCAGTCATCTCGGGCGCCATCTTGGGCACACGCTGTCGTCGATCCGGTTCGTCGCTGACTCGACATGCGATGGCGACCCCGCCGGGCCGACACCGGCTGCGGCGACCATACGTTCCGGCCCGTTCAAGCACCCCTGGACGTCCCCTACGCGGCGCAGAACGGCGACATCCGAGCCACGGGAGCCCAATGGTGTTAGGTGCACCTTACACGTCAACTCAGTGCCACCCTGCACGCGTCCCGCGAACTTAGGCGCACCTTAGGCTCGCGGGGAAACCTCCGAAATGGTGGCCAAGTTGGCGCGAGAGCAAACCGGACAAGCTCGGTCTCGGAGCACCGCGCTGCGCTAGCCTGCCCAGGGCCGACCGTGCGGGCCAGACGATGACTACATCCATGAAACGTGCCGGGCTGTCGACCTTCGGTGGACGGGAGGCCTCGCGAGCTTTCGTGCTCACGGTGCGTCACTCGGATCCGAAGCAGAGCCCACGCCGGCGCCGCGGCCGCCTGGCTCGTCTCCTCGCCGCGACCGTCTGCGCCGGCCTCGCCGCCACAGCCGCAGGGTGTGGCGGCGGTGGTGCTCAAGGAGCGTCGCTCATCCTCTACAACGGCCAACATTCGCAGCTCACGACGGAGCTCGTGTCCGCCTTCGAGAAGCAGACCGGCATCTCGGTTCGCGTCCGCCTTGGCGACAGCATCGTGCTTGCCGACCAGATTCTGCAGGAGGGCAGCAACTCCCCGGCCGACATCTTCCTCTCCGAGAACTCGCCGGAGCTGATGACGCTCCAGCAGCGTGGACTGCTCGCCGCGGAGCCCGCCGCGACCCTCTCCCAGGTGCCGAGCTCGGAGGACTCGCCGAACGGCGACTGGGTAGGCGTCGCGCTGCGTGTCGGTGCGCTCGTCTTTGACCCGGCGCTCGTCTCCCGGGCTCAGCTGCCCCATTCCATCCTCGACCTGGCGCAGCCGCGCTGGAAGGGCAAGATCAGCGTGGCCCCCACCGACGCTGACTTTCCGCCGCTGGCCGGCTCGGTGCTCTATCGCTACGGCAGTGCGAAGACCCTCGCCTGGCTCCAGGGGCTGCGTCGCAACGCCGTCACCTACGTCGACGAGGAGTCCGTCGCCGCGGCCGTCAACCGCGGCAACGTCGCCGTCGGACTCATCAACCAGTACTACTGGTACCGGCTGCGGTACGAGTTCGGCAAGAAAGCCACCCACAGCGCCCTCTACTACTTCCCGAGCGCCGACGCTGGATCGGTCACCAACATCTCCGGCGCGGGGGTGCTGAAATCCTCGAAGCACAAGACTGACGCGGAGCGCTTCGTCGCCTTCCTCGTCAGCCGGCGAGGCCAGGAGATCATCGCCCGAAGCGACGATTTCGAGTACCCCGTTCGCCGCGCGGTCACGCCCAACAGCGCCCTGCCACCGATCGCGAGCATCTCCCACGCCGTGCTCACACCTTCCGAGCTCGGCAACGACCAGCAGGTGGCGACGCTGATCCAGAAGGCTGGGCTCTACTAGCGGCGATCGGCTCGTCGTTGCGGCCGGTCGTACCCCGATCGCCCGCGGCCACCAGCGTCTGTGACGTGGGCCGTGCTGTCCGAACTGCTCGGTGGCGACTCCATCATCGAGGCGCCGCCGCCCAGGGCTGCGCACTTTGAGAGCGTGGATGGATACCGCGAATGGGCGCCTCCCGAGCGCGGTAGCAGTCTTAGGGTGTCCTAATTAGGGTACCCTTAGTTAGGGCACCCTAATTTGCCCCACTCGAGCGGGCAACAGGAGGCATGAGCCGTGAGTCGCAACCGCAGAAGCCCGGTCAGCTACCGAAGCCGGTACCAACGCCAAGGTTTGTCCTGGCTGGTCGGGGTGCTCTCGCTGACAGCAGCGCTCGGACTTTCGGTGGTCGCCTCGTCCTCGGCAGCGCCAGGGACAGCGACGACTCTCAGCCGCACATGCATCTCGATATCCGCCGTGCTCAGCAATGGGCCCGACCCGGGCGCTGACCCGGTCGGTTACGCGCAGGCGCAAATCCTTCCGCTGCACCGGTTCCACACCGACAACCATCAGCTCAAGCGCGCCATCGACCAGCTGGCGTCGGCGTACGCGACCTACGTTCGCCACGACGGCGACAAGGCCGCGAAGGCGGTCGTCAAGACCGCCGCACGCAAGGTCAACGCAATCTGCCCCGGGGCTGCCCAATGAGCCCTCGCCGCCCCGACAAGGAGTCAACCGTGCCCGCACCCCGTAACCACGCCGCCAGCTTCCACGCGATGCTCACCGCGCGACGCCTGTTCGCCACCGTGCTCTGCGGGTCGCTCGCGCTCGCGGCCGCCGTGGTGACGATCGGTTGCGGCGCGCCGTCGGCTGCGGCCAGCGGCGGTTCGATCACCCTCTACAGCGGCCAGCACGTGCAGACCACCGAGTCGCTCGTGATGGGGTTCGAGAAGGCGACCGGCATCACCGTCAACGTCCGCAACGACGACGAGGACACGCTCGCAGACCAGATAGCCACCGAAGGCTCCCACTCGCCGGCCGACCTGATCTACACCGAGAACTCGCCGGCGCTCGAATACCTCCAGAGCAAAGGTCTGCTCGCGCACGTCACTCCGTCCACGCTTGCGCGCACCCCGAGCAAATTCAACTCGGCCAAGGGCGACTGGGTCGGCGTCTCGGCGCGGGTCAGCGTGCTGATCTACAACCCGAAGCTGATCAGCGCCAGCGCCCTGCCGACCCACGTGCTGCAGCTCGCCGACGCGCGCTACAAGGGGAAGCTCGCCTTCGCGGCGGGCGAGACCGATTTCCAGCCGATCGTGACCTCGGTGGCGCGCACCTACGGAAAGGCGCGAGCGGTGAAATGGCTCGAGGGCATGAAGGCGAACTCAGGCGGACATGTGTATCCAGACAACGAGACGATCGCCGACGAGGTCAATCGCGGCGCGGCCGCCTTCGGCGTGATCAACCAGTACTACTGGTACCGCATGAAGGCGGAGCTCGGGACATCCAACATCCACTCGAAACTCGCCTACTTCGCCCCGCGCGACCCTGGCTACGTGCTCGACGTCTCCGGAGCCGGCGTGCTTGCGTCCTCGAAGCAGCAGGCGCTGGCGCAGAAATTCCTCGCCTACCTCGTCAGCAAGCCCGGACAGGAGATCATCGCCCACTCGATCAGCTACGAGTACCCGCTCGACGACGGCGTCACCACGGTGGCACCCGAGACGCCTTTTGGCCAGCTGAAGCCGAACAGCATCACGATCCCTGACCTCGGCGACGGCTCGACGGCGATCGCCCTGCTGCGCCAGGCAGGCCTGCTGTGAGGGCGCGGACGCGCCCGCCTGAGCGAGCCGACACGCAGGCCTGGACTGTAGAGCGGGATACGGGAATCGAACCCGTCTCTCGAGCTTGGGAAGCTCGCGTTCTACCGATGAACTAATCCCGCCAGCTCGCCGGGAATCGTAGCGGTCTAGGGTTTGACTGGTGCGACGCAAGCTCGGCCCGTCGATCGTTGTCGTCGTCGTCGCGGCGGTGGTGGTCCTGCTGGTCTACGGACTTACCCAGCAGGGCGAGAGTCGCGCGCTGGACAACGCGATCGCGACCAACCATCCGCTGCTGGCCCCTGACGCCTCGCGCTCGCTCCCGGTGCTCGACCGCATCGGCACGAGCCGCGCCTCGCTTCGGCGCTGGCGGGGCAAGGTGGTGGTCATCAACTTCTGGGCCAAGTGGTGCGATACGTGCCTGGACGAGGCCCCACTGATCGAGCGGGCGCAGCGGGCGCTGGCTCGCTCCGGCGCCGGCACCGTGGTCGGCATCGACTACAAGGACGTCAGCTCGCAGGCGCTCCAGTTCGTCTCGCAGGAGGGCCTGAGTTACCCCAACCTGCGCGACATCAACGGCTCCTTCGGCAGCGCCTACGGCACCGATGCTCTGCCCGAGACGTTCGTGCTCGACCGCCATATGCGGGTCGTGGCGCTGATGCGCGGAGAGGTACCCGGCGAGGGCTGGCTGACGGCCGCGGTCGCCCACGCGGAGCGCACGTGAGGCGCGCAGCGCTGGCGCTGATTGCCCTCCTCGCGCTCGCCGCCGCACCGGCTCTGGCGGGCGTTCCGACCAAGACGACGCTGCACGTGATCGAGCAGCAGGTCATGTGCGTGACGTGCAACATCCCCCTGGAGGTGGCCGAGTCGCCTGCCGCCGACGACGAGCGCGCCTACATCGTCTCGCTGATCAACCAAGGGCTCAGCGTCGCCCAGATCAAGCATCAGCTGGTGCTCCAGTACGGCGACGCCGTCCTCGACCTCCCTCCCAATCACGGCTTCAACACCGTCTTCTACGTGCTCCCGATCGTCGGCGGCCTTGCCGCGATCGCCCTTCTCGCGGTCCTGCTCCCGCGCTGGCGACGGCGAAACCCGCCGCGAGGCCCAAGCCCCGGCCCGACCCTCAACGCCGCCGACGCCGCCCGCCTCGACGCGGACCTCGCGAACTTCGACCCCTGATCGTGCCGCGCCCGAGCGGGGAGTCGGCGACCACCCTCACATCGAGCGCGGAGCACTCACCCCGAGCAGGAAGAGCGCTCGCGCGATCACCTCGCGCGCGGCGAACGAGAGCGCGAGCCGCAGCGACTCGGTCGCCTCGGGCTCGACGCCGAGCACGTGGCAGTCGCGGTAGAAGGCGGTGAAGTCCTGGGCGAGCTCGAGCGCGTAGCTGGCGACACGATGCGGCGCCCGTCGCTCGGCCGCCTCCGCGAGCTCGCCGGGGAACGCCAGCAGGCGCTTGATCAGCGCCCGCTCCGAGGGGTGCAGCGGCTCGACGGGCTCGAGCGTCCCGAGCGCGGCCGCCACGCGCTCCTCCCCCGCACGGTCGAGGATCGAGACGATCCGCGCGTGCGCGTACTGGACGTAGTAGACGGGGTTGTCGCTGCTCTGGCTGACAGCGAGGTCGAGGTCGAGGTCGAGGGTCGTATCGTGCGAGCGCGCGAGCAGGAAGTAGCGCGCCGCGTCGACGCCGATCTCGCCGACGAGGTCGTCGAGCGTGACGTACTCGCCCTCACGCTTGGACATAGCGGTACGTCCCTCGGTACCCAGGAGATGCACGAACTGGCCGATCACCATCTCGACGTTGTCGGGGTTGCCGCCGAGCGCGGAGCAGCCAGCCTTGACCCGGGCGATGTAGCCGTGGTGGTCGGCGCCCCAGACGAACACGATCCGATCGAAGCCTCGCTCGAGCTTGTCCTCGAGGTAGGCGATGTCGGAGGTGAAGTAGGTGTGCTCGCCGCTCGAGCGCACGAGCACCCGATCGCGATCGTCGCCGCGAGCACTCGTGCGAAGCCACAGCGCGCCGTCGTCGGTGTAGGTCTCGCCGCGCTCCGCGAGCTCCAGGAGCACCCGATCGACCTTGTGGTCGCGGTGCAGCGAGCGTTCTGAGAACCAGACGTCGAAGCGCACGCCGAAGCGCTCGAGCGATTCGCGGATCAGCTCCAGACAGGCCTCGCAGGCCTCCCACGCCAAGCGCTCGAGGTCGAGGTCGCGCGCTCGATCGGCCGGTACGAGCGTCGCCACGTAGTCGCCGCGGTAGCCGTCCTCGGGCACGGGCTCGCCGAGCGCACGCGCTCGCACCGACTCGCCGAGCTTGGTCACCTGGCTGCCGAAGTCGTTGATGTAGAACTCGCGCGTCACCTCGTAGCCGCGAAAGCCGAGGATCCGCGCCAGCGAGTCGCCGTAGGCGGCGTAG
>DASXEZ010000136.1:0-59326 GCA_036489875.1 Solirubrobacteraceae bacterium | reverse complement strand
GCCGCCACCAGCCAGACGCTCTCGGGCGTGGAGCGTCTGCTTGCCCGCGCCGGCTGACACCGAAACGGCGCTCGCCAACGAGCTGCGGCCGATCCTCATGCGCCTCGGCCGCGAGCTGCGCAAGGAGACGACGCATCTGGGCGTCACCGGCGGGCAGGTCACGCTGCTCTTCGTGATCAGCCAGAACCCCGGGATCGGCCTCGGTGAGCTCGCCGAGCGCGAGCGGATCGCCACGCCGACGGCCTCGGGCCTCATCGACCGCCTCGAGCGCGCGCAGCTGATCGCGCGTGTGCGCTCAGAGACCGACCGCCGCCGCGTCGGCCTGACGATCACGGCGGCCGGGAGCCGCAAGCTCGCCGCCGTGCGCGCCCGGCGCAACGTCTGGCTCTCGGAGCGCCTGCGCCTGCTCGAGCCGGCGCAGCGTGCGGCGGTGGAGGCCGCGGTCGAGCCCCTGCGGAGCCTGCTCGGAGACAACTGGGATTGATTTGGCCCGGGTGGGTGCATGCACCCACCCGAGGGTCGGCGCATGCGCCGACCCGTCCCACAAGAGCCCAGGCTAGCTCGGCGCCAGGTGGATGTCGGTGAAGGTCAGTGCTCGGCGCGGCGGGCGAGGGCTTCGCGCGGGCGCACCGGCATGCGCGGCGGGCGTGCGGCTTGGTTGCGGCGCACGCACTCCCGGCACAGCGGCAGGCCACCGTCCCCAGCCCGCCAGTTCACGGGCTCGATGCGGTTTCCCTCATCGCACGTGTCGTTGTTGTGGAACACCGCCGGTGCACCACGCTTCACCGTATGAAACGGCAGGGATCTTCCCATGGCCCCTCCTTCCACGCTCTCTCTCGCTCGGAACCGGGGGGCCTGTTGGTCCGCGAGCCGTCTGACCATCCTGACCTCAGCAGAGGACAGAAAAAACTGCCTGAACGTATGTACCCGTTGGGGTGGGTTTCCAAAACTGCAATCCGCCGGGAAGTATGCGAACATATGTTCGTATGAGATGGGCGAACCTGACTCTGGGCGAGGAGGAGCAGCGGCGACTACCCGGCTACCGCGACGAAGCCGTGGTGCGCCGCTTCGACGCGCCCGAGGCGCTCGACATCCGCTTCTACGAGGTCAACGCGCGGTCGGTGCTCAACCGCGTACCGGAGCGCGCGCTCGTGCCCTTCCGCTGGACCGTCAACCCCTACCGCGGTTGCACCCACGCCTGTGTCTACTGCTTCGCGCGCTCCACGCATCGCTACCTCGACCTCGACGCGGGCCGCGACTTCGAGCGCGAGATCGTCGTCAAGGTCAACGCCCCGGAGGTTCTGCGCCGCGAGCTCGCGCGAGCGAGCTGGACCCACGAGCACGTCGCTCTCGGCACCAACACCGATCCCTACCAGTGGGTCGAGGCGCGCTACCGGCTGATGCCGGGCATCTGGACGGCGCTGCTCGAGAGTGGCACGCCGTGCTCGGTCCTGACCAAGTCGCCGCTGCTGCTGCGCGACATCGACCTGCTGCGCGAGTTGGCCGCCGAGGGCCTCTTCAGCGCCGCGCTTTCGGTGCCGACGCTCGATGAGCGCGCCTGGCGGGCGACCGAGCCGCACACCCCGCATCCCGCGGCGCGCCTCGAGGCCGTCGCCGAGCTGACGCGCGCGGGCATCCCGACCAGCGTCCTGGTCGCGCCGCTGATGCCCGGGATCAACGACGACCCCGCGATGGTGCGCGAGATCGTCCGCCGTGCGCGCGAGGCCGGCGCCCGCAACGTCACGCCGATCGCCCTGCACCTGCGCTCAGGCGTGCGCGAGGTCTTCATGGAGTGGCTGCAGGAGGAACGACCCGAGCTCACCGAGCGCTACCGCGAGCTCTACGAGCGGGGCGCCTACCTGCCGGCGCAGGAGCGCAGCCGCCTTGGCGAGCTCGTGCGGCCCGCCGGGCGCTCGCGCTCGGGCTCGCCGCCGCGTTTCGAGCGCCCGCTCGAGCTTGCCCAGCGTGAGCGCCGTCCGGCCGCGCGAGCGCAGCCGCAGGGCAGCCTCTTCTGAGGCTGAAGGGTTTGGGCGCTCAGACCGCGGGCGCGGGCGTGGGCGTGACGATGACGCCGCGATCGCCGTAGGGGATGCGGTTCCCGCGCAGCGTCGTGACGACGGTTGCGAGCAGCTTCGTGAACTGCGTCATCACGCCGTATTTGGCCCTGACCAGCTCGCGGATCTCGTCGAGCTCCTCGCCGGTGACCAGTCGCGCCGTCGCCTCGACGGTGGCCGCGCCGGGCTTCACGCGACCGCGCGAGTTACACGGCGTCACGGTGACCCGCTCGGTGTGCCCCAACCGCTTGGCCTTGCCCGAGCCCGAGCTCGTCCAGAAGGCGATCCGCTCGTCACCGAGCGGGACCGACCAGACCGGCGTCGCAACCGGCGTGCCGTCGCGGCGAAAGGTCGTCAGCAGGAGGTACTTCTCATCGCCCAGCGCCATCGCGCAAGGTTACGCCGCCGGGGCCGGGCCTGCGGCGACAAACGGGTTGCCGCGGGCCACCGGTGCGGGACGTCTTTCCCACGGACGCCGGCCCTGCGCGCGGATTGCAAGAATCGCGCGATGGCGATGAGCGGCGAGGCGTCAGACGCGGTCACGCGCACCGACTTGCGCTACCGCGACGGCCTCGATGCGCGGGTCTACACGCCGACCACCGGTGGCTCCTTCCCGGCGGTTGTCGCCGTTCACGGCGGCGCTTGGGTCGGAGGCAACCGCTTCACGCACGAGCCCTCCGTCGAGCACCTCGCGGCAAACGGCATCGCGATGATGGCGATCGAGTTCGCGATGGCGCCGGCCGCGCGCTACCCCGAGCCGATCGCCGACATCGCGGCGGCGCTGGGCTGGCTGCGCGACAACGCCGAGCGCTTCGACATCGACGCCGGCCGCATCGGCGGGTTCGGACTCTCGAGTGGCGCACACCAACTGCTGCTCGCTGCGCTGCGTCCGAGCGATCCGCGCTGGTCGGCGACCCCGGCCTGCCCGTGCGCCTTCGTGCTGATCGCCTTCGGCGTCACCGACCCGCTGGCCCGCTACCAGATGGCGCTGAAGCGACCACGGGAGGATCTCGTGAGCGCTCACAACGCCTACTGGCCCGACGTCGACGCGATGACCGAGGGCAACCCGCAGCTGATCCTCGAGCGCGGCGAGGCCGAGTGCCTGCCGCCGCTGCTGTGCCTGCAGGGGACTGACGATGAGAACCTCACCGAGGACATGGCCGAGCGCTTCGTCACCGCGTACCGCAAGGCTGGGGGAGACGCCGTGCTGGAGGTCTTCCCTGGTGAGCCGCACGCGTTCCTCGATCGCGCGCCGGATTCCGCGGCCTCACAGAGCGCGTTGGCGAGCGCGGTCGCGTTCGTCCACGCCCACTGACGCCGGGCGGAGTCCTTCAGCGACCGCGCCGGGTGGGCGTCGCCGTGGTGGTCCGGCTACTCGTCGGGGCCGTCGTGATGGTCCGCGGCGCCGTGCTTCCAGTAGCCGGTGATCCGCGTCCATGCCTTGGGGAGTCCGCGCTCCTCGCGCAGGTGCACCCGCAGCGGCCGCACCACGTCTGCCTCGGCTGCCACCCAGGCGAAGCCGTCCCCTCCGGGAAGATCGAGATCGCGGATCGCGCGCTCGAGCATGTCGGTGGAGCCGGGCGCTGCGCCGTCACGGTGAAGCCAGCGCAGATCGAGCTGAGCGCGCGAGTCGAGCGGCTGCTCCTCGGAGGCGTCGGCGACCTCGGCGATGACGATGGCACGCGCCGTCGGTGGCAGCTCCTCGAGGCGGCGTCCGATCGAGGGCAGCGCCGACTCGTCGCCGGCGAGCAGGTACCAGTCGAAGTCGCCCGAGACCGACAGCGAACCGCGGGGACCGCCCTGCCCGAGCACAGCGCCCGGCGCGGCGCTCGCGGCCCAGCCGCTCGCCGGGCCCTCGCCGTGGACGACGAAGTCGACCGTCAGCTCACCGCGGGCGGGGTCAAAGCGCCGCGGCGTGTAGTCGCGCATGAGCGGCGGGGTCACGCCCTCCGGATAGCGGGGCCCCTCGGGATCGGGGTTGGGCAGCGGCGGCACCCCGCCAGCGTCGGCGGCGAACATCAACTTGACGTGATCGTCGGCGCCGGCGCTGTTGAAGCCCGACCAGTCATCGCCGTGCAGGACGACCCGCAACATGTGCGGCGTCAGCTGCTCCACCTCGCGCACCTCGAGCAGGCGCGGGCGGGGGAGGGGCTGATGGCGGATTCGCTCAACGGTCGGCATCGCTGCTCACCCTACCTAGTGGTGTCGGTGGGCTTCGCCGCGGCCACGTCGCGCTGGCGCTTGTCGGCCTGGCGACGCTCGAATTCAAGCGCCAGTGCCTCGGCCCCGATCAGGCGTCCGACGCGAGCCGCGGTGGCGGGCGCCAGGTTCGCCACGTCGGCGCCCAGGCGCATGGGCAGAGCGGCGACATCGATCTCGCCGCGGTTGCGCACGATCGCTCGCACGACGGCGTCGCTGACGGCGGCGGCGCTGACCGTGCTCATGCCGCGCGGGAGCTTGATCGCGGTGTCGTCGAACATGCCGGCGCCGGCGATGAAGCCCGGGGAGATGAGCGAGACGCCGACTCCCGAGCCCGCCAGCTCGCTGCGTAGCCCGAGCGCAAAGGCGCGCAGGCCGGCCTTGGTGGCGCTATAGACCGAGGCGCCCCCGCTCGGCGCCTTGCCCGCCAGCGAGCCGATGAAGACGAGGTGTCCGCCGCCGCGGGCGAGCATCGCCGGCACCAGCCGGTGCGCGAGCGCGATCGGGGCGCGCAGATTGACCTCGAGGGCCCGGTCGACGTCCGTCTCCTGCAGGGCGCTCAGACGCCCCGAGCCGGGCAGCGCCGCGTTGGCGATGAGGACATCCAGTTCGCCGGCCTGCGCCAGGAGTCGCTCGACCTCGCCGCGCTCTGCGAGATCGGCCGGGAGCGCACGCGCTCCGTTCTCCGCCGCCAGAGCCTCGAGGAGTTCGCCTCGGCGTCCGGTCAGGATCAGCTCGCAGCCTTCGCCGGCCAGCCGGCGGGCGAGAACCTGGCCGAGGCCGCCGCTCGCGCCCGTGAGCAGGACGCGCGCGCCCCGCAGGTCTGTGGCCATCAGCCGCCGAAGACGGCGACGCTGGCCGAGAAGGCGTGCTGGAAGCTCTCGCCTGAAACGGGGCCGATCTCGCCGGCGGCGAAGAAGCCAGCGACCGGTGCGCCCGCCAACGCGCGCGCGAGCGCCGAGGCGTCGTGGTCGGGCACCCCGAAGAGCCCACGGCCGCGGCCGTTGCAGGTGAAGCACAGCGCGCCGGCCGGCGTCGTGTCGCCGAGCGTCATCCGACGCTGGCGCAGCGCCCGCTCGAGGTCGAGATCCGCGCTGCGGGCATCGCGAGCGTGCAGGCGCACGACCTGGCCCGCCCGCAGGTTCGCGCTGAGCGCGACCGAGCCCTGCTCGGTGTCGGCTCCGACCACGCCGCGCACGAGGAAATCTCCGTGCTCGTACTCGGGCTTGCCGGCGTCGATCACGATGCCCAGGAAGAGGCCGCCGGCGACGAGCCCGCGCTCGTGCTCATCGAGGTCGTCGAAGACCTCGCGCAACTTGACCAGCGCCGGCTTGCCGGCGAGCTCGTGGATCACCTGTCCCTCGGCCGCGGTGATCGTCAGCTCCGGTCCCAGCGGCGAGGCGCCCTGGGAGACGCAGGTGTGGACGGGCACGCCCTCGAACAACAGCCCGACCGCGCCGTCTTCGAGCACCGACTCATCGTGGAAGAGGGCGGCCGTGCCGTCGAAGGTGCGTGCGCTCGCGAGGCCGCCCAGCACCGGCACCTGCGGGCAGCTCTCGCGCAGAGCGGTGAGCATCGCCTCGGTGTCGAAGCTGTAGGGATCCGGGAAGACGAGCACGGCGGTGGCGTTGGCGGCCGCCTTGACATCAACGGCGACCACGGCGTCGTCTTCCTCGCCGTCGTCTTCGCCGTGGGGGGCGCTGGCGCGGAACGAGCGCACCGAGCCGCCGTCGAGGGAGGCCGTCCACACCGCGACGGCGGTGCCCTCCTCGACCTCGGCGCCGTCGGCCAGGACGCCCGAGGCGCCGCAGCCGACCAGCTGCGTGGGGCACAGCGCCTCATGGACACCCTCCAGGACGGCCTCCGGGGCCGCCAGATGCCCTCCGCACGCGAACACCACGGCGATATCGGCCTTGGCGCCGCCGAGGCCCTGAGCGGCTGCCTGAGCGGCCTCGATCGCGCCGACACGCGCGTCGCGGGTGCGCGAGAGACCGGCGCCGATGCGAACGGGCATGTCGCTCAAGATACTGAGCCCATGCGCACCGTGACTGCACTCTTCGGACCCACCGGCGTCGGCAAGACAGACGTCGCGCTGGCGCTGGCCGCCGCCATGCGCACCGCGGGCGAGACGCCCGTCGCGGTGTCCGCGGATGCACTCCAGGTCTATCGCGGCCTGGCGCTGCTGAGCGGCGTCGCCAGCCCCGAGCAGCAGCATGCGCTCGAGCACCGCCTGGTTTCGTTCCTGCCCGTCGACGCGCGCTTCAGCGTCGCCGAATACGCGGCCCTCGCACACGCCCAGATCGACGCCCTGCTGGCCGACGGCTCCACTCCGATCGTGATCGGCGGGACGGGGCTCTACCTGCGTGCCGCGCTGACCGAGCTCGAGCTGCGGCCGCCGCCGCCGCCCGGTGTGCGGGAGCGCTGGAACGCGGAGCTCGAGCGCCGTGGGCCGGCGGCGCTGCACGAGCTGCTCGCCCAGCGTGCGCCCTGGGCCGCCGCCGGGATCGACCCCGCCGACCGCCATCGGATCGTGCGCGCGCTCGAGCTCGAGGAGATCGGCGCCCTCGAGCCCCCGGCAAGCGATTCCCAGCTGTGGAGCTCCGAGGTGCGGCGCCCGACGCGGCTGATCGGCCTGACGATGGAGCGCAGCGAGCTCTATGCCCGCATCGACGCGCGTGTCGAAGCGATGGTCGCGGCCGGGGCGATCGAGGAGGTCCGCGCCGCCCATCGCGCGGGAGCCTCGGGCACGGCCCGTGCGGCGCTCGGGTTCGAGGAGCTTTTGACCGGCGACGTCGAGGCGATGAAGCGGCGCACGCGCAACTACGCCAAGCGGCAGCTGACCTGGATGCGCAAGCTGGCCGGGGTCGAGCTGATCGACGCCAGCGGCCGCTCGGCCGACGAGCTGGCGGCCGCGCTGCAATGATCGCCCGCTCGATGCGCTTTGAGAAATGGCAGGCTCTCGGCAACGACTACCTGATCGTCGAAGCGGACGAGCTCCCCTGGGAGCTGACCCCGGCGCGGGTCACGAGGCTGTGCCATCCACACCTCGGGATCGGCTCCGACGGCATCCTGCTGCTCTCGCCGAGCGAGGATCAGCGCTACGTCGCGACGCTGCGCATCTACAACCCGGACGGCTCGGAGTCCGAGCTCTCGGGCAACGGGTCGCGCCAGGCGATGATCTACCTGCGCCGCCGCGGTCATGCGCGCAGCGATGACTTCTCGATCCTGACCGCGGCCGGGCCGATCCACGCGCGCATCACCGGTCCCGCCAACGCGGCGATCCAGATGGGCGCCGCCGCGACCGTCTCCAAGGACTTCCCCTCCGGCGGCGCTGACGGCCGCGGCGAGCTCGAGGCCGACGGCGCCCGCTGGAGCTTCCAGCACGTCTCCGTCGGCAACCCGCAATGCGCGATCGTCTGCGCCGAGCTCGAAGCGCTGGACCTGCCGGCGATCGGGCCCGCGATCGAGCACCACGCGCTGTTTCCCAACCGCACGAACGTGTCGTGGTACCGGGAGCTCGAGCCGGGACGGATCCGGGCCCGCATCTTCGAACGCGGCGTCGGCGAGACCATGTCCTCGGGCACCGGCGCCTGCGGGGCGGCTGTCGCCTACCACCTCGCCGGCGGGCCGCGCGAGATCACGGTCTCCCTCGACGGTGGCGAGCTCAGCGTGGAGCTGGGGGAGGCGCTCGAGGTGACCCTGACCGGCTGGGCGGTCCCCGTGTTCACGGGTACGCTTGGCGAGGAACTTCGCAAGGAGCTTGATGAGACACAGTGAACGCCTCGAGCGCATACCGCCTTACCTGTTCGCCCAGCTCGAGCGCAAGATCGCCGACAAGCGGGCCGCCGGCATCGACGTGATCACGCTCGCGATCGGCGACCCCGACATCGCGACCTTCCCGCCGATCGTCGAGGCGGCGCAGCGCGCCGTCGCCGACCCCTCGACCCACACCTACCCCTCCAACCGCGGTCGCGAGGAGTTCCGCGAGGCGATGGTGGGCTTCTATGACCGCCGCTTCGGCGTCGAGCTCGACCCCGACGGCGAGGTCATGCCCGCGATCGGCGCCAAGGAGTGCATCTTCAACCTCAACATCGCGTTCCTGAACCCGGACGACGTCGCGCTGGCCTCTGACCCCGGCTACCCCGTCTACACCGGCGGCCCGCTGCTCGCGGGCGCCTCCGCCGTGCTGATGCCGCTGGTGCCGGAGCTCGGCTTCATCCCGGACCTCGACGCGATCGACGCCGACACCCGCCGTCGCGCGAAGCTGCTGTTCGTCAACTACCCCAACAACCCGACCGGGGCGGTCGTCCCCGACGGCTTCTTCGAGCGCCTGGTCGAGTTCGGCGCCGCCAACGACATCCTCATCGTCCACGACAACGCCTACTCCGAGACGACCTACGACGGCTACGTCGCGCCTTCGTTTTTGGCCACTCCCGGCGCCAAGGAGGTCGGCGTCGAGGTCTTCTCGCTCTCCAAGGGCTACAACATGACCGGCTGGCGGGTCGCCGCCATCGTCGGCAACCGCGAGGCGATCTCCTCCTACTGGCGGCTGAAGACGAATGTCGACTCGGGCCTCTTCGAGGCGGTGCAGCTGACGGCCGCCGCCGCGCTCTCGCCGGAGCTCGATGCCTACAAGACGCAGATGAACGAGATCTATGCGCGCCGGCGCGATCTCGTCTGCGCGGCGCTCGAGAAGATCGGGGTCAACGTCACGCCCCCGCGCGGCACGATCTACATCTGGGCACCGGTGCCCGAGGGCTATGACTCCGCCGCCGCCTACTGCGAGTACGTGCTGGAGGAGGCCGCCGTCGTCATCTCGCCCGGCGGCGCCTACGGCGCCAGCGGTGAGGGCTTCTTCCGGATCTCGCTGACGACACCAGACGACCGGCTGATGGAGGCGGTCGAACGCCTCGGCCGGCTCGCGCCTTGAGTCCGCCGGCGGAGCGGTCCCGCGGCGGCGGCGCGCCCGCATATGACGGCGGGACGCCACGGGAGGGCCGGGCGCGCCAGCGGGCGCTCTGCATCGCCTCCCAGGTCGTGCCCGAGGATCTCGCTGAGCTGCACGAGCTGCTGCGCACGGCGGGCGTCGCCGTCGTCGGGGAGCTGGTTCAACAACGGGATCGACCGCATCCCAACAGCTACCTCGGCTCCGGCAAGCTCGAGGAGCTCAAGACGCTCGCGACGGCGATCGACGCCAACGTGATCGCCTGTGACGATGAGCTCTCGCCGCGACAGGAGCGCAACCTCGAGGAAGCGCTCGGGATCGCGGTCGTCGACCGGACCGAGATCATCCTCGACATCTTCGCCCGCCACGCCGGCAGCGCCGAGGGCAAGCTCCAGGTCGAGCTCGCCCAGCTCGAATACAACCTCGCGCGGATGCGCGGTCTTTGGTCGCACCTGGAGCGCCTCGGCGGCGGCGTCGGGACGCGCGGACCAGGAGAGACGCAGATCGAGACCGATCGTCGCCTCGCGCGCAACCGGATCGCGGCCCTGCGGCGGCGCCTGCGCGACGTGCACGCCTCGCGTGCGGTCATGCGCGGCGAGCGCGAGCGCTCGCAACTCCCTCAGATCGCGCTCGCCGGCTACACCAACGCCGGCAAGTCGACACTCCTGAACGCCCTCACCGGCGCCGACGTGGCGGTCGCCGATCGCCTCTTCCAGACGCTCGATCCGACCACGCGCGCGCTCGAGATCGGCGGGCGCACCTACCTGCTCAGCGACACCGTCGGCTTCATCCGCAAGCTGCCACACCAGCTCGTCGACGCCTTTGCCGCGACGCTCGAGGAGACGCGCCGCTCGGCGCTGATCCTCCACGTCGTGGACGCGAGCGCCGAGGAGGAGGAGCTCGCGGCGATGATGCGAGCGGTCGAGGACGTGCTCGAGGAGATCGGGGCCGGCGAGATCCCTCGCGTTCTCATCCTCAACAAGGCAGACCTGCTCGATGAGCACGAGCGCACGCGTGCCGTCAACGGCCATCGCGACGCGCTGCTGGTCTCGGCGCAGGCCGGCGAGGGGCTCGAGGAGCTGCGCGAGCGGATCGAGCAGGAGTTCCTGCGCGGGCGTGAGGAGGTCGAGCTGCTGCTGCCCTATTCCGAAGGTGCGCGTCTGGCGGAGCTGCACGAGTTGGCGGGCGAGCTGGACCGCGAGGACACCGCGGAGGGGGTGCTGGTCCGCGCCCTGCTGCCGCCGGCGAGCGCTGCCCGCTTCGCGCGCTTCGCCGTAGGCGCCCAGCGACCGTGAAGCTCGAGGTGGCGCGCCTGCAGGAGGACGCGATCCTGCCCACGCGCGCCTACGAGGGCGACGCGGGCCTCGATCTCTACGCGGCCCACGCGGCCCGCCTGGGCCCGGGTGAGCGCGCCAGCATCGGCACCGGCGTCGCCGTCGCGATCCCGCCCGGCCATGCCGGGCTCGTGCTGCCGCGCTCGGGGCTCGCCCTGCGCCACGGCATCGCGCTGGTCAATGCGCCCGGCCTGATCGATGAGGGCTATCGCGGCGAGTTGCGCGTGCTGCTCCTCAACACCGACCTGCAGGCGAGCTTCGAGATCGTCGCGGGCGATCGCATCGCCCAGCTCGTGCTCGTCGCGGTCGCCGCGCCGGCGCTGGTCGAGGTCGCGCAGCTGGGCTCGAGCGAGCGCGAGGAGCGCGGCTTCGGCTCGAGCGGCTGAAGTCGGCCGCGGCTCAGCTCGCGAGCGTGCGCAGATAGCTGATCGCCTGCTCGAGTTCCACGACGTCGCCGTACTTCATCTCGATGTCGAAGAGGTTGGCGATGTGGGGGAGCGGTGAGCGATCGGCGACCGCCTCGCGGACCACGACGGTGCGAAAGCCAGACGAACAGGCGTCGACGGCGCTCGCGCGGATGCAACCGCTGGTGCTCGCGCCGGCGAGGATCACCGTGTCGACGCGCAGGGCCACGAGACGGCTCGCGAGGTCGGTGCCGAAGAACGCCGAGGGGTACTTCTTCCAGACGACCATGTCGCGCTCGTCAAGGCCGAGGCGCTCGTCGAACTCGGTGCCCTCGGTGCCCTCGTCCATACCGTCGTGGGAGAGCTTGAGCTCCCACACCCCGGCGTCCCGGCGCTGGGCCTCGTAACTCGATCCGACCAGCACCGTCGCGGCGCCGGCCTCGCGCGCGCTGTCGAGCAGGCTCCGCGTGGCGTCCATCATCGCCGGGTGATCGACCGCGGTCTGGAAGCGCTCGTCGGTGAAGGCCTTGATCAGGTCGACGACGACCACGGCTGGACGCTCCCCAAAACCCGAGCGCCGCGCGAAGCCGCGATCGTGCATCGTCTGGGCGAGCTCCTCATAGGCCGCCGCGGCCAGCGAGACGACGTCGACGGGCTCGCTCACGACCCCGCCGCCAGGATCCGGTGATGCTCGCTCGCCAGGTAGTGCTCGGCGATCGCGTCGCTCGTGGTGACCCAGACCTCGGGCCGCGAGCGGATCTCCTCGAGCACCGCTCGCAGGTAGCGGTGGCGCGCCGGTTGGGAGATCACGAAGGGGTGCACGGGCAGCGCCATCACGCGACCGGCGGTGGCGCTCTCGGTCAGCAGCTGATCGAGGTGATCGATCACCATCGTCGCGTAGCGATCGCCGCTGTAGGCGTGGGTGGCGAACAGCGAGATGTCGTTGAGCTCGACCGAGTAGGGGACCGAGATCATCCCCGCCGCGTTGAGCGGGTATGGCTGGTCGTCGTTGCACCAGTCCAGCAGGTAGTCCACACCGAGCTCGTGCAGGAGGGCTGGCGTGTTGAAGGTCTCGGTCAGCGCAGGGCCGAGCCAGCCGCGTGGGCGCGAACCGGTTGCCGCCTCGATCGCATCGACCATCTCGCTCAGATAGGCGCGCTCGGCCTGCTCGTCCATGTTCGCCTGCAGGGTCGAGTTGTTCTGGCCGTGCGCGATCCACGCCCAGCCCCGCTCGCGGACCGCGTCCACGATCTGCGGGTAGAAGCGGCAGACATCGGAGTTCACGAGCACGCTGGCAGGTACCGAGAGCTCGTCGAGGAGCTCGATCATGCGCCAGATCCCGACCCTCACGCCGTAGTCACGCCAGCCGTAGTTCATGGGGTCCGGCGTCAGCCCGATGGTGGCCATCGAGGTGCTCGTCGACGGGCGGTCGATCAGGTAGTGCTCGATGTTGAGGCCGACGTAGAAGGCGATCTGCTTGCCCTCGGGCCACGCCAGGGGCGGGCGCTCGATGATCGGCGAGTAGCGGTAGAGCTGCTGTTCCATGCCTCTCCTCAGTCGGACTCGTTCGGTTTGGACACCAGGGTCACCGTGGTCGGGACGAGCTCAGCGCCATGGTAGGCGGCGCTCACGGCCTCGGCGTCGCCGAGCGGTGCCGCGGGCAATATGCGTGCGGCGACCGCCAGTTCGACCTCGCTCGTCGCGAACGGGAACGGGTCGATGGTGACGAGACCGGGCTCGCTGACCTCGAGGCGCAGGTCCACGTGGTGTCCGCCCGCCGCCGGCACGCACTCGATCACCCGCGCCCCGGGCGGCTGCGTGAGCGGGCGCAGGGTCGCGGACATCAGCGGCGCGCTAACGCTGGTATCGCTCACGCTGGAGGTGTCCAGCAGCGACAGCGCGAGGGAAAGCAGGTCGAGCGCCTGGAGGATCTCGTAGTCGCGCCAGAGCTCAGCCTGGAAGGCGCTGCGCAGGCCGCCATGGGCCTCCCAGAGCGCCCGCGAGCCCGCGGCGATACGCCCCTCCTCGTAGTCCACCACCTCGCGCGCGAGGGGATGGTCGACGGGCGGTGAGTCGTGGATGCCCCAGCGCGCGGACCACAGACCGGAGCGATGCATCGACGCGAGCACGCCGGCGCGCAGATCCTGCTCGTAGATGGCGTCGACGCCCTCGCCGTAGGGACCGGCGCTCTCGGTGAGCGGAACCTCGAGAAAGTGAGCGGGACGGCCCTCCTCGGCGTGGACCACGGGCGTGCCATCGAGTAGGAGCCAGCCGTCGTCGTGGCGCGTCCCCACGATCGTCAGCGAAGCGGGCTCGCTGCTCGGCGGAAACCTCTCGTTGCCCCAGACGGCCGCCATCGCACCGGCGACGCGGGCGTGCTCGACCTGGGAGACGAGGTGCAGGCCGTCGGCGCGGGTGCTGATCAACATGGTGGCTCCAGGGGTGGGAGGGCGTGTTCTTGAAGGTCGATGCCGATCGCCAAGAGCTCGGCCTCGCGGCCTCGCGGTGCGATCAGCGACACACCGACGGGCATCGCGCTGGCGGAGCCGATTCCCGCGGGAAGAGCGGCGACCGGAAAGCCCGTCATGTTCCAGGTGTAGGTCAGCGCGATCAGCGGATCGGCCTGCCCGCCCAGGCGCCCGCTGTCATAGCCCTCGCCGCGCTCTCGTGCCGTCAGCGGCACGGTCGGCTCCAGCAGCGCGTCGACTGCATGCTCGTCGAACCATTGCTCCCAGATCGCGCTGGCGCGGTCGCGGGCCAGCTGCGCGGCGATGTAGGCGCGCGCGTCCGTGAAGCCGTCCGCCAGCTCGACGAACTCGCGGATCGAGGTTCGGTAGCGCTCGCGACGCTCGGCGTAGCGGGAATGGTGGGCCGCCACCTCGGCGAAGAGGACGACGCTGAAGTGGTCCATGCTCGCCGCCGCCGGTGCGCTCAGCTCGACGGTCTCGGCACCGAGTTGCTCGCAGGCCTCGCGAGCGCGCTCGAGACCGGCCGCGACGTCCGGCTCGAGCCCTGCGGCGCCGGCGCGATCGCTCAGCGCGATGCGCGTGCCCTGCAGCGGGCGGGCGCCGGGGCGCGGCAGCATCGGCAGCGCGACCAGCGGCGCCGGCGGCGCCATCACCGCGCTCGCCTGGGCGCCGCCGGCGGCGAGCGCCTGCAGCAGCGCAGCGCAGTCGGCGAGCGAGCGGGCCATCGGCCCGGCGTGGTCGAGAGAGGCGGCCAGCGGTTCGATGCCGTCGATCGGGACGCGCCCATGGGTCGGCTTGAGCGAGGAGATCCCGCACATCGCCGCAGGGATCCGCAGCGACCCCGCGGTATCGGTTCCGAGCGCCGCGGGCACCATCGCTGCTGCCAACGCCGCGGCAGAACCGCCGCTCGAGCCCCCGGCAGAGCGCTCGAGCGCGTGGGGGTTGGCGACCTGATCAGTCGTCCCCCCGGCCGCGAACTCGTGCGTGTGGGTGTGGCCGATGAGGACCATTCCATTCGCCTTGAGCCGCAACCACGCCGTGGCGTCGACGTGCGCGACGCGTCCCTCGAGCACGCGGCTTGACGCCGTCAGGGGCAGGCCGTCCACGGCATAGAGATCCTTCAGCCCGAGCGGGATCCCGCACAGGAGCGGGGCGTCCTCGCCCTCGCGCGCCAGGCGCTCGTCGGCTGCCCGAGCCTGGCTCGCGGCGAGCTCCGGGTAGAGGCGAACCCACGCGTTGACGGCGTCGGGGGCACCTTCGCAGGTGGGCTCGCCGCCGTTGCGGGCAGCGATCGCGGCCGTCACCGATTCGAGCAGCTCGACGGCCGAGAGTTCACGGGCGCGCAGCGCCGCTGCGGCCTCGAGCACTCCCAGGCGCGCGGGGTCGGCCATCGCCGCGCAGTCTATTCCGGCGGTCGCTGCAGTAGCCCTAGCGGCCGTGCCTCGCCGGAGTCAGGCGAGGCCGGCCGCTCGCAGCGCGCTCTCGTGGGCGGCGTGCTCCAGCGAGTCCTCGAGCGGCTCGAGCTCGTGGGTCTCGAGACCAAGGGCGCGCGCGGTCAGCAGGTCGCAGAGCCACACGTTCTTGGGCAGCAGTGGACCGTGCACGTAGGTCCCGAGGACGTTGCGGCGCCGGGCCCCCTCGACGCCGCTTGAGCCGTCGTTGCCGTGGCCTTTGACCACGCGGCCGAGCGGCTCCTGGCCCGCGAGCAGCTCCGTTCGTCCGGCGTGGTTCTCAAAGCCCGCGATCACGCCCTCCTCGGTCTGCACCGCGACGTTGCCGATCAGGCGCGGCCCGTTGGAGCGCACGGTGCGCACGTCGAGCAGGGCGATGCCCGGGATCGTCTCCTCGCCGAGCTGGTAGGAGTGCCCGAGCAGCTGGTAGCCCCCGCAGACGCCGAGGATGACGGCTCCGCGCTGCGCCGCCGCGTGAAGCGCGAGCGACTTGAGCTCGGCCAGATCGCTCGCGCACCGGCGCTGGTCTGAGTCCTGCCCGCCGCCGACGTAGTAGAGGTCGTGCTCGTCGCGGAGCTCCTCGCCGAGCGAGCTGGCATGCAGGCGCCATTCGATGCCGCGCCAGGCGCAGCGACGCTCGAGCATCAGCAGGTTGCCGCGATCGGCATAGATGTTCATCAGCTCTGGGTAGAGCGCGCAGACGCGCAGGATCATGGGCGCGCCTCCAAGCAGAGGATCTCGCTGCCAGCGTGCTCGGTCGTCGGCGCCACGGTGCGCACGCCGGCGGGCTCGAAGCCTGCTTCGCGCGCTTCCGCGCTCAGGATCTCGACGTCGCAGCGCTCGAGGCGGATCAGGTCGAGCTGGGAGCTGGGCGCGCCGGTCGGCGCGATCCGTGAGCGGCGCCGCTCCAGGACCACCGCGCCGCCGAGCTCGCGACGCAGCGCCGTGGGCGCGCTCTCATAGCGGATCGCTTCCAGCTCGACCGTATCCGGCTCGAGCTCGAGCTCGAACGGCTCCGCGCCCTCACCGAGCAGCGAGACCGCGAGCACCCCGCCACTCGGCACAGCTGCGTGCGCGCAGCGCAGGAAGGCGGGGCGGTCGGCGAGCAGATGAATGGTTTGCATCGGGACGAGCGCGAGCGCGACGGGCCGCTCCAGGGTGAACGCGCAGGCGTCGGCGCAGACGACCTCGATGTCAAGGCCAGCGGCGCGTCGAGCGAGCTCGGCCGCGAGCTCGCGGTCACGCTCGAGCGCGACGACGTCGTGCCCGGCGCGCGCGAGTGCCAGCGCCACACGGCCGGTGCCGGCACCGACGTCGAGGATCGGCCCGCCCCCGCGGGCGGAGTCCGCCAGGGCGAGCCAGATGGCGAGATCGGCGCGGTAGCCGCCGCACTCGAGGTCGTGCCAGATCACGGCCTCGCTACTCACGCGCGGGCCCATGAGCTGGCGACCTGACCGCGACCGCGAAGAAGCTCGCGCAGCGCCAGCATCGCCGTATAGGTCGGCAGTGCGTAGAGCTCGCCTTGCGATCTCGCGAGGGCGCCGTCGAGGGCCTCGTCCAGCGCGGGGGTGACCGTGATGCGCTCGAGCGGAACGCCGGCGTATTTGAGCCGCAGTGCGAGCTCGGCGGCCCGGGTGCCCGAGCAGGTGGCGTGGCGCACGCGCGGCGCCAGCGTCTCGAAGTCGGCGTCCCAGATCCAGGAGACGTCGCGGCCGTCGGCGATGCGGTCGTTGAGCACTCCGAGCACGTCGTGCTCGCCGTCCTGCGCTCCGAGCAGGCGCAGGACCTCGTTGGCGCCTGCGGGGTTCTTGACCAGCAGGATCGAGAGCTCGCGCTCGCCGATCTGCACGCGTTCGCCACGACCGAACACCGCGGTGGCCGTCCCCAGCGCGCTCGCGATCGGCTCGGGGGCGACACCGAGTGCGGTCGCGAGCGCCGCGGCGGCCAGCGCGTTGTAGACGTTGTAGATGCCCGGCAGCGCGATGTGCACCTCCGCGGCGCCCTGGGGAGTGTGCAGCGTGAACTCCGCTCCACGTAGGCCGTCAAGGCGAACGTCGTGCGCCGACACCGTGGGGTGGGGACGGGTGCGACCGCAGTCCGGGCAGCCGTAGGCGCCGAGGTGGGCGGTATAGACGCGCTCGTAGAGGTAGGCGGCGCCGCAGTTGCGACAGCGCGTCGAATCGGAGGCGTGGGCCAGCGACGAGCCGCCCGCCGCGGCGG
The DNA here is from genome assembly GCA_036489875.1 of Solirubrobacteraceae bacterium. Taxonomy (GTDB): domain Bacteria; phylum Actinomycetota; class Thermoleophilia; order Solirubrobacterales; family Solirubrobacteraceae; genus Palsa-513. The sequence goes on along the minus strand of DASXEZ010000136.1, from coordinate 42,251 downwards.
CGGGATCCTCGATCCCGAAATACAGGGTGTCGGGGCGCTCGCGGCCGAGATCGGCGATCAGCGGGTCGTCCGCGTTCGCCACGAGGCGAGCCGGGCTGGTGTTCAGCAGTGCCGTCCAGCGCTCGGCGATCGTCTCGAGCTCGCCATAGCGGTCGAGCTGGTCGCGAAAGAGGTTGCCGAGCACGATCGTCCGCGGGCGCAGTTGCGGGGTGACCCGGTCGAGCCAGAACTCGTCGACCTCGAAGAGGCCGAGCTGGGCTCCTCGGCGGCGCTCGAGCAGCGCCGAGGCCACGCCGCCGGCCATATTTGCGCCGGCGACGTTGTGGACGGTGCGGGTACCGGCTGCGTCGAAGATGGCGGCCGCCAGAGCCGTCGTCGTCGTCTTGCCGTTGGTCGCAGACACCACGACGCTGCCCTGCGGCAAATCGCGCGCGAGGCGGCCGATCGCCCCGGGCTCGAGCGTGAGCAGCAGCTTGCCGGGGAGACTCGTGGCGCCGCGTCCGCTGGCGCGCAGCACGCCCGCGACGCCGCGCGCGAGCAGCGCCCGCCCACCGGCGCTCACGATCGTGTCCAGCCCTGCTCGGCCATGAACTCCGCGACCGTGTCGGGCTGGTCGGTGACGACGTAGGCGTCGATGATCGCGCCGGCGACGTTGATCGTGATGGAGAAGCCCGAGGCGACGGGGCGGACCTTCGAGATCAGCGCGACAGGGCGGCCGGTGCCCATCCGCGGCGTGACGCGTCCGGTCGCCACACGGTGCACGTCAGGGTGGTCGGCGAGCCGATCGAGCACACGTCGATACTGCTTGGTGGAGGAGTGCTTGTGATGGGTGCGCCGGCCGCTCACTGCCATCCATTATCGGCACCGCGCCGGGCGGGCCTGGCGGGCAGGCGTGCCTTGGGTTCAGGCCCCGCCCGCAGGGCGGGCGCGCGCCGCTCTCTGGCGGCGGCGGCCCCAGAGCGCAAGGGTGCCGAGCACGACCGCGTCGAGCAGCACGCCCAGCAGGATCGCCGGGGGCAGGCTGAGGCCCCCGAAGGGAAGCGAGATCAGCTCGACGATGCCACCGCCGAGGGCGAGGATCACGACAACGATCCCAAAGCCTGCCGCGATACCGCGCACGCGCGCGAGGATGCCGGCGCTGCTCGGGGGCGCGATCAAGCCCATCATTCGCAGCCCGAAGAGCGCGCGCGAGGAGGGTGCCTCGGCACCGAGCTTGGCGACCGCCACCTTGAGGTCGTCGGCGCGCCGCTCTGCGAGCGCCAGCGAGGCATCGGCCATACGGCGGATCTGCAAACGCTCCTGAGGGTGGGTCGAGGAGACGAGGGCCTTCTGGAACCAGCCGCGCGCGGCGGCCGCGTCGTAGCGCTCGGCGGCCCGAGCTCCGAGCAGCGCGTAGGCGATCGACTTGTGTTTGCGCTCGTTCTCGAGCTGCTCGTCGCTGCGAGTCTGCATCTGCTCCATCACATCGGGGCCGATGCGCTGCTCCATCCGGATCTGACGCTGCTTGGGTGGCATCGCTTCGTAGTCTAGGGACCCCCGGCGGATATATTGGGCGCGATGAGGAACGGGTCCCCGCGCATCTCTGCGCTCCTGCCGGCGCTCGTGGCATCCGCCGTGCTCGGCCTTGCGACGGTGGCGTCAGCGGCGACGCCGTTCACCGGCGTGAGCGGGAGCGGCGGCTCGAGCTCGGCACAGACGACGACCACCGCGACGGCGACGACGGCGCCGCCGATCAAGATCCCGTCGACCACCAGCAGCGGCGGTCTCCCGAGCTACGCCTACATCATCATCGGCGTGGTCGTGGTGATCCTCTTCGGCGTGATCGTCTACTGGATCCGCCGCGACGCACACCTCCACGCTCCGCGCCACGCCGCTCGTGACCTCGACCGTGGGCGCGGCACCATCGCGCCGCAAACCGAGCGTCGCAAGCGCAACCGTGCGAAGGCCAAGGCGGCGCGTCGCGCGCGCCGGCGCAGCTGAACGACGGCCGTTCTCGGGGCTGATCTGCCGTTGCGCGCACGTTGCCGGCGCTGTGCCTGCGCGCCGTCGCCCGTGCCGGAGTTGACGTTAACGTAAGATAGGTCGTAATGACCACGCAGATTGCCCCGGCGCCCCGAGTGGCGCGACGTCGCGTCGGCGTCGCCGCCGAGGACGACAGCTACCGCTGGTGGGCGCTCTCGTGCACGAGCCTCGGCATGCTCCTGGCAGCCACCAACTCGGGCACGCTGATCATCGCCCTGCCGAACGTCGAGCGCAGCCTGCACACGAGCCTGCTTGCGCTGGTCTGGGTGATCCTCGCCTACATGATCGCCTCGACGGTGCTCGTGCTCACAGCCGGACGCCTATCGGATCTCTTCGGCCGCAAGAAGGCCTATGTCGCCGGCTTCGTCGTGTTTGCGGCCGCCTCGCTGGGCGCCGGTTTCGCAGGCAACGGCGACCAGCTCATTCTCTGGCGGATCGCCCAGGGGATCGGCTCTTCGTTCCTCTTCGCCAATGCTGCGGCACTCGTCACCGACGCCTTCCCGCGCGAGGAGCTGGGTTTCGCGATGGGCGCCAACACGATGGTCGCCGCGATCGGCCTGGTGATCGGCCCGGTGCTCGGTGGCGCGCTCGTCGCGATCTCCTGGCAGTGGGTGTTCTGGTTCAACGTTCCCTTCGCGCTCGCCGGTGCGGTCTGGGGCGCGCTGGTGTTGCACGAACTCGCCAAGCCCGACGAGGTCCGCGGCTTCGACGTGATCGGCACGGTCACGTTCGTGATCGGCCTGACAGCGCTCGTGCTGGCGGTCTCGCGCGGTGGCCTCTCGGGTTGGCACGACACGATCGTGATCACGGGCTTCATCGTTGCGGCCGTGCTGCTGCCCGCCTGGGTCGTGATCGAGCGCCGTGGCCGCGCGCCGATGCTGGACCTCACGCTCTTCCACAACCGCCTGTTCGCGGCGGCCAGCGTTGCGAGCTTCATCAACGGACTCGCTCGCTTCGCGCTGATGTTCATCTTCGTCTTCTACTTCCAGGGCGCCCAGGGCAACTCTCCGATCACGGCCGGGCTCAAGCTGATGCCGCTGGCCGTCGGGATGCTGATCGCCTCGCCGCTGGCAGGGCGCTACTGCGATCGCCATGGCTCGCGCGGGCTGGCGGTGCTGGGGATGCTCGTGACCGCGGCCGGTCTGGCGATGATGACCGCGCTACAGGTGCACAGCGCGTTCCTGTGGAGCGGACTGACGCTGGCGGTCGTCGGCGTCGGCTCGGGCATGTTCATGAGCCCCAACACGGCGGCCATGATGGGCACCGTGCCGCCCCACCGCCGCGGCATCGCCGCCGGGGCGCGCGTGGTGCTGCAGAACACCGGCGCCGTGCTGTCGATCGCCTTCGTGCTGGCGGTGGTGACCGCGGCGATCCCCAAGGCGACACTGTTTCGCATCTTTTCCGGTCTCGCCAAGGGGCTGAGCGCGGCGAAGCTCGACCCCTTCATCAGCAACATGCACACGGCGCTGTGGGTGCTCGCCGCGGCCGCGCTGGTTGGCGCGGCGGTGAGCGCGATGCGCCCCAAGCACGAGGCGTCCTCGTGAGCGGTGCGCTGGTGGGGGAGGCGCTTCGCATCGGCGAACTGGCTCGCCGCGTGGGTACGACGCCGCGCACGATCCGCTACTACGAGGAGCTCGGCCTGCTCTCGGGCAGCGCCCAGCGACCGGCGGGCGGACATCGGCTCTACGCCGAGGAGGACGTCGATCATCTGCGTGAGCTGATCCGTTTGCGCGAGCTGCTGGGCTTGACGCTCGAGGAGCTCGGCGCCGTGGTGCAGGCCGAGGAGGCGCGCGCGATGCTGCGCGCCGAGTTCTTCGGTGGAGTCGCCGACCCCCAGCGCGTGCGCGAGATCCTGACCGAGGCAAGGGGACACCTCGACCTCCAGCTTTCGCTCGTGCACCGCCGCCAGGCCGAGCTCGCGGCGCTCGAGGGTGAGCTGCGCGAGCGCCACGACCGCGTCTTGGAGCGGCTGGCGGAGGCCGACGAGCGCTAGCATCGCGCGCCCCATGGGCGTCTCGGTGGAAGACCGGCTGGAGCTCGCAGACCTCACGTACGCCTACGCGACGGCACTCGACGCACGCGACGTGGAGGGCTTCGCGTCGCTGTTCACGCAGGACGGGCACCTCGGCGTCTATGAGCCCGGGGCGGAGCAGCCGCTACTGGGCTACGACGGTCGGGCGCAGATCGCTCAGGCCGTCGGGCTGCTTGACCCCTACGGCGAGACCATGCATGTCGTCAGCAACCACCGCGTGGAGGTCGACGGTGACCAAGGCAGCGGAGTGGTCTACTGCCTGGCGCACCACAACACGGTGCGCGACGGAGCCCCTCACAACCTCGTGATGACGATCCGCTACTACGATCGCTACCGGCGCACGGCGGAGGGCTGGCGCTTCGAGCACCGCAAGATCGTGCGCTTCTGGAACGAGCTGCGACCGCTCCTGGACGAGCGCGCCGCCTTCTAGCTGCGCGCGCGCCGCGCCGCCCGGACGCGGTCGACCTTCGCCAGCGACACCTTGCGCAGGCGGACCGCCTCCGGCGTCACCTCCGCGCACTCGTCGCTGGCGAGCAGATCGAGCGCCTGGTCGAGTGAGAGCTGGCGATGGGGGACGAGCCGCACCAGGACCTCGGCGGTCGAGGAGCGGATGTTGTTGAGGTGCTTCTCCTTGCAGGCGTTGACGTCGAGATCGTCGGGACGGGCGTTCTCACCGACGATCATGCCCTCATAGACCGGGTCGCCCGGGCCGACGAAGAGCGCCCCGCGCTCTTGCAGATTCATCAGCGCGAACTGGGCGGCGGCGCCGGTGCGATCGGCGACGAGAGCGCCGCTGTGGCGCAGACGCATCTCCCCGGCCCACGGCTCCCAGCGGTCGAAGACGTGGTGCATGAGGCCGGTGCCACGGGTCTCCGTCAGAAACTCGGTGCGGAAGCCGATCAGGCCGCGCGCGGGCACGAGGTACTCCATCCGCACCCAGCCGGTGCCGTGATTGACCATCTGCTCAAGTCGCGCCTTGCGCAGCGCCAGCAACTGCGTGACGACGCCGACGTAGTCCTCGGGCACGTCGATCGCCAGGCGCTCGACCGGCTCGTGACGCTTGCCGTCGATCTCGCGCGTGAGCACCTGGGGCTGCCCGACGGTCAACTCGAAACCCTCACGGCGCATGATCTCCACCAGTACCGCAAGCTGCAGCTCGCCGCGCCCCTGGACCTCCCAGGCGTCGGGGCGTTCGGTGTTCAGCACGCGCAGCGAGACGTTGCCGACCAGCTCCGAGTCCAGCCGGCCCTTGATCTGGCGCGCGGTCAGCTTGTCGCCGCTTCGCCCCGCCAGCGGTGAGGTGTTGATGCCGATCGTCACCGACAGGGAGGGCTCATCGACGGTGATCACCGGCAGTGGCCGCGGGTCATCGGGGTCTGCCAGCGTCTCGCCGATCGTGACCTCGGCGATGCCCGCGATGGCGATGATCTCACCGGGCCCCGCCTCCTGGGCCTCGACACGCTCGAGCGCGTCGGTCACGTAGAGCTCGCCCACCTGGGCGCGCTCGATCGTGCCGTTGGCGCGGCACCAGGCGATCTGCTGGCCGCGACGGACGCTGCCGTGGCGGACGCGGCAGAGCGCGAGACGGCCGACATAGGGGGAGGCGTCGAGGTTGGTGACGAGGGCCTGGAAGGGATGCTCGGGGTCATACACAGGCGCCGGGATGTGCTCCAGCAGCAGGTCCATCAGGGGTCCGAGATCGGTGCCGACAGCACCCTCCTCGAGCGAGGCCCAGCCGGCCTTCGCGTTGGTGTAGACGATCGGGAACTCGATCTGCGCCTCATCGGCGTCGAGGTCGAGGAAGAGCTCATAGACCTCGTTGACGACCTCTCCGATGCGCGCGTCGGGGCGGTCGACCTTGTTGACGACGAGGATCACGGGGAGCTTTGCGTCGAGCGCCTTGCGCAGCACGAAGCGCGTCTGGGGCAGCGGTCCTTCGCTGGCGTCGACGAGCAGCAGCACGCCGTCGACCATCGTCAGCCCACGTTCGACCTCGCCTCCGAAGTCCGCGTGACCAGGCGTGTCGATGATGTTCAGCTTGACCTCGCGGTAGCGCACCGAGGTGTTCTTGGCGAGGATCGTGATGCCCTTCTCGCGCTCGAGATCCATCGAGTCCATGACCCGAGTCGCGACCTCTTGGTTCTTGCGGAAGGCGCCCGATTGCCACAGCATCGCGTCGACCAGGGTGGTCTTCCCGTGGTCGACGTGGGCGACGATGGCGACGTTACGGATGTCGTTGCGTTCGATCAGCATTCCCCACGAGCCTAGGTGATCGCGCTGCTCGCCCTCCCGCACGTAGGATCCGGACGGTGAGCGCGAGCCATGGAATCGTGATCGCCGGCGGCGGTCTCGCGGCCCAGCGCTGCACCGAGACGCTGCGCCGACTGGGCCACGAGGCACCGATCCGGATCGTCTGCGAGGAGGCGCGGCTCCCCTACAACCGCCCGCCCCTCTCCAAGGAGGTTCTGCGTGAGGAGGAGGCCGAGGAGAAGCTCGCGTTTCGCTCCGCGGACTGGTTCGCCGACAAGGGCGTCGAGGCGATTCTCGGCGTCGCCGTGAGTGAGCTCGACGCGGACGCACACAGCGTGCGGCTGAGCGACGGCGCCACCCTCCAATACGACCGGCTGGTGATCGCCACCGGCGCGCGCCCGCGGGTGCTGCCCGCCTTCGCCGGCTATGAGAACGTCAGCACGCTGAGGACGCTCGAGGACTCCCAACACCTGCGCGCACTGCTGCGCTCGCGCGCCCGCCTGCTGATCATCGGTGCCGGCTTCATCGGCCAGGAGGTCGCGGCCGGCGCACGCGCTCAGGGCGTCGAGGTCACGGTGATCGAGGCCGAGCCGCTGCCGATGCATGGCCTGCTCGGCCGCGAGATCGGGACCTGGTTCGCGGCGCTCCACCGCGATGAGGGCGTCGAGCTCGTACTCGGCCACAGCATCGCGCAGGTCCACGGCTCTGGCCGCGTCGAGGAGGTCACCCTCGACGACGGCACCCGGATCGCCACCGACCACGTGCTCGTGGCGATCGGGGTCGACCCCGCGCTCGGGTGGACGGCGCACGCAGGGCTCCCGGCCGGTGGGATTCCGGTCGATGCGGGCGGACGCAGCGCGCTGCCGGATATCTACGCCGCCGGCGATGCCGCCGCCTTCCATGACGCCTTCCTGGGCCGTCACGCGCTGAGCGGGCATTGGGAGGCCGCGGGTCGCCAGGGCGCCGCCGTCGCGCATGCGATCGCCGGGGCGGACGCGCCGTCAGCGGCGCTCTCGAGCTTCTGGAGCGATCAGTACGGGCTGCGAATCAACTACCTCGGACACGCGGCGCTGGCCGACGCAGTCGAGATCGACGGCGATCCCGCGCAGCGCGACTTCCTCGCCTCCTACACCCTGGCGGGACGGCCGATCGCGGCCCTCAGCGTCGGGCGACCGCAGGCGCTGGGTGACATGCGCGACCTGCTGGCCTATATGACCGAGGCGCTCGCCGGCTGAGACTCGCGTGGACCGGTCGAGATCGTGCGGTTGCGACCGGCGCCGATGCCGGTGATCGCCTGGGGCACAAGCGCCAGCATCAGCAGCACGATCGAGGCGGTCCAGGAGCCCGTCGCGTCGTGCAGGACGCCGAAGAGGAAGGGACCCGCGGCCGCGATCAGGTAGCCGCCGCCCTGGACGTGGGTCGACACGCCGGAGGTGAGCTGGGCCGAGCCGCTGCGCAGCACGAGCATCGTCAGCGCGAGCGGGAACGACGCCCCCTGGCCGAAGCCGATCAGGATCGCCCACAGCTCGGGCGCGCTCGCCGGCGCGAGCAGAAGTCCGCCGTAGCCAAGCAGCGTCACCACGACCATCGCCAGCGCGATCGGGCCCTGCTCGCGCGAGCGGGCGGCGACCATGGGGATCAGCAGCGCGGCGGGGACCGCCATGATCCCGCTCAGCCCCAACAGCAGGCCCGCGTAGGTGCTGCTGAGCCCGTGGCTTTGGAAGATGCTCGGCATCCAGGCCAGCAGCGCGTAGAAGCCGAACGACTGCAGCGCGAAGAACACCGTCAGATGCCAGGTGATCGGATCGCGGGTCAGCACGCGGATCCGCGTCGGCGGGGGAGCGCTCGTCGGAGCGGGCGGCTCGTGGCGCAGCTGCGGCAACCACACCAGCGCGGCCAGAAGGGCGGGCGCTGCCCAGATCGCAAGACCGCCGCGCCAGCCGTGCCCGATCGCATGAGCCAACGGCACCGTGACTCCCGCGGCGAGGGCTGCCACACCGACGAGCGCCGTCGTGTAAAGCGCGCTCGTGCGCCCGACGCGGGTCGAGAAGCTGCGCCGCACCACGACCGGGAGCAGCACGTTCCCGCACGCCGCGCCGGCTGCCGCCAGCATCGTCCCGGCGAACAGCAGCGCGACGCCGCCGCCGACGCGCACGAGCAGACCGGCGATGATCGCCACCAGCACCAGGGCGATCGTGCGGGCGATGCCGATGCGGCGGCTGAGCAATCCCGCGAGCGGCGCGATCGCACCGAAGCAGAGCACGGGGATCGTCGTCAGAAGGCCGGCGACGGCACCGGAGATGTGCTCGCTGGAGCGGATCTGGTGAAGCAGAGGTCCGAGGCTGGTGGCGACGGGCCGCATGTTGGCGGCCACGAGCAGAACCCCGATGAGCAGCAGCGGAGAAGGGGCCGCCGCCGCATGCGGACCGTCACCCTCAGCCGCAGGGCTCGACGGCGTCGCGCGGGCCGGGCGCCGCGCCGGCAACTCCGTCACGGCGCGGATCATAGTGAGCAGCTGTGCAGGAGCTTTTCGCCCGCCGGCGCGCAACCGATAAGCGAACATGAAAGGTGCAATGGCCGCGCGCAACCTCTCACCGCTGTCCCTGAGAAGCCCGCGTCCCTCGCTGGCTCTCGGCGCCTTCGTCGCGGTCGTGGCGATCGTGATCGAGACGCTCGCGATCTATCCCCTCGCGCACGCGGCTGCCGTGGCCTCACTGGGGGTCGTGTACCTGATCGGCGTCGTCGTCGTGTCGACCTACTGGGGGATATGGCTCGGCCTGCTGACGGCGTTCATCAGCGCCCTGGCGTTCAACTTCTTCCACCTACCGCCGGTGGGGCGTCTGACCATCGCCGACCAGCGCAACTGGGTGTCGCTGGCCTCGTTCATCGTCGTCGCTGCCACGACGAGCGTGATCGCCGATCTTGCGCGCGCCCGGGCCGAAGAGGCCGACCGCCGCCGTCGCGAGGCCGACCTGGCAACCGAGCTGGCGCGCACGCTGCTCGGCGGCGCGGACCTCGACGCCGTGCTCGCGGTGACCGGGCAGCGCCTTGCTGGCGCGATCGGTGCCTCCTCGGCGGTGATCGAGCTCGGTGTCGGCGCCGGAGACGAACGGCATTTCGCGTTCGCGCTGCGCGAGGGCGAGGAGGTGATCGGGGCGCTGCTGCTGCCGGCGGCGTTCGCTGCGGAGAACCGCGAGCGCATTCTCGAGCGCGTCGTGCCGGCGCTCCAGTCGGTCCTCGCCGCCGCTCATCATCGTGCGGAGCTGCAGGCCGAGGTTGTCGAGACAGCTGCGCTACGGCGAAACGATGAGCTGAAGACGGCGCTCCTGCGTTCGGTCTCCCACGACCTGCGGACGCCTCTGACGGCGATCCTCACGGCCGGCGCAGCGCTCGACCCCGAGCGCTCCGACAGGGAGGAGCTGACCGAGGTCCGGGCGGTTGTGCTCGAGGCGGCGACGCGGCTGGCTGACCTGGTCGAGAAGCTGCTCGACCTCTCACGCCTGCAGGCCGGCGGCGTGCAGCAGCACGTGGGCGCCTACGCCCTGGAGGAGGTCCTCGGCGAGGCGATTGAAAACGTCGGGGCGGGCCGCGAGCTCGTGCGGATCTCCGTCGATAGCGCGATGCCCCTGCTCGAAGGCGACGCGAGCCAGCTCGAACGCGCCTTCGCCAACCTGCTCGAGAACGCCGTGCGCTACTCGAACGGGAAGCCCGTCTCGGTGCGCGCGCGCGTCGTCGGTGACCGCGTGCGCGTGCGGATCGTCGACCAGGGACCGGGGATCCGCGCCGGCGAACTCGAACGGATCTTCATGCCCTTCTATCGCGCGCCCGCCCAGGGCGACGGGCATCAGGGGTCGGGCTTGGGCCTCGCCATCGCGAAGGGGTTCATCGAGGTCAACGGCGGTCGGATCTCGGTCGAATCGCTTCCCGGCCAGGGTACGAGCTTCGTGATCGAGTTCCCCCTCGGAGTCGCTGCCAGTCCGCAGGGCGCCGGCGTCTGATGGCGGGCGAGCGGATCCTCGTCTGCGACGACGACCGGCAGATCCTGCGCGCGCTTCGTCTGATCCTGCGCGGCGCGGGCTATGAGGTGTTGACGAGCGCGAGCGCCGAGGAGGCGCTGGACCGCGCCGCGATCGCCGGTCCGCATGCCGCGATCATCGACCTGATGCTGCCCGACCGGCCGGGCATCGAGGTCTGCAGGGAGCTGCGCAGCTGGAGCGAGCTGCCGATCATCGTGCTCTCGGCGGTGGCCGACGAGCAGGCCAAGATCGCAGCGCTGCAGGCCGGCGCCGATGACTACGTGACGAAGCCGTTCGCTCCCGGTGAGCTCGTCGCGCGAGTGCAGGCTGTCCTCCGCCGCGCCGGGCGAAGCGCGAGCGAGCCGCGCATCGAAGCCGACGGGCTCGTGATCGACCTGGCGGCCCACAGCGTGATGCTCGAGGGCGAGGAGATCCATCTGACGCCGATCGAGTTCGCGCTGCTGCGCGCGCTGGCGCTCAACCGCGGCTTGCTGATGACGCATCGCAAGCTGCTCACCGAGGTCTGGGGCCCAGAGTACGCCGACGCGACGCCGCTGCTTCGCACCCACATCGCGAACCTGCGCCGCAAGCTTCAGGCCGGTGCGGAGCGCCCGCGCTTCATCCGCACCGATTCGGGGATCGGCTACCGCTTCAGTGCGTGAGCGACCGGGCCGGATCCGGCGCGGCGCTTCGCGAGCAGCCTGCGGCGCTCGCCGTTGGCCGCCTTGCCCCGAAGGAGCATCTGGTCGAGCGCGGCCGGCTCGCCCGGGCGGATCACGATGATCTCGCCCGGCACGTTCTCGAGCAGCCAGCTGATGTCGTCGGGTGCGAGACCGGAGGAGCCGTCGTCGGCGGCCGTCACCACGACCGTGTCGAAGTGCTCGTGGGCGAGCATCTGGCGCAGGGCATGGCGGTAGCTTCGGCCGCGCTCGATCCGCGAGTCAACGCTCACGCCGGAGCGCGCGGCGCGCTGCTCGATCGCCTCGAGCAGCGGCAGCGCGCCATCGCACTGTGCCGGGAGCGCGGCGTCGAGCGGCAGGTGCAGCGGGACCTGGGCGAGGAACACCGGGACGAGCGTCGCAGCGTCGATACGAGCGAGACGCAGCGCAGCATCGAGCCCGCGCTGCGAGAGCGCCGAGCCGGTGAAGGGAAACACGACGCGGCCGGGGGAGGGGGTCGGAAGCTCGGGGCTGCGGCGGCTGCGCTCGCGTCCCGCCGTGATCGCGATGAGGACGACGAGCGCGACGGCGAGGATGACGACGAGCGCGGTCACAGATCGCTCTCCGGACGTTGCGTTCGGTCGGCGACGATCCGCAGGTCGACGCCGGGTAGCGCGGCCAGGATCTGAAAGAGCAGCGACGGCTTCGTGAGCCGCTCCCAGGCCCTTCGCTCCGGCGGTGTTCCCATCAGGATGTAGGTGGTCCCGCGCTCGCGGGCGACGCGTTCGATCACGTCGATCATCACGTCGCCCTCCTCGACGAGAACGTGGGCGCCGAGGACCGAGGCGAGTCGGCGCACCGCGGCCAGCTCGGGAGTCGCCTCCTCGCCCAGGAGCCGGCCGGGCTTGACGATCCACAGCAGGTCGAGCTCGGCGCCCAGTCGCTGCGCCGAGCGCCACGCGCGCCGCACGACGCGCTGGGACTGGGGCGAGAGCGTGATCAACGCGAGCAGACGCTCGCCTACGGCCTGTGGCGCCGCGGTCTGGGCGAGGCGGTCCTCACGACCAGGGCCGCTCTGCACGAGGCGCTTGGCCTCGACCTCCTCGGCGACCTGGCGCAGGGAGACCTCGCGCAGCGCCGCGAGGTTCTCGACCTTGAAGAAGTTGTTCAGCGCCGCCTCGATACGGTCGGAGCGGTAGATCTTGCCGGCGCGCAGACGCTCGATCAGCGCCTGCGGAGTGATGTCGATGAGGACGACTTCGTCGGCTCCCCCGATGACCGAGTCGGGGATCGTCTCGCGCACCCGCGTCCCTGTGAGCTCTGCGACCTGGTCGTTGAGACTCTCCAGATGCTGGACGTTGACAGTCGAGAAGACGTCGATTCCCGCGTCAAGGACGGCTTCGACGTCCTCCCAGCGCTTGGCGCGCTCGACGCCCGCAGCGTTGGTGTGTGCGAGCTCGTCGATCAGGCAGAGCTCCGGTGCCCGGGCGAGGATCGCCGGCAGGTTCATCTCCTCGACCGGCGTGTCGCGGTAGCTGAGCCGCCGCCGCGGCACGACCTCGAGGTCGCGCGCCAGCTCCTCGGTCTCGCGGCGCCCGTGGGCCTCGAGATAGCCGATCACCACGTCGCGGCCGTTCTCGGCCTCGCTGTAGCCCTCCTCGAGCATCCGGTAGGTCTTGCCCACGCCGGCCGCCATGCCGAGGAAGACCCGGTGTGACCCCCGAGGCGAAGAGGCGATCATCAGCGCCCGCTTGCTAGGCCCCGAGCAGGTTGTGGACGACAAGGTCGATCAGCTTGATGCCGATGAATGGAGCGATGATCCCACCGAGGCCGTAGATCAAGAGGTTGCGCCGCAGCAGGGCGCTGGCGCCGATCGGCCGGTAGCGGACGCCCCGCAGCGACAGCGGGATCAGCAGCGGGATGACGATCGCGTTGAAGATGATCGCCGACAGGATCGCGGAGTTCGGGGTGCCGAGATCCATGATGTTGAGGACGTGAAGCGGCCCCTTCGCGTGCGCGGAGGCCGCGTAGGTGCTGACGAAGATCGCGGGCAGGATCGCGAAGTACTTCGCCACGTCGTTGGCGATCGAGAAGGTCGTGAGCGCGCCGCGGGTGATCAGCAGCTGCTTGCCGACCTCGACGATCTCGATCAGCTTCGTGGGGTTGGAGTCGAGGTCGACCATGTTCCCGGCCTCGCGCGCGGCCTGGGTGCCGGTGTTCATGGCCACGCCGACGTCGGCCTGCGCGAGCGCGGGGGCGTCGTTGGTGCCGTCTCCGGTCATCGCGACGAGCCGACCGGAGGCCTGCTGCTCCTTGATCAGCGCGAGCTTGGCCTCCGGGGTGGCCTCGGCGAGAAAGTCGTCGACGCCCGACTCCTCGGCGATCTTCGCCGCCGTCAGGCGGTTGTCGCCGGTGACCATGACGGTGCGGATGCCCATCGCACGGAGCTGTTCGAAGCGCTCCTTCATGCCCTCCTTGATCGTGTCCTTGAGATAGATGACGCCGAGGATCTGGCTGTCGCGGGCGACCGCCAGGGGGGTGCCGCCCTCGCGGCCGATGCGGTCGAGCTGGACCTGGAGCTCGGGCGGGGCCTCGCCGCCCTCCTGGCGCGCGAACTCGATCACCGCGTCGCCGGCGCCCTTGCGCAGTTGCTGACCGTGCCAGTCGACGCCGCTCATGCGCGTCTGAGCGGTGAAGGGGACGAAGCTGACGTCGTCGCCGGTCATGTCGTGCTCGCGAATCCCGTACTGCTTGGCGAGCACCACGATCGAGCGCCCCTCCGGTGTCTCGTCGGCCAGCGAGGCCAGCTGGGCGACCTCGGCGAGTTCCGCCTCGGTGACGCCCGGCATCGGGATGAACTCGGAGGCCTGGCGATTGCCGAGCGTGATGGTGCCGGTCTTGTCGAGGAGCAGCACGTCGACGTCGCCCGAGGCCTCGACGGCGCGTCCCGAGAGCGCGAGCACGTTGCGACGGACCAGACGATCCATGCCGGCGATCCCGATCGCCGAGAGCAGGGCGCCGATCGTGGTCGAGATCAGCGCCACGAGGAGCGCGATCAGCGTCGTCTCGGAGATCGTCGTGCGGGCGAAGAGACCGAACGGGCGCAGCGTCGCCACCACGATCATGAAGATCAGTGTGAGGCCCGCCAGCAGGATGTTCAGGGCGATCTCGTTGGGCGTCTTGCGCCGCTCGGCGCCTTCGACGAGCGCGATCATGCGATCCAGGAAGGATCTGCCAGGCTCCTGCGTGATCTCGACGACGATCCGGTCTGAGGTGACGCGGGTCCCGCCGGTGACCGCGCTTCGGTCGCCGCCGGACTCGCGGATGACCGGCGCGGACTCGCCGGTGATCGCCGACTCATCGACGGTGGCGATGCCCTCGATAACGGTGCCGTCGCCGGGAATCACCTCGCCGGCGACCACGACGACGATGTCCCCGCGGCGCAGCTCGGCCGCCGCGACGGTGCTGCCGTCCTGCATCGTGGCGACGGTCTCCTTGCGCATCGAGCGCAGGGTGGCGGCCTGGGCGCGGCCGCGGCCCTCGGCGAAGGCTTCGGCCATGTTGGCGAAGACCACGGTCAGCCATAGCCAGAGCGCGATCGTGAAGGTGAACCACGCCGGCTCGTATCCGCCCAGCGACTGGCCCCCGCCGAGCTGGATGAACCAGGTGATGCTCGTGAGCACGGCGCCGATCTCGACCACGAACATGACCGGGTTTCGGACCTGTACGCGCGGGTCGAGCTTGGCGAAGCTGTCGAGCAGGGCGCGGAGCACGATGTCGCGGCGGAACAGCGAGAGCGCAGCGCGCTCTGAGGTGGCGGCTTGGGTCGACATCTAGGAGCGCCTCCCTGAGATGCGATCGAGGGCGAGGTTGATGTCGAGCACGTCGACACCGGGCTCCCCGAGGAAGCCCAGGCCACGAGCCGAGGTGTCTCTGGAGACCAGCGCGTCGACGCTGGACAGCGAGAGGTGGCGCACGGCGGCGATCCGGTAGGCCTGGATCCGCGCGTTGGCGACCGAGATGTTGGGATCGATCGAGGAGGCGGAATCGCTGACCGCGTCGACCGGGATCTGCGAGGCCTTCGTCACCGCGGCGTCGTAGAGGTTCCCGTTCGGGGCCTTGTTGAGCGCGAGGTAGGTCCGGATGTAGCCCTGGAAGGCAGCGAGCGTGGTCTTGCCGTTGGGGCCCAGATTGGAGAAGGCGGTGGCCTTGGCGTTGTCGGAGGTCGAGGACGGCCGGGTCTGGAAGTAGCGCGGGTCGGGCACGGTCTGCGCGACGCCCTTGACCGTTACGGGCTTGCCGCTGCCGTCGATCTCGGGCACGTAGAACTGCTGGCCGATCAACGAGGAGCCGACGACCACTCCGTTCTCCTTGATCAGCGAGCCGTTGGCCTTGCCGGGGAAGATGCCCTGGCCGATGCCGGTCACCGCCAGCGGGTAGGCGAGCCCGAGCAGGATCGTGAAGACGATCATCGAGATCAAGCCGCTGCGTAGGTCGCGGAGCATCAGTACAGATGTCCCGTGAGGCCTTGGACGATCGGACCGAGCAGGATCGCCGGGAAGAAGGTCAGCGCTCCGACGAGGATGATCACGCCGATCAGGAGGACGACGAAGGTCGCGTTGTCGGTGCGCATCGTGCCGAGACCGGCGGGGCTGACCCGCTTGCCCGCGAGCGTGCCGGCGACGGCGAGGGCAAAGAGGATCGGTGCGTAGCGGGCGAAGAGCATCGTGAATCCGCCGAGCAGATCCGCGAAGGTGACGCCGTGGGAGCCGGCGAGGTTGCCGAAGGTCCCGTCATAGCCCGTGTAGCCGGCGAAGGCCGAGCCGTTGTTGTTGGCCTGGGAGAGGTAGGCGTAGAAGCTCTCGGAGAAGCCGGTTGGGCCGCGGTTGTAGATCGAAGCTCGCCCGGCCGCGCTGGCGGTCGCCAGCGCCGTCGAGAAGAGCGCCGCCAGCGGGGTGATGAGGATGCCGAGCGCGACGAGCTTGATCTCCTTGGCCTCGATCTTCTTGCCGAGGTATTCGGGCGTTCGCCCCACCATCAGCCCGCCGATGAACACCGCGAGCAGGACGTAGAGCAGGATCGAATAGAGGCCCGTACCCACACCGCCGAAGATCACCTCGCTCGCGGAGAGGTTGGCCATCGGGATCGCGCCGCCGAGGCCGGTGTAGGACTCCAGCGAGCTGTTGACGGCGCCGCAGGAGGTGACGGTTGTGACGACGTCGAAGATTGCGGACCCGGCGATGCCGAAGCGCTGCTCCTTGCCCTCCAGATTGCCGCCGCTCGAGTCGGCGACCACCGCGGTGCTGATGCCGGAGGCGTGCTGTGCGGGAGAGCCGTGCGCCTCTGCCGCATAGGCGACCGTCACAGCGCCGATGAACATCACGAACATCGTCGAGAAGATCGCAATCGCCTGTCGGCGTGAGCCGACCATCCGACCGTAGGTCCAGACAAGCGAGGCGGGGATGATGAGCACGAGCAGCAGCTCGTAGTAGTTCGTGAACGCGTTGGGGTTCTCGAACGGATGCGCCGAGTTGACGTTGAAGAAGCCGCCGCCGTTGGTGCCGAGCATCTTGATCGCCTCCTGGGAGGCGACCGGGCCCATGGCGATCGTCTGGGCGATGCCGCTGATCCCGTGCACCGAGACGTAGTGCGCGATGTTCTCGATCGAGCCCTGCGAGATGAGCACGAGCGCGCTGACGAAGGCGATCGGCAGCAGCAGGTAGAGGATCGTGCGCGTGAAGTCCTGGTGGAAGTTGCCGAGGCTGCGCCCGCTGCGCCCGATGATGCCGCGGATCAGCGCGATGGCGACGACGATCCCGACGGCGGCAGAGGCGAAGTTCTGCACCGTCAGCCCGACCATCTGGCTGAAGTACGTCATCGTCGTCTCGCCGCCGTAGTACTGCCAGTTGGTGTTGGTGAGGAACGAGGACGTGGTGTTGAACGTCACGTCCCACGGCGCCGAGTGAAACTCGATCCCCCCGAAGTTGTTCCAGGGTTGGATCGCCTGCGTGCGCAGGACGACATAGAGGATCACCCAGCCGGCCAGCGAGAAGACGATCAGGCTGCGGGCGTAGCTCTTCCAGTCCTGCTCGCGCCCCGGATCGACGCCGAAGCAGCGGTAGAGCAGTCGCTCGAGCGGCCCGAAAACCGGGCTCAGGAAGACGTGCTCGCCGCTGTAGACCTTGGCCATGTAGCGGCCGAGGAAGGGCGAGACCGCGACCAGCACCGCGCAGAAGGCGAGGATCTGCAGCCAGCCGTTGACGGTCACGGCCTAGAACTTCTCCCCGCGGATCAGCGCGTAGGTCAGGTAGATGCAGATCGCCACGGCGATCACGAGGCCGAAGAAGTCGGCGGCGCCCATGTGAGCGACGAAGAAGCCGAGCGTGCTCATACGCGGTCGATGGCCTCGATGAGCAGGTACAGGACCGCGAAGGAGACGATCGCCAAGACGATTGCGAGGATGTCGCCAGCCATTGGATCCAGCGTAGGAGCGACTCCGTCAAGCCCGCATCAAGATGTGCAGGGGTCGTGTGGAGATTTCGTCAAGATCGGGCGGGGGGCTCGAAAGCCACCTTGGGGTGGCCGTCCAAAGCCGCGTTTTGCGTCAAGATCAGTGCGTGGAGTCGATCCAGGACATCCAGATCAGCGGTCCGACGATCCGGCTCGGGCAGCTACTCAAGCTGTCGGGGCTGGCCGAGTCCGGCGGGGAGGGCAAGGCGCTGCTGCTCGAGCACGGCGTGCTCGTGAACGGCGTGGCCGAGACGCGCCGCGGCCGCCAGCTGCACGACGGCGACGTGGTGGCAGCCCGGGGCGTCCTCGCCCGCGTACACGCGCGAGCGCAGGACGCCGCGGCAGGGGAGGCTTCGCGAACGTGAGACCGGGACGCGCCTGGGCGAGCTCCCTGGCAACCGTGCTCGTGGGCGCAGCGGTTCTCTGCTGGGCTGCCCTTGCGGGCGCCGACCCGCCCACCGGCACGGTCGGGACCTACCCGCTCGCGGCAGCTGGATCGCTGCCCATCGAACTGACACCGGGGCCGGGCGGAGATCTCTGGCTGGTTCAGCTCAAGTCGTCGGACATTGCGTCCGTCACGCCCTCGGGGACCGTCACCGAGTACCCGATCACGAACGCCAAGGGCGGCCCGATGACGCCGACCTCGATCGGGGCTACCGGAAGCACCGGTGGTCCGCTCTTCTTCACCGAGCCCACGGGCGATTTCTCGACACTCGCCGAGCTCTCCACCTCCGGGGCGGTCACACCAACCGGCGTCACAGGACTGCCGAGCCCGGCGGGCCCGATGGCAGCCGACGCCAACGGCGACCTCTGGATCCTGGATCGAGCAGGCCACGGCCTGGTCGAGGTGACCCCGCCCTATACGACTGCGGCACCGATCACCCTGATTGAGGGATCACAGCTCAACTCGATCGCGGCGGGGCCCGACGGCCAGACGATGTGGTTCACCGATGCGGGTACGGACTCCGTCGGCTCGGTCACACAGGGTGGGACGGTCACCGAGTATCCGCTGACCGCTGCCTCGATCGACCAGTCGGTCCTGATCGGCAACATCGTTCTCGGCCCCGACGGCAACCTCTGGGTGGGGGTGGTCCCTCAACCGCAGCTGGACGTCGACCTGATAGCCAATGGGTTCCTCTTCGACGGCTCGCTGACCTTCGCCAACGCCACCTCGAACGGCCCCGGGTGGCTCGTGCGGATCACCGGCTCCGGGCAGGACGCGGGAACGATGACGTCGTTTCCGCTTCCGAACACGTCAAACGCCGACCCGCTGGTACTGGGGTCGGGTCCGGACGGGCAGATCTGGATGGCTGACTACCCCTCCCGGCAAGGCGACCTGACCGCCGTGGGCGCCGTCGGCGCCTCCACGGGCGCGACCGGGTCCACCGCCACCACGGGATCGACGGGATCCACGGGAGTCTTCACCGACTATCCGGCCGTCATCTCCGCGAACGCGGCCATCACCTCGATCGCCAAGGACCCCGGCGGCGCCGACGCGCTGTGGATGACCGACGCCACCGCCAACGCCGTCTACAGGGTCGAGTTGCAGGCCCCGGTGTCCACCGGGCCGAGCGGGACCACGGGTAGCACCGGAACCTCGGGAACCACGGGGACCACCGGCTCCTCCGGCGACGGCGGCAGCGGTCAGGTGATCACGACGCCGATCACGACTCCAACCGGCCCGACGGCCCCGGGCGGCTCCTCGGCGCCATCCTCACCGCTCGTGACGCCGGCTCTCGACCCCGTGACCGACGTCTCGAAATCCGCCGCGTTGGTTCACGGCACGATCTCGCTCCAGCCCGACAGCCCCCCGACGTCGGTCAGCTACCACTTCGAATACGGCGACACCACCGACTACGGCTCCTCGAGTCCCGTCGCGACGACGACCGCCACGTCAGCCGGTGTGCCCGTCTCCGCCATGCTGAGCGGCCTGCAACCGTTCACGACCTACCACTATCGCCTGGTCGCCAGCGACTGCGCCGCCGTGACCTGCCGCGGCCAAAGCGACGACCAGTCCTTCACGACCGGCTCGACGCTCGCTCCCGTCGAGGGCGCCTCGGTGGGCGCCGCCGTCACCTCGGGAGTGATCCTGATCAAGCTTCCCGGCCACCACGGCTACACGCGGCTGCTGCAGGGCGAGTTGGTCCCGCTCGGGGCCACGATCGACGCGCGCCACGGCGGCGTGCTGATCGAGAGCTCGACCGGACACGGCGAGCAGGCGAGCGGCCGCTTCGATGGCGGCGTCTTCAAGGTCACCCAGCCCCACCACGGCAAGGCCACGGTGCTCGTGCTCCAGAGCAATTTCGCGCTCTGCGGGAAACCGAAGCCCACCGCCGCGCCGCTGGCGAGCACAGCCAGCGTGAAGAAGAAGCCCAAGAAGAAGCCGCAGAAGAAGAAGTCCAAGAAGGTCGTCAACCAGGTCTTCGGCAATGCCCACGGGCAGTTCGCCACGCAGGGCCAGTACGCAACCGCCGCCGACCAGGGCACGGCCTGGCGCGTCTCAGACCGCTGCGACGGGACCCTGATCGCGGTCATCACCGGCAAGGTCCGGGTGAGCGACTTTGTGCATCACCGCACATTTGTGCTCAAGGGCGGCCACCACTACCTCGTGCCCCGGCCCGCGGGCGCGTAGAGGGCGTCACAGCCTCTACACTCGCGGGGGCGTGGAGGCTTCATCGCGCAACCTGCACGACGCAGGCGACTCACCGTCGGCGCGCTCCGGCAGCGAGGTCAAGGCGCGCCTGTTCGCAGAGCGCGCGGGCAAGCCGTTCCTGGTTTTGCGCGACGCCACCGAGAGCCAGCACATCCTCAACCTCGACGGCGAGGCACAGCCGAAGCTGACCGTCGGGCGCAGCGATCGCGCGGATGTCGTGATCGGATGGGACGGCGAGGTCTCGCGCATCCACGCCGAGATCGAGTGCGTCGGGGGGGAGTGGCTGCTCGCCGATGACGGACTCTCGAGCAACGGAACCTTCGTCAACGGACAGCGGATCGTCGGTCGTCGCCGGCTCACCGACGGCGACGCGATCAGGGTCGGGGCGACGGTGATCCTGTTTCGCAACCCGCGCGCCGCTCCCGCACCGACGGTGCGCGGGTCGGTCGGCGTGACGCTCGAACAGCTGAGCGAGACCCAGCGGCGCGTGCTTGCGGCGCTGTGCCGGCCCTATGAGGGCTCACTCCACCTCGCGTCGCCCGCGAGCAACCAGCAGATCAGCGAAGAGCTCTATCTCAGCCTGGACGCCGTCAAAGCCAACCTGCGCGCGATGTATCAGCTGTTCGGCGTGGCCCGACTGCCGCAGAATCAGAAGCGAGCTCAGCTCGCCGAGCGGGCGATCTCGTGGGGTCTGGTCGGTTTCGACCGCTAGGCAAGCTTCCGCTTGCCGTCGTCCTGCCGGCGACGATGATCGCCGTCACCGGGCTCGCGCTGCTCGCGGGCTATGGCACCTGGCACAGCAGCTTCGGCAATCAGCTCGAGCTGCGCACGATCGACGCGCGCTTCGACGTGCGCGGCACCCAGAAGCCCGACCCGGGCGTGGTCATCGTGGGCATCGATATCCAGACGATCGAGACCGGGCTCTACGGGCGCTTCCCCTTCGCACGCCGCTTTGACGCGCAGATGATCGATCGGCTGCGCCGCGACGGCGCCAAGGTGATCGCCTACGACCTCGCGTTCGAGAGCGGCAGCGACCCCTCCGACGACCTCGCACTCTTCCATGCCGCCGAGCGGGCCCGCGGCCGCCTCGTGCTCGCGGCGACCGCCAGCGCCAAGAACGGCAGCGGCGCGACCTACGTGCTCGGCGGCGTCAAGAACCAGCGCACCGCCGGCATCGGCGTCGGCAGCGCCGACTTCACGGTCGCCAGCGACGGCGCGATCCGATCGGTCCCGGGATCGGTCAAGGGGACGCAGAGCTTCGCGGTCGCTACAGCGCGAGCCGCTGGCGTACCGCGGCCCACGATCGCGTCCGAGTTCGCCAGTGGGCTCCAATGGATCGATTTCCCGGGGCCCGCCGGCACGGTGCCGCTGATCTCGTTCTACAAGGTGCTCGCGCCGGGCTTTGACGCAAGCTTGGTGCGAGGCAAGATCGTGGTGGTCGGCGCGACCTCGCCGGATCTCCAGGACCTCCATGCGGTGGGTGGGTTCTCGCCGCTGATGTCGGGTCCCGAGATCGAGGCGGATGCGATCTCGACGCTGCTCGCGCGCGCCCAGTTGCGCTCAGCACCCGGCTACATCAACTGGCTGCTGTTGATCCTGGCCGCGGTCCTGCTGCCATTCCTCGCCTGGCGGCGGGTGCGCTGGCCGCTGATCGTCCTCGTCGGCCTCGGCGCCGCCGCCGCGCTCGTGATCGGCACCCAGATCGCCTTCGACAGCGGCACGATCAGTCTCTTCCTGCCCGTGCTCGCCGCTCTGTTCGTCGGCGGCGTCGGGTCCGTGCTGGTGCCGCTCGCGCTCGAGCGCCGCGAGCTCGCGTTGCTCCGCGATCGCTTCGCACGCTTTGACCCGAGCGTCGTCGACGCCGTGCTCGCGGACCCCGGCGCGGCGCTTCGCGCGCGCGCGCTGGCGATCGGCCCGGAGTCCGTGGTCGCCGGCTACCGAATCGTCGCCCTGCTCGGACGCGGCGGCATGGGGGTGGTCTATGAAGCCGTCCAGCTCACGCTCGAGCGCCCAGTGGCGCTCAAGCTGATCAATCCGGCCCGCGTGGACGATGAGGAGTTTCGTGCGCGCTTCGTGCGCGAGTCCCACGTCGCGGCGGGGCTCGAGCATCCACACGTGATTCCGGTCTATGAGGCCCGCGAGGACGGCGGCCTGCTGTTCATCGCCATGCGCCTGGTCCGCGGACCGAGCCTCGCCGACGTGTTGACCCGCGAAGCGCCCCTGGCGCCTGTGCACGCCGCTCGCCTGATCGCCCAGGTCGCCGCCGCGCTCGGCGCCGCGCACGCCCGCGGCCTCGTCCATCGCGACGTGAAGCCCGCCAACATCCTCCTACACGAGCGAGACCACACCTACCTGACCGACTTCGGCGTGACCCGCGAGCTCGGGACCGACGGCTTGACGAGCGCGGGCGAGCGGCTCGGGACGGTCGACTACATGGCGCCCGAGCAGGCCCGCGCCGAGCGGGTCGGGCCGGCCGCCGACATCTACTCGCTCGGCTGCGTGCTCTACGAAGCGCTCACCGGACGCGTGCCCTACGTCGAGTCAAGCGAGGCGGCGCGGATCGCCGCCCACCTACACGACCCCGTCCCGCACGCGGCAGAGCACTGGCCCGCCGTGCCGAGGGCGCTGGATGAGGTGATCGTGCAGGCACTCGACAAGGACCCAGCGCGGCGTTTCATCTCCGCTCAGGCCTTCGCCGCGGCGCTGGCGCAGTCCGTCGGCATCTCACCACCGAGTCCCACCGCCGCTCCCTCGCTGCGAGCGCCGATAGCCATGGATTCGCCGACGCTCACAGGCTGAGCGGCCGAAGCGGTGGCCCACTACGCTCCGGAGATGCCGAGCCGCCCCTGGATCGCGACCGTCGCAGCGTCGGGCCTCGCCGGGTTCGTGCTGCTGGCGATCCCTGGCAGCGGCACCCAGGAGATCGTCGGCACGATCCTGCTCAGCGCGATGCTTGTCGCGGTGATCGGGCTGATCGTGGTCCGCCTGGGCCCACAGAGCCAGCCGGAGCGTGAACGCGAGGCCGCCGCGCGCGAGGAGTTCGACCGCACCGGACACTGGCCCGGCGAATGACAGCCCGGCCGCGCGGTCGCAGGCGATCGAGTCCAGGCTCGATCGCCGTTCTATAGTCGGGCTGTGCGCCGCTTTGATCCCAGGGGCGGATCGTGGAGCGTGACCGGCCTCGGCTGGGTCCTGTTGGCGATACTGCTGGCCGGCGTGATCGTCGCCGCAGCCGGCCCCGGATCCGTGCAGCCGTTCGGGCTGCTCGCCGTCGTGGCGGTCGGCATCGTGCTCTTCGGAGGTGGCCTCAGCGGACGCGGCCGCCGGCGGACGGGCAAGACGCTGGCGCAGCGCCGGGCGGAGTTCGGGCCTCGGGCTCGACGCTTCTCGCAGGACCCGGCGAGCGCAGGTGGCGACGACGTCTGGCAGCGAGAGCGCGAACGCCGCGAGCAGGCGGCGGCGACGACGCAGGCTGCGACGGCCGTAGCGGAACCCGAGTCAGAGTTGCCAGACCTCGGTCTCTAGAGGTGCGCGCAGCCACCGCTATGCCGAAAGGCGGCGGTCGCGACTCCTAGAGGAGTTCAGGGCCCGGGGCGAGCGGCACTTCAGCGCCGCAGCGCGCGTGCGCTGCCGCGGGCGAGGTCCCAACCGAGACGACCGACGGCGCCGCCCATGCGGTCGGCGCGGGAGACGACGTCCCCGAGCGCGGCTGCGAAGCGGTGGATCTCTGACTCCTCGATCATCAGCGCCGGAAGCGCCTTGACGACGTTCATGCGGTGGCCGGCCACCTGACAGAAGATCTGGTGGCGATGGAATAGAGGCACGACGAGCAGCTGCGCGGCCAGCCCGCTCTGAGCCCGCTCGACCATGCTCCAGACTGCGCGCCGGCGGATCGAGGAGGGCGTGCCGAGCTCGATCGCCCACATCAGGCCCATGCCACGAACGTCGCGCACGATCTCGTAGCGCTCGATCAGCGGCGTGGTCAAGCCGAGCAGGAGCTCACCCATCTTCGCGGCGCGCTCGACGAGGCCCTCACGCTCGATCACCCCGAGCGTTGCGAGTCCGGCGGCGGCGGCCATGTCGTTGCCGCCGAAGGTTGAGCCGTGACGGACGCCGCGCTCCATCCCGTCGAAGACCTTGTCGCGCACCGCCGCCGACACGAGCACGCCGCCGATCGGCACGAAACCGCCGGAGAGCGCCTTGGCCACGGTGATCATGTCGGGGTCAAGGCCCCAGTGCTCGAGCGCGAAGAAGCGGCCGGTGCGGCCGATGCCGGTCTGGACCTCATCGCATACGAACAGCGAGCCCGATTCACGACAGGCGCGCTGGGCGCCCTGGAGGTAGCCCTCCGGGGGCAGGTTCACGCCCTTGCCCTGAATCGGCTCGACGATGAAGGCGGCCACGTCGCCGCTGTTGAGCTCGGCGCGAAGCGCCTCAAGATCGCCGAAGGGGACGCTGGTGCAGTCGGGCAGGAGCGGCCCGAAGCCATCGCGGAACTGCGCGTCGCCGTTGAGTGAGAGCGAGCCAAGGGTGAGACCGTGGAAAGCGTGGGTCGCATAGAGGATGCGGGGGCGTCCGGTGGCCGCTCGCGCGAGCTTGATGGCGCCCTCGACGGCCTCGGTGCCGGTGTTCGCGGTCACCATCGCCACGATGCGCTCGGGCGCGCGAGCGACGAGGGCCTCCGCCAGCACGCCCGGCAGCAGGCTGACGCCGAGCTGGGGGAGGTTGCCGGTACGCGCGTCCATCAGCTCGCGCAGCGCGGCGATCACGTCGGGGTGGTTGCGCCCGACGGCGAAGGTGCCGTAGCCGCAGAGGAGATCGAGATAGCGCTGGCCTTCGGAGTCGATCAGATGCGCGCCCTCGCCGTGCGTCCACTCTCGATCGAAGCCCAGCGTGCGCACGATCCTGCCGAGCTGCGGGTTCAGGTAGCGATCGTTGAGAGCCATCGCGTCGCCGGCCCGCAGGGCGAGCAACTCCTGTACGGACGGGACCTTTGGAGGCACGAGCACAGCCTACGCGGACCCTTGAAGGTCACGTGGTCACGGTGCTACACTTACTTCTCATTCGTAAGTAGATAGGGAGTTGATATTCGTGAGTTCGCTTCGACTGATACCGCTCGATGACACCGTCGTGTTCCCGGGCATGAGCATCACGCTCACCACTGCCGTGGGCGATGACGAGCGCGTCGTGCTCGTCCCGCGCCACGAGGGGGAGTTCGCCGAGGTCGGCGTCGCCGCTTCGGTTTCCGAGCGAGTGCGCCTGCCCGGCGGCGGCCATGCGGTCACCGTCGAGGCTGAGCACAGGGCGCTGATCGGCGCGGCCCACACCGGCTCCGACGGCGACCTCTTCGTCGAGGCCGAAGAGGTCCACGACGAGGTTCCCGTCGACGGACGCACCCGCACACTGGCGCGCGAGTATCGCGCCGTTGTGGAGGAGATCCTTGAGCTTCGCGGCGCCGACGCCCGCATCAGCGGCTGGCTGCGCTCGATCAGCGAGCCCGGGTCGCTGGCCGATTCGGCCGGCTACAGCCCCGACCTCAACTACGAGCAGCGGATCGAGCTGCTGCGGACGGTCGACGTCACCGAGCGCCTCGAGCTGGCCCTGAAGCTCCAGCGCGAGCGCTTCTCCGAGCTGCAGATCCGCAAGCGCATCCGCGACGATGTCCAGGAGGGCGCTGACAAGCAGCAGCGCGACTACTACCTGCGCAAGCAGATGGAGTCGATCCGCAAGGAGCTCGGCGAGGACGACGCATCCGTTGTCGAGGAGTACCGCTCCAAGATCGAGGCCGCCGAGATGCCCGAGGAGGCGCACGAGCAGGCCGTCAAGGAGCTCGGGCGGCTCGAGCGGATGGGCGAGCAGTCGGGCGAGGCAAGCATGATCCGCACCTATCTGGACTGGCTGATCGCGGTCCCGTGGAACAAGCGCTCTGAGGAGCACCTCGACCCGGTGGCGGCACGTGCCGTCCTGGATGCAGACCACGCTGGTCTCGAGGACGTCAAGGACCGGGTGACCGAGTACCTGGCGGTGCGCAAGCTGCGCGAGGACCGTGGCATCGAGGCCGATCCGCGCTCGGGCGCGATCCTGACGTTGATCGGACCTCCCGGCACCGGCAAGACCTCGATCGGCGAGTCGATCGCCCGCGCGACCGGACGTGAGTTCGTTCGCATGTCGCTCGGCGGCGTCCACGACGAGGCCGAGATCCGCGGTCACCGGAGGACCTACATCGGCGCGCTTCCGGGACGCCTTGTGCGTGCCCTGCGCGATGCCGGCACGATCAACCCCGTGATCCTCTTGGACGAGGTCGACAAGGTCGGTGCCGATTGGCGCGGTGATCCGAGCGCGGCACTGCTCGAGGTCCTCGACCCGGCGCAGAACCACAGCTTCCGCGATCACTATCTCGACGTCGAGCTGGACCTCAGCCAGGTGATGTTCATCGCCACGGCGAATCAGCGCGACACGATCCCCGGACCGCTGCTTGACCGTATGGAGGTCATCAACTTCGACGGCTACACCGGCGAGGAGAAGCTGGCGATCGCCAAGGGCTACCTGTGGCCGCGTCAGCGGACCCGCAACGGGCTGCTCGAGGAGGAGGTCACGATCTCCGACGACTTGCTGCGCACGGTGATCGCCGAGTACACGCGCGAGGCGGGCGTTCGTAACCTCGAGCGCGAGCTCGGCACGATGTTGCGGAAGACCGCGACGCAGATCGCCTCAGAGCAGCTCACGGCTCCGGTGGCGATCGAGATCGAGGCGATTCGCGATGCGCTCGGGCGCCAGAAGTTCTTCCAGGAGTCGGCGGCTCGCACTGCGGTTCCGGGTGTGGCGACGGGGCTGGCGGTCACCGGCGTCGGCGGCGATGTGCTGTTCGTCGAGGCGACCGCGATGAGGCACCCTGGTTCATCCGCGGGTCTCGTGCTCACGGGCCAGCTCGGCGACGTGATGAAGGAGTCCGCGCGCATCGGGTTGTCCTATGTGCGGGCGCACGCCCATGAGCTCGGGATTCCTGAGGAGGCCTTCGAAGAGCGCGAGTTCCACATCCACGTTCCTGCCGGAGCGATCCCCAAGGACGGTCCGAGCGCGGGCGTGACGATGGTCACCGCTCTGGCTTCGCTGCTCTCCCAGCGTGCGGTCAAGCACACTGTGGGGATGACCGGCGAGGTGACGCTCCAGGGCCGCGTGCTCCCGATCGGGGGCCTCAAGCAGAAGGCGCTCGCGGCGAGCGCGGCCGGACTGACCGACGTGATCATCCCGGAGCGAAACCGCGGTGACCTCGACGACATCCCCAAGGAAGTGCTCGAGTCGGTGCGCTTCCACCCGGTCATGACCGTCAGTGAGGTGCTCGACCTCGCGCTCGAGCCGGTGGCTCGCGATGTCGCGCTGTCGTAGCTGCGAGCCGGTCGATCAGGAGGTCCGCGTCGCCGCGGACCTCCTGGAACGGCGCTGGCAGATCCAGGTGGTCGTGGCCGCCCATTCGGGGGCGTTGCGCTTCAACGAGTTCGGCGCCGCCGTGGTCGGAATCTCGCCGCGCATGCTCGCCTCGCGTCTGCGTGAGCTCGAGCGCGCCGGGCTGATCGAGCGCGTCGTGATCCCGGACAGCCCGCCCGGGGTGGAGTATCGCCTCACGCCACGGGGCGAGGCGCTCGGGCCGTTGGTCGAGGCGCTCCGCCGCTACGCCGCGGCCTAGCGGCAGCGCTCAGTCGGACTCGTGGCGCAGCGCGCTCGGCTCGTCGACGAACTCGAGCACGCCGAGCAGCTCCCCGACCCGGCACACCAGCAGGCGCTCCTCGTCGACCTCGACCCAGGCACCAGCTGAGAAGGGGAAGACCACGTGGTCGCCGGGCACGATCGGCATCTCGACGCCGGCGCCGGCCCACCAGTCAAGACCGGTCCCCACGGCCAGCACGATCCCGTGCTGCGGCGGGGGCTCGTTGGTCCCGGGAGGCACGACGAGCCCCGACTGCCTGATGCGGTCGGGCTCGAGCTCCTTGATCACGACGCGGTCGAAAAGGGGGCGCAGTTGCTGCCTCATGGCGCCACAGGTTAGTCGCGCACGCCGACGCTGGTAGCGTCCGCAACGATGACCGACCCGCCGAGGAGTCCCGCCAAGCGCGGCGCCCAGGCCAACCGGGACGCCCCGTCCGGTCGCTCCAACCGCAGTCCGCTCATCCCGCCGAAGCCACCGGGGGTCAAGGAAGCCGACGTCCTGGTGATCTTCGGGATCACAGGTGATCTGGCCAAGAAGATGACGCTGCGCGCGCTCTACCGGCTCGAGGCTCGCGGGATGCTGAACTGCCCGATCGTGGGCGTCGCGGCCGATGACTGGTCGATCGAGCGTCTGCGCGAGCATGCCGACGATGCGATCGCGGCCAGCGGCGAGCGGGTCGTGCCGAAGATCTTCGACCGCTTCGCCGCACGCCTCTCCTACGTGAGCGGCGATTTCGGTGATCCGGCCACGTTTGAACGCGTGGCGAAGGCGCTGGGCAAAGCGAAGCGCCCGGTCTACTACCTCGAGGTGCCTCCAGCGCTGTTTGCGACCGTGGTCGCCGGGCTGGCGGACGCCAGCGCGCTACCGCCCACCGCTCGCGTGGTGGTCGAGAAGCCGTTCGGGCACGACCTCGCCTCGGCCCGCGAGCTCGCGGCTGAGCTGCATGAGCACCTCGACGAGAGCCAGCTCTTTCGGATCGACCACTTCCTGGGGAAGATGGGGTTGCAGCAGTTCCTCTACCTGCGCTTCGCCAACACGATGCTCGAGCCGGTCTGGAACCGAAGCCACGTCGCGAGCGTCCAGATCACGATGGCCGAAGCCTTCGGGGTCGAGGATCGCGGTCGCTTCTACGACCCGGTCGGGGCGTTGCGCGACGTCGTCGTCAACCACCTTCTGCAGCTACTGGCCGCCGTCGCTCAGGAGCCGCCGGCGGCAGCCGACGCCGCCACCCTCAAGGACGCCAAGTATGCGGTCCTGCGCTCGACCACCGACGCAGATCCGGCGCACTACGTGCGCGGCCAGTACAAGGGCTACCGCGAGATCGAGGGTGTCGCGAGCCGCTCGCGGACCGAGACCTACGCCGCGCTGCGCCTGGAGGTCGAGAACTGGCGCTGGGCCGGGGTGCCGTTCTTCATCCGTACCGGCAAACGCCTTCCGGTGACACAGACTGAGGTTCGGCTCGTGTTTCGCCACCCGCCGCGACTGGGCTTCGTCAGCGGCGGTCACCGGCGCCCCGACCCCGATCAGCTGGTCGTGCGCCTGGATCCGCAGGTCGGCATCCAGCTCATGCTCGAGGGCCTGCTCGCCGATCACGCCGGCGCCGCGCCGATCTGGCTGGCGGCCGACCTCGTCGAGGAGGGCGGGGTTCCACCGACGCCCTACGAGCTCCTGATCGCAGCCGCTCTCGACGGCGACGCGGCGCGCTTCACGCGTCAGGATTCGGTCGAGGAGAGTTGGCGCATAGTCGCACCGCTGCTCGAGCATCCAGGCCGGGTCGAGTCCTACGCACCCGGCTCTTGGGGACCGCCGGGCGCGAAGAAGCTCGTGCAAGGCCTCGGGCGCTGGCACGACCCCTGGGTCTGAACGCCTCCTCGCGTTCGGGGCTCGCGTGGGGAGGAGGCGGCAGCGTTACGCGCTGGCGAGCGCCAGCGTCGGTCGCTCGAGCCGCAGCCGGGCGATCGCGCCACCCTTTGGAGAATTGCTCAGCTCGAGACTGGCGCCGAGCAGCGAGGCATGACGGGCGGCGATTGCGATCCCCAGGCCGATGCCGCGCCCGCGTGAGCGCTCGCCGGTGATGAAGGGTTGCGCGACGTGCTCGAGCACGCGCGCCGCGAAGCCCCGTCCGCAGTCCTCCACCGTGATCTCGCTGGCATCGAAGGTGACCGTGACCGGCGGCACGCCGTGAAGATAGGCGTTGTCCAGCAGCGTGAAGAGCACGCGCGCCAGGCGTCGCGAATCGGTCGTCATCGGCAACTGCGCCGGGCCCCTCAGTTCGACGGCCGGATAGTCGACGCAGATCGTGCGCAGAAACGCGGCGAGGTCGAGTTCGCTGAACTCAGCACGTTCGGCGCCGCCCTGCAGGCGCGAGAGCTCTACAAGTTCGCGTGCGACGCGGCGACCGCGGGCCTGGCGGAGCGTGCCCGACGGCTCCTCCCAGCGGCTTGAGGCCGTGCCGAAGCGACCGCTCCGGGGGAGCGCGATGTCAATGGTCTCTGCCGGTTCCGCCAACGAACGAAGCCCTCACCTCTTAATTGTCCGTTCGCCCTCATTTCGTGACATAAGAGGGCGCAGTCTGCGCGAATGTTGGTGGCCGGACGCACCCATCCTGGCCGCGCGGATAGTCTGCGAGCGTGCGCCTCAGACGTCGATCGAAGCAGCCTGAGGCCGTAGCGGGCACCGAGCCCAAGGCCGCAGACGGCGCCGCTGCGGGCGGGATCGCGACCAAGGTGCTCTACGCGCCGGTCAAGATCACCACCAAACGGATCGCCCCGAAGCTCTCCAAGAGCCTGTTCGAGCGGATCTGGCGCGCCGTCGGGCGCGGCGAGCCGCCGCCACGCGCAGAGGATCCCGAGGCTTCGTTGCCACGGCTCGGCCTGGCGCTGGCGCTCGAGGGGGCGTGTCGCGCGATCGTCAGCGGCCTCGTCGACCACGCCTCCAGACGCCAGTTCGCCCGGCTCACAGGCCGCTGGCCAGGCCGGCGGAAGTCCTCCTAGCAGCGATCGAGGAGTCCGGCCTCGTACCGGCGCCAAGATGACGTAGTCTTCCGCGCGTGGACCACGACGACTCGACATTCGGCGGGCTCAGCCCGCTCACCGCAATCCTCATCGTGATCGCGCTCGCGACGCTCGGAGGGCTCCTGTACGGAGCCGCCGGAACGCGCCGCAGCCGCGCGCCGGAGCCCGCTGATGGCGCCCCGGCACCGGCGGCGCCGATCAAGAAGCGTCGCCCCATGGGACGACGGATCGCGATGTGGACGCTGCGCCGGATCGCACGCCAGTTCACATAACCGGCGGAGAGGGCGAAACGGACAGGCGGTGGGGCACGCCGGCGAGCAGCCGGCGGGGTGATCTGCGGGCCCACGCGACCGGGAGCAGCGCTTGAGTCAGGTCCTGGGGCGTCGTCTGCTCGCCGTTGCGATCGCGTCCGGGCTTGTCGCGATCGTCGTTTGTGACCTGGCGATCCCGAGCTTCGGCGACTGGTGGGACCGCCACTCGCTGACCGGCGCGATCGTCTCGAGCCTGCTCGTGCTCGGGGTCACGGCGGTGATCGTCGATGAGATCCTGGCGCGCCGCCAGCGCCGCGAGCGCGCCACATCGGTCGCGGTGCAGGGAATGATCGTCTACGCGCAGGCGGTTCGAGCTTACGCGGTGCTCACCGACGCGAGCCCTGACGGAGGCGAATCCTCAGCCGATCTGGGCGAGGAGATGCGAAGCCTCGCCAACATGATCCTGACCGCGTCCCCGAGCCTGTTCGACGACCCGCAGGCGCGCGTGTTCCTCGAGAACCTCCAGCGCCTGGCCGGCGAAATGATCCGGACGATGCCGTCGGCGGCGCTGGCTGGCGCCAGGCCATCAGACGACGAAGCTCAACTCACAGCGGCCATGTCTGCGGTTGCGAGCAGCAGACTGCCTCTGCTCGCGCGTCTGCCGGCGCAATACCGCTCGAGCGTCGAGGAAACGACCTGAGCGGCCCCTCCTCCCGGCCGCCCTCGTCCTTCTATACATAAGATAGATTATCGAGCGTTGCACGAGTCGTGATGAACGGCCTCCTCACCCGGATCGTCGGCCCCGCACCACCCAACGGCGCTCCTCGAATCGAACGACTGCGGTGGATTCGCAGACTCGGCCTGCGGACCTCGACGCCGTTGGTCGTTCTCGTCTGCGCGGATTTGCTCGCGATGAGCGACTGGATCCTGGCGGGGATCTGCGCCGCCGTTCAGGTGTATGCCATCGCCTCAATCAGCTTGAGCATTCGGCGTGAGAGCCGGCGGTAAGGCGCTCCCCGCGGTCGTGGCACCTGTGCAGGTCCCCCTGGAAGGTGGGACGACGTCCCGCGGAGGTACCCATACCGTGCTTCGAGTAATAAAGCCCGGTACCAATGCGGTACCATTTTGGGATGAGCAAACAGATTGCGGTCAGACTGCCGGATGAGCTAGTGGACTTCGTTGATGAGCTCGCGAGGGCGGCCGGCGGACGGAGCCGGGCATCGATCGTGGCGAAAGCTCTCGAGCGGGAACGCCGACGCGTCGTCGCAAGCCGAGACGCCGAGATCCTCGCTCGCACTGGGCAGGATCCAGAGCTCGAGGGCTTGGCAGAGCATGCCGCCGGGCTTCCCTCCCGGCTGGCTTGATGCGGCCGATACACGTTGCCCACCTGGACAAAGCCCGCCCTGTGTTGGTGCTCACGCGCGAGTTGGTGCGCCCCCACCTCAAGACGGTCACGGTGGCGCCGATCACGACAACGATCCGCGGGTTGTCCACCGAGCTTCCGGTGGACACCGACAACGGTCTTACCGAGGTCTCGGTTGTGAGCTGCGACAACATCACAACGATTCCATCCGAAGCCCTCGGCGTCCAAGTCGGCGTGCTGTTGGACCGCCAAGAACGCGATCTCAGCCGCGCGATTCAGGCCGCGTTCGATCTCGACTGACGAGCGTCTCGCGCGGCTCTGACCGTCGTGTAACCGCTCAGAGAGCGCCAGCTTCGTGGCGGTGCACAAACAGCGTCCCGCGTCGCTCGCCCTCAAGTCCAAGCTCGGTGATGGCCTCGCGAACACCCGGGTATTCCGGGTGCTCGTAATCATCGAACAGCACCATCGCGCCGGCCCGCAGATGAGGCCTCCAGGCACGAACCTCCGCGATCGTCTGCTCCCGGTCATGCGAGGAATCGATGTAGAGCAAATCGACCGGCGCCTCTCCCTGTTGCGGTCCATCCGAACCAGGTGCGACGACAAAGTCGATGCGCTCGCGCACACCCGGCCCGACTAGCGCTAGGTACTTCTGGCGCTCGGGGCGTTCGACCGGGTCGTAGGTGACGACGCGACGCGCCGGGTCATCAAGCGCAAGTGCAATCGCCGTCCAGCCGGTCGCGGTTCCCAGTTCGACGATCCGAGCGGACCCATGAGCCGTCTCGAGCAGGACAGCCAAGTCCGCCGGCCGCGTCCCCGACACAAGGCTGAACCGATCGTCCGTGCGCGCTGCAAGGCGTCGCGCACGCAACTGAAAACGCATGACCCGCGGGCGCAGTCGGCGCAATCCCCACATCCAGCGCAGCTCGCTACGCCGGCCTGTCAGCCACCCGCGCGCAGCGCCGCCATAGCTTCGTTGGCGCACGGCCACCACTCTAGAAGGCCCAGCTCTACGTGCCGGCCAGGCGCGAGCCCGATGGATCAACGCCGGCACGAGAGAGACCACAGCTTCGCTGCGGCGACACTGGCCACCACCGCCATCGACGCACGCTTCACGGCGCTTTGACAGCCGCCGGACGACATGGGAAGCTTCGCGGCCTTGAGCCCGCGCCATGACATCCCGCCGCGCCCCTCCCCATGCGGGGTGCGCGCCGGATGAGCGGGGCTCGGGGGACGGGCCGTCGCGCCGCGCGGCACGGACGCGTGATCGTCGCCGTCGTCGTGGCAGCGGTGCTCGCACTGAGCGTGACGGTCCTCGCGAGCGGCAGCAGCGCAGGTCCCACCAGCGCTCAAACGGCCGCCTCCGGGTCCGTGTCCGGCCTCTACGGCTCCCTCCCCCCCGTCGGCACGCCGACCAAGGGCGGCACGATCACCGTGGGTCAGCTCACCGGCTCGACGCCCGCCTACATCTTCCCGATCGTGCCCTCGGCTCAGGACTCCGCGTACACCCTCGCGTTCATCTACAACCTCTTCCAGCCGATCTACAACGCCCCCAACGGCGGAACACCCGAGGTCAACTACGCCGTCAGCATGGCCACCAAGCCGGTCTTCACCGACGGCGACAAGACCGTGACCATCAACATGCTGCCGAAGTTCAAATGGTCCAACGGCAAGCCTGTTGACGCCAACGACGTGATCTTCTTCGTCGACCTCGTCGAGCAGGCCGTCAAGGAGAGCGCGGCCAACTGGAGCGGCTACGCACCCGGCCTGTTCCCGCAGAGCCTCGCGAGCATCAAGGCGACCGGCAAATACACGGTCGTGATGCACCTCAAGCGCGCCTTCAACCCGAACTACTTCCTCGACGACCAGCTTCAGGGGCTGCTGACGCCGCTGCCGAGCACCGACTGGAACGTCGACGCGCCCGGGAAGCATCTGGACTACACGGTCCCCGCCAACGCGAAGAAGATCTACGACTACCTCGCCAAGGCCGGTGGGCAGATCGCGCAGTTCGCCACCAACCCGCTCTGGAAGATCGTCGACGGCCCGGTCACTCTGTCGAGCTTCAACGCCACCAACAGCTCGTTCGTCGAGAAGCCGAACCCGTCCTTCGGGGGTACGCCGAAGCCGGCGTGGTCGCAGCTTGACGCCGAGACCTTCACGGGAATCACTCCGCAGTTGAACGCACTGCGCACCGGCGGCCTCGACATCGCCACACTCGACTTCTCCCAGCTCGGGGAGGTCCCGTCGCTGCGCTCGGACGGCTACAGCGTGTACGGATACCCGGACCTCGGCTGGTTCGGTGCGATCTACAACTTCAAGGACAAGACCGACCACTTCAACTCGGTGATCGGCCAGCTCTACGTGCGCCAGGCGCTCGCCCATCTCGAGGACCAGCCCGCCTACCTGAAGGGCATCTTCAAGAACGCCGGCGTGCTCGCCTACGGACCTGTCCCCTCCTCCCCACCGACCCCGTTCACCCCGAGCATCGCGTTCAAGAACCCGTACCCGTTCAACCCCGCCACCGCCGTCTCGCTGCTCAAGAGCCATGGCTGGAAGGTCGTGCCCAACGGCCAGACGACCTGCGCGAAGGCGGGAACCGCCGCCAACGAGTGCGGCGCCGGGATCCCGGTCGGCACACCGTTCAAGTTCACCTGGTTCTACATCCCCGCCACCACCAGCCCTTCGAGCTCGCTGGAGTCCGAGGCGTTCGCCTCCGAGGCCAAGCAGGCCGCCGGCATCAACATCCAGCTCGAGCAGAAGACCTTCAACTTCCTCGTCTCCACCTACAACGACGCGGACCCGGCGCAGGCCAAATACGACAACGACTGGGGCGTGGTCAATTTCGGCGGCCTCACCGACGACGTCTATCCGACCGAGTCCACCGTCTTCAACACGACGGGCGATCTGAACACCGGCGGCTACAGCAGCCCCGAGGCCGACAAGCTGATCAACGAGTCGGTCTACAGCTCGAACCCCAAGGCGGTCACGAACGAGGCCACGTTCCTGACCGCCAACCAGCCGACTCTCTTCACTCCCAACACGGATCTCATCTTCGCCGTAAGCAAGCGCGTAGGCGGTCCGGCAGCCTCATTCCTCTCCCTCACGCAGTACGTCAGCTACCCCCAGTACTGGTACGTGACCAAGTAGGAGACTCTGCGGTGATGCGCGCGACGTGGTGATCTCGGGAGCACCACGAAACGCAGCAGAGGCCGCATTCCGGCCACGGGGAAGCGTGACCAGCTGACCGGATACCTCATCCGCCGACTGATCGTGGCGGCCATCGTCACGATCGGCGTTGCGGCCATCTCGTTCCTGCTCCTGCAGGCTCTCAATGGGACGCCGGCGCGGGCGGTCCTCGGCATCAAGGCGAACTCGGCGGCGATCGCGGCCTGGAACCGCACGCACGGCTATGACCGGGCGCTCATCGCGCGCTTCGGCACCTACCTGTGGGACCTGATCCACCTCAATTTCGGCTTCTCCTACAAGGAGGGACAGAGCGTGGGCGCGCTGTTCTCCGAGAACGCGGGCCGCAGCGCCTACCTCTCCGGCGCCAGCCTGCTGCTGGCCCTGATCGTCGCGATCCCGCTCGGAATCGCTCAGGCCGTCAAGCGCAACAGCCCCGGCGACTACGCCGCGACGGCGGTCAGCTTCACGCTCTACTCGATGCCGTCGTTCTTCCTCGGCCTCATCCTGATCCAGTTCTTCGCGCTCGACTGGCACGTCTTCCCGCCCTCGGTCAGCGATGACATCACGACGACCTGGGGCGCCATCATCCACCCCGCGCAGCTCACGCTGCCGACGGTGACGCTCGCGGCCATCACCGTGGCGTCCTTCAGCCGCTACATGCGCTCCTCGGCGCTCGACAACCTCGCCCAGGACTACATTCGCCTCGCGCGCGCCAAGGGGCTACCCGAGCGCTTGGTGCTCACGCGGCACCTGCTGCGCAATTCCTGCCTGCCGATGATCACCCTGGTCGGCCTCTCGATCCCGGGCCTCCTGGCCGGAAACCTGCTGGTCGAGACGCTCTTCAACTATCAGGGCCTCGGCCTGCTCTTCTACAACGCCCTCGGCACCGAGGACTACCCGATCCTTTTGGCCTACACCGTGCTCGGCGGCGTTCTCACCGTGATCGGGAATCTCATCGCCGACGTCGCGATCACGGTCGCCGACCCGAGGATCCGGATTGACTGAGCTCGACGCCGGACACATGGTCGAAGGCGTCCCCTCGCTCGGGTCGCCCAACGTGCCCTCGACCGCCCCCGAGGGGGGCGAGGTCCAGCTCATCGCGAGCGGCTGGCGTCTCGCGCTGCGCGAGTTCATGAACAACAAGCTCGCCGTGGTCGGCCTGGCGATCCTCATTCTCTTCCTGCTCTTCTGCTTCGTCGGGCCGCTGCTCTACCACACCAACCAGTCCGTCACCAATCCGCTGCTATCCGACGCGGCCCCCAGTGGTGGCCACTGGCTGGGAACCGACGACAACGGCTTCGATGAGCTCGGCAGGATCATGGTCGGTGGTCAGACGGCGCTCGAGATCGGCTTCTTCGCCTCGTTCATAGCGAGCGTGATCGGCACCCTCTACGGCGCCATCGCCGGCCTTGCCGGCGGCCTCGTCGACGGCGTCCTGATGCGCTTCGTCGACATCCTGCTGGCGATCCCGTTCCTCTTCATCGTGCTCGTGCTGGCGACCAAGTACAGCGCGACGATCGTCGAGGAGAGCCTCCTGCTCGGCGTCTTCTCCTGGCTCGTACCCGCCCGCTTGGTGCGCGGGGAGGTGCTGACGCTGCGTACGCGCGATTTCGTGTCCGCCACGCGGGTGATGGGCGGCACGCGGACGCGCCTGGTGCTTCGCCATCTCATCCCCAACGCGCTCTCCGTGGTCATCGTCAACGTCACCTTCCAGGTCGCCGACTCGATCCTCGCCCTCTCCTACCTCGGGTTCCTGGGCTTCGGCCTGCAGTACCCGACCGCATCATGGGGCGACATGCTCGGGAACGCCCAGAACGCGGTCCAGAGCGGCTACTGGTGGTTGGTCTATCCGGTCGGCGGCTGCCTGGTGCTCGTGGTCTTGGCCTGCAATGTGATCGGCGACGCGCTGCGCGATGCCTTCGACGTGCGACTGCGGAGGCGCTAGGGATGGCTGCCGACAGCACGACGCCGGCAATCGAGGTCACCAACCTCACCACCGAGATCCAGCTCTCGAGCTCGGTCGTGCACGCGGTCGGAAACGTCGACATCAGCGTCCAGCCGGGCGAGACGCTCGGACTGGTCGGGGAGTCCGGGTGCGGCAAGTCGATGCTCGGCCTCTCGATCCTCGGCCTGCTGCCCAACGGCGGCCACATCACCGAGGGCTCAATCCGCCTCGAAGGCAGAGAGTTGGTGGGACTGCGCGAGTCCGAGCTGCGCCGGGTGCGCGGCAACGAGGTCGCGATGATCTTCCAGGACTCCCATTCCTCGCTCAACCCGACCAAGCCGATCGGGGCCCAGGTCTCAGAGCCCGTCCGCCTGCATCGGGGCGCTTCCCGGCGCGAGGCCGCCGACCGCGCCCTCGAGGTGCTCGAGCTGGTCGGCCTGCCGCGCCCGAGCGAGCGCCTCGGCGACTACCCCCACCAGCTGTCCGGTGGCCTGCGCCAGCGCGTGATGATCGCCATCGCGCTGGCCTGCGAGCCGCGCGTGCTGATCGCCGACGAGCCCACGACGGCGCTCGATGTGACGATCCAGGCGCAGATCCTGCGCGTCCTTGACGAGCTCAAGCAGCGGCTCGGGATGGCGACCCTGCTGGTGACCCACGACATGGGCGTCGTCGCCGGGCGTGCGGATCGGATCAACGTCATGTACGCGGGCCGGATCGTCGAGACGGCGCCGACGGAGCGCCTGTTCGAGCACATGCGCCACCCCTACACGCAGGCGCTGCTGGGGTCGATCCCGCGCCTTGACCAGGATGCCCAGAAGGCGCTCGTGAGCGTCCCCGGCCTCCCCCCGGATCTGACGCAGCCCCCGCCGGGCTGCCGTTTCGCGCCGCGCTGCCCGCGCGTAACGGAGCAGTGCGTCG
This sequence comes from Solirubrobacteraceae bacterium, assembly GCA_036489875.1. Lineage (GTDB taxonomy): Bacteria > Actinomycetota > Thermoleophilia > Solirubrobacterales > Solirubrobacteraceae > Palsa-513. Next base: position 3,730 of record DASXEZ010000136.1, on the reverse strand, counting down.
CGCAGGAGCCCCCGCTGAGTGGCACCGACGCCGAGCATCGCTTCGCCTGCTGGCACCCCGTCGACGGTCCGGTCACGCGGCTCCCGCAGCTCGAGGTGCGTCCCCGTGAGCTCGCCGCCCAAGCCGCCAGCGCCAACGGACACCTCCTGCAGATCACCAACGCGATTCGCGAGTACCCGGTCACCGCCGGGGCCGTCCTGCAGCGCAAGGTCGGCTCGGTCAAGGCCGTCTCCGGCGTCACGCTCCATGTCGACGCCGGTGAAACGCTGGGCCTCGTCGGCGAATCGGGCTGCGGCAAGACGACGCTCGGCAAGCTCATCGTCGGCGTCGAGAAGCCCGACGGGGGCACGATCACCCTCGACGGGCGAGAGATCTTCGCGCTGCGCGGACGGGCATTGCGCCGAGAACGGCGCGACCTGCAGATGATGTTCCAGGACCCGTATGCGTCGCTCGATCCGCGCATGCGCGTGCAGGCCATCCTGCGCGAGCCGCTCGTGATCCAGAGCGTCGGCAATCGCCGCGAACAGGACGAGCGGATCTCGCGAATGCTCGGCGAGGTCGGTCTCCCGATGAACGCGCTCGAGCGCTACCCGCACGAGTTCTCAGGCGGCCAGCGTCAGCGCATCGCACTCGCGCGGGCGCTGATGCTCGAGCCCAAGGTGATGGTCGCCGACGAGCCGGTGAGCGCGCTCGACGTCTCGATCCGCTCGCAGGTGCTCAATCTCATGAAACGCCTCCAGGCCGAGCACGGCATGGCTTCGGTCGTGATCTCCCACGACCTCGCCGTCGTCAAGTACCTCTCCGACCGCATCGGCGTGATGTACCTCGGCAAGCTCGTCGAGCTCGGCAGCGGCGAGGACATCTACCGCCGGGCAGCTCACCCCTACACAGACGCGCTGATCAAGACGATCCCGCTCCCGGACCCCAAGATCGAGCGTGCCAAGTCCGATCTCGCCATCCGCGGCGAGCTGCCGAGTCCGATCGATCCGCCGTCGGGTTGCCGCTTTCGCACCCGCTGTCCCCGCGCCCAGGCCCGCTGCGCCGAGGAGGAGCCGGCGCTTCGGGACTTCGGCCCCGGGCACGTGGCGGCCTGCCACTTCCCGCTGCAGACACCCGCCGTCTGACGCCGCGGGCAGCCGTCCTCGGTGCGCCGAGCGAGTCGATGCCAACCAGCGCCGCCCGGGCAATCTCCCACCCGCCGCCGCCTGCGCGATCATGAATCCGTGGTCGATCCCACCGCCGAAGCCCAGGCATGGACGATCCCCCGGATCCCGGCCTCGGCGGGAGCCCTGATCCGCGACGGCGCCGGCCGCGTCCTGATCGTCAATCCGACCTACAAGCCGCACTGGACGATCCCCGGAGGCCAGATCGAGGAGGGCGGCGAGAGCCCTTGGGAGGCCTGCCGGCGCGAGACGCGCGAGGAGTGCGGTCTCGAGCTGAGCGACGGGCGCCTGGCATGCGTCGACTTCCTGTCGGCCAAGCCCGGCCGCGAGGGCGGCATGCGCTTCCTGTTCGATTGCGGCGTCCTCGAGGACACGGAGCTGGGCGCCATCACGCTTCAGGCTGCGGAGCTCTCCGAATACCGCCTGGCGACGCTCGAGGAGGCCGGAGAGCTCCTGAGCGGCCCCGTCGGTCGTCGCGTCCTGGCCGCCGCCGGCAGCGATCGCTGCGTGTATCTCGAGAACGGCCGGCCGCTCGCCTCAGTGCGCGCGTAGCGCCTCATCTCAACCCCAGGGTGGGGGCCGAGATCAACTCGCAGATCAACCCGTACGCCGACGACAGAAGCCCCGTCGCGAGCGAGCATGCATCCCATGACAACTACCGATTACCTCATCAACATCGCCTTGATTCTTGTCGTCCTCATGCAGATCCGCGAGCGCCGCCTCGGCCTTCGCAGCGTCCTTCTGCCGGTCGCGCTGGTGGCCTTCGCCGCCGAGAACTATCTGCACACGATTCCGACCTCTGGTAACGACCTGCTCCTGATCGCCGCCCTCGTCGCGGCGGGCGCGACGCTCGGCACGCTCGCCGGCCTCGCGATGAAGATGCGCGTCGACAGCGGGGGCGACACGCTCGCGCGCGCCGGCTGGATCGCCGCCATCCTCTGGGTGCTCGGGATCGGCGCGCGGATGACCTTCGTGCTCGCGTCAGAGCACGGCGCCGGTCACGCGATCGCCCAGTTCAGCATCGAGAACCACATCACCGGCTCGGCCGCCTGGACCGCTGCGCTCGTGTTGATGGCCTTCGGCGAGGTCATCGCCCGCCTCGCCGTGATCCAGACCCGCTCCTTCCTGTTCACGCGCAACGGCGGCCGCTCGCTGCTCGCTGGTTCCAATGCTTGAGGGCTGTTCCCTCCGTCCTGCTCGGCCCGCTTCGGCGGGCTGGCGGCGTTCTAAGGTTCCGCGCACGTGAGCACTCAAGCGCCGAACCGGTCCGAGAGCGCTCGCGAGGCGGTGGTCCGCGAGCGGGCATCGCAGCGCCGCCGGCGCCTGCGCCACCTGATGCGCCCGATCGGCCTGGCGGTCATGGCGATCGTCATCGCCACCACGATCGACGGCAGCCCCCACCCCGCGCTGCACGGTGACGGGCTCGGTGTTGCGGCTTCGCTGGTGCTCTACGTCGCCGCGCTCGCACTGTGGATCCGCGAAACGGACCTGCGCCGGCAACTGCCGGCCCAACTCCTGCTGACCGCTCTCGTGGGCGCCGCCGGGGTGGCGCTCGCGGCCTTCCAGCCGCGCGGCGCCAGCGAGCTCGCCGCGAGCGCGGCGGTCTGGATGGCGGTCACGCGACTCCCTCTGCGTACTGCGGTAGGGCTCGGCGTGAGCGTCACCGCCGGGTTGGCGCTCGCGGACGCTCTCAGCGGCGCCAGCAGCGAATCCGTCCTGGCGTCGGTCCTGCTGTGCGTCCTGCTCGGCCTCAGTGCCCATTCCATGCGCAGCGCGCGTGAGAGCCAGGAGCAGACCGAGCTGCTGCTCGCCGAGCTCGAGGATGCGCGCGACGCCCAGGCCGCGGCCGCGGCCGCGACCGAGCGCGGGCGCATCGCCGGGGAGCTCCACGACGTCCTTGCCCACTCCCTCTCGGGCGCATCGATCCAGCTGCAGGGAGCGCGCCTGCTGGCCGAGCAACAGCAGTCGCCGGCGCGCCTGCGCGAGGCGATCGAGCGCGCGGGCGAGCTCGTGCGCGACGGCCTCGACGACGCTCGCCGGGCGGTCGGGGCGCTGCGCGGCGATCAGCTGCCCACCGTCGAGCAACTCGCCGACCTCGTCGAGCGCTTCCGCACCGACACGGCAGCGGCGGTCACCCTGAGCGTCGAGGGCGAGGTGCGGCCACTGCCGCCCGAGGTGAGCCTCGCGCTCTACCGCGGCGCCCAGGAGGCACTCACCAACGTCGCCCGCTATGCCCCCGGCGCCGCCACGGCGGTGGTGCTTCGCTACGACCCGGGTCGCACCACGCTGAGCGTCGAGGATCGCCCCCAGACCAACGGAGCAAGCGCACCCGGCACAGCGCCAGCGTCGGGCGGCGGCGGGCACGGCCTCGCGGGAATGCGCGAGCGCGTCGAGCGCGCCGGAGGCCAGATGCAGGCCGGCCCCAGCGACGAGGGCTGGCGGGTGCTGCTCGAGGTGCCCGCGTGAGACGTCCTGTGTCAACGCTGTTGGGTGAGGAGTTTGTTGAGGGCGTTGTGGCGGGCTGGGTCGTAGGGGGTGTGGTTTTGCCAGCAGCGCCAGAGGATGCG
>DASXEZ010000123.1:0-4076 GCA_036489875.1 Solirubrobacteraceae bacterium | reverse complement strand
CCGCTGGCCTACAACGTCGTGCCCTGGCTGGGCTCCGACGCCGGCGACGGCTACAGCGACGAGGAGATCAAGCTCGTCAACGAGTCGCGCAAGATCCTCGATCTGCCCGACCTGCGCGTGAGCCCGACCTGCGTGCGGGTGCCGGTGATGGTCGGGCACTCGATCGAGGTGCGGGCGACCTTCGAGCGCGAGGTCGAGCTGCAGGAGGCGCTCGGTGCGCTCGCGGCCTTCCCGGGCGTCGTCCTCGACGAGCTCCCGACGCCGGTGCGCTACGCCGGTCGCGACGAGGTCGCGGTCGGGCGGATCCGCCGCGACCTGGGTGATCCCCGGTCGCTGAACCTCTTCGTCGTCGGCGACAACCTGCTCAAGGGCGCGGCGCTGAACGCCGTGCAGATCGCCGAGCTGCTGGTCACGCGCGGGCTCCTGAGCGGCGCGGTCGCGGCGCAGGCCTGATCGCGCGCTCGCGCCGCGTGCGGCGGCCCGCGTAACGTTTTCGAGCGCCCGCGCAATGTTGGAGTTGATGGCGCGAGTTTCGATCAGCGTGCGCAGCGATGCCGAGCTGGTGGTGGCGGCCGGGAGTGACCCGGCGGCCTTCCGCGAGCTCTACGACCGCTACGCCGAGACCGTCCATGGCTATCTGCGCCGGCGTACCGGCGACGAGGACGCCGCCTACGACCTCACCGCGGAGACCTTCGCGCGAGCGTGGCAGTCACGCGAGCGCTTTCGCGACGAGGCCGGCGGCAGCGCCGGACCGTGGCTCTTCGGGATCGCCCGCAACGTGCTGGCGATGTCGGTGCGAAACCGGCGCCTCGAGCGTGACGCCGCGCAGCGGCTGGGCGTGCTGGGCGCCGGCTCTGCAGCCTCGGCGGTGCCCGAGCCGGCGTGGCTCGAGGGTCTCGACGAGTTGCTCGAGGCGCTGCCGGACGCTCAGCGCGAGGCGGTCCGTCTGCGCGTCATCGACGACCTCGCCTATGCGCAGGTCGCAGCCAACCTCGGCACGAGCGAGCAGAGCGCGCGCGTGCGCGTCCATCGCGGCCTCGCCGCCCTGCGGCAGGGAATCCAACGGATGAAGGAGCACGCATGAGCACCGAGTCACCATCGCGCCTGGCCTCGCTGGGCGAGAACTTCGAGCGCGCGATCAGCGCGGAGCTGGCGGCGGCGCCGTCCGCTGCGCCGCGCCGGGGTCGCCGCGGCGCCCGCGGGCGCCGCTCGCCGCGGGTGCTGGTCGCGGCGGCCGTGCTCGCGCTGGCGATCCCCGGCGCGGCGATCGCCGCCGGCGTGCTGCTGAGCGACAGCGACGTCGCCCAGAGCCTGCCGCAGGGGACCAAGGCGCTGATCGGCACCGATCCCACCTGCACCGTCGTCACCGCCGGCGTCGAATACCACTGCACCCTGGCGAGCGCCCCGGCAGCCGGGCAGGGCATCGGGCAGGGCACCGTCGAGCCGACCGTCGATGCCACCAAGCACGTCAACGGCGGCTGCCGCGCCGTCGATGCCGATGCGACCACGTGGGAGTGCTACATCGGACAGGCCGCCGTCACCCAGAACATCATCGGCGCGGGCTTCCTCGGCCAGTACGCGCCGGCTCCGGGCGTCGGCTAGCCACGTCGTGCCTGGCGGCCGCCGGCCCGTGGCCCGTGGCCCGGGCGGGCGGCCGCCGGTAGCCTTGGCCAGGTGGCCGATCGCCTCGTGCATGGGCTCCACGTCAGGGAGTGGGGGGACCCTGACGAGCCCGCCGTGCTGCTGTGGCCGGGCCTTGGCTCGGCCGGTGCCTACTTCGCGGCGGTGGCTCCCGCACTCGCGGGTCGTGCGGTGGCCGTGGATCCGCCCGGCTTCGGCGAGTCGGCGCCGCCCGACTCCTACCGCTACGAGGGCCTGGTGGCACTCGCGACCGCCGTCTTCGAAGCCTGCGACTGCCGGGCCGTCGTCGGCCACTCGCTCGGTGCCTACCTCGCCGTCGGCCTCGCCGCCTCGCCGCCGCCCGCCCTGGAAGCTGCGGTACTGATCGACGGCGGCTTCCTCGACGCCGCGGGGCTGGGGGAGCTCGGTATGCCCGTGAGCGCGGGTCCGGCGCAGCTGGCGGCGTGGATGGCGAGTAATCAGCCCCCCTTCCCCAGCTGGGAGGCCGCGATCGAGGAGATCTCGGCCATGGTCGGCTCCGCCCCGACGCCGGCGCTCGAGGCCTACGTGCGGGATCTGTTGCTCGAGCGCGACGGTGAGATCGTCGACCGGTCGGACCCCGCTCGCATGGCGGATCTACTGCTGGCGACCCTCGACGCGGACGTTCCCGGCCTCGCCGGGAGCGTTGCCGTGCCGACGCTGCTCTTGGCCTGCGCGCAACCGCACGATCGGCGGGCGGGGCGGCAGGCGGCGTGGGAGCGCTTCGCCGGCGCCTCACCGCTGATCGAGCTCCACGTCGCAGAGCAGTGGGGTCACAACCCGATCCTGCAGGCGCCACGGGAGTCGGCGGAGCTGATCGGCGGTTGGCTGCGAAGCCGGATCTAGCGCGCACGGGTCCCGGCGTTCGGAGTCCGGTGGCGCCGATTGCAGCCGCGATCTCGCGCTCCAGACGCTCACAGGCGGGTGGCGCTCGATGCGATATCTCGAGCGAGCCAGGGGGATCGCACTGCAACTCCGGCACGACAGACGGCCACGACACGGATGTTCGAACGCAGCGCTCGGAGCGCCACCGCGGCGACGACCGGGCCCCTGGGCAGGCCTGCGCGCCCGCAGAGGCTGGATGATGCGGAGGTGAGCACCCCTCCGAAGCGGCCGAAGAGCCAGGGTCTCGGCGCCGAGATCGCCAGCGGTCTCTGGGAGATGGTGCGGTGGCTGTCGTCGCTTTTGCGTGGCCGCGTGGTCGACGCCGTGGGGGGCGCCGCGCGGGCGCGCGTGATCACGCTCTTCGCCTGCGTGCTCGCGCTCAGCAGCGCCGATACCTCGACGATCGGCGCCGTCGCCCCGCAGCTCGAGAAGGGCCTTCACATCGGCAATTTCGACATCGCCCTGCTCAGCTCGGTGACGCTTGTGATCGGCGCGATCTTCGTGATCCCCTTCGGGATGTTGGTGGACCGCTCCAAGCGCGTTCCGATGCTGGCGGTGACGGTCGTCTTGTGGAGCGGCGCGTCGATGGTCAGCGCCTTCGCCGGCGGCTTCTCGTCGCTGCTTCTGACCCGGCTGGTGATGGGGGCGGTGACGGCGAGCGCAGGACCGGCGATCGCGTCACTCACCGGCGACTACTTCCCCTCACGGGAGCGCGGGCGCATCTACGGCTACATCCTGGCCGGCGAGGCCGCCGGGACGGCGATCGGCTTCACGGTGAGTGGCCTCGTGGCCGCGATCTCCTGGAGGTTGGCGTTCGCGCTGCTGGCGATCCCCGGCCTGTTTCTCGCCCGTGCGCTGTGGCGGACGCTGCCGGAACCGCACCGCGGCGGTCAGAGCCGGCTCGCCCCGGGCGTGGTCGACCTCCACCAGGCCCACACGGGCGAGGAATGGTTCGCCGGGGAGGACGAGGCCGACGAAACCGACGAGCTCGCCTACCAGGCCGTGCGCGAGCGCGGGATCGAAGCGGACCCGCGCTACGTCCTGCGCGAGGACCCGCAGACGATGGGCCTGATCGCGGCGGTGCGCTACATCGTCGCGATCCCCACCAACGCCCTGCTCATCGCGAGCTCGGCGCTCGGCTACTTCTTCTTCTCCGGCCTGCTCACGTTCATGGTCGTGTTCATGAAGGGCCACTACCGGATCGGCCAGGCCGAGGTCACGCTGGTCCTGCTGCTGTTGGTGGTCGCCTCGGTGATCGGCACCCTGGTCAGCGGGCGCGTCACCGACGCGATGGTCCGTGCCGGCCGCGTGGAGGCGCGCGTGTGGGTGCCCGCCGGCTGCTACCTAGCTGCGGCTGTCCTCTTCATTCCCGGGATCGTCGGCACCCATCTGACTCCGGCGCTGTGGTTCGACATGGCCGGTGCGGCGCTGCTGGCGGCAGCCAACCCGCCGCTTGACGCCGCGCGCCTGGACATCGTCCCCTCGAGCCTGTGGGGGCGCGCCGAGAGCGCGCGCACGCTGGCGCGCTCGGT
>DASXEZ010000083.1:0-4640 GCA_036489875.1 Solirubrobacteraceae bacterium | reverse complement strand
AAAGGTCAACACAGTCAGGATCAGCGCCGTGGCCGAGATCGCCGCGATGACCCAAAACAGGGGTCGCCAGGCGTGAGCCTGCGCCTGCAGCCCCCCGATGGTCGGCCCGAGTGCGACGGCTCCGAAGATGCACATGTTCATGATCATCGCCGTGATCCGCAGCTTGCTCGTCGGATAGCCGATCGCCAACGGCGGCACGGCGGCAATCAGAAGCAAGCTCGTGCAGAGGCCCTGCAAGATGTGGCCGATGATGTACATGGCCGGATCCTGAGCGGCCGCGGAAAGCACCGACCCCGTGACGAGCAATGCGGCGTAGACGACCAACATCCGCCGCTGCGGTAGGTGCTGGGCAAACTGGACCGCCAACACCGTGCCGACGGCATACGCCGCGTTGCCAAGACCTGAGCTCAGACTCATCGTCTGCAGGCTCATGTGCAGCTGCTTGGCGATGATCGGGGTCAGCGGACCAAGCGCAGCCGAGAGCGCGAGATAGGGGATCAGCGCCAGCATGACCATGCCCGCGACGGCGGGATAGCGGCCGGCGAGCGGTCCCTGGCGCATCAGCTACCACCAAGCGCCGCGTCGGGACGCGGCAGGCCGCGCGAGACGCCGGCTTGGAGGCCGAAGGAGCTTCCCGGCCGGCAGCCGGCACCCGCATCCGCTCTGAGGCGAGGGGGCAATCTGGGCGTCGGCGTCGGTCGGTTCATGCTCCAGCTTGGTTGGGGACATGCGGAGCGAACGTTTTGCCAGCACGTCGCAACGCCCTTCTACAGATGCGGACAGTCGTGTCCGTACACCCAGCTTTCTACCACAACGCCGCGTTGGGGTTTGCGACGCGCGGCGGCGACTCTCCCAAGCCAGCAACAGCAATTCGCTTCCCACCAAGCGGATCATCTAAACAGCAGCGATCGTGCTATTTCGGACACGCTGGTCCGGTTGTACGATGTAGAGGTGGCGGTCCTGGCCCCCAGGGAGCAGATGCGCAAAGACGCCCGGCGCAATCGCGAGGCGATCCTCGATGCGGCCCGCGAGCTTTTCGCCGAGTCGACCGACGTTGCAATGTGCGAGGTAGCGCGTCGCGCGGGTGTCGGCCAGGCGACGCTCTATCGCAACTTCCCCGACCGCCGGGCACTCGCGGCGGAGGTCCTCCAAGAGCATGTCGAGCGCATCGCGCGACTCTCGGCCGAGCACGCCGGTGACCCGGACGCGTTCTTCGTGCTGCTTCGGAACCTCGTCGACAGCACGGTCCACCTCTATGCCGTCAGTGAGCTGGCGCGCGAGGATGCCTGCGTCGGCTCCGAGCTCGAACGCGTGAGGCAGCGCGTCGCCGAGTTGCTCGCTGGCCCTCTGCGCGATGCGAAGGCGGCCGGCACGCTGCGGCGAGACATGGCGCTCGACGATGTCTTTCTGGTCCTGCTGATGGCCAAGGGCGCGATGGAGCGAACACACGGGGCCGCGGCCCGCGCCAGCGCGGCCAGCCGGGCGCTGACGTTGGCGCTCGATGGCCTAGTGCCCCAGGGCGCACGCGCCTGAGCGCCCTCGCGGGCGACCGGGCAGGTGCGCTCAGCTGCGGCCGTGCTGCTCTTGGCCTAGTGCCGCGCCGCTGTCGGGATCGAAGAAGTGAAGGCGGTCGACGTCGACTGCGAACCTGACGCGCTCACCCGAGGCGACGGAAATACGCGGATCGACGCGGGCCACGCCCGGAGTCGCGGCGCCAGCTCTGCGAACGGCCAGTCCGTCGGCGGCCTCTGTCTCAAGCCAGCCCTGCGCCTCGCCGCGGACGGCGGGTGCGTCGGTCATGAAGTGCACGAGCAGTTCGTTCCCGAGCGCCTCGACGAGTTCGACATCGCCGACCAGCGACTGCCCCGTCCGCTGCTCCTCGCCATTCGCACCCGCGGCAATCGTGAGGTGCTCAGGCCGGATGCCAACGATCACCTCCCTGCCCCCGCCACCGAGCAGGTCTGACCGAGCGTGCCCGAAGGCGCTCGAGAGAGTCAGCTGCTGCGAGCCGAGTGACACGACTGGGCTGTCGGGCGATCCCGCGACCGAACCCTCGTAGAGGTTCATCGAGGGCGAACCCATGAAGGCGGCGACGAACACGTTCGCAGGGCGGTCGTAAAGCGCCTGCGGGGGATCGAGCTGGTTCAGTACCCCCTCACGCATGACCGCCACCCGATCGCCCATCGTCATCGCCTCGGTCTGGTCGTGAGTCACGTAGAGCGTGGCAACACCTAGGCGACGCTGGACGCGCAGCACCTCCGTGCGCATCTGGACCCGAAGCTTGGCGTCGAGGTTCGAGAGTGGCTCGTCCATCAGGAAGACCGCCGGATCGCGGACGAGCGCCCTCCCCATGGCGACACGTTGGCGCTGCCCACCTGAGAGGTGCCGTGGCTTGGACTCCAGCAGCTCGCTGAGACCGAGGAGTTCGGCTGCTTCCCGGACCTTGCGGTCACGCTCGTCCTTGGGTACGCGCCGCATCGAAAGAGAGAAGGCGATGTTCTGATGGACGCTCATATGCGGATAGAGCGCGTAGTTCTGGAAAACCATGGCCACGTCGCGCTCTCGAGGAGACAGGTCGTTGGCGGGATTTCCGTCGAGCCGCAGCGTGCCGGAGGTGATCTCCTCCAGGCCGGCGACCATGCGCAGGACCGTCGTCTTGCCGCATCCCGAGGGTCCGACGAGGACCACGAACTCCCCGTCACCAACCGTGATGTCGAGCTTCTTCACGGCCTCTACGCCGTTGTCATAGACCTTGCCGACCTGGTCCAGCGAAAGTGTCGCCACAGCCCCTCCCCGCCTAGTCCGCAGGTATCCAAACCCGCATCGCACCAGCGCCACGGTTCGCCCAGGCAAAGTAGGGGACGGCGAGAAGCGGCAGCGCCGCGGGAACCTCCTCCGCCGCGCCCAATTCGCGCAGGTCGCGGTATTCAACGTCGCGCCAACCGTCGAGGCTGCTCACGTTGGCGGCCACCGCCACTCCGTGTACGCCGTCGAGCGCGTCGACAGAACCAGCGTCTCCGAGCGACGTCCCCGGATTGATCCGCAGGTCGGCCAGATCGACCTCGCTCGGAAGATCCGCATCCTCGACGCAGTACACCAGCGGTCCACGCTCGATCGCGAGACATCCACGCACGGCGTCGATCCGCGGGTTGGGCGCGGTCAAGCGGGGCGACACATCAAGCGCCAGCACGACCCGCTCCCCGGCCGTCCAGCGACGACGGATTCTCGCGTAGCTCCCGGCAGCGACCGGCTCACCGTCGAGCGAGGCATCGGTGGCCCATCCCGGGATCCGCATCGACAGCGTCCACTCCGCGTCGCCGGTGCTCGTCACCTCGATCTCGACATTGCCCTCCCAGGGGTAGCGGGTGTCGATCCGCAGTTCGATCGGCTCCCCGTCGGGCGAGCTCGCGCTCAGCTGCCCCTGGGTGTACTGGTGCACTTGGATGCCCTCGCCGTCCTGAGTGGCGATGTATTGCTGCAGCGAGGCGAGCAGTCGCATGATGTTGGGCGGGCAGCAGGCCACCGGGTTCCACGAATGTCGCGCGTGCCCGCCACGCGACTGCAGCGGGTTGACGTAGAAGAACTCACGGCCATCGAGCGAGATGCCAGAGAGGAAGCCGTTGTAGAGCGTCCGCTCGATCAGGTCAGCAAAGCGCGGCTCACCGCTCATGAGCAGCAGGCGCCAGTTCCACATGATGCTGGCGATCGAGGCACAGGTCTCGCAGTAGGCGCGGTCGGGCGGAAGCTCGTAGGGGTCACCGATCGACTCGCCCGAATGCCGCGAGCCGACGCCACCCGTGAGATAGCTCTTCGCCGAGGTCATGTCGTCCCACTGGGCGAGCATCGCGCTGCGCAGCTGCTCGTCGCCGGTCTCCGCGCAGATGTCGGTGACCCCGGCTGCCAGGTAGAGCGCACGCACCGCGTGCCCTACGAGCGAGCGCGACTCGCGCACCGGCTCGGAATCCTGGTAGTAGTCGAGGCCGAAGCGACCGTCGGCGAACTGACCGTGCCCTCGGCGCTCTACCAGGGTCTCCGAGAGCTCGAGGTAGCGGCGCTCGCCAGTGTGGCGATAGAGCTCCACGAGCGGCGCCTCGATCTCCGGATGGCCGTCGGTGCCCGTCTGCGGACCGCCTCGAAACTCGTCATCGATCAGGTCCGCGAACCGCCGGGCGATGCGGAGGAGAGACGCATCCCCGGCGGCGCGGTCGAATGCGATGCCAGCCTGGATCAGGTGGCCAGCGCAGTAGAGCTCATGGCCCATCTCGAGGTCGCTCCAACGCCATGAGGGATCGACGATCTGGCACCACGTGTTCAGGTAGCCGTCGGGCTGCTGCACCGCGGCGACGAGCTCTATCGCCTCGTTCGCAAGACGCTCGAGCTTCGCCGAGGGCTCGCGGCCGATCTCCCAGGCCACAGCCTCGAGCCACTTGTAGACATCGGAGTCGCTGAACACGTACCCACGACGAGTCCCCGTCGCCCGCCCCGCGGCGATGCGAAAGTTCTCGAAGTTGCCGACCCGCTCGAGCTCGTCCCAGCCGTGTATCAGCGTGACCTCGCGGTTGAGGCGCTGGCGCTCGCCGAGCAGGCCGTCACCGATGCTCACGGCCCTTCCATCGAGCGGGCGGAGGGTGACTTGGGCC
>DASXEZ010000032.1:0-7316 GCA_036489875.1 Solirubrobacteraceae bacterium | reverse complement strand
GCCTCCAGGCCGACTGGCCGTGGGCCGCCGCGCTGGCCGAGGCGTTCACCCGCCTGCGAAACAACCCCGCGCTCCGCTGAGCGCCCGGCCGGACCCCGCCCAGCGACCCAGCCCGACAGCATCACGGCGTCAGCCTGCCCGAGAACCCGCGGCCGCCACCCGCCTCCCCGCGAGACCAGGTCCGTCACAGCAACCCAACGGTCAGCCAGAACCCACCAACCAGGATCCGCACCCCCAGCCTGAACCCAGTCATCCTCACACGCCTACCGGCGGATCCGGGCTAGCGGTGATAGCGGCGAGGGGGCTGGTCGGATCCGCTGCCCGAGGGAATGAGTATCGCCACGTCTACCTGCAGAACCCGCCTTTCGACGAACCGACATTCCGTTGCTTGTCATCCGGCGCCGACCCACCAACGTGCGGCGAGCCTGCTCATTTGGTCTGAGCGGGACTTTCTGAGAGGCGGACGCGGGGCCTCGAACCCGCCACGACCCTGGCACCCTGTCGAGAACCGATGCTCACCGCAGGTTCCCGATCGGCACGCCCCGCGCCATCCTCGCGCCGGCAGCCTCCTCCTCGATCCCACGCTCAACGAGATACGCACAACCATCCGGCCGCGCAAGCGAGGTGTCCGTCCTCTCACGACCCCGTCAACCTGGCCAGATAGCCGTCACCACCAACTCTCGCCGAGTACCTCGCCAACTCAACCCGGCGCCTGACCCACGCCATCGGCGCCGCGCCCTCCCACGGGGTCACAGCGAAGTCCTGAGTCCGCAAATCTTTCCGGCCACGACGGTCCCGTCTTCGATGGTCACGCCCGAGGGTTTACAGGCTCGTGACCCCGGGCGATGACCGATCGCTTCATTTCAAGGACAGGGAGCAAGATCGATGGCGACCGCCGACATTCCGACCCAGCAGATGCTCACGGTGCTTCCCGAGCGAGAGCGAGTCTGCCTACGCCCAGCCGCCGTGCTCGACTCGCGAGCGTTGGGCTATCTTGAGGAGGAGGCTCACGCCCTGGCCATGCGAGGCTTCGCGCAACTGACCATCGACCTGCGCGAGGTCGAAACGATCGACTACAGCACCGCCGCAACCCTGGCTGCGATCAGCCGGCTCGCCCGACACAGCGGCGCTCGCCTGAACGTGATCCCTGGCCGCTCGCCAGCGGTACAAGAGCTTCTCCGCGCTGGACTGATGAACGACCTAGCGATAGAGACTCCGGCACCCCGGCCCTTCTTCGACTGGTCGCGCTGAGCGCGGGCTCTCGAGCGCCGCTCTCTTCTCCAGGCAAACGAGACGTGATCACAACTGAGCAGGAGGCGCGGTGAAGCTTGGATATTTTCTGTCGTGCGAGGAGTTCGGACCCGCGGAGCTGCTCGCTCAGGCCCGACTTGCCGAGGAGGCCGGCTTCTCAAGCCTGTGGATCTCTGACCACTATCACCCGTGGGTCGACGATCAGGGCAACAGTCCGTTCGTCTGGGGCGTCATCGGCGCGCTGTCGCAGGCAACCTCCCTACCCGTGACGACTGCCGTCACCTGCCCGACGTTACGCATCCACCCTGCGGTGATTGCACAGGCTGCGGCGACCGCCGCCGTCCTGCTCAACGGCAAATTCACGCTGGGCGTGGGATCGGGCGAGGCGCTCAACGAGCACATCTTCGGCGATCCGTGGCCGGACGCCGACACTCGCCTTGAGATGCTGGACGAGTCGGTGACGCTCATCCGCCGGCTGTGGACCGGAGAGCAGGTCAGCCACCGCGGCACCCACTACCGCGTCGAGAACGCCCGCATCTACACCCGCCCGGACACGCCGCCCCCGATCTACGTCTCCGGCTTCGGGCCAAAGGCGATCGATCTCGCGTCACGGATCGGCGACGGCTTTCGTCTGGTCACTCCGGACAGCGAAGCTATCGGCCAGTTCCGGAAGCAGGGCGGCGGGGACAAGCCCGTCCAAGCGGGGACCAAGGTCTGCTACGGCGCGGAGGAGGCCGCCTGCCGCCGCACCGCGCACCGCCTGTGGCCTAACGAAGTGATGCCCGGCGAGCTGGCCCAGATCCTGCCCACGCCGGCACACTTCGAGCAAACGGCGCAGCTCGTTACCGAGGAGATGATCGGCGAGCAGGTCGTCTGCGGCCCGGACCTCGAACGCCATCTGGCCCATCTGCGGCAGTTTGCCGACGCCGACGTCGCGAACTCTACGTACAGCAGGTGGGCGGAGATCACGAGGCGTTCTTCGCCGCCTACAGGGACAACGTTCTGCCCCAGCTCGCGACCCCAGGATGAGAAAGAGGGGCCGGAGCTTCAACAACCTCGTCCGGCGCCCGGCGCCAGCGAGATCCCGCCGCGTGGCGAGCTGGTGTCGGACACGAGTGCAGCAGAGACGCGCCGGCGGTAGGTTCGACGCCATGAACGAACCTGGAAGCCGCGTGCGCGGGTTTGCTGAGCTCACGCTCATGGCCGAGGATCGCCAAGCGCTGGCCTCCTTCTATGAAGAGGTGTTCGCGATGCGCCGTTTGAGCGAGGACGACGATCGGATCTGGGTGGCGGTGGGCGACGGCGCCCGGCTCGGGATCTGGTCGCCGGGCGCCAAGGAGCACAA
The DNA here is from genome assembly GCA_036489875.1 of Solirubrobacteraceae bacterium. GTDB lineage: Bacteria > Actinomycetota > Thermoleophilia > Solirubrobacterales > Solirubrobacteraceae > Palsa-513. The sequence continues at coordinate 4,720 of DASXEZ010000032.1, read as the reverse complement.
CGATCGCGGCGGACGTCACGTCCACTTCGCATTCTCGGTCACGCCCGGGACGCTGGACGACATCGTCGCTCGCGCCCGCACGGCGGGCCTGGAGCCCGAAGGCCCGGTGCGCCACGACGGCGGCGACCGCTCGACCTACGTGACCGACCCGGCGGACAACCGAGTCGAGGCCTGGGACTTCTACACCCGCGAGACCGAGCCCGCATGAGCGGCGGCGAGGACTCCGCGGGCGCGTCTCTGCTGGCGGTCTCCAGAGCAGCAACCCCGGTCCGCGACGGACCCCCGTGAGAGCTGTCGATCGACCGCCGCGAAGACCGTTTGCCCGCGGCGGGCGGGGCCCGCGGCCAAAGATGCCGTCGCTGTCATCTGTGACGTCTCGTCTCGCCGCGCTGCGACCCGCTGAGCGCCTGCGCCGGACTGGCGTAGAAGTGGCGGCCAGCCAGCTCTTGCTGTGGGGCGTGGCGGCGATGATGACGAGCGTTGGGCTCGCGCCGTACCTGGCGGCAGCTCGGGGGGCGCCACCGCGCCACACGCCAGGGCCGCCCCGGCCGCAACCCATTGATGCAGACCACGACCGACGCGCGGCGGCAACTGCAAACACTCCAGATTCATCCAGCAAAAAACGAAACGCGATCCATTAGCGGCAAGGGATCGAGCCAGAGCAGCAAGAGCAGCTGAAAGGACCGGGTGGAAACCGCGCCCAGAAGCCAGCCGGCCGGACGCAAGGGCGGCAAGAATCGCACTAACCGGCAGCAGTTCGTTTGCGGCGGGACGAGTTAGCGCGTTCGTTGAGAGTGAGCGATCCAGCGAGCGGGCGCAACCGAAGGACTTGTTGCATACCCGATCGCAAGCCGGGTATGAGCGACGCATGAGCGCTCAGATCAACACCCCCCTTCCGCGCCGGTCCACCAGAGGCCAGCGAGCTGGTCTCGACCAAGCGGCAGCCATCCGTCTTTTCAGAGAGGTACATCTCCATTCCGATCCGCATGCCCGAGAGCGCCTCGTTGAGATGTATCTACCGCTCGCCGGCAAGCTCGCCGCTCGGTACGCCACCGCCCACGAGGTATACGAGGATCTCGTCCAAGTCGCCGCCGTCGGCCTGATTGGCGCAATCGATCGCTTCGACCCCGACCGCGGAGTCTCGTTTGCGTCGTTCGCGGTCCCAACGATCCTCGGCGAGTTGAAGCGACACTTCCGGAACACCGGTTGGTCGGTCCACGTAGCGCGGGGCGGCCAGGAACTCGGCATTCGGGTCGAGAAAGCGTCCCAGACCCTCGTCGAGCAGACCGGCCGCAGCCCCCGGGTGGACGAACTCGCTCAATATCTCGAGCTCAGCATCGAAGACGTGCTCACCGGCCTTGAGGCGCATTCCGCGCGTTTCTCCAGCTCGCTCGATGTTCCGATCTCCGACGCCGAGGACGACGCCGGCACGCTCATGGATACTCTCGGCGGGATCGACGACCGCTATGGCCTAGTAGAGACAAAGCTCTCCCTCCGACAGGCGCTGCAGCAGATCCGTGCCCAAGAGGCGGAGGTCTTGCGACTTCGCATGGAAACCGATCTCACTCAAGCGCAGATCGCCGACCGGCTGGGCTGCTCGCAGATGAACATCAGCCGCATTCTGCGACGCGCGTCCACCACGCTGCAGACGCTTATGGATCCCGCCCTGACGAGCTCCAAGAGAAAGGCCGGCTAGGAGCGAAGCGTTGCGCTTGGCACTCTCGGCCGAGGTGATGTCCGACAGGCCGACCAGACCGGCCCGGGCCGACTGGGCTGGACTGCTCAGGCGTCTCATACGGAAGCGCTGGCGTTTCGCACCAGTAGCGCGACGATGGTCGCGTCGGCGAAAGCCGGCACGAGCGGCGCTCGGATGGTGAGCAGCGCGACGAGTTGACACGACGCGACGAACCCGGCCATCCCGTCCCGGTGCCGCCTAGCAGCGCCAGCCCAGCCGCGGCCCCGCCTCGCGACGGGCGAGAGACCCAAGCAAGCACCGCAACGCGGCCAGCACCCCTCCGGCGAGCGGAGCCGAATAACGCGGCTGAAACCAAGACCTACTGCTCGAGAGCCGGACGCGCTACTCGCCCGGCGTGATCGTCTCCGCAGGAACGTCCCGCTCGCTGCCGTCCTCGAGCCGAACCCGCCACATCTCCGTCGAGGGTGCCTGATCTCCCTGCAGATCCGTTGAACCGGGACGGAGATGCCGGGAGACCAGCGTCGCCGATTCCCGCTCGCCGCCGACCGCATCAAGCCGGTGAGGGACCATCACCTCATCTCCTACCTCCATGACCGGAACCATACCCGCGTCAAGGTGCTGGGTGCAGAAGACATGCCGGAACTCAACCGCGACGAGGCCTCCATCTCTGACGGCCCGCCGACAGGGAGGACGCGGTTCCACTCAAGACTTTATCCTGGTTAGCCGATATCGCGGCCAGGCCTCATCCGGCTACTCTTTAGCCGGAAGAGACCAGGGCTTGCGTCCACATTCGCGAGTCCGTCACGCGAGGGAATCCGCGGGATCCCGCCTACCTGTCCCGTAGGCTGGGCCCCGCACCTCGACCCCACCGCTCGAACCGGGACTCGCCACCCGCCACCAAGGCATGCGGACGCTCGCATTGGTGAGCCTGTCATCCTCGGTCCGGCGCTCGCTCCTCGCGACGACAGCGCGCGAAGCTCCGATTCCCGTCTTGCCGCAAGCTTGACGGACAGTCAAGCGGTCCGCGATCACCGCGACGGTGAGCGTTGAGGTCGAGTTTCGAAACGTGGGCGGCGAGGCCGCCGCGATCGGGAGCGCAGGCCCCTATACGTTGGTGGTTGACCGGCCGGCCGGCTGACCCGGGCGGTCGGGGGTTGGGCTTCAACTGAGCCGGACCGGGTTCCGCGGAGGGTTAGTAGGTCTTTGAGTCTGTGATCTTGGTCAGTGTGCCCGACTCTGAACCGTCGGTCAGAGACGACCCCCGAAGGGGTCGTAGATGATCGGGAGTGATGGGTGTCTTCGAACTCCACCGGCGGGACGTCGCCGAGCGACTCGTGCAGGCGGTCGTGGTTGAACCAGCTGACGTATTCCACGACGGCGAGCTCGAGCTGGGAGCGGGTGCGCCACACGCGGTCTTTGATCAGCTCGGTCTTGAACGAGTCCACGAAGCTCTCGGCCAGGGCGTTGTCATACGCGTCGCCGACTGAGCCGATCGATGCGAGGACGTGGTGGTCGTCGATGACCTGGGCGTAGTCATAGGAGGTGTATTGCGACCCGGCATCGGTGTGGGCAATCAGCTGGAAGTCCGCGCCCGGGTCCCGAGTGCCGAGCGCCATCCTCAGCGCGTCGAGGACGAGGTCGGTCCGCATGTGCGACGCGAGCTGCCAGCCGACGACCCGGCGGCTGAAGACGTCGATGATGAAGCTGAAGTAGGCCTTGCCCTCCCAGCACCTGAGATGCGTGTAGGGGTCGGACCGGAGCGCGGTGCCAGCCTCTCGGCTGATCCGTTTCTCCGGCCCGCCCTCCGAACCGGACGTGCACCTTTCAGCGCATCCGGCTCTCCGTGGGATGTGCCGTGGCCTGCCATGGTGTTGGGATCTGAGCTCCCCGGTAGCGGTAGCGGCTCACAGTCTCCGCTGCTGCTCGGTGAAGCTCGTAGCGTCCGTCGCGGATCACCCATCCGGGGAGAAAGCGACGGTGGATCGTCTGCCAGTTCAGGCCGACGTGTCGTTTGCGCAGCCAGCCAACGATCCTCCACCACGTGTAGTGATCGAGGTAGTTGAAGGTGCGTTTGGACACGCCGTGGCGGAAGTAGCTGCTCCAGCCCCGCAGCACGGGGTTGACCGCAGCTAATAGGTCTGCCAGCGTGCGATGACGAGCGCGGCGAGTGAGGGTCCGGACCTTGTCGATGATCGCGTTCAGCGACCGTTTCGACGGATAGGTGTAGACCGCTTTCTTGCCGGGTCGTCCCTTCCAGGAGCGTCGCTTGATGCGGAACCCGAGGAAGTCGAACCCCTCGTCGATGTGGCAGGTGCCGCTCTTCTCGGCCGACAGGCGTAGCCCGATCGGTGCGAGCACGTCGGGCAGCTCTTTCCAGAGCTTCTCGACGTCCGCTCTGGTGCCTCGGACCATGACCACGAAATCGTCTGCGTAGCGGACCAGCTTCATCGCCGGCACGCCTTGGCGGATCAGTTTCGCGCGGGTCCATTCAGGCCCGAGCGCCTCCCACTTGCGTGTGAAGTGCTCATCCAACACCGACAACGCGATTTTGGCCAACAACGGCGAGAGGATCCCGCCCTGGGGGGTGCCGGTGAACGTCGCCCGACTGATCCCGCTCTCAGACAGAATGCCCGAGGCAAGGAACACGCGGACGAGCGCCAGGACCCGCTTGTCAGAGACCCGGGCCGCGACCCGTTCCATCAGAGCGCGGTGATTGATCTCGTCAAAGCACGCTGTGATGTCAGCCTCGAACACCCACTCGTAATTCCGAGATGGAGACCCGAGGTAGTGAATCTCGGCGATTGCGTCCTGAGCGCGCCGTTTCGGACGGAAGCCATAGGAACATGGCTTGAAGTCCGCCTCGAAGATCGGCTCCATCACCAACTTCAAGGACGCCTGCACCACCCGGTCCTGAGCGGTCGGGATGCCCAGACGCCGCAGTTTCCCGTTGCGTTTGGGGATCATCACCTCCCGCACCCGGTCCGGACAGAACCGGCGGCTCTTCAGACCCTCACGGATCTGATC
>DASXEZ010000021.1:0-2766 GCA_036489875.1 Solirubrobacteraceae bacterium | reverse complement strand
CAGGATGAAGCTCCTATGTCAAGCCCCTCCTTGCGAGATGGTGGCGCGCGGCCACCGATCGCCGTCAAGAGCGCCGCTGCGCGGCTTCGCTGCGCTCGGTCCTGTCAGACCAACTCTTGACTGCGCGGCGGCCGCGCACGGTCATGCAGCCAGGAGGGGCTGGGCGGGGTGCGCGGCCAGGTCGCGGATCATCCGGCGGTAGATCACGTCGGACAGGTGGCGCTTGAGGATCCGGCGGGCCTCCTTCTTGGTGTGACCGCGGGCTCGCGCCTGGGCGTAGATCGCTTGGGCGCGCGGCTCGCAGCGCAGCTGGGTGATCGCCATCACGTGCAGGATCCGGTTGATCCGCCGGTTGCCGCCGGGGTTGTAGCGATGGCGGACCGGCTCGCCGGGTCCCTCCGCGGTCGAGGCCGCCAGCGGCGCTGATGCGTTGAAGCGCGCGAACCCGCCCTCGGTGAACCGGCGGGGGTCGCCGACCTCGATCAGCAGCTCGGCGACCGACCGGGTCGAGAGGCCGCAGAGCTGATCCAGGGTTGAGCCGCTCGCTCGCACGAGCCCGTTCAGCTCGCGACAGACGGCCTTCTCGTCTACGTCGAGCGTGGCGATCCGGACTCGGTACTCGTCCAGCAGCCTGAGTCGCAGCCCGGTTGGGCGGTCATAGCGCCGGCGGCGGTTGCGGTCAGCGAGCGCCGCGAGCCTGGGCCTGACCGCCTTGCTGTCGGGCAGCTGCTCGCGCAGCTCCAACGGGAGCTCGCAGAGCATGTTCTCGGCCTCGTTGACCAGGTGCTGGCGGCTTGCGAGGATCGACCGGCGCTGGTTATGCCACAGCGCCAGCAGCTCGTGGTACTCGTCCGGGCCGCTGTCTTGCCCCGCGCGCTTGAACGCCTTGGGCAGCAGCGGGTGCGCGAGCGTCTCCCGTGCGATCCGCTCCGAGTCCAGCGCATCGGACTTGCCGCGCTGGCGGGCACGGTCAGACCGTGGCGTGCGATTCGCGCACACGTCCCGCACGTCATACCCGCGACGGGCGAGGAACACCGCCGTGTGACGACCCCAACTCGAGGCGCCCTCGACCCCCCACCGCGCGATCGGCCCGAACTGCCGCGCCCACGCCTCAAGCGCACGGTGCCCATCACCCGACACACGGAAATGCTCGCCCGCGAGCAGCCCACCGCGGGGATCCACGACAGTCGCCGACAGGCTCCGCTTATGCGGATCGACCCCGACCACGTTGCCCGCGTGATCAGGCGTCAGCAGCACGCTCGACGGACCCGGCCCTCTCCTAGACATGATGCTGAACCTCCACTACGGTTGATTGCGGACCCGGTCGACAACGTCCCGGTTGGGATCGGCGCTCCACGAGATCGACGCTCCTATCAGGTCAGACCGGCTCCTCGAAGACACGGACCGAGGCCGACACTTCATCCAAAGGACACCAACGGGTCCAGACCTATGACGGGTCAGACCCCGGTCCGGTCTTCGACCCTAACGCCGACCGTCGCCAGCGCGGGCAAAGCGCATTTCAACACCGGGACCTATGAGCAATAGCGCGGCGTCCGACGTCGAGTTCGCGCGGTTCGACTTGCGCATCATCCGGGCGATGCAGTCGTCCGCCCGCCCGCGGCACGACGGCTGAGTGCGTGGGAGGGTGTCGCGCAAAGGGGTTCCGTCCGGCGTGCTTAACACAATTCCGGTATGCCGCAGAACTTCATTGAGAGTCGTCGTGAGCAGGGCTTTTTGTTGCCGCCGGACGTGCGGGATTGGCTGCCGGCGGATCATCTGGCGTGGTTCGTGATGGACGCTGTCCGAGCGATGGACCTGGCCGCGTTCTATGCGGCGTACCGGGCGGATGGTCACGGCCGCGCGGCGTATGAGCCGTCGATGATGGTGACACTGGTGTTGTACGCGAATGCGACCAAGCAGCGGTCCTCGCGCGCGATCGAGAGTCACTGCCGGCAGGACGTGGCGTACCGGGTGATCACGGGGAACTTGGTGCCTGATCATGCGACGATCGCGCGGTTCGTGGTGCGGCATGAGTCGGCGTTGGCCGGGTTGTTCGGTGAGGTGCTGAGGCTGTGCGATCAGGCGGGGTTGGTGAAGCCGGGGTTGGTCGCGATCGACGGCACTCGTCTGGCGGGGAACGCGAGTCGTGAGGCGAACCGTGAGTTCGAGCAGATCGCGCGGGAGATCCTCGCCGAGCACAAGGCGACCGACGAGGCCGAGGATCGACTGCATGGCGAGGCGCGCGGTGATGAGCTGCCTGAGCAGCTGCGCACGCCGGAGGGTCGGCGCGAGTTCTTCCGGCAGGCCAAGCACAAGCGCCAGCGCCAGCGCCAGGAAACAGACGCGCAAGAGCCGCAGTCTGACGCTGAGGCAGCGGCGGATGGCGGGTTCGAGTTTGATGCCGAGCGGATCGTCGCCCGCGTCCAGGGTCGGGAGGGGTGGTTGCGTGACGCCAAGCGCCAGCTCGAGCAGCGCCGCTGGCAAGAGCCGGACGCGATCTCACGCTCGCGCTCGGAGCGGCTGGTGCTGGCGGCGGAGCGCCTGGAGACCGATCTGGATGCCGAGCGCGCCGGGAACGAGGCGTATGAGGCATATCGGGCGCAAGGGCGGATGAAGGACGGGCGGCGGTTCGGTGGGCCACCGAAGCCCTACACCCCCCCGGAGGTGCCGGAGGGGAAGGTGAACGTGACCGATCCCGACAGCAAGCACATCAAGGCCAACGACACCTACGTGCAGGGCTACAACGGCCAAGCCGTCGTCGACGAG
>DASXEZ010000035.1:0-1983 GCA_036489875.1 Solirubrobacteraceae bacterium | reverse complement strand
CACCGAGACCCGTGTTGTCGAGGTCGGCGTACGAGATCGTGTTGTTGCCGACGTTGGTCCAGAAGATCTTGTTGTCCGCGGGATCGATTGCAATCCCCTGCGGATCGTCAACCGTGGCGGCGCCGGTGTTTAGATCCTGAGGCTCCGTGCCGTCCAGGTTCGCCTCGGCGATCGTCCCGGTGTTGCCCGGCCCGCCCGTCGCGTTGACCCAGAAGATCTTGTCGGCGGGGGGGTCCACCGCGATCGCGGTTGGAACGTCGACCAGCGTGGGGTCGGCGATGTTCACGTTGCTGCCGCCGGAGCCGTTGAGGCTGGCCTCAGAGATCGAGTTGGCGGTGGCGTTGACCCAATAGATCGTGTTCGCAGCCGCATCGATCGAGACCCCGTTCGGGGCGCTGACGGTCGCGCCAGCAGTGTCGAGAACGCTCCCGCTACCGCCAGAGGGGAGGTCCGCCTCAGAAATCTTGTTGGCGCTGTTGTCGCCCCAATAGATCAGGCCCGTCTGGGGCGGTGACGCACCCAATGCCCCGGCTGGCAGTGCAGAGAACGCCACCATCACGCCCACCGCGGGAAGCAAAAGCCAAGTTCGCAACTCCATCCCTCCTCGACCTCGTTCGTGATCAGGCTCCCTGCCGATCGCGTACACCCGCCCCTTCGGAAACATACACCCCAACGCTTCAAGCCAGGCGATAAGTTTCAGGCGTGGCCATCACCCGCCGCGCACGCCCGCGAGCACCGTCCCCGACGCGCCTGACCGTTACCTCGTGGTCTCCACGACCAGCCTCCATGGCGCCGTCCAGTACTCCGACCCAGGCGCGACGCTGTGACTGCACCGCCACGACTGACCCGTCGCTCCTCCTGAGTCGCCCCGCGGCACTCTGACTGCTGGTCGCTCGGGCGCCAGATGCATAGGCACCCAACCGCCTTGCGCCTAGACCGCTGGCGAGCGCAACGCCGCGATCTGGATCACCGGCGCGCCGACCTGTTTGAACGATCCGGATACCGCAAGGTCCCAGCGCTCCCCTTTGCGACAAAGCAGGCGCCGGCGCCGGGACCTCCGCGCGCTCCAGATCGTCGCCAAGCGAGCGCGCGGTAGGTGCTCAATCGTGCATTGAAAGCAGGCGTTAGCCCGAGGTCTGGAGATTGATCAGCCCGGCCTGGGTCTCCGCGAAGCGGCACGCGCCGAGGTAGAAGCCGGGCAAGTGTCCCTCGAAGTCGACATGCAGCCACTCGCATCCCGCGCGGCGCGCCTGCTGAGTCGCAACGGACACGAGTTCGGTTCCGATCCCAGCATGGCGCGCAGAGCGTGAGACGACGGTGTCGACTATGAAGGCGTGAGCGCCGTCGTCCCAGGCGACGTTGAGGAAGCCGACGAGCTGGTTCCACCGCCGAGCGCAAACCCAGCCCAGGCTGTGGCGATCCAGCTGGGTACGCCAATCGATCGCGAGGAGCGGGTGCTCAAACCCCTCTGCATGAAGTCGATTGACCTCACCATTCTCAAAGTCTCCGCGCCACTGGCAGACAAAGACGTCGGGCTCGACCCTCATGCCGACGAAGGCTACGCGGCTGCGTTCGGCGGGCGCGGGCCTGGGGCAGGCCGCCGGCGGGAAAGAGAACTCCTGCACCGGGAGCCCGCACTGCAACTGGACGTGCGCGCGTGGCAGACGACCTGACATACCATCGGTCTCGTGTCGCAACCGACCCTCAACGCCTTCGATGCCTGGCTGTGGTCAGCTGACGCTGACCCGGCGCACCGCCTGCGGCTCGAAGACCTGGCGTCCCGCGCGGCCGCCGACGGTGTGAAGCTGCCGCAGCTGACCGTCTTGACCCTCATCAGCGAGGGCCCGACGCCCGGCGAGGCGCTGCACGACGCTCGCGGCGTCGAGGAAGTCCGCCGCTTCGGGGGCGTCGAGCTGATCCTGACGAGCATGGCCTCGCGCGGGTACGTCGCTGCGGCGTGGCCGACGGGTGAGCCGGGCGTCT
>DASXEZ010000018.1:0-12656 GCA_036489875.1 Solirubrobacteraceae bacterium | reverse complement strand
ATTGCAGATAGGCATCGGCCGTCTCACCCAGTGGCCCGTCCACGACTTCCCACTGCGCCGCCCCGATCGTCTCCATGACGACACGCTGTGGCGCGGGCAGTGCATCCCACGCCATTTGAACGATCTCGTCATCGCTCCTCGACATTGCGCGCGGACCTTAGCCGCCGCCTGCGAGAGGAAAATCGATTCAGGGAGCGCCGATAGGCGCTTCTGGTTCCTGCTCGACGCTCAACACCGGCCCGCCCTCGGGCGGTATGTGGCTCATCGCGTGCTCGGCCAGTGCGGTGATCGTCAGCGACGGGTTGACGCCGACGTTGGCGGGGATCGCCGAGCCGTCGCAGACGAGCAGGTTCTCGTAACCGAACACGCGTTGCTGGGAGTCCACGACGCCCTGCTCGGGCCCGTCGGCGATCACCGCGCCGCCGAGGATGTGCGCGGTCGAGGGGATGTTGAACAGCGCCTCCGTCATCGAGCTCTGGGCGATGCCGCCGGTGCGCTTGGCGAACCATTCGGCGGCCTCGTTGGCGACCGGGATGAAGGTCGGGTTGGGTCGCTCGGGGTCCTGTTCGGTGCGCAGCCACAGCGTGCCGAAAGGCCCTTTGCGGGGACGCAGCGCGATCGCGTTGTCGAGCGTCTGCATCACGAGCAGGATGATCGTGCGCCGCGACCAGTGCTTGGGGAACAGCACCTGCGCGAGGCGCTTGGGGTGGCGCGCGATCTGCGCCAGCAGCTTCAGCGGCCGCGTGACGCGCGTGCCGTCGCCGACGAGCAAGGTGTAGAGGCGGTGCATCGAGTCGCCGTCGGCGCCGTAGGTGACCGTCTCGATGTGGGTGTGCGGGTCGGGGTAGATCGAGGAGGTGATCGCGACGCGTTTGATCAGGTCGTCGGGGTAGTCCTCGGGCACGGTGACGGTCAGGATCGACTCGGAGTTGGTCCTGACCAGCTCGCCGAGGCGGTGTGAGATGCGCGGCAGCGAGCCGCCGAGGCGACAGCGCTGCAGCAGTGTGTTGGTGCCGAGCGGGCCGGCGGAGACGACTACGCCGCGAGCGCGGTGGATCTGGCGGTCCTTGTTCAGCCACGCACCCGAACGCACGCTTTCGACCTCGTAGCCCTCCGAGCCGTCGGCGGGGCCGAGCGGGCGGATGTCCACGACGGTCCGTTCCGGCGTCACGCGCGTGCCGAGGCGCTCGGCCAGGTAGAGGTAGTTCTTGACGAGCGTGTTCTTGGCGCCGTGCGGGCAACCCACCATGCAGCGTCCGCACAGTTGACAGCCGGTGCGCTCGGGGCCCTGGCCATCGAAGAACGGGTCGGGCACGGTCTTGCCGGCCTCGCCGAAGTAGATCCCGACGGGGGTGCGTTTGTAGCTGTCGCCGACGCCCAGCTCTTCGCCCAGCTCGCGCAGCAGCTGGTCGGCTGGGTCCTCGTGGGGGTTTTCGACGACGCCGAGCATCCGCTGCGCTTCGGCGTAGTGCGGCGCGAGCGCCGACTCCCAGTCCTTCATGTGTGCCCACTGGTGGTCTTCGAAGAACTGCGTTGGCGGCACGTAGAGCGTGTTGGCGTAGCCGAGGCTGCCGCCGCCGACGCCGCAGCCGGAGACGACCGCCACGTCCTTGAACGTGGTCAGGCGGAAGATGCCCTTCATGCCCAGGCGCGGGTTCCAGAAGTAGCGCTTGAGGTCCGCGGTCGAGCTCGGGAACTCGTGGTCGGCGAAGCGCCGCCCGCACTCCAGCACACCGACCGAGTAGCCCTTCTCGGATAGGCGCAACGCCGACACGCTGCCGCCGAAGCCGGAGCCGACGATCAGCCAGTCGAAGTCGAAGCGGTCGGTGGGGGAGAAGGCACTCATGATCTGTGGGGCGGCGTGGATCTTAGTCGCTGGCTGGCCGCTTGGCCAAACCGTCAAGATTCCGCTCATTCCCCACGAGATTCGGACACTGTTGACACCTTTCGGTGAGCGCGCCCGCACCCGCCTGCGCGAGATCTTGCTCGCCTGCGTGGCCGACGGCGCCTCGGTCGGCTTTCTGAAATCGCTCGACGAAGCCCAGGCCGACGCCTACTGGCGCAAGGTCGAGACCGCTGTCTCCGACGGTCGCTGTCTTTTGTTCGCCGACGCCGGGCTGACGGGCACGGTGCAGCTCGACCTCGACACGATGGAAAACCAGCCCCACCGGGCGACCGTCAGCAAACTGCTCGTGGACCCATCCGCGCGCCTGCAGGGGCTCGGCGTCGCGCTGATGGGAGCGCTGGAAGCGCACGCACGGACCGACGGGCGCTGGTTGCTGACGCTCGACACCGCGACGGATGCCGCCGACCGTCTGTACTGGCGCCTCGGCTGGAGCGCCGCCGGTGCGATCCCCGACTACGCGATGAACCCGGACGCGAGCCTGACCGAGACGCGGCTCTACTACAAGCGCCTGCGCTGAGGCTCGCGCGTCAACCCTCGAAGACGGCGCCAGCTCATCGCTATATTCCGTGAAGTAATGGCGGTGGAGAGGTTGCGAAACCGGCCCTGCGGTGGGCGCTACGGAGACATCGTGCAGGCGATCGGCAACACGCCGCTGATCGAGCTGCCGCGCCTGTCGCCCAAGCCCGGCGTGCACATCTGGGCCAAGCTCGAGTCGCACAACCCGACCGGCTCGGTCAAGGACCGCGTCGCGCGCGCGCTGATCGAGGACGCGGAGTCCAAGGGCGCGCTCGGCCCGGGCCAGACGATCCTCGAACCGACTTCCGGCAACACCGGCATCTCGCTGGCGATGATCTGCTCGCGCAAGGGCTACAAGCTGAAGGTCGTGATGCCCGAGAACGTGACGCCCGAGCGCACCCAGCTGCTGCAGATGTACGGGGCTGAGATCGTCTACTCGGATGGCTCGCTGGGGTCCAACGGCGCGGTCGCCAAGTCGCTCGAGATGGCCGCCGAAGACTCCTCCTACTACATGCCCTACCAGTACGGCAACGAGGCCAACCCGAACGCCCACTACAACGGCACGGCGCTGGAGATCCTCGAAGAGCTGGACGAGGTCTCGGCTTTCGTCGCGGGTCTCGGCACCGGCGGCACGCTGATGGGCAACGGGCGGCGTTTGAAGGAGACGCTCGGCGACGCTTGCAAGATCGTCGCGGCCGAGCCGATGCAGGGCGAGCCGGTGCAGGGCCTGCGCTCGCTCGACGACGGCTTCATCCCGCCGATCATCGACATCGGCCTGCTCGACCGCAAGATCTTCGTCACCAACCGCGACGCGATCCTCTGGACGCGCAAGCTGCTCGACGAGGAGTGCCTGTTCGCGGGCGTCTCGACGGGCGCGATCGCCAGCATCGCGGTGCGCATCGCGAACGAGCTGGACGAGGGCAACGTCGTCTTCGTCGTCGCCGACGACGGCTGGAAGTACCTCTCCAGCGGCATCTACACGCTGCCCGTCGACGAGATCGAGAACCTCGAGTCGACGGTCTGGTGGTAGGCGCCGCGCGATGAAGATCTCCTCCACGCTGCTCGGGGAGATCGTCGCGCACGCGCTCGCCGATCCGCGCAACGAGGTCTGCGGGGTCGTCGCGAGGAGCGACGATGGCGCCGCCGTGAAGGTGTTCCGGGCCGAGAACGTGCACCACAGCCCGATGAAGTTCGAGATCGCGCCCAAAGAACTGCTGGAGCTGAACGACGCCTGTGAAGAGCTGGGGGAGCTCGGCGCGATCTACCACTCGCACGTGCGCAGCGCCCCGTATCCCTCGCAGACGGACATCAACTTCGCTGCGGGCTGGCCGGGGGTGGAGTGGATCATCGTCGGTCTCGTCGCCGGCGCGGAGCCCGACGTGCGCTCGTATCTGATCGAGGGGGCCGAGGTCCGGGAGGTCCCCGTCGAGGACGGCTGATGGAGGACGACCCGCTGCTCTGCCTCGCCTGTGGGCGCACCCATGCGGGCAGCGAGCGCTTCTGTGCCGAGTGCGGCACTCCGCTCGTGCACGAGTACGGCGAGGAACACGTCCCGAGCGAGCGCCAGCGCGTGGCGCGCAAGATCAAGCCGCAGTACACGAACGGTCCGCTCGTCGAGCTGCTGCGCGCAGGCAACCAGCCGCAGGCCGAATTCATCGCCAACCTGTTGCTGGAGGAGGGCATCCCCTGCATGATCAGGAACCCGCTCGCCGGCTATTCGCTGACCGGCGAGCACATCATCGTCGTGCCCGAGTCGGCCGTCCAGGCGGCCCGGGAAGCACTAGCGCTCGAGCGTCCAGAGAGCTGAGAGCCGTTATGCGGGTGCCGGAGCAGCCGCGGTAAGGGCACGCAGATCGTCGAGCGACTCGCGGTCCACAGACCTGAGACGCCCAGGACGTCTTGCCGCTCTAGACGAGGACGGGCTGGCCGGCTTCGCTCGTGATCGAGCGGATCTCTTCGGAGGCGCGGTCGAACTCGGCGTCAGACAGCACCGGCGTGCCCTCGAACGGGAGTTCGCGCTGCAACTCGACCCAGGCCGCCGGTCCCATGTACTCGTCCTTGACCTTGACGGTCACGGGACGTGGGATGCGGTAGGTGCGCAGCAGCAGCACGTGCAGCGGTTGGCGCCGGCGCCAACCGAGGCGCTTTTCGGCGTAGTCGGGCGTCCATACGTAGAACGGTGAGAGCGCGTCGACGCAGCGCGGGTCGGTGATCGTGAAGTGGTCGGTGACTTCGGCCCAGGCGCGGATGCGCACGCGGTCGGGCTGCTGCACCGGCGCACCGGAGACGAACGAGTGCAGTGGTGGCTCGCCGTCGCTCCAGACGCCCTCCTCGAGCGCGCGCCGCAGCTCGGGCTGGTGGGACTCGCGCACCAGGTCGCCCGGCTGGTGGTCGAAGGTCGGGTAGAGGAAGAAGCGCTCGTGCGCCAGTCGGGCGGGCTCCTTCGACTGGTGCATGAGGCCCTTGCGAAGGGTTAGGAGCTGCTCGCCTTCCGCTAGCGCGCGGACGGTGACAGCCCATTCTCTGAAAGCAATTGGCATAAAGAAAAGCGAAACGGATGCAGAGGCGGAAACCTCAAATGTCCGGCGTTTCCCTCCGCCAGGAGGCAGCGCCGGTCGTTAAAGATACGAAACCGGAGCGAAAATCCCAAATTGCCTGCAAAATTGCGACTTTTTTGGCCGAATGGCCAATAAGTCTGTAACGTCAAGTCACAAGCTCGCTCAGAGTTTGCGGCCTGCCAGGCCCTCCGCCGCCTCGATCATCGCCGCATAGTCGGCATCGCCGTGGCCGCGGGCCATCGCCGCCGTCAGCAGGTCCCGTGCGTGAGCAGCCGCCGGGAAGGGCACGCCGGCCGCTTGAGCCTCCTCGAGGCACAAGCGCACGTCCTTGAGCATGTGCTCGGTCTTGAACATCGTGCGGTAGTCGTGCTCGCGCATGGCGCTCGCCTTCAGCGTCAGCTGGGCCGATGCCCCGGAGCCGGCGGCGACCACCTGCGCCAGCGCGTCGAGGTCGACTCCTGTCGCCGACGCGAGCAGCAGCGCCTCCGCCAGCGCGGCGGCGTTGGCCGCCCCGAGCGAGTTGTTGATCAGCTTCAGCATCTCGCCCTGGCCGAGCTCGCCGACGTGCACGATCAGCTCACCCATCGCCTCCAGCAAAGGCCGGACACGTTCGTAGGAGGCCTGTTCGCCGCCGACCATGATCGTCAGCGTGCCGTCCTCGGCCCGCGGCGAGGAGCCGGTCACGGGCGCGTCGAGCATCGCCACCCCGCGCTCGCCCAAGGCGGCGCCGATACGGCGCGTGTCGGGCGGGGCGATCGTCGACATGTCGACGCACAACAGCCCCGCGTGGGCGGCCTCGACCACGCCTCCCTCGCCCAGCAGGACGTCCGCGACCTGGGCGCCGTCGACGACCATGCTGACGACGACGTCGCTCTCGCGTGCGACCTGCGCCGGCGTCGCGAACGCACGAGCACCGTGCTCGGCGCTCCAGCGCTCGGCCTTGCCCTCGGTGTGTGTCCACACCGCCAGCTCGTAGCCCGCGCGCGCCACGTTGGCGGCCATGCGCGAGCCCATGATCCCGAGCCCCAGAAAGCCGATCCGCTCCTCAGCCATGGCCGAATCCTCCCCCACCGGGGGTTTCGATGCGCAGCCGGGAGCCGGCTCGCAGCGAGCCGGTCGCCTTGCCCGGCAGCGGGGCGCCGTCGAGCAGGTCGCGCCCGGGCAGCCCATCGCCGCCGCCGTTGGCGCCGCGCGGGGCGTGGCGACGGCGCTCGGCGATCAGCGAGAAGGTCATCGCGCGCAGCGCTTCCAGCTCGCGTACGACGCCGTCGCCGCCGCGATGGCGCCCGCCGCCGCCCGAGCCACCCCTGAGCGCGTATTCGATCACGCGCAGCGGGAATTCGCGCTCGAGCGCCTCGATCGGCGTGTTGAGCGTGTTGCTCATCGCCACGTGCACGGCGCTCGGGCCGTCCGCGTTCGCGCTCGCGCCCTGTCCGCCAGCGAGCGTCTCGTAATAGGAGAATCGATCGTCCCCCAAAGTCAAATTGTTCATCGTGCCCTGTCCCTGGGCATGGCCGAAGGCGCTCAGCACCAGGTCGGCCACGCGCGAGGAGGTCTCGACGTTGCCGGCGGCGACCGCGGCGCCCGGCGTCGCGTTGAGGATGCTCCCCGACGGTGCAATGACCTCGACCGGGCGGTAGGCGCCGGCGGTCGGCGGGATGTCGGGGTCGGTCAGCACCCGCAGCGCGAACAGGCAGGCCGAGCGCGTGACGGCCAGCGGGCAGTTGAGGTTGCCGTCGTGCATCGCGGCGCTGCCGCCGAAGTCGAGCACCAGGCGCTCGCCCGCGACGCTAGCCCGCAGCCGCAGTTGGAGGTCGCGCTCGCCGTCCTCGAGCACGTCCGCGGCCTCGCGCACGCCGTCGGGAAGCGCCGCCAGGCAGGCGCGGGTGCGGCGCTCGCAGTAGTCGAGCACGGCGTCGGTGCCGGCGCGCAGGCGCTGCTCGCCGAGCTTCGTCGCCAGTTGCTCCAGGCGCTGGCAGCCGCTGCGGTTGGCGGCCAGCTGCGCACGCAGGTCGGCCCGGCGCTCGTGCGGCTGGCGCATCTGGGAGACCAGCTCCTCGAGCGCCTCATCGGTCAGCGGCCGGGGCGAGATCACGACGCCCTCGTCCTCCAGGGAACGGCTGTCGGCCGGCATCGACCCCGGCACGCGCGCGCCCACGTCGGCGTGATGCGCGCGGCTGGCGGCGAACCCGATCAGTCGTCCGCGCGTGCCGAACGCCGGTGTGATGACGGTGATGTCCGGCAGGTGCGTACCGCCGCGGAAGGGGTCGTTGAGGATCCAGGAGAGTCCGGGCTCCTGGCGCTCAGAGAGCACCGCCTCCACGGAAGCCGGCATCGCGCCGAGATGGACCGGGATGTGCTCGGCCTGCATCACCATCTGCCCGTCGGCGTCGAACAGCCCGGTCGAGGCGTCGCGGCGCTCCTTGATGTTCGAGGAGTGCGCCGCGCGGATCAGCAAGAGGCCCATCTCCTCGGCGGCGGCGCGCAGCGCGCCCGTCATCACCTGCAGCTCGATCGCGTCAAGCATCGCTTCTTCGCCTCAGGACGATCGTGCCGTGCTCGTCGACGCCGCCGCGCCAGCCCGGCGGCACGAGCAGGGTCGACTGCGCCATCGCGCACAGCACGGGACCCTCGATGTCGGTGCCCGGCAGCGGCTCGCCGCGCAGCACCTCCACGGTGAGCACGCGCCCTTCATAGGTGAGCTCCCGCGTCTGTCGCGCCGGGGGGTTATCCACGCCGGGGCAGGCCCGCGGCGAGAGCGCCGGCGTGGGACCCCATACCGAGACTCGCACCGTGACCAGCTCGATCGTGGCCCGCTCGTCGCGGTAGCCGTAGCGCTCTGCGTGGGTGCGAGCGAAGTCCTCGCGCAGCTCGGCGAAGCCGCGAACCGCCTGTCCCGGCTCGCGTAGCTCCTGCTCGACGCCCAGCTCGAAGGACTGTCCCCGGTAGCGCAGGTCATGGCGAAGACGCAGCCGGCTGGGGTCGGTGCCGAGGCGCTCGAGCGCCTGTGCGATCAGCTCCCGCTCGACCGTGTGCAGGGCCTCGTCGCTTGCTTCGCCGCCGGCGTCGAGCATCACCGTCCGAGCGACGTCGCGGCGCGGCGCTGCCGCCGCGAGACCAAGCGCGCTGAGCACGCCCGAGTCGCGCGGGCACAGCAGGCGATCGATGCCGAGCGCGTCGGCCAGCGCCGCGGCATGTAGCCCGCCGGCCCCGCCGAACGCCATCAGCGCGAAGCCGCGTGGATCGAGGCCGCGCTCGACCGTCACGAGTCGCAACGCGCCGAGCATCTCGGCCTCGGCCACGCGCAGGATCCCTTCCGCGCAGGCGACCGTCCCCAGCCCAAGGGTCTCGGCCAGGCGCTCTATCGCCGCCCTCGCGGCATCGACATCGAGCACGAGGCCGCCAGCGAGCGGTGCGTCGGTGAGCAGCCGGCCGAGCAGCAGGTTGGCGTCGGTGACGGTCGGCTCGCCGCCGCCGCGCCCGTAGCAGGCGGGCCCGGGTTCGGCGCCGGCCGAGCGAGGCCCGACGCGCAGCGCGCCGCCCTCGTCGCGCCAGGCGATCGAGCCGCCGCCGGCACCGACCGTGTGGATGTCCAGCGCGGGCAGCACGACAGGTCGTCCGGCGATCGTCCGTTCGGCCGTCTCGGGCAGGCGTCCGCCCTCGATCAGGCACACGTCGCACGATGTGCCGCCCATGTCGAAGCAGGCGACGTCGCGCTCCTCCGCCGAAGCGCAAACCAGAAGCGCACCGGCAGCACCGCCGGCCGGCCCGGAGAGGACCGTCAGCGCGGCGTGCTCGCCCGCACGGGCGGACTCGGTCAGGCCGCCGGAGGACTGCATGATCAGGGGCTCGGGCAGGCCCTCTTCGGAGCACTCCTGAGAGAGCCGAGCGAGATAGCTGGAGAGCAGGGGGGAGAGGGAGGCGTCGAGCACCGTCGTGGCGGTGCGCTCGTACTCGCGGAAGGTGCCGACCAGCTCGCTCGACAGCGACAGCGAGGCATCCGGCAGCAGCTCGCGCGCGAGCTCGCCGAGGAGTTGCTCGTGGCCCGGGTCGCGGTAGGAGTGGAGCAGCGCCACCGCGACCGCTTCGGGCTCCGCCCGCGCCACCCGCTCGACCAGTGCGCGGGCCATACCGGCGTCGAGCGCCTTCAACGTGCCTGCGGGGCCGAGGCGCTCGTCGACGGCGAAGCGCATCGACGCGTCCACCAGCGGGGCCGCGGGCGCCTCGGCGAGCCGGTAGAGATGAGGGCGATTCTGGCGCCCGAGCGCGATTACGTCGGTGAAGCCGGCTGTGGCGAGCAGCGCGGTGCGGGCGCCGCGGCCCTCGAGCAGGGCATTGGTGGCGACCGTCATGCCGTGGGCGAAACGGCTCACCTCCCCGGCCGGGCGAGACGTCTGGTCGAGCAGCTCTCGTATTGCCGCCATCACGCCACGCGCCTCTTCGGCGGGCGTCGAGGGGACCTTTGCGCTGTACAGGCCGCCATCCTCGGTCAGCAGCACTGCGTCGGTGAACGTGCCTCCGACGTCGACCCCCAGCAGCATGAGCGCAGACTAGGGCAGCGACTTGTGCATCGGTCCGGCTACGCGGCGGCCAGCTCCCTCTCTTCGCTCTCGGCCAGCTCCCGGTCCTCGGTCTCGGCCAGGTGCTGGTGCGACGGGCAGTAGCCGTTGCGCGCCAGCGGCGTGCGCTGGCAGGCCGAGCCTTTGCGCGTCGTAGCGCGGCAGCGCGGTGGTGCGCCGCTGACAGAGGCGTAGCCCTCCAGCGGGTGTTCGGTGAGGAACTGCTCCGCCGCGCCTATGTAGCGCGCGACGACGCGCTGGACGTGACCTTGTGAGGACATCGGGAAGTAGCTGCGGATATCGGCGAACAACGTCCGCGCGGGCCGCGCGAAGTAATGCCGGTCGATCGCGAGCCGCTTGATCGCGGCCTCGCACGAGCGCAGCACCGCTGCGCGGTTGCTCTCCAGTGGCGCGCCGGGAGGGGGCGCCAGGATTTCCGCTGAGAGCTCGCGGTAGATGGCCCGACTGAACTGATACATGGCGCTTACTCCTGACCCTCTCTGTTGCTCGATCGTTGGCTAGAGAGCACGCCCGCCGTTTCTCAGAGACTCCGACTTCTTCCAAGACCTTCCATCCCAGAAAACACGTATCCCCTTATAAAGAAGCGACATAAAGGGAAAGCCGCCGAACTCTTATGTTCCAGGGCGCTTAACGGGCTGATTCGCCCTCAGGTCGGCCCGTGACGTTTCTGAATCTAGGGCGGGCTCTAGGCCCAGGTATGCCACTCGGGCGGCGCGTCGCCGACGGTCACGGCGTGCCGGCGGTCGAGCGCCGGGTCGCGCTCCGGGTGATCGCTGCGCAAGTGGGCGCCGCGACTCTCGGTACGTGCCAACGCGCTGGCGGCGATCAGTTTGGCCAGCGGGTGCGGGTCATCGCGCAGTCGTTCGAGGCCGTCGGGGCTGCGCACCACGCCGGCGTCGCTCCACAGCGCTTCGCGTGTGGCGCGTTCGACGAGCGGAGGCCCGGGCGTGTCCTGAACCACCGGCGGCAGCGGGGTGCCGGCCGGCGAGCGTTCCGTCGTCGCTTCGCTTCCGAGCGCGTCGGCGACGGCGCGGGCGGCGAACACGAAGCACTCGCTGAGCGAGTTGGAGGCCAGGCGATTCGCGCCGTGGAGGCCGGTGCACGAGCACTCGCCGATCGCGTACAGGCCGTCGACCGTGGAGCGGGCACTCAGGTCGGTGACGATGCCGCCCATCATGTAGTGGGCGGCGGGTGCCACCGGGATCAACTCACGCACCGGATCGAGGCCCGCCTCGCGCAGCGCCCCGACGACGTTCGGGAAGTGCGCGGGATCGATCGCGCGCATGTCCAGGTCCACGGACTTGGCGCCCGTCTCTTGCAGCAGGTGGTGGATCGCGCGCGCGACCTCGTCTCGCGGTGCCAGCTCCTCGACGAAGCGTTCGCCGGCGGCGTCGTGCAGGGTCGCCCCCTCGCCCCGGATCGCCTCGGTCACGAGGAAGCCCTCACGGCCGGGGAGGCCGATCACGGCCGTAGGGTGGAACTGCAGCAGCTCCAGGTCGGCCAGCGCGGCGCCGGCCGCATGGGCGAGCAGCATCCCGATGCCTTGCGAGCCGGGCGGGTTGGTGGTGCGCGACCAGAGCGCGGCGGCGCCGCCGGTGGCGATCACGACCGCGTGTGCGGCGATCGCGCGACCGTCCTCGCACAGCAGCCCGCGGCAGCGCCCGTCGTGGCACCAGATCGCCTTGGCGCGCGCTCCCTCCAGCACCGCCACCCGTTCGTCGGCCGCGACCAGCGCCGACAGCTGGCGCACGACGCGTCGTCCGGTGGCGCTGCCCCCGGCGTGCACGACCCGGCGTACGGAGTGACCGCCCTCCAGGCCGAGCGCGAGATGACCGAAGCGGTCGGCGTCGAAGCGCACGCCGAGCGCCTGCAGGTCGCGGACTCGCGCCGGCGCCTCGGCGACGAGGATCTCGGCCGCCGCGGTGCGCACGAGATCGCGCCCGGCGCGCTCGGTGTCGGCCAGATGCAGCTCGGCGCTGTCGTCCGCCGCCAGCGTCGCGGCGAGCCCGCCCTGCGCCCAGTAGCTGGCCGTCTGCGCCAACGGTGTGGCCGATACGAGCACGACGCTGGCGCCTTCCCGCGACGCGCAGAGGGCCGCGTAGAGGCCAGCGGCACCCGCGCCCACCACGGCGATGTCGGTCTGCTGTGTGCTCGCCGTGGCGCTCACTCCGCGCAAACGCTATTCCTCACGTGCCGCGCGCAGACTCTTCAGGGCGCGGCGGTTCCGCCGGCGCTGCTGGAAGTAGTGCCCGTCGGCGGGATCGGGGTGCTGGTAGCCCCAGTGGTCGTGGTCGTTTGCGGCAAGGTCGTCGCCGGGACGGTCGTAGTAGTCGGTGCGCTCGTGCCGAGCAGGGCGCTGGTCGTCGCGGCGGTCGCGGTGGTGGTCACGGTCGTGGTCGTCGCGGCCGGCGTGGGACCGGAATCGCCGGCGAGCTTCACGAGCGCGGCAGCGATGATCCCGAGCGCGAGCGCCGCGATCACGGCGAGCGTCGCGACCGGCGCTTTCCAGTTGGGGGTCGCCGCGAGGCGTGTGCGGGCCGCCGCCCCGCAGCGCAGACACCACTCCTGATCGGCTGCCAGAGGCGCCGAGCACAGGGGGCACGGCTCGGCGGCCGGTAGCTGGTGGGCTCCAGTCGGTGGGGATGTCGCGGTGCTCAAGATCCGCCGGTTTGCGGGCGCAGGATCTCAGTCGTCTCGCCCGGCTGCGCAGGCTCGCCGCCGCCGCTGCCGGCCGGCAGCGGCGAGCGTCCCGTAATCGGTCCAGGCGCGTCGGTCTCGCTCGCGGCGGGCGGGGCCGCGACCGGAGCATCCTGAGCCGGGCTTGGCGGCGGCGCGGGGTCTAGCGCCGTGGGCGCGGGTGCCGGCACCTGGCTCGTCGTGCTCGGCGGCGTCGCGGGCGTCAGCGCGGGCGCGGTCCCGGGTGCCATCGGTGCGGGCGCCGGCGCTGGCGCGACGGGCATCCCCGCCGGTGGCTCTGTCTGCGCGACCGTCGCCGCGCCGGCGATCGGCAGGTCGACGTTGCGGGCGACCGAGAAGCCGCAGTTCGGGCAGAAGCGATCCTCGCTGCCGTGGATCGCGGCGCAGCGAGGGCAGGCG
>DASXEZ010000167.1:0-48276 GCA_036489875.1 Solirubrobacteraceae bacterium | reverse complement strand
GCCGCCAGCGCGCAGAAGCGGGTCGGGGCGGCGGCCAGGCGGGCAGGGCGGTCGAGCGCGCGCCGGGTCGCGGCCAGCACGAGCTCGTCGCTGCCGCCGTAGAGCCCGCGCAGCCCATCAAGGGTGAAGCAGACGAGGCCGGGGCGCTGGGGCTCGACTCCCGCGCCGATCCCCTCCAGCGTGCCGAGCGTCGCCTCCCAGGCGCCCGCCACCGCGATCGGGTCGGCGGCCAGCAGTTCGAGCTCGGGACAGCGCGCGAGTGCCTCCCCGAGCGCCATCCCGGCTCGCACGCCGAAGGCCTGGGCGGCACCGGAGGCCTCACCGATCACGCTCGCTCCACCGCCCCCCTCGGGCGCGATCGCAACCGCGCGTCCGGCTAGTGCCTCGAGGCCACCGGCGGCAACGGCGAGCTCGAAGCGGGGGATCAGGACGCAGGCCACCATCATACGAACGTATGTTCGCATCAGGCTCGGGCGAATACAAGTCGCCCTAACGTTTCCCGAGCCGGCGGGTGGCCGCCTAGGGCACGATGACGCCAGTCAGTCCGCGGTGCGCCGCTGCGGCTTCGAGTGCGACGTTTATGTCCTCGAGGCGATAGTGCCCGGTGATGATCGGTGCGGCCTCGAGCAGTCCATCCTCGAGCAGCCCGACGTAGCGCGGGATGTCGACGCGCATCTGGGAGCGCCCGTTCTGGCAGCTCAGCAGCGTGCGCCCGCGAAGCGCCATCTCGACCTGGTTGAAGGTGAGCGTCGCGTTCTGCGAGAACACGCCGGTGAAGACGACGGTGCCGCCGCGTTTGGCCATCAAGAACGCCGCCTCCTGCGCCTCAGGCCAACCCGCCGCCTCCAACGCATAGTCGACGCCTCTACCCTCGGTCAGCTCCCTGACCTGCTCGACGCCGTCGCCATCAGCCGGGTTGACCACGTGCGTGGCCCCGAGCGCGCGGGCGAGCCCGAGTCGGTCGGCAAGTGGTTCAACGGCGATGATCTGCTCGGCGCCGGCGAGGCGCGCGCCCTGGATCATCCACAGCCCGAGGTGACCGCAGCCGACGACAGCGACGGAGCTCCCGGGTGAGACAGCGGCGACGTTGAAGACCGCTCCGAGACCGCTGGTGACGCCACAGCCCAACAAGCTCAGCGTCTCGTCATCGAGCGAGCTCTCGAGCGGGAACACCCAGCTCCCGACGATCCGTATCTCCTCGGCGTAGGTTCCGAGCAGGCACCTCACCTCGCTCCCGTCGGCACGGGTCGCGACGGCGACCGCGGGTAGCGTCAGGTGCTCGCACTGATCCGGGCGTCCGCGGCTGCACCAATGGCAGCGCCCGCACTCCGGCGTTCCCGGCACGACGACACGATCTCCCTCGGCGACGTGCGTTACCTGGGAACCGCGCGCGATGACGACGCCCACCGCGGCGTGGCCGAGGATCGTCGGCAGCGCGCGGGGTAGCCCACGCGTGCCTCGCTGGTTGAGGCAATCGGTGAAGCAAAGCGCTGACGCGCTCATGCGAACCACGACATCCTCGGGTCCCGGCGGCACGGGCTCGAGCTCCTCGACCACGAGCGGACGCCCATATTCGGTGAGGAGCGCAGCTCTCATGCGGCCCGCACGTTACGAGGTTCGGCTCCTACAGGCACGACTCGGCGGAGCGCTGCCCGCTCTTCAACTTCCCGCTGCTTGGCGCGCGGCGCCTCCGCCGGGAGGAGTGCGTCGCCGTTCCACGCTAGCCGCTGGCCGCAGAGAGCGTGAACGACCAGGATCCGGTCGCCTGGACCGTCACGCTCGTGTAGGTGCCCGCCGGCACCGATGACTGTCCGCTGGTTGTGTCCTGGGCTTGCACGGAGAGCGGCTGGGGATCGGCGGTGCTGTTGGTGATGGCGAAGGTCGCGCTGCCGCAGCCAGGACACGACCATTTCAACTGTGCTGCCGCGGGGACGTGGATCGTCCCGAGGGATTGATTGTCGCTGCCGTTGAAGGTCTGTGGGGCAGACGTGGCGGGAGAGGATGACGAGCCCGTCGTCGTGGTGACCGTACTCGTGGCTGTATGCGTCACCGTGAGCGTGGTGGTCGAGTGGATGACTTTCGGCGCCTGTCTAATCGTGACTGTGTGCGCTGGCGCTGTGACGGTCTTGGCGGGCGTTGTCACGCTCCGGGTCTTCGCGGGCGTTGTCACGGTCTGGGTCCGCACCACGGTCTTGTGATGCACGCTGACAGCGGGAGTAACTGTGTTTGTCGTGGTAACTGTCTGCGTCCCGTGCGCCACGACCACTGTGCGCGGACGGCCACCCGCGACGAGCTCTCGCCGCACTTTCGCATTCGAATGGCCGACGAGATAGCCGAGGAGGCCCCCGATCGCAAGCATCAGGAGCCCGACCGCGATGATCGCGGCTTCGCGCCCCCACAACAGAGAACGCTCCGACGGATACGGCCCGCCGGGAGGGTACTCAGGGGGAAGCGCCCCTCCGGCGGGCGGGTACGGTTCGGGTGCCCCGGGCACCGGCTCGTGGGGTACACGAGGTGCCCGCGCGCGTACCGGCTCAGACACCTCCGTTACCGGCGGACTCGTGGGGGCGGTCGCCGGGCCCGGAGGGGGCTCGGGCGGCACCGTCGGAGGACCCGGAGGCGGCTCAGGCGGAACGGTCATTCACAGTCGCTCCGGAAGAGGGACGCCCTGCGGGTCCTCTACCAGCTGTACCAGCCACGGCGGCCGGAGCTGCCGGAGCCAACGACGAATCCGATTGCCCACAGCACCAGCGCGGCGATCAGGACGAACCACAGCGCGTGAACGGCAAAGCCGAAGCCGCCAAGCAACGCCAGAATCAGCAGTAGGACGATGAGCGCCACCATCGGTCAACACTCTCCTTGAAGTTAGGGCCCCCAAGCGGCCGCGGGGTTCCGCGCCGCAGGGACACATGGTTAATGCCGCTTGCGCTACCAGTTGCATCGCACGCTGAAGTCCTTACCCCGCGGACCCAGAACCTTCAATTCAACGGAAAGCCGTGCTCCCTGATTGCACTACGCGACTGAGAAACTGCGGTGCGGCGTCGGACTACGCAACCTCGCCGCGTTCTTCTTCGACGTACCCACCGGCGCCGTCGCGGACGACGCGCCGCTGCCGACGGTAACCGCCGCCACCGAAGCCGCCCCATGAACTCCAGAAGAGCATCGACAAAACAAGTCCAACAGCGCCGACAATCATGAGGATGACGCCGATCGTATGGATGTTGAAGCCCGTGGTCGTAACCGTCACGGCGAAGCGCAGAATCGCGCCCACAGCGAGCAACACTATGCTTGTTCCTAGGCCCACACCGCCTCCTTTGATTGGCAGCCACTGTGGTTCCCGCCAGGCTCGCGCGCAAACCTGATCTGAGAACTCTCTAAAGGGCGGCAGCTCCCGGCGCGAGCGGATGGTGGTCGTTCAGGCTGCTCGGCGCACCATGGCGGGGGCGCTCGTAGTGGGCGGGATCCGGCCGCTGCTTAACGGACCATTTCGGACACCTGTGCGTGCCAGTCGCTCCCGACGGTGAACGTGTCCGATAGCACGAGGCTTGACGCTCACTGCTCAGGCTCTCCGAGACACCAGCCAGGCGATCGCCTCGCCCCAGAGTCGGAGGATCGCCGTCGCGTCATCCACATCTCCGGCTCCTACGACAACGCAGGGGACCACACACCCACCCTACCCCGACCAATGAGCACACGGTCGTGACGCGACACGAGTTTTCTGGCATGCACCTGGGTGTAGCGCTTCACTAGCGGACAAGCACGGCGGTGGACTACGACAGTCGTGCCGCAGGTCACGACGGTCGAGGCGCGGCGCGAGATGACCGCCAGCCGGCTTCGCTCTCGCGCTTGGTCCTGCGGCGAAGGCGCGACCAAAGGCGTGCAGACGCACGTTCGCGGGGCGCTTGTCCGTAGTCCAACGCCGACGCGCGCTCTGCGCGCCGTTGAAGTTCATCCTCGTGGCCCCCAGCGCCTCACCTCTGAGCAGCGCGTCGCCGGAATTCACCGGCGGAAAGCGGACGAAGGTATGGACGACTGGGAATCCGACGGGCCCGGCGGCGGGTTCGGAGGCGGAATGGGCAATGCGACGACTATCGAGAACGGCGAGGTGGGTGGCACCAGCGGGACCTTCGGGAACACGCAAGTCGAGATGCTCCTGCCCGACGGCGTGGCAGCGTCACCCTCCGCTACCCAGCAGGAAAGGTCGGAGGCTTCGACCGTCACCATGCCCCCGTCAAGACGATTACGACCCGCATCGCTGGCAATCTCCTCGTGGTCAACGTCCCGCGCGGCGGTAATCGCCTTATCGCACCCACGACCATGACCTGGCATGGCGCTGACGGCCAAATTGTCAGGACTTTCAACCGACTCTGAGGCCTCTTTTAAGAGCTGTGTCCGTGGGTGCGTTGCGGTGATGCGTGGACGCCTGGGTTGGCCAGCCCCTTTAGGATGCGCTCGTCTGATGGTTCCGTTGCGACTGGCGCGCTGGCGTACCGCTGGTTCTCGAACTCGTGTCGTGATCTCAGCATCGGCTGTGGTGGTTGTCGGCGGCGTTGTGATCGTCCTAGCCGCTACGTCTTCGCGCACAGATCCCGCGGCGGGTGAGCGCGGCGGCGCTTTCGCAGCGTGGAACTGGAGCGGGCATGTCACGGCCGTGCAGGCGTCCTGGAATGTTCCACGGATCCGTGCACAGTCCCCGCGGGGCGTGGCCTCGACGTGGATCGGAGCACAGGGATCCGGAGACGTCGCGCCGTTCATCCAGATCGGAGTCGATGAGGAACTCCGCGCTGTTGGGACGAGTGGCTCGGCCGCTTTCTACACGGCTTGGTGGAGCGACACCGACCGGGATGATCTTCCGCAGGACCTCTTTCCGGTGTCGCCAGGAGACAGGATCTTTGCGAGCCTCATCCTTGCTGACGGCCGGTGGCGGCTCACGCTCGAGGACAAGACGTCGCCTGTTGCGTCGACGAGTTTCTCGACTCGCCAGGAAACGGACGGACCTTTTACGACGGCTGAGTGGACTCAAGAGCACATCATGGGTCCGGAAGGCCACGGCTACGGATATCCACGTCTCTCAACGATCAGGTTCAGCGATGTCGCCGTAGACGGCGCCGCCCCGAGTCCGCGCGGAATGTACCCCCAATCGATGTCACTCGGTGGCACACGCCTGATGGTCCCCAGCAGCGTTTCCAACGATGCCTTCAGCATCGCCCAGCCCTAACCCGAATAGCCACACCTTCAAAGCGCATCCGGCGAACATGTGGGAGCCGCGATCTCGGGCGCACCGAGCGACGAGAGGAAGGACGTTGTTCGTCGATCGCCATAGATAAGGCCCTGTGGATCTCGGGACTCCGCCAGGGACGATGGGCACCACCACGGACGACGCGTGGCGGTCGGCGTTTGAAAGCGTATTTCTCGGCAGGGTGCGAGTCGCGCGTGCTCTCGCGGCAGACTTCTGCGGCGAACGCGAGGCGAGCGTGGCTGATGGAGCGGTGGCTGGGACAGGTCGCTCCCTGGTCTTTGTTCTTGCGTCATCCGTTCGCGTGCCGCTCCCTCGACTGCCGATCTCGGGCATGTTTCCGGCGCTGGCTGGTGTGGCCAAGGCCCTCGCCGGCGACCTGGGCCCCGCCAGGGTCCGGATCAACGGTGTGCTGCCGGTCAGGATCGCCACCGACCGGGTCCGTGAGATCGACGCGCTGCGTGGTGATCCCGATGAGATCCGAGCCCTCGAGTCAGAACACATTCCGCTGCGCCGCTACGGCGAGCCCGAGGAGTTCGCCCGTGTCGCATACTGCCGTCCCCGGCAGCCTCCTACGTGACCGGAGCCACGGTCGCGGTCGATGGCGGCACCATCGCCTCGCTAGGCGTCGCCACCTCGCGACGCGAAAAGCTGCCGCAGGAATGTCGACCTGGAGTCGGCATCGAGCCTGAGGTCCCAGACTCGCGTCGGGCCTCGGTGACGGATCTACCCAGGACGCAGGGCTATCGCCGCCGCGACTCGGGCCGCAGTGCCGGGTTGTCGAAGAACACGTCGCCGGGACTGATCGTGACGCCAGGGGGGACGATCTCGTCGATCCGGTCGAGCACGTCCTGGGAGAGGGTCACGTCGGCGGCGGTGAGCTGGGATTCCAGATGCTCGATCGTGCGAGGGCCAATGATCGCGGCGGTGACCGCGGGGTGGCGGATAACGAAAGCGATCGCCATCTCGATCAAGGTGATCCCCGCCTCTTCGGCCAGCGCTGCGAGAGCGTCGGCGGCGTTGAGCTTGCGCTGATTGTCCTCGGTCGACATATCGAAGCGGGCCGGGAAGCGAGCGGCGCGCCTCGACTCAGGCAAGTTGCCGTCTTTGCGATAGCTGCCCGACAGCCATCCTCCGGCGAGCGGGCTCCACGAAATGACGCCCATTCCGTGGCGCAGGCAGGTGGGCAGGACGTCCCTCTCGATCTCTCGCACGAGCAGCGAATAGGGCGGCTGCTCGCAGATGAAGCGCTCGCGGCCGCGCTCGCGGGCCGTCCACTGAGCCTCGACGATCTGTGAGGCCGGGAATGTCGAGGAGCCGATGTAGCGAACCTTGCCGGCACGGACGAGATCGGTTAGCGCGCCGAGCGTGTCGTCGATGTCGGTGTCGTCCTCGGGGCGGTGGATCTGGTAGAGGTCGATGTAGTCGGTCTTCAATCGCCGTAGCGAGTTCTCGACCTCCTTGATGATCCAGCGGCGGCCGTTGCCGAACTCGTTGGGGTCATCGCCCATCGTGCCGTGGACCTTGGTCGCGAGGACGACGTTGTCGCGCTTGCCGCCGGCTAGTGCCTTGCCGACGATCTCCTCAGACTCGCCCCGCGAATAGACGTCAGCGGTGTCGACGAAGTTGATCCCCGCATCCAGCGCTCGGTGGATGATCCGGATCGAGTCCTCGTGGTCGGGGTTGCCGATCTCCCCGAACATCATCGCGCCCAGGCAGAGCGGCGTGACCTTGGTCCCCGTGGTTCCCAGCGTTCTGTAGTCCATGGCCTAACCCTACCCAGCACGCTGTCCGGCCCATAAGCTTGTTCATTCACTTCACCGATTGGCAACGCCCAAGTGGCTGCCGCCGGCATCGATGCAGTGACGCACGGGCCACGCTGGTCAGGCGCGGCCGCGCTGGGTCGGCTCCGGGCGACGACGCGGCACGGTGGGCGGCCGCGTGCCGAGCAGCCGCGGCTACACTCGCCGCGTGACCGCTGTCCGTAGAGTGTTCGTGTGCCTGACGACCGGGCTCGCGGTTGGCGCGGGAGCGTCGCTGGCCTTCGCCGCGGCTAAGCGTGTCACCGGAACTCAGGTGGCCGCGCAGATCAGCATCCGCGTCGGCAAGGCGATGCCTAATTGCTTGCCTGGAGGCAGGAAGTGCGTGGGGGGACGGGTGCGTAACGTCACGCTCAGTTTCGTAGCGCGCGTCGGCGTGACAAACCCAGGCAGTTGGTATCAGTTCAACACCCGGGACACACCCACTGGGCCGTGTTCCGACGCAGAAGGCGGGGATGGTGGTCGCTTCCAGCAAGTCGTTCGACCCGGACAGCGCGCGACGGCTACGTACCAGATCACCGACTGTCCGCGACGGGTACACGGTGATGTGGTCTACAACGGCAACTTGGGTCCGCACACGAACCAGAGGGTTCCCGGTCTGGGAACCATCGACGGTGTGCTCGTCGGCACCTTCGCTTTCACGATGAGGTGAGAATCACAGTGGCCGCGGCCGTTAACGTCAACTCGTTGCGGTGATCACCTGAGCGCGACCTTGGGCCACGCAGCTGCCGGTGCCAGTGATTGCGAAGTCGACGGTGACCTGGATGACCTTTGCATTGGCGCCAGTCCCCACGCCGAGCAACCAGGTGAGCCCGCTGCCGGGGTCGGTCGAGCTCGACGCTGCCCAGGTCGAACCATCGTATTCAGTGCCGCTGGCGTCAACGGTCCACATGTCAACGGCGCCGACGTCTTCGTTCATGATCCGCACCGTCGCGGCTGAGTTGCTGCAGGTGACGAGGCCGGCCTGAGCAACGCCGGGGATCGTAAGGATGGGGTTGGTGCTCGCGCTCACCTGTCCGCCGAAGGTCGGAACCGTGATCCTGCCGGCGTAGGTTTGGATTCCCGAGCAGGCCACGCTGCCGTCGGCGTTGACCTGTGAGATCGCGCTGTCGTTGGCGCAGTTACCAGCGATGCGCGATTGAAAGGCAGACGCGCCGAGTCCGCCGAGCAGGTTTGAATCGGACGCGTTCGTAGCATTGGTGGCGTTCGTGGCGTTCGTGGCGTTCGCTGCGTTGATCGCGTTGGTGGCATTCGTTGCGGTGGCGGCGGTTGTCGCGCTGTCGGCAACATCGGCGTGCGTTGCGTTGGGCACGGTGCCGATCTGCGCTACGTTGATCTGCGCGCCGGTCAGGGAGTCGTGCGCGATCTTGGTCGCGGTGACCGACCCCGGGGCCAGCTTGGGGCCGGTGACGGCGCCGTTCCTGATCGCCGCGGTGTGGACGCTGTTTGCGGGGATGGCCGTCGCGGCGTAGGCGCCGCCGCCGAGGGAGACAAACACAGCAACACTGGCCATGACGTTTGAGTACGTCAGGCGTCTACGAAGCCCAGGCATCGTTGGCAACACTCCTAGTCGTGATCGGACAAGCACGCTTCCCCGAGACGACCCCCGATCGTCCCTGCGCCCAGCAACGCGCGACCCGCCAGTGCTTTTGCGACGATCGACGCATGATCGACGTGGGCCACCCATCGCAGGAGGCGCGGGGCCGGGCGGCAGGCACGGCTCCAGGCGGGGCAGAGAATGCCCCCGCGCCGTCAGGGACCGCGCTGTTACCCTGACGTCAGTGTCGTTCTCATTCGCGAAGCGGTGGCCGCCGATAAGCCTCGCAATGCTTCGGAGGCGCGGATCCTGGGTGGCGTTGGTCGGCGCAGGTGTCGCGATGTGCGGCGCGGTCGCGGTCGCGCAGGCCAGTCAGACGCCATCCGCCGGAGCGCTCATGCACACGGCGCTCACCAACGCTGCCGCGCGAGGCTCGGTTCACGAGCTTGAGGTGGAGAAGGCGTCGGGTGTCAGCGGGAGCATGTCCGACGACATCTCAACGAGCGAAGGACGCCAGGACATCACCCACTCCGGCGGCGAGATCGCGCACGTGCTGGTGGTTGGTAGTGCCGCGTACATCTCCGGTAACCAGGCTGCGCTCACCCATTACTTCGGCTTCCCCGCAGCGGTGGCGCGGAAGGTCGGCGCCGGCTGGGTCAGCGTGCCCTCCTCGAGCAGCGGCTATCAGACGATCGCCGGCAACGCGACTTTGAGCTCGTCCCTGACGGGATTGGCGATCCCCGGCCACACCACGGAGACAGCGCCCACGACGATCGAGGGCCAGTCGGTGGTGGGCATCCGCGGCACCGTCGCGGTTTCGGGCTCCTCACACGCCAAGGTCGAAGCGACCCTGTACGTGTCCCGTGGTGCCAAGCCGCTTCCGGTGGAGGCCACCTTCGTCTACAGCACCGGCGGCACGCTGACGATCTCGCTGAGCCATTGGGGCGAGAAGGTCGCTCTCAGCCCGCCCCCCAACTCGATTCCGATAAGCGACCTCCAGCCCTAAGCTGCCGGGTGGAGGCGAGGGCCGGGACGCATCCGGGCCGCCTTCTCAGCAGCGCCAAGGCGAGGACCGCGAGGTATCCGGACCGCCTTCTACGTTGGGGCGATGACCGACGGGACGCTGACGCGCAGCTACGGCAGGGTCTTCAACGAGGTCGCGGCCGAGTACGACCGCCACCGTCCGGCCTATCCCGACGTCCTCGTCGACCACGCCTGCAAGCTGGCCCGCCTCG
The DNA here is from genome assembly GCA_036489875.1 of Solirubrobacteraceae bacterium. Classification (GTDB taxonomy): domain Bacteria; phylum Actinomycetota; class Thermoleophilia; order Solirubrobacterales; family Solirubrobacteraceae; genus Palsa-513. The sequence goes on along the minus strand of DASXEZ010000167.1, from coordinate 38,448 downwards.
GGGCCGGAGACCGCGTGCTCGAGGTCGGCTGCGGCAGCGGCCAGCTCACGGGCAGCCTTCTGGCTCGGGGGCTGCGGGTGACGGCGCTCGAGCCGGGGGATCGGTTGCTGGCGATCGCGCGGGAGCGGCTGGAGAACGCTGGTGAGGTCGAGTTCGTGCATGCCCGGCTCGAGGATGCGCAGCTCGGGCGCGAGAGCTACCGGGCGGTGTTCTCCGCCTCCGCGATCCACTGGACCGATCCCGATGTCAGCTGGCGACGTATCGCCGATGTACTGGCCGCCGACGGAATCGTTGCTCTGATCCAGTACTTCGGCCTGCGCGAAGAGCGCAGCGGCGATGATCAGGAGGAGCTATTGGCGGTGCTGCGCGGGCACGCTCCGGAGCTTGCGGCCGACTGGCCGGCCTACCGCGATCTCGAGGGCACGATCGCGGGAGTCCGGGAGCGCCGCCACAACGTCGCGGAGGCGTGGGGGTGGCTCGGGAGCTACGACCTCGGGCGCGACTACGCGGCCGCGCTGTTCGAGGACGCCCAGTTCGCGAGCGCGCCGAAGCTGGTCGAGCACACGGCGGAGGAGCTCAACGCGGTCCTGGGCACGCTGTCCTTCTGGGCGCGGCTCTCGGTTGAGCAGCGTAAAGCCATCGCGAGCGACAATCTCGCGCTGTATGAGCGCCTGGGGCGGCCGATCCGGGCGAGCACGCTCGCGGGCCTTCTCACGGCGCGCCGCCGCGGACGCGAAGTCGCGGGCTCGTCGTCAGGTCGCTAGGCCGAGGCCGTCGTCTCGACATCGCGAGCGCGGCGCGGCCCGCGCCGCCACCAACTGGATCCGGGAGCCAGACGCGCCACCCGGAGCAGGGTCGGCGCCGGTCGGCTACTGCTGGTAGTGCTCGACCGTCTGCTCGGAGCGGATGCTCGCGGCGTCGGGGTCCTGGCCGAACTCCTCGTGGGCGCGACGCTGCCGCAGCAGGTCCCAGTAGCGGTCGAGTGAGACCCTGATCTCCTCGAGGCGGGCGCGCTCGTCGACGGTGTGTCCGCCCGGTCGCGCGGCCGCGGCGCGGAGCTCCTGCTCCTGCGCGACAAGCGCCTCGATGTGGCTCTGCACCTCGTTGTCTTCCATCGTCCCTCCTGCGGGTGGTTGCGCTTGAGAATAGTCGCCGGGCGGTGCAACGATTCTTTCCGCTCCCTAGCGCAGGATCCGTAACACTGTCTGGTGCCATGTGCCACGAACGTGCACAGTTCGAGTGGGGTGGTGGCTGATGGACGAGACACCGGGCGAACCGCCGGGAGAACCACCGGATAGCCACGACGAGGAGCAGCTCCCGCAGGGGCGGCGTCCGCATGGGGATCTGCCGTTCCGCGCGGCATGGCGGGGACCGTCCGCCGAGGGCGGTCATACGCCCCCGTCCGATGAGCCGCCGGCCGATGAGGACGAGCGTGAGTTCGAGCCTCGGGGCCGCGATGAGGAGCCCTCGCGCGAGGGCGAGCTCGAGCTGCCTGGTTTCGATGAGGTGTCCTCGGATGAGGGCGAGGTCGAGCCGCGGGGCTTCGATGAGGAGTCCTCGGATGGGCCTGGCGAGGAGCCGCAGGATGTCGGCGAGGAGTCCTCGGATGGGCCGGACGCGGAGCCGCGGGACCCCGCTGGGGGATCGGAGGATGAGCCCGGGGAGGCGGATTCGGAGTCCGAGGCCGACGGCGACGAGGAGCACCACACGGTCGAGGAGACCGAGCTCGCTGGACCGCTCGGCGAGGACACCGCGCTCCATCTGATCGGCGTCGATGACGACGACGCCGAGTCGGAGTTCGATTACCACAGCTTCGACGACGCCGACTACGAGTCGCTCGAGGAGCAGATCCACTCTCCGGACGAGTTGCGTGCACGCCGCCTCGAAGAACGCGCCGCCCGCCGCCGCGCGGGGCGCCAGCGTCTGGCGGTGCTCGTCGGCGCGATCGTCGTGATCGTGCTCATCGTCGTGCTCGTCACCAGCGGCGGCAGCAGCAAGCCGCCGGTGCCGCCGGCCGCGCTGTCGCCGATCGGCGCCACCGGTGGAGGCAGCGCCGGCTTTCTCGCCGCGGGCAGCAGCGCGTCGGCGCTCCCGAACAACATCGTGATCGCCGACCGCAACAACAAGCGTCTGCTGGCGCTCACCCCGGCCGGTCAACCGGTCTGGTCGCACGTCCTCGTCGGCCCCAGCGACGCCTACCCGAGCCCGAGCGCTCGCTCGGTCGTGGTGACCGAGCACGGAAACGCCCAGGTGTTCGTGGTCAGCGTCACGCGTGGCAGCGTCACCTACCACTACGGCCACGCCAACGTCTCGGGCTCGGCCGACAACCGCCTGCACGACCCCTCCACCGGCCAGTACCTCCCCGATGGGCGCATCGTGATCGCCGACAAGGCGAATTGCCGCGTGCTCGAGGTGCTCCCGCCCTCACACCGCGTGATCGTCCAGTACGGCACGCCGACCAGCTGCGTGCACAAGCCGCCGACCAGCTTCGGCTATCCCGATGGCGCCTTCCCGACGACCGGTGGGGGCCTCGTCGTGACCGAGCTGACCCCGGCCTGGATCGACCTGATCGACAAGGCCGGCAAGCTCGTCAAGGACTTCCAGGTCAAGGGGCTGACCCGCCCCTACGCCGCCAACGAGACGCCCAAGGGCGACTACATCGCGACCAACTACGCGCATCCGGGCTCGGTCGTCGAGTTCGACGGCTCGGGCAATGTGATCGCGACCTACGGGCCCAAGAGCGGTCCGGGCGAGCTCAACTTCCCGACCGTGGCGTTCGTGCTCTCAAACGGCAACTGGCTGATCAGCGATGCGCGCAACGACCGCGTGATCGTGGTCGATCCGTCCAGTGGGCAGATCGTCTGGCAGTACGGGCACACCGGCAAGCCGGGCTCCGGCAACGGCTTCCTGCACACGCCCGACAGCGCCGTGGTGGTGCCGAGCCCGAGCTCCTAGGGGGCCCGCGGCCGCCGGCCGCGATGCTTGGAATGAATAGGTTCGGTTGGCTCGGCGGGCGGCGGCGGGGCGCGGCGAAGTGCTAGAAACGAACGACTGCCACCCTGACCGCGCCGATGGCGCAAAGCGAGGACCTAGATGAAAGTGATCGGCGCCGGCCTGCCCCGCACGGCCACCACGACGACGCTGGTCGCCTTCGAGCAGCTCGGTTTCGGTCCCTGCTACCACATGCGCGACGTCTTCGCCGACCTCGATCGCGGACTCGATCTATGGGAGGCGGTCGTCGCCGGTCGCCCGGACTGGGATGAGATCTTCGGCGACGCCCAGTCGAGCTGCGACTTTCCCTCCTCGCGCTATTACCGCGAGCTGCTCGAGTACTACCCCGAGGCCAAGGTGGTGCTGAGCGTACGCTCGGCCGAGGGCTGGGTGCGCAGCATGCGCGAGACGATCTGGCCGATGTACTTCGGCGATTCGATCCTCCACCACATCTGCCAGGCGCGCCGTCAGGTCGAGCCGAACTGGAACCGCTTCATCGAGCTGATGATGATCATGACCTGGAACGAGGGCACGGGGGCGATGCCCGAGTACGACACCGACGAGCAGCTGGCGGCCGGCATGGAGCGCTGGAACGCGGAGGTCGTGGCGAGCGTCCCGGCCGATCGGTTGCTGGTCTGGGATCCCGCCGACGGCTGGGAGCCGCTGTGTGAGTTCCTCGAAGTGGCGGTGCCCGAGGGCTCCGTACCGCGTGTGAACGACACGGCCGCCTTCATCGAGGGCATGCTCGGCGGCGGCCTGGCGAAGCTCAACGCCTGGTGGGACGAGCGCGAGCACTCGGCGAGCGGGCTGCACGGCGCTCCGGCCTGAGCAGGCGAGCCGCTACATTTCGCGGCTGGGATTTCCCCGCCGGGTCTGGGCGCCCGCCCATTGTCGCCACGAGCGAAAGGTTCGAGATGAGGCTGAAGGTTTCGCTGGCTACGCTGCTCGCCGGTGCGCTGGCCACCGCCGCGATCGTGCTCGCGAGCGCGCCCGCCTCCGGAGTCGCGGCAGCTGCTGCCTGCACGAACAGCTCGTTGGCGCTGGTCCACTCCGGCCAGCTCACGGTGGCGACCGACTCGCCGGCCTACCCGCCCTACTTCGAGAGAAACAAGCCGACCAACGGCAAGGGTTTCGAGAGCGCCGTGGCCTACGCGATCGCCGGCCAGCTCGGCTTCAAGTCAAGCCAGGTCAAGTGGACGGTCGAGCCCTTCGACGATTCCTACGCGCCGGGTCCGAAGTCGTTTGACTTCGACATCAACGAGATCTCGATCACGCCGCCGCGAGCCAAGGTCGTCGACTTCTCCTCGCCCTACTACACCAACCCGCAGGCGATCGTGGCGCTGAAGGGGACGAAGTACGCCGGCGCGAGCACCCTGGCCGCGCTGCGCGGGGCGAAGTTCGGCGTCCAGGTCGGCACCACGAGCCTCAGCGCCGTGACCGGCCAGGTCAACCCCAGCCAGCAGCCCCAGGTCTTCGACAACTCAAACGACGTCGTCCACGCCCTGCGTGAGCACCTCGTCGACGCGATCGTGGTCGACCTCGCGACGGCGTTCTACCTGACCTCGGCGGGAGAGATCCCCCATGGGGTGATCGTCGGCCAGTTCAACAACTCCGGCGGCGATCAGTGGGGCGTCCTGATGAGCAAGCACTCGAAGCTGACCGCCTGCGTCGACGGCGCGATCGCGAAGCTGCGCTCCAATGGAGCGCTGGCCTCGCTGACCAAGCGCTGGATGCAGTCGGGCGCCGGCGTTCCCGTACTGAAGTAGACAGTCGTGAACGCCGTGCCGACGAGTCGCGCTGAGCGCCTGGCGGCACGGCGCGCGCGGGCGCGACGGGGGATCGCCGTGTCGGCGCTCTCGACGATCGTCGTGCTCGGCGCGATCGCCACCGTGATCGTGCTCAGCCCCGGCTGGCACACGATCCGCACGACGTTCTTCTCGTGGCACCTGTTCCGCACCTCGCTGTGGCCGCTGATCAAGGCCTTCTGGCTCGACGTGCGGATCTTCCTGATCGTCGAGGTGATCGTGCTCGCGCTCGGGATGGCGATCGCCCTGATCCGCACGCTGACGGCGCCGGTGCTCTTCCCGTTGCGCCTGGTCGCGACCGCCTACGTCGACCTGCTGCGGGGCATACCGCTGCTGATCCTCCTCTACCTGATCGGCTTCGGCGTGCCGGCGCTCGGATTCTCGTTCCTACCGAGGAGCGAGACCGTGCTCGGCGGCGCCGCCCTTGCGCTCTGCTACTCGGCCTACGTCAGCGAGGTCTTCCGTGCCGGCATCGAGTCGGTACATCCGAGCCAGCCCGCCGCCGCGCTCGCGCTCGGACTCACGCGGCCGCAGGCGCTTCGCCACGTCGTGCTGCCCCAGGCCGTGCGCCGCGTCGTGCCGCCCCTGCTCAACGACTTCATCGGGCTCTCCAAGGACGTCGCGCTGGTGTCGGTGCTCGGCCCCCAGGAGCTCGTGCGCGCGGCCCAGATCCTGACCGACGAGGACTTCAACTACACCCATCTGGTGGCGGCGGCCGCGGTCTATCTGGTGATCACGCTGCCGTTGATCCGCATCGTCGATCACATGCGCGCGCGCGGGCTGCGCCGCGAGAACGCGCTGGTGCTGATGTGAGCGTCCCCGTCCTCGAGCTGCGCGGCGTCACCAAGTACTACGGCGAGCGCGAGGTGCTCAACGGCATCGACCTGACGGTCTCGGAGGGCTGCGCGGTGGCGCTGATCGGCGGCTCGGGATCGGGCAAGTCGACGCTGCTGCGCTGCGTCGACCTGCTCGAGGAGATCGACGACGGCGACATCTACCTCGACGGTGAGCCGATCACCGACCCCGGCACCGAGCCGGTCGCGATCCGCCGCCGCCTGGGGCTGGTGTTCCAGGCCTACAACCTGTTCCCGCACAAGTCGGTGATCGAGAACGTCGTGCTCGGCGCCGTGCGGGCGCAGCGGATGCCTCGCGCGCAGGCGCTCGCCGCCGGCCACGACATGCTCGCGCGCTTCGGCCTCGCCGGGCGCGAGCGCGACTACCCCGACCGGCTCTCGGGCGGTCAGCAGCAGCGCGTGGCGATCGTGCGCGCGCTGATGACCAAGCCGCGGGCGCTGCTCCTGGACGAGGTCACGAGCGCGCTTGACCCCGAGCTCGTGGGGGAGGTGCTGGGGATCATCCGGGAGCTCAAGGAGGATGGTATGACGATGCTGATCGCGACCCACGAGATGGGCTTCGCGCGCGAGTTCGCCGACGAGGTCTGCCACCTGGATGGCGGCCAGATCGTGGAGCGCGGCGCCCCCGGCCAGATCTTCAGCGCGCCGGCGCACCCCTCGACGCGGCGCTTCCTCGCGCGCGTCCTGGAGGGACAGCGGACGTGAGGGGGACGCTGGGCGTCGTTGTTGTTGCCGCATGTGCGCTGGCCTTCGGCGTCGCGAGCGCGGCGGCCTACCCGCCGGACCCGGCCGCCAACATCGCGCTCGGGCCCCTGCCCGGCGCCTGCGCGTCTGCACCGCGCGGGTCGGCGTGCGAGCAGGCGGCGATCCGCTCTCTCGACGCGGCGCGCGCGAAGCTCGGCCTCGGTTCCTACCTCCTGCCCCGCGGTTTCGTGAAGCTGGCGCCCGCACGGCAGTGGCTGATCCTCGCCAACCTCGACCGCCGCTCCTACCACCTGCGCCCGATTTCCGGCCTCGCCCTGCCGCTTGACCACGTCGCCCGCCAGGGGGCGCAGGCGCACACGGACCCCGATCCGTTGGCGCTGCTGCGCGCGCTGCCGAACCAGTCGATGTTCGGCTTCGCCTCCAACTGGGCGGGCGGCCAACCCAACGCGCTCGTCGCCTACTACGGCTGGATGTATGACGACGGGCCCGGCGGAGAGAACATCGACTGCTCGACGCCGCAGTCCGCCGGCTGCTGGGGCCACCGCCACGACATCCTCTCGTTCCCAAGCGGCGGCGTAGTGGTGATGGGCGCCGCCACGGACACGGGCTCGAACAGCTACGCGCTCACGATCGTCAACCTCTCGAGCGAGCCGTGGCAGCTCGGCTACACGTGGGCGGCCGCGGTACGGGCCGGGGCGGGATCGCGCTAGGCGCTGAGCTCGCGCAGGGCCGCGAGCCCGTCGTAGACGTCGGCAAAGCTCGTGGTCAGTGGTGAGAGCCCCGCGCGCACGACGTCGGGGGCGCGGTAGTCGGCGAGCACGCCGCGGGTCGCGAGGAGCTCGCACAACTGCTTGGCGTCGGCGCGCGCGAGCGCCACGTGCGCTCCGCGCCGGTGCGCGTCGCGCGGTGAGGCGACGGCGATCCCGTGCGGCTGCAGCCAGCTGTCGGCCAGCTCGATCGCGTAGTCGGTGAGCGCCATGCCCTTGGCGCGGATGCGCTCGATGCCGGCGCGCTCGACGAGCTCGAGCCCGGGCATCAGCGCGTGCAGGGCGAGGATCGGTGGCGTTCCCGAGAGGAAGCCGCGGATGCCTTCGACGGGCTCGTAACCGGGGTCCATGGCGAAGGGGTCGCGCCGGCCCAACCAGCCCCAGATCGGCTGGCGCAGCGCTTCCTGGTGCGCGCCGCGGACGTAGATGAAGGCCGGCGATCCGGGCCCTCCGCAGAGGTACTTGTAGGTGCAGCCGACCGCGAGGTCGGCGCCCGCGTCGTCGAGGGAGACCTCGACCGCACCGACGCTGTGCGAGAGATCCCAGACCGTCATCGCGCCGGCGGCGTGGGCGGCGGCGGTGATTCCCTCCATGTCGAGGATCGACGCGGTGCGGTAATCGACATGGGTGAAGGTGACGAGCGCCGTCTGCTCGCTGGCGGCTGCCGCCACCTCCTGCGCGCTCGGGCCGTGCATGGGGTCCGACGGCTCCAGCCAGCGGATCGAGAGCCCGCGCTGGGCGGCGAGGCTCTCGAGCAGGTAGCGGTCGGTGGGGAAGTTGCCGGGGTCGGTCAGGATCTCGGTGCGCCCGGGGCGCGCGTCGAGGGCCGCGGCCGCGGCCTTGTAGAAGCAGACGGTGGTGGAGTCGGCGACCGCGGTCTGGCCCGGGGCGGCCCCGAGCAGGGCGCCGATGCGGTCGCCCAGCTGAAGCGCGACGTCCATCCAGCCCTCGGTCCAGGCGCGGATCAGCCGCCGGCCCCAGGCGTCGCGCACCACGTTCTGAAGCGATGTGAGCACGGCGCGGGGCGGACGGCCGAGCGAGTTGCCGTCCATGTAGACGATGCCCTCCTCATCGGAGAGGAAGTCCTCACGAAACGCTCCGAGCGGGTCGGCGCGGTCGCGCTCGAGCGCCTCCTCGCGGACGTCGGTATCGCGTGTGCTGGCCTCCATCACGCTCAGCCTAGTGGCGTCCGCGGCCCGGCGGGGGCGCGTGGCACTCGGATAAGGTGGCTGGCGGATGAACACGCCGGAGCGCACGGCCGTCCGGCCGCCGACGGCCGCGCTGCGGTTGAAGTCGTGGCAGCAGTTCACCCTGCTCGGCGCGCTGTCGATGTTCGCGCCGCTCTCGACCGACATGTACCTGCCGGCGCTGCCGTCGCTCCAGCACGACCTCTCGGCGTCGGCCACGGCGGTCACGTTGACTCTGACGAGCAGCCTGATCGGGCTCGGCACCGGCCAACTGGTCGCGGGGCCACTGAGCGACGCCTTCGGGCGCCGCCGTCCAGTGCTCGCCGGCCTCGTGATCTACACCGTGGCCTCGGTGCTGTGTGCGCTGGCGCCCGACGTCTGGACGCTGACGGCGATGCGCCTGATCCAGGGTGCCGCGGGCGCCGCGGGGATCGTGATCGCGCGTGCGGTCGTCAGCGATCTCTACTCGGGCGTGGCCGCGGCGCGCTACTTCGCGCGGTTGATGATCGTGATCGGCCTCGCTCCGATCCTGGCGCCACTGATCGGCGGGCAGTTGCTGCACGTGACCGACTGGCGCGGCATCTTCTTCGTGCTGGCCGGGATCGGCGCGGCGCTGTCGTTTGTGACCTGGCGCGCGCTGGGGGAGACGCTGCCGCCGGAGGCGCGCGGCGGCAGTGGCCTTCGCACGATGCTCTCGGTGCTGCGGGTGCTCGTCCACGACCGTCGCTTCATGGGCCTGACGATCTGCTTCGCCGTCTGCTTCGGCGCCGTGTTCGCCTACATCAGCGGATCGCCCTTCGTGCTCGAGGACATCTTCGGCCTCTCGCCGCAGCTCTTCGGTGTCCTCTTCGCGCTGAACGCGGTCGGCCTCGTGGCGGTCAGCCAGGTGAGCGGCCGCATGGTCGCGAGCGTCGGACCGCAGCGCCTGCTGACCACCGGCGTCGTGACGATCATCATCGCCGGCGCCGGGATGATGGTGACGGTGCTGGCCGGCGGCGGGCTGGCGCCTGTCGAGATCTGCTTCTTCCTGATCATCGCCAGCTTCGGCCTGGTCGCCCCCAACGCCACGGCGCTCGCGCTCGCGCCGTATCCGCATGTCGCGGGTAGCGCGTCGGCGTTGATGGGCCTCGCCCAGTTCTCCCTCGGCGCCGCGGTCGCGCCGCTGGTGGGGATCGCCGGCAGCCGCTCGGCGGTGCCTACGGCCAGCGTGATCCTCGCGCTGGTGCTCACCGGCGGGATCGTGCTGGCGCTGTCGACGCGGCAGATCGCCGGGCGAACCGTCGCGCCCGTGGTGTATTAAGGGCCGTCGCGATGGCAAGCCGCGCCGACATCGAGTTCACCTACACGTCGATCGACCGGATCTTCCGGATGAGCCTGGGCGAGCTCGCCGACTTCAGCGGCGCCCGCTACGACGGCGACTTCACGATGACGCTCGAGGAGGCGCAGGCGCGAAAGCACGCCTACATCGCCGAGCAGATCGGGATCGGGACGGGCCGGCGGCTGCTCGACCTCGGCTGCGGCTGGGGAGCGCTGCTCAACTTCGCCCGAGGCCGCGGCGCGGAGGGAGTCGGAGTCGCGCTGTCCTCTGCGCAGGTGGACTCCTGCCGCCGCCACGGCCTCGACGTCCATCTCAAGGACGCCCGCACCGTCGATCGCGACAGCTTCGGTGGTTTCGACGCCGTCGCCAGCCTCGGCGCCTGGGAGCACTTCTGCTCGCCGGATGAGTACCGCGCCGGGCGTCAGGAGGAGATCTACGGCTCGCTGTTCGCCAATGCTGCCGCGGTGCTCCCGTCGCAGGGTCGCTTCTACCTGCAGACGATGGTGTTCGGGCGCCGGATGATCTCCCTCGATGAGGTCGGCCCGGATGCCCCGCGCGACTCGGACGCCTTCATCCTCTATCTGCTGGGCTGCCAGTTCCCGGGATCGTTTTTGCCGTGGGGGCTCGATCAGCTCGTGCGCTGCGCCGAGCCCCATTTCCGCCTCGTGGAGAGCACGAGCGGGCGGCTCGACTACATCGAGACGATCTCGCAGTGGAACAAGCGGATCGGCGCGCCGAGCATGCGCAAGAACCTGATGAAGCTGCGGCTGCTGCCGCACTGGCTGCGCAGCCCCGAGTTTCGCGCCGCGTTCACCTCGGGCGTCAGCGCGAACAAGGTGTCCTTCGAGCGCGAGCTGCTCGATCACCACCGGATCGTGTTCGAGAAGAACACCTGAGGCGGGGCGCGCTCGGCGGTCAGTTTGCGGCGCGATGGGCGCTGCGCTTGCTGGCCGTCGCGTTCGCGAGGATCACGCGGTCGTGACGGACGCGGCGGTTCCGGGGCGCAGCTCCATCACGAAGTGAGGCCCGATCTCGGGCAGCTCGAACTCGGCGGAGACGATCTGCATCCCGGCGCGCTCGTAGAGCGAGCGGGCCGGCGTCCGGGCGTTGCACCAGATGCGCTGGGCGCCGTGTTCGAGCGCGTGGGCGATCAGTCCCGTGAGGATCCCGGTGCCGGCGCCGCGTCCTCGTGCCACCGCCTCGGTGGCCATGCCGCGGATGCGCCAGCTTCCCGGCTCGCCGTCGGGTGCGATGAAGCCGACGGCTACGAGGGCGGTGCCGTCGAAGGCTCCGAGCGCGAAGGCGTCCGTGGGCTCGTGGGCCGCGAGCTCCGCGAGCGTCTGGTGGGGTCGCAGAACGGATTGGCGCAGCCCGCGCGTCTGTGCCACCGTGATCGGGGCGACGTCGAAGGAGGACACGGCCGCGATGCTATTGGGGCGCCAGTGGGACCGCCCGGCGCACTTGACAGGTGACTATCTGGTCACCTATTCTCTGGAACATGGACGACGTTTTCAGGGCGCTGGCCGATCCGACCCGGCGAAGCCTGCTCGATGAGCTGTTCAAAGAGGATGGCCAGACGCTCGGGATGCTCGAGCAGCGGCTGCCGATGACTCGCTTCGGTGTGATGAAGCACCTCAAGGTGCTCGAGGCCGCAGGCCTCATAGTCACCCGCCGTCGCGGTCGCGAGAAGCTCCACTTCCTGAATCCCGTCCCGATCCGGCTCGTCCACGATCGCTGGGTGAGCAAGTACGCGGAGCCCTGGGCCTCGGCGCTCAGCGAGCTCAAGACAAGAATCGAGGGCGAAGGCATGGAGAAGATCTTCGAGATCTACATCAAGACAACCCCGGAGCGGCTGTGGGAGGCGCTCACCGACGGGGATCAGCGGGCGATATACACATTCGGCGTCAACGTGGTCTCCGACTGGACGGCCGGCTCGAGCTACGACGGCGTGCACGCGGCCTCGCCCGCTCCGATCAACGAGGGCGAGAACCTCGAGGTCGACCCCCCGCGGCGACTCGTGCAGAGCTTTCGCGCACTGTGGAGCGACGACGTCCGCGCGGCGGGGACCTCACGCGTCACCTACGAGATCGAGCCGGTCGGCGACTCCTGCCGGCTGTGCGTCACTCACGACCAGCTCCCGGAAAACGCCAGCGGCGAGATCTACGGCGGCTGGCCGATGATCCTGTCCGGGCTGAAGACGCTGCTCGAGACGGGCGAGTCGCTGACCACGCCGGGATCGCTGCTTTACGCGCAGTCGACGATGCACCGATAGAGCGCGCGGTCCTGTCCGGCCTTGTGCGCGTCGGCGAGCGCGCGCAGGCCGGGCCTCAGGGCGGCTCGGGACCGCCACAGAGCGGCCCGCGGCGCTCACCCGCTACGGTCAGACGCGGGGATGGCCGAGCGCCAAGCGACAGCCAAGATGACGCGTGCACAGCGGATGACGCTGTTGGCGTGCATCCTTGGCTCCTCGACCGCCTTCCTGGACGGCACGCTGGTCAACGTGGCGCTGCCGTCGATCCGCGCGGACCTGGGTGGGGGGCTGGCGACGCAGCAGTGGATCGTCGATGCCTACCTGCTGACACTCGGCTCGCTGCTGCTGGTCGGCGGGTCGCTCGGCGACATCCTCGGACGACGGCGGGTGTTCGCCGTCGGCGTCGGCGGCTTCGGCGTGGCTTCGCTGCTGTGCGCCGCGGCCCCCAGCGCCGGCCTGCTCATCGCCGCGCGTGCGTTGCAGGGCGTCGCGGGGGCGGCGCTCGTGCCGAGCACGCTGGCGCTTCTGATGGACACCTTCGGAGAGGGTCAGCGCGCCGCCGCGATTGGCGCGTGGACTGCATGGACCGGGATCGCGACCGCGGCGGGGCCGCTCGCGGCGGGCCTCCTGATCGAGCTGGGCTCCTGGCGCTGGATCTTCGTCGTCAACGTGCCACTGGTGCTCGTGACGCTGCGCTTACTGGCCCATGCGCCGCGGGGGGTGCGCGCCAGCGGGGGACGCGTCGACTGGCCCGGCGCGCTGCTGTGCGCACTCGGTCTGGGCGGTCCGGTCTTCGCGCTGATCGAGCAGCCGAGCTACGGCTGGTCCAGCCCACGCGTCTGGGCGGTGCTCGTCGTCGGAGTCGCGATGCTCGTGGTCTTCGTGAGCTGGGAGCGCACCAGCCGCTCGCCGATGCTCCCGCTGGCGTTGTTTCGGGCCCGCAACTTCGCGATCGGCAATCTCACGACCCTGCTCTTCTACGGGTCGCTCAACACGCTCAGCTTCTTCCTCGTCGTGTTCCTGCAGCAGGTGGCCGGCTACTCGCCTCTCGACGCCGGGCTCGCGCTTCTGCCGATGTCGATCATCACCTTCGCGCTGGCCACTCGCTTCGGCGCGCTCGCTGACCGCATCGGCCCGAGGCTGTTCATGGGCATCGGGCCGATCGTCGCCGGAGCCGGTGTGCTGTTGCTGCTGCGCGCAGGCGCCCACGCCGAATATTTCGGGACGCTTCTGCCGGGAATCCTCGTCTTCTCGTTGGGGCTCGCGGCGACCGTGGCGCCCCTCACCGCCGCGGTCCTCGGTGCCGTCGGCGCCGGGCACTCGGGCGTCGCCTCGGGGACCAACAACGCGGTCGCGCGGGTTGCGGGCCTCGTCGCCATCGCCGCCGTCGGCGCCGTCGTCGCCGCCCACTTCGCCGCCGGCGTGCAGAGCCGCCTCGATCACGGGCGACCCGCGGCCTCGCCGGCGGCGCTACGGCAGGTGCGCGGACGGCCGTTCGTCATCGACGCCTCGGCATTCGCCCCCACGGAGCGCCCGGCGGTTCGCGCGGCGCTCGTGAGCTCCTCACTTGACTCCTATCGCCTGGCGATCGAGATCTCGGCCGCGCTCGCGATCCTCAGCGGACTGCTCAGCCTCGGCGGTATCAGCAACCGAAAGCATGCGCCGGTGCCGACGCAGGACGGGGGAGGCGCGCTCACCCAGGCCTGCGTCGCGGTCGGGTCAGGCCCTCCGACGGCTCCGTCCGTCGCGGGAGTCTAGCGGCGGAGGCCGGACGGTCGGCCGCCCGGAGCTTGCCGCCCTCCGCCGTCGCCAGGGCCGCTCGGAGGCGGTGACGCTGCCTTGGCTTTCAGCCACGGGTGGGAGTGTGCGGCGAGCCTCTCAACCCTCTGCGGCGCTGAGGGCGCCCTCGGCATCGCCGTGGGGAGCCTCTGCGGCGCTCTGCTCGACGTCCACCCATTTCAAGAGCATCGACCGCAGCGCTTCAAAACGCATGGGCTTTGAGATGAAGTCGTCCATGCCGGCGTCCAGGCAGCGCTCGCGGTCGCCGTCCATCGCCTGTGCAGTCATCGCTATCACCGGCACGTGCTCACCGGGCGCCTCGCGCCGGCGCAGCTCGGCGGTGGCGTCGTAGCCGTCGAGCTCCGGCATCTGACAGTCCATCATCACCACGTCGAAGCGCCGGGCGGCGAGGGCCGCGAGCGCCTGGCGCCCGTCGCCGACGACCTCGACCCGGCAGCCTGCGCGCTCCAGTGATCGGGCCGCGACGATCTGATTGATCTGGCTGTCCTCGGCGACGAGCACGAGCGGGGGAGTGGCCCACAGGGGCTCGTCGGTGAGGGCGGCGCCGCTGGCGATCGCCGGCGCCACCGCGGCCAGCGGGTGGCCGAGCACCAGTTCGAAGGAGAAGGTGCTTCCGTGGCCGAGCTCGCTCTCGGCGCGGATGCTGCCGCCCATCAGCTCGACGAGTTCTCGGGCGATCGCGAGGCCGAGGCCGGTTCCGCCGTAGAGCCGTGTCGTAGAAACATCCGCCTGCGTGAAGGACTCGAACATCCGCTCCAGGCTGTCGGAGGCGATCCCGATGCCGGTGTCGGAGACCGCGATGCGGACCGCCGTTCCGTCCTCTTCGTGGCGCTCGGGCAGCGTCACCCGCACTGTCACGCTGCCTTCGGGGGTGAATTTGATCGCGTTGGTGACCAGGTTCAGCACGATCTGGTTGAGGCGGCGAGCGTCCCCGCACAGTCGCCGCGGCAGTTCGGGGGCGATCTCCAGGCCGAGGCGAAGCGCCTTGGCGTCGGCCTGCGGGCGGGCCAGGGCGCAGGTCTGGGTGACCATCTCCGCGAGGTTGAAGTCGACGATCTCGAGCTCGAGGTGCCCGGTCTCGATCTTCGAGATGTCGAGGATGTCGTTGATGATCGAGAGCATCTGCTCGCCCGAGCGCGCGATCTGCTCGGCGCATTCGCGCTGGGCGTCGCTCAGGCCCATCGAGAGCAAGAGTTCGGTCATACCGATGACGCCGTTCATCGGCGTGCGGATCTCGTGGCTCATGTTGGCCAGGAACGCGGACTTCATGTTCGAGGCCTCCACCGCCTGATCACGCGCGATCGCAAGCTCCGCGCTGGCGCGGTTGCGCTCGGTCACGTCGAGGGTCAAACAGACCCGGCACAGTCGCCCGTCGAGCATGAGCTCGTCGCTGGTGACCTCGACATCGAGGACGCTGCCGTCCTTGGTCACATGCCGGCGAGGTCGCGCCGTGATCAGCCCGACCCTCTCGCCGGCGGCGTGACGGCGGCCGAAGGCGACCATATCGGCGTGGTCCTCGGGCGGCGCGATGTCGAGCAGTGTCAGCGCCATGAAATCCTCGCGCGTGTAGCCCATCGATGCGATGGCCGCATCCGAGACCGCGACGATACGAAGTGATTGGCAATCGTAGACCAGCAGCGGTTGGGGGTTGCGCTCGAACAGCAGTCGGTGTTGGTCGGCGCTACGGCGAAGCTGCTCGCGTGCCTCCTCAAGCTCGGCAGTCGCCCGGTTTCGCTCCGTCACGTCCTGACAGAGCACGATCCGGCAGCGGCGATCACCGAGGTCGAGGTCGTCGGCGGTCACGTCGACCTCGATGATGCGGCCGTCCTTGCGGCGCTGGCGGCGCATCGAAGTCAACATCCCGGGGGCCTCGAAGGCCATGCTGGTCATGAAGCCGTTGAGGCCCGCGAGGTCGTCCTCCGTCGAGAGGTCGCGCAGGCTCATAGCGAGCAACTCCTCGCGCGTGTAGCCCCAGCACGCGACCGCGGCGTTGCTGACAGCGAGGATCCGCAACGTGGCCCGGTCGTAGACGAGCATCGGGAACGGGTTGTGCTCGAAGAGCAGCGCGTGGTGGATGGGGCGCTGCGGCACCGATGCCGACAGGTCGCTTCCCACGTCCTCACTCACAGGCTCGCCGATCGTCGAATCGCACGGCGCCGCCGCCGACAGGGGCCGGGGCGTCGAGAACGGCCTGCCCCTCCCCCGTGGGGCGGCGTGTGACCGTTACGTATGTCGCCATGGGTCGTGGGCCTGTTCGAGCTACCGCCGCGGCAGCACTAGCCTCATTTCGCACTATCGGCGCGCCGGCGGCTGAGCTTGACTGTGTCCAGCGGCCGCGGACAGGCGTACAACTGCCGCCAGCGGGTGCGGCGATTTTGGGTGTGAGCGGCGCCGCAGGCGCCGCGGCACGTTCAGCCCCGGGAGCCCTCGAACGCCATGGCCGGGAACATGCCGGCCTTCGCCTTGCCGGAGATCTTGTCGCCCTCGACCTTGCCGCGGAAGGAGACCGTCAGCGCCATCGGCTTGGTCACATCGACCTTCCAGCTGACCGCGTCACCGTCCACGGAGCCGTCATAGATGGCGGTGCTCGAACCGTCAGCGCTCTGCTCCCCGGTCAGCTTGCCACCGTCGCTCGCCAGCGTCAGCGTGGTGGCCTGCGCCCCCATCGGACTGTTCACTGTGATCTGCCAGGTCCCGTCTGCACTCATCTCGCCCTCCTGGTCATTCGATCGGGTCACACACGCTCCTGAGACCGTATCGGTCGAGGGCACGCGCAGGTTGCGCGGTACTGGCGCATCCGTGTCGGCGCCTATTGTTCTCTGCCCTTGCCTGCCACGTTCAACGCCTCGCTCGAGGACGGCGCCGCGGTCCTGCGCTTCCCCTATGACGAGGGCCTGCGCCAGCTCCTGCGCGCCATCCCTGGGCGCCGCTGGGATGCCGAGCGGCGCGTCTGGCGCGTGCCGGTCGACGCCGACCGCGCCGAGGCGCTCACGCGCCTGTTCGCCTGCGCGCCGCATGAGGTCGAGATCTCCGAGGCGCTCGGACATGCGCTCGAGCGCCGGCGCGCGCGGCGGCGGCCTCAGGAGTGCGTGCTCGACCTCGCACGTCCCGATGAGTCGTGGTGGTTCAGTTTCGCCACCGACCATGCCACCGACCTCGTCGCGGATCTGCTCGAGCACCCCGATGCCCGCAGCCTGCCGGCGATCGGCCGCGCGCTGATACCTCTGGACCCGCGAGCCGCCGACCTCGTGCAGGCAGTGCTGGCCCGCACCTCGCGGCTGTCGCTGACCGAGGACGCCTCGCACGCGCTGGTCGAGATCGGACAGCCGAAGCGCCCGGCGCCCGAGCCCCCGCCGGTGTGGGACGTGGCGATGCGGCGCGGACGCGACGGACGCGCGTGGGTCGTGATCGGCGCGGACCACGCGCCGCTCGCGCGGGCGCTGGCGGCCAGCGCCGGTGTGAGCCTCCTCGAAGGGGAGTCCTCGACGGTCGCGCTGGCAGCGCTCGACGGCGACGCCGCGCGCATCGCCGAGCTGGTGGTACAGCTCGAGGCGCCCGCGATCGACCCGCGTGTGGTCGGCTGGCTCGAGCGCGCCACGACCTGGCACGGCACGATCGAGGTCGACGGGCCGGCGCAGGAGCCGGTGTTCGCACTGCTCGGCAAGGCCGAGCGTCTTCCGCCGCCGTTGCGTGATCGCGCCCGTGAGATCGCGGGCGGCGTCAGCCTGCCGCTGACACTCGAGTCCTGGCGCGCGATCGACGCCGAGCGGTTGAGCGGCTGGATCACCGACGCCGCCAAGCGCTGCGCGGAAGCGCTGGTCGCCGGGAGCCCGGCGCCGCCGGCGGTGCTCGAGATCTCCGGTGTCCACGAGGAACCCTGGTTCGTGCTCGCGCCCGGGCACAACGGCGCCCTGCTCGAGGAGTTCGCGCAGTTGCCCGGCGCGGTTGCGGGCAAACGCGCCGGCTCCGGCGAGCCCGAGCACGCCCGCCTTCCCTCGATCCGCATCGATCCCTTCTGCGTCCCCGAGCTGGACGAATTCCTGGCCGCCAGTGACGCCTGGATCGCGCCGGACGCGCTCGCCGCGCTCCAGGAGATCCGCGAGGAGCACGCCCATGCCGCCGGGCTCGTGAGCCTCTCGGCCGCGACCGACTCCGCCGTCACGATCGCCGGCCTGGGCGGGGAGCTCAAACCCTTCCAGCGAGCGGGCGTGGAATACCTGCTCTCCCAGCGGCGCGCGTTCCTCGCCGACGAGCAGGGTCTGGGAAAGACGATCGAGGCGATCGCGACGCTGGCAGCCGACGACGCGTTCCCGGCGATCGTCGTCTGCCCCGCCAGCCTGAAGCTCAACTGGATGCGCGAGCTCGAGCGCTGGCTCCCCGGCCGCAGCGCGCGCATGCTGAGCGGAACCTCCGCCGATGGCGGGGATCAGGAGCCAGCGGAGATCACCGTCGTCAACTACGAGATCGTCGCCGCACGAATCGAGCATCTCCGGGCGCTTGAGCCGCGAGCCGTGGTGATCGACGAATCCCATTACTGCAAGAACCCGGGAGCGAAGCGAACCCAAGCCGTGGGGCGCCTGAGCGCAGCGGTGCCGAGTGACGGGCTCGTGCTCGCACTGACCGGCACGCCGGTGATGAACCGACCACCCGAGCTGATCTCGCAGCTGCGGATCCTCGGCCGGCTCGCGGACTTCGGCTCAGGCGCTCAGTTCGGTAAGCGCTTCCGCGGCCCCGACGCCCATTACCGCCTGCACTGGCACCTGCGCGCACGCTGTTTCGTGCGACGCCTTAAGGTCGACGTGCTGCCCCAGCTACCTGCGAAGACACGAGCCGTGGTGCCCGTCGAGCTCGACAACATGGCCGAGTACCGTCTCGCGGAGCAGGACATCGTCGCCTGGCTGCGCAGCCAGCCCCTGGACCTCCGGGAGCTCGACGCGAGGGTCGCCGCGGCGCTGCGCGCCGAGCGCCTGGTGCGACTGAACGCGCTCAAGCTGCTCGCAGCCCGTGGCAAGCTCCCCGCCGCCCTGTCGTGGATCCATGACTTCCTCACCTCGGGCGAGCGACTGGTCGTCTTCGCGCGCCACCGAGAGGTACAGCAGGCCGTGCTCGAGCGGTTCCCCTCGGCCTTGCACATCCTCGGCGCGGACAGCCAGCGCGCGCGCGACCTATCGCTACGGGACTTCCAGTCTCCGGACGGCTCGGGCAACCAGCTCATCGTCTGCTCGATCGAGGTCGCCGGGCAGGGCATCACCATGACGCGTGCCTCGAACGTCGCTTTTCTGGAGCTCGACTGGACACCGGCGAAGCACGACCAGGCCGAGGATCGCTGCCATCGGATCGGCCAGGCCAGCGCGGTCAACGTCTCCTACCTGCTGGCGGCCGACACGATCGACGAGACGATCGCTGCGCTGCTCGAGCGAAAGCGGAGCGTGATCGGCGCGGTGACCGACGGCCGTGCCCACGAGGACACGGCCGTGCTCGACGCGCTCGTCGCCGAGATGCGCGGTGAGCCCTACCGGCATCTGCGCGCCGTCGCCTGAGCGCCGTCGCGGCGCCGCCGCCGGCCTAGACCGCGGGTGCGGCGGCGTACTCCTCGTCGGTGACGTGTTCGCCCCAGGTCACGAAGTTGCCCTCGTCGTCGAGCTCCTGGATCGCGATGTGATGCATGAAGCGGTTGCGGGCGGCGCCGTGCCAGTGATCCTCACCCGCCTCGAAGAACACGCGGTCACCGGGGCGGATGACCTCGATCGGTCCGCCGCGGCGCTGGACGAGGCCCACGCCCTCGAGCACGAAGATCGTCTGACCCAGGGGGTGGGTGTGCCAGGCGGTTCTCGCGCCTGGCGTGAAGTGAACGCCCGCGGACGCAAACCGAGATGGCTCCGCGGGCGCTGCGACCGTATCGATGAAGACCGAGCCGGTGAACCAGTCGCTGGGCCCCGCCATGGTGTCGAGAGAACTGCGGGTGATCTGCATCTGCTGCTCCTTGGCTCGCTGTCCTGGATCGAAGCGCCGAGTGATCGGCGACAACACGCAAAGGGCCCGCATTCGCGGGCCCGTTCGGAGCGGATGGAGGAAGTCGATTCCTCGGCCTGGGTACGGCAACAACAAGGCATCCGCAAGGCTGGAGCGGAATCGTAAGCGACGGGGCGGCTCCCCGCTCGAACGCAGCCGAGGGCCCGCCGGGTGCGATCCGGCGTGGGCCGGCTGGGCGACCTTGAAGCGATGCGCTATCGGCGGGC
This sequence comes from Solirubrobacteraceae bacterium, assembly GCA_036489875.1. Lineage (GTDB taxonomy): Bacteria > Actinomycetota > Thermoleophilia > Solirubrobacterales > Solirubrobacteraceae > Palsa-513. Next base: position 18,531 of record DASXEZ010000167.1, on the reverse strand, counting down.
GGGCGGGGCCGCCGGCCACCGTGTTCGTTCGCTCGCGCACGTCTCCGCGTCCGCAGCGAGGCCTGCGTTAGCTTTGGTCCTCATGAGTGAGGTCTCCGAGGAGCCACTTCCGCTGTACGGGTTGTCGGACCATTGGCTCGGGGACCGTCGCCTCGGAGCGCGCGGCGGAAGCTCTCGAACTGGCGGATTGGATGTGTGGGAGGGGCATCATCGCGGTCCGGGTTCGCAGCCGCCAATCGTCGTTCACGTTCAACGGCATGCCATGCACGGCGGTCCTCCCGGTTCGCCGCGCCTCGGTGGCCCAGAGCACCTGATCCGCTTCGATGCGGCATTCGCAGTCATGCTGGCCGCCAACGAGGCACGAATAGGGGAGCTTCGAGAGCGAGGCGACAAGCACGACGGCAATCGTGACGTGATGTTTCGCGCCGTTCACGATCTCAACGCCGACGCCGAGCGAATCGCGTGTGACGACGCTGCTTGGGGGCCGGCAAGGCTGACGGTCGATGGCGAGCCGGTTGAGGCGATCGGACTCACCTACGAGGGATGGCCGTTGATCCTTCACGTGGGGACCAGCGCGATCGCTGATATCTACGTGTACGGCCCTCCGCGCGCCTTCACTGAGCCGCTGGCGCTGAGCCGCGTCAGCGCAGCGGCCTATCCCTGAGCGCCCCCCGACGGCGTGAGCACGGCTACGATCGCGAGTGCAAACGCCCGTCAAGCTGAGCTGAAGCGCGCGTCCTCGCCCGCGACCTGCTGGCGCTTCCCAGCACCGCCGAGACGATTGCCCGCCGGCATTCGACATCGGGGTGGGGCCATCAGCCCAAATCCGCGTACCACCGACGAACCGTGACGAGTCCCATACCCGAATCCGAGCGTCGCGCCGATGACTCCGAGCCGAATCCAAACGCCGTCCGAGAGCCGGCAGAGTCTCGGCCCTCGTCTCGGCCCGAGGCCGGGCGATGGCTGGGCTCTGGACGAACCTTCCGACTGGACCCGCCGCGGCTCCGCACAACCGGTGACTCGGCGGAGGAGCGTCGGGCGACGTGGTTCGAGCTGTACTTCGACCTCGTCTTTGCCGCCGCGATCGGCCAGCTCGCGACGTCCCTCTCAAAGCAACCAACCACCGTCGTGTTCGCACGGTTCGCCGGATTGTTCGCCGTCGTGTGGTGGGCGTGGATCCTCTACACGCTCTACGCCAACCGGTTCGACACCGACGATCTGATCTTCCGCGCCGCACAGTCGTGCGCGATGCTCGCGATCGCGGTGATCGCGATCGACCTCCACCGCGTCATGCACGGTCGCGGGGGCGCGATCGAGCTCGCTTCCTGCTACGTCGTCCTCAGAGTGGTCCTGGTGGCGCTGTACTGGCGCGCGCGCCACCACGTTGAGGGCCCGGGCCGAGACCTCAGCAACGTGTACATCGTCGGCTACTCGACAACGACCGGTCTCTGGCTCCTGTCGATCTTCCTTGCCAGTCCCTACCGCCAGGTGGCGTGGGCCGCGGCGATGCTGATCGACCTCGGCGTACCCATGTTCGCCTGGCCCAAGCTCCGCGGAGCCTCCGTCGTGATCTCGCATCTCACAGAGCGCTTCGGCACGTTCTTCATCATCGTGCTCGGAGACGCGGTCATCGCCGTCGTGGCGGGGGTCGCTGGACTCAGATTCAGCGTGGACTCCTCCATCGTCGCTGCGGCCTGCTTCGTGATCGGACTGACGCTGTGGTGGATCTACTTCGACCTCACGGACACCTCGGTCGTCGGGCGCGGGGCACTTGGTCTCACCTTCGCCTACGCGCACTTCCCGCTGCTTGCCGGCATCACGGCCTTCGGCGCCGGCACCAAGCTGGCGATCACGCACGCCACGCATCACGGATTGGAAGCCGCCGCCCGCTGGGCCCTCGGCGGTGGGATCGCCGCGTTCGCGCTATCGCTCGCAGCGATCTACATCGGCGCCGAATGGACGAGCATGCGCGATCGCACTTTCGCCGGCCGTCTCGTCCTCGCTGTCGTCGCGATCACGCTCGCGGCGGCGGGCGGCCACCTCCCGCCCCCAGTCTTCGCCGCTCTGCTGGCGGTTGCCATGCTCGGGCACCTTGGTTTCGAGGCCTTCACGGCCCAGGAGGGCGCAGCGACCGTTATCGAGCCGCGTCCCGCCGTCGCCGAAGTCGCCGCGGAGGGGAGTGCTTAGAGAGCAGGCCGCACCGCGCCACAGTGCGGCGCGGGTTCGGACGGGGGTGTGCAGTCACGCCGCCTCGTCCGCTGTGGGCGCTCGCCGGCTCCGGACATAGTCTGTGAGTGGTTCAGGCCGGCAGGTGGAAGGGGACGCTCGTAATCACGATCCCCTCGTATTGGATCAACATCCTGCGGAGTCCCTGGGCGATCCGGTTGTGCAGGATGCGCTGCCAGCGCCGCGCCGGGATCAGTTCGGGTACGACCACGGTGAGGGTGAGGTCGGGCCCTTGACGGTGAAGCGCCTCGATGTAGTTGGCGAGCGGCGCGAGTGTCGCGCGGTAGGGGGAGACGACGACCTCGAGCGGCAGGTGGTCGCCCCAGGCCTCCCAGTAGCCGCGGAAGCGTTCGGCCTCCTTGTCGCTGGGACTCACGTGAAGCGCCAAGAGGGGTACTGACAGCGAAGCAGCGTAGGCCAACGCGCGTAGCGCGGCGAGATCGAGGCTGGCGATCGGAACGATCACGAGGTGCCTGACCTCGGTCGGTGCGTCCTGGCGTTCGCTCACCTCGGCGGCGGCTGCGGCGCTCGCTCGCGGCGGGGCGAGGGTGGAGGTGGGCACGGCCAGGGCCGGACCGGAGTCGGGAATCAGCGCCTCGGTGGCGCGCTGGTAGGCCTGGTGGATACGCCTGGCAGCAAAGACGATCAGCGGGATCAGAACAACGACAATCCAGGCGCCGGCGGTGAACTTGGTCGCTGCGGCAATGACCGCGACTGCACCGGAGAGCGCTGCGCCGACCAGGTTTATGGCCAGTGCCCGTCGCCAGCCGGTCTCTCGGTGCCTCAACCAGTACGCCACCATCGCGCTCTGCGCGAGTGTGAAGGCAACGAACACGCCAACCGCAAACAGCGGGATGAGGGGCTCGGTCTGGCCGTTGAAGGCGACGTAGAGAATGGCGGCGGGAACAGCGAGCACGACGATCCCGGCCGTGAAGGCGAGGCGGTCACCCAGGTGCAGGAACCGGCGCGGCGCGTTGTTGTCGCGAGCCATGAAATAGAGCAAACGCGGGAAGCCGTTGAGCGCGGAGTTGGCCGCGATCAAAAGCACCAACGTCGTCGCGAGCTGGACAAAGACGTAGAAGGGTCCGCTGCCGACGCTTCGATGGGCGATCTGCGAGAGCACGGTCTGCGTGCCGGGGCTCGCGCCGTCGAGGTGGGCGATCACGACCACGCCGATGAACATCGCGACGAGCAGGAAGATCATCGCGGACAGGGCGCGGCGGGCATTCTGAGCCTCAGGAGGCTGGAAGACAGGCACGGCGTTGGAAATGACCTCGATCCCGGTCATCGCCGTAGCGCCGGAGGAAAACGCTCGCAGGATCAGGACCAATCCGAGCGCTTCGGTGGCGTGGTGCGAAACAGGGGCCACGGCATGAAATCCGTGCCCGGCGGACTTGATCAAGCCAACGGTCACGACAAGGGCGATCGCCAGGACGAACAAATAGGTCGGAGCGGCAAAGAGGGCTCCCGCGGCCCTCACGCCCCGCAGGTTGCCCACCACCAGCAGTACGATCACGCCCAGGCCTATCGGCACGGTCGCCGCGCTCACGGACGGCAGCGCCGAGGTGATCGCGGCGACGCCCGAGGCCACCGACACCGCCACGGTCAGGATGTAGTCGAGAATCAGGCCGGCACCCGCAATCAGGCCCCACGTCGCACCCAAACTGTCGCTGGCCACGATGTAGGAGCCTCCGCCGTGGGGGTAGGCCCGAATCACCTGTCGGTAGCCGAGGCCGACCGACAGCATCAGCACGACGAGGACCGCCCCGATCGGCAACGACAGCTTCAGCTCGGAGCTGCCGGCCAAGACGAGGATCGCCATCATCGCCTCGGGCCCGTAGGCCACCGACGAGAGCGCATCGGGCGACAGCACCGGCAACGCGAGGCGGTTGCTCATCCGCTCCTCGGCCAGCGCGGTGCTTCGCAGCGGCGGCCCGATCAGCCCCCGCCGCAGCGCGTATGCCAGCCGCCCTACCGGTGAGTCGCGTTCCTCCCCGGCGGGGGTCGCCTCGAGATCGTCGTCCCCGGCGCCCCTGGCGCTGCGAATCTCGACGAACCGCCCGCGCCCCGCGGATTCCCCTTCGACGTAGTGCAGATCCGGATCGACTGGCAGTGCGGCGTTCCACGCGTCTCGGTCGGGCATGCAGCCTGCCCACTGGTGTCCCACCTCTCGAAGCGCTGCCACCGCACGGTCGTCGAGCTCCGGCAGCTGAGCATCGGCCGTCACCGTCGCGTCGGATGCGGGCCTGCCTCGATCAGATGAGGACCGCTTCGCGTCGGATCGCGGTTTCTTGCTCACCTCGGCCGTCCGGGCGGGCGGCCGAGGGCGTGGACGTCGAGGAGCGCGTAGTTCTGAGCCATCCCGGGATATTCCCAGTCGAGGAGTTGGAACCCTTTACGCCGTTACACCGAGATCCCTAACCGGTTCGGAGGATTGCGCCAGCCGCGTCTGACGCAGAGGGAGGGGCTGCGGGCCCACACCGTGATCGGCCGCGGCGCACGATCGGCCACGCCGTCGATGCGCGCGCATTTGCCGTGTGACCGGGAGATCTCGTGGGCGCCGAGGCGAGCTCCGACGCCGATTCGTTCCTGCTGATAGTTTGCCTACCATGAGTGGGAAAAAGACGACTCGGCGTTGCGGGCTGCGCGCGGCGCGAGCGACCGCGCGGTCGGGTCGCTTGCGCGCGCGGTGGGTGGTGGAAGCCCGGATGGGGAACGCGCGGGTTTGGTGAGGCGCGCGTCGGCCCTTGTCCGGCTTTCGCGTGATCATCACGAGTCGCTCGTCGCGGCACAACGCTTGCGGCGCGCAACGCGTGCGACCTCGCAGGAAGTGCGCGAGGCGTTCCTCGCCCATTGGTCGCGCTGCGAGAGTCGTCATTTCCGAGCGGAGGAGGAGGTGCTGCTCCCGGCATTTGCGGGTTGGTGCGACCCGTATGAAGAGTTGATCGCGCGAACGCTCTGCGATCACGTGGCAATCCGCGCACGGGTCGCCTGGTTGCGTGCCGACGAGCTTGCCCCGCCGGCCGCGCTGCACGAGTTGGGATCTCGAATCGCTGCGCACGTCCGTATGGAGGAGCGCGAGCTGTTCCCGCTGATCGAACAGACGATGCCTGAGCTGGAATTGGCCGAGCTCGCAGACGCATTGGAGCATGCGGAGAGCTCCTGATCCACGAGCTGCCTGGTCGTGCGGTGGCGGTGGTTCAGGGGATTGCGTTTGGCCGCCGTTTTCATCTCGTGCTCGCCGCGGGGAGTGCATCGAGAAAGCCGACGACGAAGGGTTCGATCAACGGTGCCGCCGAGAGGACGCCGCCGTCTTTGACGGCGCCGTGGCGCTAGGCCTGCGCGGCTGCTGCGGGGATCCCGCTGATGCGGATGACGCAGCCGGCCGTCTCCGGGTCGCGCGGTTCGAAGGTATTGAGGCGCGCGCCGGGGTGCAGAACATCGAGCAGGCCGTGGGTGATGCCGCGGTGCAGGGTGCAGATCGCGGCCTGATTCTCCACGCCGACGTCGCGGTAGGGGCAGTTCCCAAGACAGACGGTCAGGGTCGCGTCCTCCTCGACGCTGGCGCGCGGTTGGAACCCCAGCGCCGTCAGTGAGCTCATGAGCGGATGCTCGTCGTTGTGGGTGTCGGTGGGCGCCAACTCGCGGCCGATCTGGCGGCCTGTCGCCTCGACTGAGCGCAGGCTCGGGCGGCCCGCCGTGATCGCACGGCTCAGCCAGCGCGCGAGGTCGTGATAGCCGCCTGGCGGGCGTCCGCCGGGCCGCGCACCCGGCGCGATGGTCCAACGATCACGAGGTCGTCCCCGCGGGCGCGCCTCGGTGGCACGCGCGACCAAGCCATCGCGTTCCAGGCGGTCAAGGTGGATGCGGACGCCGTTTGGGTGCAGGTCGAGGCGCTCGGCAAGCTCGACCGTAGTGGCCGGCCGAGCGAGCTCGCCGAGCAACCGAAAGAGGTGCGCCCGCGTCGGCTGCGCGAGCGCGTCCGAGGGGTCCAGCGGATCGGGGACGTCAAGCATCGATGAGTTTTACCAACCCGGCTTTGCAAAACAAAGAGACGGTGCTACCGTACCGCTTCAGTGACTTGGACCTTCATCTGGTTGATGTTTCTGTTGAAGATCCCGATCGGCGGCCTCCTGTGGATCGTCTGGTGGGCGATCCACCAAACCGACGCGGAGGTCACGGGCCCGGATGGCGACGGCGGCAGCAAGGTCCACCCTCACCGTCCGCGCTTTCCGCGATCGCCCCGAACAGGACCGCGTCGCGGCGATCATGCGACTGTCGCGCCCTCGGCTCCTCGGCGCGTGCGCGGCGCCGTGGCGCGTGCACGCGTGCTCGAATGTCCCGCCGCCGCGTCGGCTGCTGAACGCCGCGGCGCAACGGCGGCCTCTCGCGCGGTCGTAGCCACCGCGTCCTCCCAGGGTGCGCGGTGATCAGGCGTCTGCGGGCACCCGGCTTGCACCGCGGGATCCTCTCGATCCCGCTCGGCATCGGGCTTGCTTATCTGATCGTTCTGCCGATCCGCGCCGCCTCGCACTACCACCCGCTGCTTGACGGCACGGCGGTCCTGCAGGTCGCGCTGATCTCGGCGCCGTTCGCGTTTCTGATCGGCTTGGGAGCGTTCGACTACTGGTTCTACTGGGCCGCGGGGCGCCCGACCCGGCCTGAGGATCATTCCGCGCACGGCGCACGATCGTGGAAGGACTACTTCCGGATCAACACTGACCACAAGGTGATCGGCGTCCAGTACGTCGTGCACTCGTTCCTATATCTGCTCGTGGGCGGACTTTTCGCGATGCTGATGCGCGTCCAGCTCGCCCAGCCGGGCGGCAAGTTCGTCGACGCGAACACCTACAACGGGCTGTTCAGCGTGCATGCCACGCTGATGATCTTCCTCTTCATCATTCCCGTGTTCGCCGGCTTCGCGAACTTCGTGCTGCCGCTGATGATCGGCGCGCCGGACATGGCGTTCCCGCGCCTGAACGCGCTGTCGTTCTGGTTGCTGCCGATCGCCGGTCTGATGATCCTCGGCTCCTTCTTCGCCCCGGGCGGCTCCTTTGCTTCGGGCTGGACCGCCTATGCGCCGCTCTCGACCAACGCGCCGATAGGGCAGGTGTTCTTCACCTTGGGCGTTCAGTTCGCGGGCGCGTCCTCGATCGCAACCGCTCTGAATTTCCTGACGACGATCATCACGATGCGAGCGCCGGGGATGAGCTTCTTCCGGATGCCGCTGCTGGTCTGGGCCAACTTCGCGACCTCGCTGCTCGTGGTCATCGCGACGCCCTTCATCGCGGCGTCCCAGTTCTTCGTACTGCTCGATCGGGCTTTGGGGTTCAACTTCTTCAACGCCGGCTCCGGCGGCAACGTGCTCATGTATCAGCACGTCTTCTGGTTCTACAGCCACCCGGCGGTCTACATCATGATGTTGCCGGGCTTCGGGATCGTGAGCGAGGTCATCGCGGTCAAGGCGCGTAAGCCGATCTTCGGCTATCGCATGATGGCCTTCTCGTTGGTCGCCATCGTGATCCTCGGCTTCACGGTGTGGGCGCACCATATGTTCACCTCGGGCATGCCCGGGTGGCTACGCGACCCGATGATGATCACCACCGCGATCATCGCCATTCCGACCGGGGTGAAGATCTTCTCCTGGTTAGCCACACTTTGGCGTGGGGTCTTGCACATCGATACGCCGATGCTGTGGGCATTGGGCTTCATCACGATGTTCACCTGCGGCGGCATCTCCGGGGTGATGCTCGCGATGGTGCCGCTCGACTTGCACGTGTCGAAGACGTATTTCGTCGTCGCGCACATCCACTACGTGCTCTTCGGAGGATCGGTGTTCACGATCTTCGCGGGCGTCTACTACTGGTTCCCGAAGATGACGGGTCGGATGTATGACGAGCGTCTCGGCAAGTGGCACTTCTGGACGACGCTGATCTTCTTCAACGCCACGTTTGCGCCGATGCACGTGATCGGCATCGAGGGCATGCCACGTCGCGTGGCCGACTACTCGACTCAGTTCGCGACCTGGAACCTGATCATCTCGATCGCCAGCTTCGGCCTGGGCCTCTCGACACTGATCTTCGTCTACAACATGATTGCGAGCTGGCGCGGCGGCCCACGTGCCGCGGCCAACCCGTGGCGTGCGCTCACACTGGAGTGGCAAGTCTCCTCGCCTCCACCGATCTTCAACTTCGACTCGCTCCCCACCGTCATCGGCGGGCCCTACGAGTACGGCGTCCCCGGCGCTGTCCATGCAACCTTCCGCGAAGGCGCGAAGGTGCCTGCGCCGGCCGGCGATCAGGTGGCTGTCCCGGCGCGGGAATGAGTCGGGGCGGCCGCGGTAGGGCCGCTCACCTCCGCCGCGCTCGGCGACTGTCGCGATCTGCGGCGTGCGAGTACGGAGAGGCTCCTGGTCACATGTGTCGTAGGTGAACCTCGGGGGCTACGCCACGAACGCGGCATCGCACCCAGTCGGAGCCACCGCTACGCCACGAACGCGGCATCGCACCCAGTCGGAGCCACCGCCGACGGGCCGGCGAGTCGCGGTAGTTGCGGGGTGTGCGGACGCGGATCGAAGCCGAAGTGCGCACCGGAGACTCGCGGTGGAGACGGTGGCACATCTGCGGCGAATTTACCCACTCAAGATGGAAAAATAGCCGTGACTGGTCTAGGCTGCATGAGACGGTCTTGAACGCCGGTCGGAGGGCTTACAGATGACCTATGTGATCACAGAGCCGTGCATCGGGACCAAGGACAACTCGTGCGTCGAGGTGTGCCCGGTTGACTGCATTCACCCCACCCCGGAGGAGCCCGGCTACGCCGTGGCGGAGATGCTCTTCATTGACCCCACTGAGTGCATCGACTGCGACGCCTGCGTCGAGGCCTGTCCGGTCGATGCGATCTTCGCCGAGGACTCGGTCCCGCCAGAATGGCAGGACTACATCGCTCGCAACGCCCAGTACTACAAGCACGACTAGCCGCCACGGCGGGGCCTTCCACTTGTTCACGAGGCGGGGGCGCTACCAGCCGCAGCGTCGTGCCATCGGGGCCGTACGCCCCGCTGAGCGGGTCCGGTCCTAGGCCCGAACCATTGCGCCAAGGCGTGAGCGCTAGCATCGGTGTGTGTCCCATCCGGCCGCGTCTTCTCCCGCTGATGTTCGACCGATTGAGTGTGGAGAGGTGTTCGAGAATCCGGTGACGCGGGAGCGGGCCGTGGTGTTGGAGTTGCCGTGGCAGAATCCGGACGGGCGAGCCGTCGCTGAGTTGACCGCGCTGGTGGGTGCGCGAGTCGTCGGCGAGCATATGCATCCCGCGCTGCGCGAGCGGTTCAGTGTGCTCCAGGGCGAGCTGACGGTTGTCCGAGATGGGCAGCGCGCAACGTTTCATGCGGGCGAAAGCGCCGAGATCGAACCAGGTGTCTGGCACGACTGGTTCAACGACGCGGACGTCGATGCCGTGGTGAGGGTCGAGGTCACCCCTGGCGAGCGCTTCGCCCACATGCTTGAGACGCTGTTCGGCTTGGCGCGCGAGGGGCATGTCAACGCACAGGGGATGCCGAATGTCCTGCAGCTCGCTCTGACCGCGCAGGAATTCTCAGACGTGATTGTGTTTCGCAAACCGCCGCCGAGGGTGCAGCGCGCCGCCTTTGGCGCGCTTGCGCCGGTCGCGAAATTAGCGGGCTACCGGGCGACCTACGCATGCCTGTCGCGCACAACCTTGGCGCCCAGACCGCCACACCTCCCGGCCGACGGATCGCTCCACCCAGACGGACTCGCCTAAACACCACGAGCGCAGCAGACAGCTTGGTCTGGGCGACCGCATGAGTCAGCGTCGCGCGAAACCCGGGCGCTGCCCGTCGTGTACGACGAAGCCGCGAGCGTCGTCAGCCACCCCTCGAGGTACGCGCGGAAGCCAAGACGCTGGCTCTCGCCCACATCGCAGCGTCCTCGACTACGTCGCTTCCGGTTAGTCGGGCTGCGAGCTCGGCCGAGCGAGGCGTCGCTCGATCTCGCCCAGGATCACACCGAACAGGAGGTGGCGCCACGTTGCCTGCGCGAAGGCGCGGCGTGATCGCCGTAACTGCGGAAGCTGGTCGCGGGCGGGGTGGAGGCGATCGCTGATAGCAGTGGCGGGCCAACTTGCTATGTGCTCCCCGAGCGCCGCGGCGGGGCCTCGGCACCACGCCGGCACGCGGTGCGCGCGGGGGGCGAGGCTTGCGTAAAGGGCGCCGAAGGCCGCGCCGTTGGCGACGTGCATCGCCGTGCCGATCGCTCGCCACCTGGGCCCGCGAGCGACAGCCTTGCCGAGTAATTCCACGTCGTCGAACGCAAAGCGGAAAACGCGCTTATCTAGGGGCTGCTGGGCTGCCCAGGCGGCAGACGCGATCGCTCCCGCCAGCGCTCCTCGGCGGGCTCTGGCCTTGGACGGCGACCTCTTCGCCGCTGCAGTCCGCACGCGGCCTGACCGCGCTCGCGGCCAGGAGCGATGGTCGCTGGAGGGTGAGGGTTTGTTGGTTCGCGCGGGCCTGGGCCGGTCAGGGGTGGATCGTGAAGTACTGGTAGACGGCGGTCGCGAGTCCGCTGGCGATCGCGTGCTGGCCGCGCGAGGTGGTCGCGAGCGTCGCTTCGGTGGGGTCGGTGAGGAATAGCGGCTCGATCAGGGCGGCGGGGGCCGTCGTTGGCGTCGTGAGGTAGCCGGCCTTTGCTGGGCCGAGCAACACCAGGTGGCCGTAAGCGCGATCCGCAGCGGTCAGGCTCGACCCGTAGCCACTGTCCGCGTGTACACCGTCGTCCGGTACCGCGTTGCCATCTCGGGCGAGGCTCGCGAGTACCTCCCGCTGGACCAGATCGGCCAGCCGCGCGTTTTGGTCGGCGTAAGGGCGCATCGTGTCGAAGAGCGTCACGCTGCCGCCCAGCCCCGGCGAGGCGGCGGCGTCGAAGTCGATACCGAGCACGACATCCGCGTGCGCGAGGTCGGAGCATTCATCGCGCGCGGCCAGGTCACGAAGGCGCCCCTGCGCCGTGAAAGCGCCGCCGGCGATGTCGCCGGGCAGCGGTCTCGGCACCTCGGCCGCGCCGGTCCGCGAGAGCACGACGCGGAAGCCGTGACGGCGCAGCAAACGCAGCGCGTCGAGGGCCACGAGCAGGTTGATCGGCGCTTCGGCGACCGCGCGTCCGCTGAGCGTAGTGCCAACGCCGCCAGGATCGGGGCCGCCGTGACCGGCGTCGATGAACACGGTGCGGTGATGATGGCCATGGAGCGGCGAGAACGCGATACACGAGCTGGGCTGGAACAGCCGCGCGTTGACGGCGCGGCCGCTCGGCGGCACAGCTGCTGGCCGGGCGTGGTGCAGAAGGGGCGTAGCGGCGCTCGGGCGCGACTGCGCCGTCGCGATCGCGCCCCCCGCGGTCGAAGTGATCACGAGGGCCGCGATGCCAACCCGCCAGAGTCTCCTCGACGCCCCCGGGGGATCGTTAGGCAGCATCCTCCTCGTCATCGTCCGCGACGATAGCGGCGAGCGATCGAGGTCGGGCGCTGCCACGACCCGCCCCGGCGCGACATCATCGATCTCGTCGACGCAGCGCAAGTTCGCCTCGCCGGCCGTCAAAGGGCGTCAAGATTGCGTCCGTAGTTCGCTGGTAGCTCGGCGGATGCACCCCGAGCCGCATCAGCACGTTCGAATGGGATGCAGCCAAGTTGGCGGAGCGTTGGCGGCGGCGAGCTCAGCTGTGCGTGTCGCTTCGATGGTCTACGCGGGGTTCGCTCCGCACGGCGTCTAGGCGTTCGACGACGAGTGTGAGCTCGCGAACCGCGTCGGCGATGTCGTCGCGGTCGGCTTTGTGCTCGATCGCCAACCGCAGTGACGCGATCTCGCGCGCAAGGTAGTCGGCGTCGGCAAGGGCGCGCGCGTTCATCTCACGGTCCCGTTCGCTTTCCGCGCGATCTCGGTCGGCCTGGCGGTTCTGAGCGAGCAGGATCAGCGGTGCCGCGTACGCAGCCTGCGTCGAGAACATCAGATTGAGAAGGATGAACGGGTACGGATCGAAGCGAAGGGCAACGGCAGCCACATTTAGCGCGATCCACGCGATCACAATCCCGGTCTGGATCGCCAGGTATCGACCGGTACCGAGATAGCGAGCGATGCCTTCGGCGAAGCGGCCGAACGCGTCAGGGTCGTACTGCGGTCCGCCGGGGGTTCCGCGGGGTTTGCTCAGATCGTCACGGCGGGCCATCTAGGTACCTTCCCGTTCATGCCGGATGCGCCAGCCGACCGGTAAGACGCGGTCGAGTACGTCATCGACCGTTACCGCGCCGAGCAGCCTGCCCTGCTCGTCGAGCACAGGCAGTGCCATCACGTCGTAGGCGGCCAGGCGTTCGGCGACCGCACGATCGCTGGCGTCTGCCTGCATCGTCTGAGACTCCTCGTCAAGGCATCTCGATAGGGCTTTCGACGGTGTCTCGCGGAGCAGGCGCTGGAAGTTCGCCGTCCCCAGGAAGCGGCCTGTGGGGGTCTCGGTCGGTGGTTGGCAGACGAAGACCTGCGTCGCCAGAGGAACGGGCAGGTCGTGATCGCGAATCCGCGCAAGTGCCTCGGCCACGGTCGCCTGCGGCCCGAGGATGACTGGCTCCGGGGTCATGAGCCCACCGGCCGTGTCCGGGTCGTAGGTGAGCAGGCGACGAACCGGAGCTGCCTCCTCGGGGTCCATCGCGCCGAGTAGTTCATCGCGTCGTAGCGCCGGAAACTCACCCAGCAGGTCGGCTGCGTCATCAGCCTCCATCTCGTCGAGCACGCGTGCGGCCTTGTCCAGATCGAGATCCTCCATGATGCGGACCTGCTCGTCCTCCGAGAGCTCCTCGAGAAGGTCCGCGAGGCGATCGTCCTCCAGCGCGGCGGCGAGCACGCGCCGCCGCGAGATCGGAAGCTTGCGGATCGCCTGGGCCATCTCCACCGGATGCAGCTGGCCGATGGCGGCGGCTTGGCGTGACGCCGGCAGGTTATCGGCGAGCAATTCGCCAGCCTCACCCCAGTCGATGATCTCGGGCGCACGGCGCCGCGTCGGGATACCGCCTCCGCCGAGCGCGATCGTCTGGACCTCCCAGCTGTAGGGCTCAGGGGCGGGGGTTATCCCAACGTCGGTGACCTTCTGATCGCGCAGACGCCGGCGCATCAGCTCTCCCACGACGAGTTGCTCGCCTGGGCGAAGCGCGAACTGGCGGAGATTGATCGCTCCTCTCCGCAAACGAACGCCGTCGGTTTCAATCTCGGCCACACGCCCGGCGCCCACGAACACGCGGCGCCGCTGGACGGCCACGACAAACCCGTTGACGCCCGGCGGTCGGCTTCCACTCGACCCTCCCAGCACGACATCGGACATGTGGCCGATCTCGGCGCCATCGGCTCCGACGAGCGGGAGTTGCACAAGGCGCGACACGTACACGATGCGTTCAGCCATCACTGGATTGTGCACATACCCGCCCGCCGTACCCTCTAGCCGAGGCAACAGCTCGGACGACGAGCAACATTCGGAACCCTTGGCGGCGGAGTCACGCGTCGCGGCCTCGGCCGCGGTGATGGCGAGATGAGCGCAGCTGTCGGCGGACGTTGTGAGGTTTGCGATAGTCGCCGGCATGCTCCTGCTGATTACCGGAGCTAGCGGCGTCGGGAAGACGACTGTGCGCCCGTTTCTGGCGCCGGCGCTAACGCCACTCGTTGACTGCGTCGAGCTCATGGATCTCGCGCCGCGGCCCGCGAGAATCACGAAGATCTGGCGTCAACAGACGGCCGATCGATCCGCTCCTGCTTCAGCCAGTTATAGATCGTCGCATCAGACATGCGAAACGCGCGCGCGAGCTGCTTGACCTTCGTGCCCCCCGCGCAAGCTCGACCACCTGACGACGAATCTCCGGGCTGTACCTGACTGGGCATCTCATCGATCCTCTCTACCGAGAGAAACCAGAATGCTGACTCGACAATTCCAGGGTCGGATCACGGCCTCTGTCAAACCCGGTTAGGCTCACTCGAGCTGCAGTTGCCTCATTCGGTCGTGATGAGCAAGCGCGAGATCCGATCCGCGGAGCGCCGGGGCGGCGAACCGATCGGGAGCGCAGTCGCGGGGCAACTGAGCGCCGGAGTCGCGCAACTGCACCGGCCCGAACTGCTCGCAGTCGCCCCGGACGGCTACCGCGTCGCGGCGCGGGGCCCGAAGCGCGCGGTAGAGCGCGCGGTGCGCAGCGTCGGAGCAGAAGGCCGCATCAGCTTGTTCGCGGTTGACGACCGTGGTGATAGGCGAGCTCGCAGTACGGGACGGGGCTCACGATGTTTGAGCAGCAGATCCACGGGCTCCGTTGGTGGGCGATCGCCGACGGCAGTTGGGTTCGAATCGGTGGTTCACGGCCGGATCGTTACGCACCTATGTGCTGCGTTGGACGCGGGCGCTCGCCGACATCCCGATCAGCGCTGGCCTGCTTCTGGTCAGCGTTCAGGCGGCGCTGTTTGGGTTGGCGGTGACGGGGTTCGCGGTGACTTTGAGGGCAAGGTGGCATCACTACGACGTGCTCGATGGCGCCGACCCCGCGGAGCACGCCAGACACCTACCCGACATCCGCCACACACTCGCCGAGCATTCGCAGCGCTGCCACACTTGGTTTGGGGTTTGGATCAATGGGGAGGGGATGGCGGTCGGCGTGGACCGGTCGCGCTCGCTGGTCGGACCCTTTCGGCGAGCGGACCGGATGCCACCCCCCGTCGTCGAGGCGACCGGCAGCGGGAAGACGGTGACGCAGGCGTGGATCGTCGAGCACGGGCACGGCGCGATCATCATCGACCCCAAGGGCGAGACCCGCACCAACGCAAACAGATCCGCGCCCGCCGCACAACGACGCCCACTGGGGCGATAGCGAACTCGCCGACAAGGCCCTCGCCGGCGAACCGTTTACCACCCCGCACTACCTGCGCCAAGCCCAGGGGATTGCAAGGCTGCAGGCTCCTCAATTGGGGCTCGTCAGGCTTTTCGGGTTTCGGCGATTCGCTCAGGCGAATATCGCCGCGCCGCGTTGTCAGCCCCGCCCGACTTGGTCAGCGAGTCGAGGAAGCAGTGCCCTTCGGACCGAAGTCTGGTGCTTCGTCGTCGCCTCGTAAGGGGCGGCGGCGCCCCCGCCTTCGCGCGGGCGCCGCCGATCCCAGAGTGCTGCTCCCAGACTGCCGGCCTAGAGGCCGCCGGGAGTCCCTGACTTGTTGAAGTACTGATTGAGGCAGGTGTCGCTGCACCACGCCGTGAGCGGTCCACCCACCTCGTTGGGGGATGTGATCGACAGGCCAGGAGTCGCGAACTGCGAGATGTTCGCGTTCGTGATTGCCGGAGACGGGACCGAGAGGGTTTGGTACTTCGGGCCGTCGCCTGCCAGAACGCGCAACGCCGTGTTGAAGAACACGTACGCTCCTTGGTAGCCGTTGAAGCAAGCGCCAAACGACTTGAACGTCGACTGGTTCGCCAGCCACCAGGACAGGTCGCCGCCGTAGCACTCACCTTCAGAGACAGGCGGTATTGGCTTGCCATCGGCCTGGAAGGCCTGGATCACGCCGGCCGCCATACCGCCGTCCTGGATGACGCCACTAACACTCCCCGGATTGGCCGCAAGGTATTGCTGTACGACCGTTTTTGCGGTTGCTTCATTGAAGTCGCCATAGACGCTTGCGGCGACGTTGATGTTCGGGCAGTACTTCAGGTCCGCTAGGGCCTGGTCGTAGCTGGCGGCCTCGCTCGGGCTTGCAGCGATACCTCGGACTATGAGGATGCTGCCACCACCGTTCTGGCCGATGATCTTAAGGGTGCCTGCATCTGCCACCGCCTGATTCTGCGACCACACGACTACGCCGTATTTGGCTTGCGGCAGTGGATCGTCGGCGATGATCACTGGGACCCCGGCTTTGCCGGCGGCATCAATCGCGGGAACCACTGGTGCAGCGGACAGCAGTTCGATCACGATGGCGTTAACGCCCTCGCGGACCATTTGCTGGACTGCCTGAATCTGCTCTTCAGGTGTCGTGGCGGCGATCGTTGGAGGGACATCGGTCACTAGCGAGCCGGTAACGAGTCCCTTCTTCTTCGCCTTCGCGAATTGCTCCTCCATGCCATTGTTGAGATCCTGCTGATACGCGTTTGTGATTGCCACCTGAATGAAGCCAATCTTCCAGGGCCCCTTGACCGGCTTGGAATGCGCCCAGACGCTCGGGGTGAGCGCGCCCGGATCGCTCGAGTAGACCGCCTTGAGCGCCGGCGGGAGCGTCTTGTAAATGCCCTTGGGGTTGGTCGGCCCGACTGGGTCGCTGTAGCCGCAGGCATGCGTGACGGCCGCCGTCGCGGTCTTCGCAGTGGCGCTTCCGGCGCTCGTGAGCGCCATGGTAGTAGCAGCGGCCGCCGTCGCTCCAACCGCGATCATAAAGCGGGCTCGCCGCGCCATGACCCTTTTACGTTCTCTGGACATTCGCACCTCTCTCTTCCGTTGGTTTCCCTCTGGGGGGTTGTACGTCGACCCGGTTGTTGGCCGGGAAACTCGGTGACAGTGCGCGGCAGGTGCGCGGCGCAGCTCGGGTCATAGGCGGTCTCGCAAGCGGCGCTGCCGCCCATAGGCCGTGATTGCGAGCAGGATGATCGCGCCCTCGACTACCTGGTTCGTGGCAGCGCTCGCGCCGTGACCGGTCAGCACTTCAGTGAGGACCGTGACGAAGAGCGCGCCGATGCAGGTCCTGGTGAAGTTGCCCGGTCCGCCGAAGACCGTGCCGCCAACGATCACGCTGACGACGCTGCCGAACAGATAGGGGTCGCCGATAGTGCTCGCAACGCCGCCGGCGTCTCCCGCGATCAGCACACCGACGAGCGCCGAGCTGATTGCGCTGAAGGCGAACGTGAAAGTCCAGACCTTGCGTGTGTTCACCAGCGCATACTCGGCCGCGCGCTCGTTTGCGCCGGTCGCAAGGAGGCGGCGACCCGCCGCTGTCCGGTGCAGGAATAGCCAGAAGATGATTGCGACGACGACTAGCATCGCTACGATTGGCGGCAGGCCGATCCCGAAGGTGTTGGTCACGGGCTCGGTGAGGGTGACGAGCCAGCCTTGTGCGCTGCCAGTGGCCGTGCCGCCGTTTTGGACCTGCACGATTCCGACGGCGATCGTTCCTATCGCGAGCGTCACGATTAGTGGCTGGATGCGGTAGCGATGACACACGTTGCCAGCGATCGCACCCAGTGTCCCGGCTCCCACGATCGCGGCTGCCATCGCGACGAGAAAGGGGAGGTGGTAATGGGCCTGCAGGGCGGTCACCGACACCGCTCCGGCTACGATGAAGCCTGGTACCCCGAGGTCGAAGCCGCCCATCAGGATCAGCAGAGTCTGGCCCGCAGAGGCAAGCGCTGTGAGGCTCGCGAGGAGCAGGATGATTTTGATGCTGCCCCAATCGCCGAGTCCTGGCAGCGTGATCACGCCATAGGTAAAGACCACTGCCACCGCGAAGATCTGGACGATTGGAAACTGCCTCTGAAGTACCGCGAGTTGCGTCCGAATCGGAACTTGGCGATTTGCAGCCGAGCGGACCCGCGGCTCGGCGTCCAGCGCGAGGATGCGTGACTGTTGTGCCCGGTCGACGACAACTGTTCGGCCCCTGCCGAACCGGCGCGGCGTTCGGTGCGACCGCGAAGTACCAGTCAGGGTCAGGCGGCCGCCGATCACGACCGCGATCACGAGCGTGCCGCCGTAGATGATCTGGAGGTAGGCCGGGTCGATCTGGAGCGTGGAGAGAAGGTTCTGGAGCAGGTAGATCGCAAGGGCTCCGTAGAGCGATCCGGTGAGGCCGCCGCGGCCGCCTGCGAGCGAGGTTCCGCCGAGGGCCACGGCCGCAATCGCCGGCAGCGTGTACTGCGTCGACTGCGGCGCGTCAGTGGTGCTCACCAGGCCCGTCAGGGCGAGCGCGGCGATGCCCGCGAACAGACCGCCCAGCGCATAGCTGGCGATCCGTACGGTGTTTACGTTGATGCCGCTGGAGAACGCGGTCGTCTCGTTGCTGCCGACCGCGTAGAGGTATCGGCGGAAGGGGACGTAGCGAAGCGCGATCCAGATCAGCAGCGGCACGCCGATCGTGAAGAGACCGCCCGGTATCCCCGCGATCGAGCCGGCGAGGTGGGTAATCCAGCCGCCATGGCCCGGTAGCGCCTGCGGCTGCGGCGAGAGGACGAGATCGACGCCTTGGAGGATGAAGTACATCGCGAGCGTCACCACCACGGGCTGGACTCGCAGGAACACGATCAGCAGGCC
>DASXEZ010000162.1:0-6570 GCA_036489875.1 Solirubrobacteraceae bacterium | reverse complement strand
TGATTAGCCCGGGCTCGAAGCCCATCGCGCAAATCGGCCTGCCCAACATGCGTTCTCCCAAGGCCCCTGAACCCAGTCGCACGAGCCTACGCCCGAACCAACCAGACCAGCAACCTCAACACGACATTCTCATGCCCCGATGACCGGCGTTCGCCTCGGGTCGTGCACGAACGAGCGTGTCCTGGCGCTTACTCTTGGTGACCATGGCGATACGCGACACTTGGCGTGCCGATGCGAGCACGCATCTTCAACCTGGAGAAAGCATCCAGGCGGTTGTCCCGGCACAGACGTCCTATCCCCATCCCGTGCTCGTCGCCAGCCTCTACGGGATCGCGCGGCGAACCGCGCGGCTGGTGATCGCGACCAACGAGCGCATCCTGATCTTCCGGCGCACAGCCTCCGGCGCTCTCGGTGAACTTCTAGAGGAGCGACCGCGCGACATCGTGATCGGCCCACCGCGCGCGGTCTTCGTCTTCTACAGCACGACGGCGCTCGGCGAGCGCCTGTACATACACCGACGCTGGTGGAACGACATCCGCGCCGCCGACGAAGCATCGGCCACGAGAGCCCCCGTCTAACAACACGCACGCACCTCGTTTGCGCGACATAGGGCAACCGGACGTTTGCGCTTTACGTGCGCAACTCAGGCGGCAGGTCCCGTTCGCGGAGGTTCCCGGCTCGGACGAGTTTCGTCGCAAACGCCCGCCCTTTCTCGACTCCATGGTTCGTGGTATGGGCGCGGACCATGTCTAAGAAGTACCGACGCATCCATCCCTCGCGGTCAGCCTCGTAACGCTCGACCTCCGCCAGCCATGCGATTCGAGCCTCGGTGAGTTCGTCTGTCGATGCGCTCGACGAGCGGGTCAGGGCGTGTAGACGCGTCATGCCCCAGTTCACGACTGGACTCTCGGCATTGACGCGTTCAAGTAGCCGCTCAACTCGACTGTGGACCTCGTCAGCCGTGGTCGAGCCTTCGAGGGCCGCGACCCACAGTTCGTTCACGACTTGGACGGTGACCAGGTCACCTCGCTCAGAACACATCTCGTACGCCATACCGGGGCGCGACCGATAGCCAGCCGCGGAAGCATACGACCCGGACGAAGGGGGCCGCATCCGAACAACCATCACCGCGCCCGCTCTGGCTGCCGCAATGCGCGAGCAGCAGCCACGCCTCAGTTCACGCGAAGTGAGCGGCGTCGTGGCGCTGGTGCTATTTGGGCGTGGTGTTGGTTTCTTGCCAGAGTAGGTGAACGTGGCCGTTTGCGATCGTTAGTAGTTGTTGGTGTTCCTCGTAGCCGCTGATTGCGCCTGGGAGGTCGTCTGCGTAGAGCGTGCCGTGGGGGCTGAGGGTGAAGTAGGTGAGCGGGAAGTCTTGGCCGTTGAGGTGCCGTGAGTCGATCGTCGACAGCGGCCTGTCGAAGGTCCAGACCGGGATGAGTTTGTGGGTCTTGATTTGGAAGATGGCTCCGGCTGCTGCGTAGACGGCGCTCCCGGGTCCGAGTTGAAGGACGGGGAAGGTACTGCCGCTGCCGCGTGCGAAGCGGTGGCCGGAGACCAGGTGCGCGATTCCGTTTGGTGCTACCTGCCAGACGGTCCAGCCTCCGGGGCCGCCGCCGACGTCGATGTTCCCGTGCGCGTCTACTGCGATCGGGTAGGGGCCGCCGAGGGGTCCCTTTCCGGGTCCCGATGTGACGAGGGCTCGAACGGTGCGCAGCCGGCCGTCGGCGGTCAGTCGCAGGATCTGCGATTTGGCGGTCGCGATGTACAGGTGCCCGGAGGGGCTCAGGGTGATTTGCAGTGGGTCGCCGTGTGTTTGTGTGGTGCCTAAGGCGGCGGAGAGAGCGGCGGTGTCGTTGGCGATCGTTCGGAGTGGCCGGCCGTTTCCGACGACGGTGTGGATCAGGCCGTCGCGATCGACGGCTCGCACGCGACCGCCGTCGGCGATGTAGAGCGTGCCGTCGTGGGCGACCGCGAGGTCGGACACACTTGCAAGGCGGGCGCGTACCGCTGGGCCGCCGTCGCCCGAGAACCCGATGTCGCCGTTCCCGGCGATTACGCGGAAGCGCCCATCGGGCAAGCGCACCAACACACGGTCGCCAGGCGCGGAGCCGCGACCGGGAACGTTGGTCACATACAGCGCGCCGTCGGGGGCTAGGGCCAGCGGTCCCGCCACGTTCAGTCTGGAGAGCGGTCCGTTCGGCAGCGCCCCAGCGGTAACGGCTCTGTTGGCAGTCCTAGCTTTGGTTCCGCGAGACGTGGCGATGGTGACGATCGCCGTGATGCCGCCGCCGAGCACCGCCGTGATCAGCAGTCCAGCTGTCCACCGCCGCCGGCGTAGGCGGCGCGCCTCGCGAAAGAGGGCCTCCGCATCAGGCGGAAGCGAGGAGGGCGCAGGCCGAGCAGGGGTGTCGATCGTCACAAAATCACAGCCCAGAGCATCGCTAATGGTGCTAGCTTGTAAGCTACCATGTTCGGGCGCGCGATTGATCCCGCCGACCCCACACCGCTCTACCTCCAGGTCGCCGCGGAGATCCGCCGGGCGATCGCTGAAGGCGAGGCCGGTCCCGGCGAGCGGCTGCCGCTCGCGAAGGACTTGGCGAAGGTGCTCGGCGTCAACACGAACACCGTTCTACGGGCGCTGCACACGCTTCGTGACGAGGGCCTTCTCGATTTCCGGCGCGGCCGTGGCATCACCGTCGCTGGCACACCCGAGCGTGGCGCCGTACTCCGCCACGTCAACGACCTTGTCGAATTCGCGCGCACTCAGGGATACCGGCGCGACGAGCTGATCAGCATGATCGAACACGCACCCTGAACCCGAACCGGAGCCGACGGCTGACATCCAACGCCGTTCTCGATTCACGCGAAAACGAGGAGTCGAGATCTACGTCATTGGGCCTTCGAGGCGCCAGGCTTCGTAGCCTGAGGCGCCGTCGAGCTGCAGGACGCGCTTCTGCGCATGCTGGGTCGTGAGCTTGAGTGTGAGGGATCGGTCCCAGACGCCTGTTGCTTCGTCGATGGTGGCACGGAAGAGTTCGGCGAGTTCGTTGAGGCCGCTCGGCCGGGTGTTGTTCCACGGCTGATAGGCGATGAGCGTGTCGGTCTCGGTGTCGGAGACGTGGAATGGGCTCTCGATCGAGATCCTGTACACCCTTCTCGGCGTGCCGTCACCTGGGGCGAGCAGGCTTAGGGGTTCCCTGTCCGCGAGGATGAGCCGAACCAAACCGAGCAGCTCGATCGCGTAGATCCTGAACCCGATCACGGCTCGCAGTCGCTGGTCGGCGTCGGTACCCATATGTCAGGCGTTATACCGCCGTGCGGTCGGTACCGCGATCGGGCGGCTTCTGCTCGCTGGGTTCGCTGCTCGCTACGGGTGGCTGCGAAATGAGTCGCCGACGTCATCGGTGTAGGTGTAGGCGTCGGCGTGGTGGGCGGTGCGCTTGTACAAGCCGAGGGAGTAGCCGGCTGAGTTCGTCCAGTCCCAGCCCGCGCTCATCAGCGGCGCCGTCCACCCGCGGGGCTTGGTGCAGGTCACCCACCGCCGTCTTGTCCCAAAACGGCCGGATCCGTAAAGCCCCGTGAACGGCCATGAGTTCCGCCGCAACGGATCCCCAAGTTCACCCTATGTGGTACTCGGCGATGCAGAGAACCTCCAGCTGGCCGGGCGGGGGATTGGATTCGCCGTCGTCGATCTCGCTGGCCGGACAAAACGGCAGCTCCACCGACGGCAGCACCGGATGCGGCGCCTTCTCGAGCACATACGCGCGCATCGCGGCGTCCGCCTTCCGTGCGACAGCAATCCGCGGTGCGGCGCTGCTACCGCCGCCGTCCCGAACGCGGCCGCGACGGCGATGCCCAGCGCTGCGATCGCGAGACCCCAACCCTTGGCGTGCATCCAGCAAAAGGTTAGACGCCCGCGCCGAGCCCGAAACAGCGGAGTCGGAGCTCCGGCGGCGTAGTCGGCTTCCCAGAGCGTCCCCCGAGTGCGCCCCGCCCGCCGTTGCTCGTGAGTCGCGACTAACTGGTTTCCTGATGCTTCCTCGGAAAACGCTCGAATGGGAAGCAACGTGGGAGCCCCGGCGGCCCGAGCGGCGGTCACCGGCACACCCGGGCTCGCCTGTACAAGGTTGCTGAGCTCGTCCAGCTCGGTCGCCGCAGCGGCTGCACCCGCGCGGAGCTCGTGAGGACGATCGATGCCACCCGATAGCTCGCTTCGAGACGGCGTCTGGGTGCATCGCTTCGAACGCTCCGCACAAGCGCAGCTTGGTGTCACAGGTTTGGGGGTTGGGCTCCTGTATGTGTGTACGGTCGTTTTGCGTGTCGGATGGTTCTTGATGCTGATGCCATTTCGCGTCTTTATCGCGCTCATGCCGCGGGGATGTTGGGGTTCTTCATGAGGCGGACGTTTGATCCGGAGGTTGCGGTCGATTTGGTGGCGGATACGTTCGTGTCGGCGATCGATGATCGGGGCTCGTTTCGTGGTGGGTCCGATGAGGAGGCGGTGGGGTGGTTGTATGGGATTGCGCGTCATCGGCTGAGCGCGTTTGTGCGTCGTGGGCGGGTTGAGCGTCGCGCGCTTGAGCGGGCTGGGTTTCAGCGTCGTGGGTTGAGTGATCCGGAGTACGAGCGGATCGAGGAGTTGGCGGGGTTGCGCGAGTTGCGTGGTCAGGTTGCTGCTGGGCTCGGGGGGCTTGGGCAGGAGGATCGCGATGCGTTGCGGCTGCGGATCGTGGAGGAGCGCTCGTACGCGGAGGTGGCTGTGGCGCTTGGGGTCACTGAGCAGACGGCGCGGGCGCGTGTCAGTCGCGCGGTGGCGGCGCTGCGCCAGTCGCTGCCGCCGAGCGCTCTACTGGAGGGCAGATGAGCGCACCCAACGGTCCGGATGTTTTTGCGGAGTTGCCGATCCTCGAGGAGGTCGGCGCGGAGCTCGAGCGGATCCTTGGGGTGGAGACTGCGCAGGCCGCTTCGGGGTTCGGCGTGCGGCGGCGGCGTAGGCGTTGGGGCCGGCTGAGGCCGCTCGTGTTGGTGTTCGCTCTCGTGGTTGGTGGAACGGCTGTCGCCTTGGCGGCCACCGGGGTGATCCTGACGGGCAGTCCGGTCCGTCCGAGCGGCCCCGTGGTCGCAACGGCCGGTGACGGCGTTCCGGTGGTGGGGGATAGTCGGTTGTTGCCGTTGCGGATAGCGGACCCGGCGGGCGGGTTGCCGTGGGGAATGCGTGTCGTGCATACGACGCGAGCGCTCGTCTGCGTTCAGGTGGGCCGGATTGAGCAGGGGCGGCTTGGCCAGCTTGGCATCGATGGGGCGTTCGGCGACGATGGGCGGTTCCATTCGCTCCCGGCGGATGTCCTGCCGGACGCTGCGGGTCCCGCGGGCAGCTATTTCGAGACCTGCAATACGGCGGGTCGCACGTTCGGTGACGTCAGCGTTGGGCTCGAGGCCAGTGGCGCGAACAATCCGCCCGCCGGATCCGGTCTGGCGTCGGCGCGGCGCGTGCTCTCGTTCGGATTGCTCGGCAGGCACGCGGTCAGCGTGACCTATGGCTCGAGCGCACGGACACGAACGCAGAGGGTCGTGCCCGGGCTCGGCGCATACCTGATCGTGCAGCGCGACACGGGTCCGCAAGCCCGCCCGCATCCGGGAGGATCGCCGTGTGATGACTGCATCGGGGCCTCGGGTGAGAGCAATGGAGACGATGTGCCCTACCCGCAGACCGACCCCGCGGGACCGATCGGCGCGGTGACCGCCATCGCATACGAGTTCGCGGGCCGGACCTGCATCGACAATGCCGGCGGCGGGCAAAACACGCCGGCTGAGATCAACGAGTCCAATGCTCGCATCCTCAGTTTTCGCCGCTCGTGCGGCCTATCGGAGGGACCGCCGCCGCGCCCTGCGCCGCTTCCACCGGTGCACGAGCAACTTGCGGTGCACCTGCAGATCCACGGCCATGTGATCAGCGGCGCTGAGATCACGTTCGCTGCGCCGATCGCGATCACCAAAGCAAGTCAGTCCTATCTCGCGTGGGTGATCGTGGGCCGCCACCGCGATGGTCTCACCGGAACCGGCGCCAACTTCGCACGAGGCGCGACGGTCAGCCTCCCCGTGGAGCGGCTCCTCGCCCAAGCGGGCACCAGGTCAGTCAAGATCGAAATCGACTACGCCCTCCGTGTGCCCGGACCGCCGGGCGACGAGTTCGCGGTTGTCGGCACCACAACAGTCCACGAACCCACCGGCACGCACCCCAAACCCCTACCCGCCGCTCTCAAACCACGCGGCCGGGTTTTCCGTTTGCGGCGCGTCGAGTTGCTCGGTCTGCGCGCCTCCGATCCCGCCGGCGGACCGCCGTGGGGAATCCAGCTCGGCTTCTCCGGAAGTCCTCTCGGCACAGCGGTATCGATCGAGATCGGCCGCGTCGCCAACGGCCGGATCGGATTCCTCGGCCAAGACGACGCCTACCACAACGACGGACGCTTCCATCCAGCCACCAGCCCAGCCGAGCTGATGAGCCCCGCCGGATACGCGATTGGAGGCCCGATCAGCAACCCGGCGCTACAAAAGACCAACACCTTCGAC
>DASXEZ010000093.1:0-53572 GCA_036489875.1 Solirubrobacteraceae bacterium | reverse complement strand
GCCTCCTTGCACGGCGCGCCGAGGAACGCGCGGAAGATCATCCGGAACGTGTAGAGCGCGGTCAGCAGCGCGCCGACGTACCCGGCCGCCCAGAGCGCCCAGTGCCAGCCGCCGCGCCCGGCGACGAAGAGCAGGATCGAGTCCTTGGAGAAGTAGCCGCTCAGCGGCGGCACGCCTGAGAGCGCGAGCCCGCCGATGATGAAGGCGCCGAAGGTGAAGGGCAGCGCGCGGCGGAAGCCCGACATCCGGTCGAGTGACTGCGACCCGCCCATCGCCGAGATCAGCGAGCCGGCGGCCATGAAGAGCAGCGCCTTGAAGAAGGCATGGGCCATCAGGTGGAAGAGACCGGCGGTGTAGGCCCCGACCGAGACGCCCATGATCATGTAGCCGATCTGCGACATCGTCGAGTAGGCGATCACGCGCTTGAGGTCGGTCGCGGCGAGGCCGATCGTGCCCGCGACCAGGAGCGTCAGGCAGCCGATGATCGCGCCGACGTCGCCGGCCGCCGGGGCCAGCTGGAAGAGCGGGTGCATGCGCGCGATCAGGTAGACGCCGGCGGTGACCATGGTCGCGGCGTGGATCAGGGCGCTGACGGGGGTGGGGCCCTCCATGGCGTCGGGAAGCCAGGTGTGCAGCGGGATCTGGGCGGACTTCGCGAACGCCCCGACGAGCAGCAGCAGGCAGCCCGCCGTGACGTCGCCGCCGCCGCTGGCGAAGACGTGCGGCGCGGCGTGGAAGCTCGCGACGAGATCGAGCGTGTGCGTGTGGCGGAAGATGAAGAAGGTCCCCAGCACGAGCCCGATGTCGCCGAGGACATTGATCACGAAGGCCTTGATCCCGGCCGAGGTGGCGGTCGTGCGCCGGTACCAGAAGCTGATCAGCATGTAGGAGGCGGCGCCGACGAAGGCCCAGCCGATGATCAGCAGCACGAAGTTGCCAGCCAGGACCAGCAGCAGCATCGAGAAGACGAAGAAGTTCAGGTAGGCGAAGAAGCGCGAGTAGCCGCGGTCGCCGCTCAGGTAGCTGATCGAGTAGAGGTGGATCAGCATCGAGACGCCGGAGACGACGCAGATCATCAGCACCGAGAGCGGGTCGACGAGCAGCGTCGCGCGGGCGTCGAAGCCGTGGATGCCGGCGATCGTCCACAGCGTCGAGGTCAGCTCGCGGTGCGCCGGCGTCGCCTGCTGGAGCTTGAGCAGGGCGATCAGCGCGAACACGAAGGAGGCCGCGATCGTGGCCGTGCCCAGCCAGCCGGCGCTGCGCCCCGGCAGGCGCCGGAACAGAGCGCCGATCGCGATCGTGCCGCCGAGCGGCATCGCCAGCACCAGCCATGCGGCGCTCGTCGCGCTCATCCCTGGAGCTCCCGCATCTCGTCGACGTCCACGGGCACGTGCCGGCGGTGCATGGCCACGATCAGGCCGAGCCCGATCACGACCTCGCAGGCCGCGACGACCACGACGATCAGCGCGAAGACCTGGCCGTCGGCGTTGCCCCACATCCGCGAGAAGCCGATCAACGCGAGGTTGGCGGCGTTGAGCATCAGCTCCAGGCAGAGCAGGATCACGATCGGGTTGCGGCGCACGAGCACACCGGCGGCGCCGATCGAGAAGACCAGCGCGCTGACCGCGAGATACCAGGAGATGCTCACGCGTCCACCTCGACGCTGCCGCCGGCCTCGCGCATGGTGCCGGTGCCGAGCGGCCGCGGCCGCATCAGGTCGCTGATCTCGAGCGCCGGCGGGCGCCCCTCGACGCCGGTCTCAAGTCCTCGGCGCCGGCGCGCGAGCGTGACGGCGCCGATCGCCGCGACGAGCAGCAGGAAGGAGGCGATCTCAAACGGCGCCAGGTAGCGATTGAGCAGCAGCGTGCCGATCTCGCCCGGCGTGCCGAAGCCCGCGTGGTAGGGCGCACCGTCGCCGCTGATCGCCTGCAGGCCCGAGCCGAGGAAGGCGATGAAGAGCTCCACCACCAGCGCGCCTCCGCAGGCGAAGGCCCCGAGCGCCGCCAGCCGTCCCGGGTTCTGCCCCAGCGGCGCCGTCGACTCGCCGACGTAGGAGACGACGAACACGTAGAGCACGATCACCGCGCCCGCGTAGATGATCACCTGGGCGGCGGCGAGGAACTCCGCGCGCAGGAGCAGGAACAGCGCCGCCAGCGAGAGCATGTGGCCGACCAGCGAGAGCACGCTGAAGTAGGGGTTCTTCAGCGCGATCACGCCGATCGCTCCGGTGATCGCGCCGATCGCGGCGATGAAGAAGACGAAAGTTGACATCAGCTCAGTTGGCTGCGTGGGGTCGCGCGAGCGCCACCCTATTCGCCCTCGCCGCGCAGCGGCGTCGCCTCGATCGGCTCCGCCAGCAGCATCTCCTTGGTGAAGATCAGATCGGAGCGCGTGTAGTCGGACAACTCGAAGTCGTGGCCCATGGTGATCGCGTCGAACGGGCACGCGATCTCGCAGTAGCCGCAGAAGATGCAGCGGCTCATGTTGATCTCATAGACCGCCGCGTAACGCTCCCCGGCCGAGACGCGCTGCTCGGGCGTGTTCTCGGCGGCGACGACGCGGATGCAGTCGGCCGGGCAGGCGGCGGCGCACAGCGAGCAGCCGACGCACTTCTCAAGTCCCGTGTCCTCGAAGCGGTGGAGCTTGTGGCGGCCGCGGAAGCGCGGATACACCGGCACCTTCTGCTCGGGGTAGG
The DNA here is from genome assembly GCA_036489875.1 of Solirubrobacteraceae bacterium. Classification (GTDB taxonomy): domain Bacteria; phylum Actinomycetota; class Thermoleophilia; order Solirubrobacterales; family Solirubrobacteraceae; genus Palsa-513. Next base: position 50,877 of record DASXEZ010000093.1, on the reverse strand, counting down.
AGATCGTCGTGACGCCCTCGGCGACGCGTGCGAGCGTCGTCTTGAGCCCGCGCAGGGTCTCGCCGAAGGCGCGGTAGGCGCCGCCCGCCGCGCCCGGCGCCGGCGGGCGCTGGACGGCGATCTGGTCCTCTCCAGGGCTCCAGCTCACGAGTGCACCGCCACCACGACGATCGCCGTCACCAGCGCGTTGAGCGTTGCCAACGGAAGCAAGATCTTCCAGCCGAAGCTCATCAGCTGGTCGTAGCGCAGGCGCGGCAGCGTCGCGCGGATCCAGATGAAGAAGGTCACGAAGATCATCATCTTCGCGAGCACGATGAAGGGGTCGACCCAGGTCGGGGGATCGATCCCGAAGGGCAGCAGCCAGCCGCCGAGGAAGAGCGTCACCGCGACACCCGAGACGACGAGCATGTTGAGGTACTCGGCGAAGAGGAAGGCGACCATGCGGGTGCCGCCGTACTCGGTGAAGTAGCCGGCGACGAGCTCGGCGTCGGCCTCGACGAGATCGAACGGCGAGCGGTTGGTCTCCGCGAAGCTCGCGCAGGTGAAGACGATGAAGCCGACGAACTGCGGGATGAAGTACCACAGGCCGGCCTGGGCGTGGACGATGTGCGTCAGCGAGAGGCTGCCGGCGGTGATCACCACGCCGATCAGGGCGAGACCCTGGGAAACCTCGTAGGAGATCAGCTGCGCGGCGGCGCGCATCGCGCCGAGGTAGGAGTACTTGGAGCCCGACGCCCAGCCGGCAAGCACGAGCCCGTAGAAGCCGATGGCGCCGAAGGCGAACACGTACAGCGGCCCGATCGAGGGGTCGATCCCGTAGAGCCCCACGCGGGTGCCGAAGATGTGGGGCGCGTCGCCGAAGGGGACGATGGCGAAGGCGGCGACGGCGGTGATGATGGAGATCACCGGCGCGAGGAAGTAGAGCGGACCGATCGAGGTGACCGGTCGCACGTCCTCCTTGGTCGCGAACTTGACGATCTCAGCCATCGGCTGCAGCAGCCCGAACGGCCCGACGCGATTGGGCCCGTAGCGGTTCTGGAAGCGCCCGAGCAGCTTGCGCTCGTAGACGATCACCAGCGGCAGGATCCCGAGCGCGATCCCGAAGATCACCAGCGCCTTGATGATCTGGATCCACCATGCCTCGTAGTAGGTGTCGAGCGCGAGGGTCATGGCTGCGCCTACGCGATCACCTCGACGTCGATCTCGATGGCCGGCTGCGCCGGCAGCGGGATCTGCACGATCTCGAGCGTCTCGCCCGTCAGCGCGTTGGCGCTGTCTGTGGCCAGCCCCCGCTGCAGGAACGCCGTGCCGGGCGCGACCGCGTCGCGGATCGCGATCCGCGCGCGCAGCGACGCGCCGGTGTTGTCGCGGACGAGCACCTCGTCGTCGTTGCGCAGGCCCTGTCGCGCCGCGTCGGCCGGGGCGATCTCCACGCGCTGGTGCGGATGCAGGAAGGCGAGCGCCGGCGAGGCCGCGACCTCGGGGGAGGCCCAGATCGAGCGGTAGGAGCCGAACGCCAGGCGGTTGCCGAAGCGCTCGGGCAGCGCACGCGGGGGCGTGTGGGCACTCTCGCGCGACGGGGCTCCGGGCACCGAGGCGCCCTCGCGGGCCGGCCAGCGCACGCCGTGGCCGGCGAGCTCCTCGAGCGTGAGGCCCGAATACATCCCGACCGCCTCAAACAGCGCCGCGCTGGCGGCCGCGCCGCCGCGCAGGCCCCAATCGCTTCCGAGGCGCGCGGCGAGATCGGCGAGGATCCTCCACTCGGCGCTCACGTCGCCCTGGCGGGCGATCGCGGGGCGAAGGCGCTGCACGCGGCCGTCGGGATGGGTGACGGTGCCCTCCTTCTCGGCGTAGGCCTCGGAGGGGAAGATCACGGTCGCGTGCTCGCGCAGCGAGTCGCTCAGGAACGAGGCGTGCGCGATCACCGTCGTCGCGTGCTCCAGTCCCGCCTCCCAGCCGGCGGCGTCGGGCAGGTCCCGCGAGGGATCGACGCCCAGCAGATAGATCGCCGCCAGCTCCCCGCTCGCGAGCGCCGCGGGGATGGCGGCGGTGTCATAGCCGAGCGCGGCCTCGCTGAGACCCGGGCCCACCCCCGCCAGCGCTCCGGCTTCGCGCAGGCCGCGGCCGTTGGCGGCGTCGGGGATCCCGATCAGGCCGGCGCCGGGCGTGTCGGCGAGCCCGAGCGCGTCGGCGAGATCGAGCAGAGCGCCGGCGCCACCGTCGAGCAGCCGCTCCCCGTAGACGATCACGATCTCCTGGCCGGCCTCGCGCAGGGCGTGGGCGACGGCGGCGAGCTCGTCGCCGTCGGCTCCGGCCGCATGCGCCGCGTCGGCGAAGTCCGCCCGTCGCAGCCGGCCGGCCAGCGCCGCCGCGGCCTCGGCGCCGCGCCCGGGCGCGTAGCGAAGTGTCGTCGTCGCCCCGGAGTCCAGCGCGCTCGGGCGCTCACCCGCGACGACCAGCGTGACGCCGTTGCGCCGCACGCCCTTGCGGATCCGAAGCTCGAGGATCGGGGCGTCATCGAGCGGCTCGCAGCCGAGCACGAGCACGGCGTGGGCGAACTCGAGGTCAGACACGCTCGCCGCGAGAGCGGGGGCCGAGAGCGCCCGCCACTCCTCGAGGGCGACGGCGCCGCTGGGGCGCGAGTCGATGTGGCGCGAGCCGAGCACGTCGCGCATCAGGCGCCCGAGCAGCAGGCCCTCCTCGTTGCTGGCGCCGCCGCCGGCGATCGCCGCGCTCGCCGCGCCGGCGCGGCGCAGCCCCGAGGCCGCCTCGCTCAGGGCGCGCTCCCAGGTGACCTCGCGCAGCTCGCCGCCGTCGCGGATCATCGGGGCGGTGATGCGCTCATCGGCGTGGACCGCCTGGTAGGCGAAGCGCCCCTTATCACACAGCCAGCCGTCGTCGACGTCGTCGTTCTGGCGGGCCAGCACCCGCAGCACGCGCTCGTCGCGCACGGTCAGCGTCACGTTGCACTGTGCCGGGCACAGCGTGCATACCGTGCCGGCTCCCTCGATCTCCCACGGGCGCGCGCGGAAGCGGTAGGGCCGCGAGGTGAGCGCGCCGACGGGGCACAGCTCGACGATGTTGCCGCTGAAGGGCGCCACGTAGGGGTGCCCGTCGAAGGTGCCGACGAAGGAGTGGGCGCCGCGCTCGAGCAGGATCAGCTGGTAGTCCTCGCTGATCTCCTGCGAGTAGCGCACGCAGCGGTAGCAGAGGATGCAGCGCTCGCGGTCGATCGCGATCAGCGGCGAGAGCTCCAGCGGCTTGCGGAAGTGGCGCTTGGGCTCGATGAAACGCGAGCGGCCGGCGCCCCAGCCGAAGGTGATGTCCTGGAGCGGACACTCGCCGCCCTTGTCGCAGACGGGACAGTCCAGCGGGTGGTTGATGAGCAGGAACTCGACGACGGCGCGCTGCGCCTCGAGCGCGCGCTCGGAGCGCGTGTGCACCACCATGCCGTCCTTGACCGCGGTCGAGCAGGCGGTCTGGAGCTTGGGGATGCCCTCGATCTCGACCAGGCACATGCGGCAGGCGCCGACAGGCTGGCCGAGCTTCGGCTCGTAGCAGAAGACGGGGATCTCGACGTCTCCGAGCTTGGCCGCATCGGCCAGCATCATGTTCTCGGGCGCCTGGACCTCGCGTCCGTCGATCGAGAAGGTGATCGTGTTCGTCACCGGACGCGGCATCAGAGCACCCCCGCCAGCTGGCGCGAGGACATGTGCGCCTCGAACTCGCCACGGAACTTCGCGATCATCGAACCGATCGGCATCGCCATCGCATCGCCCAGCACGCACAGGCAGTTGCCGATGATGTGGTCCTGGACCGAGGCCATGATGTCGAGGTCCATCGGCGTCGCCTCGCCGGTCTCGATCCGCTCGAGCATGCGCACCGTCCAGTTGGTGCCCTCGCGGCAGGGCGTGCACTTGCCGCAGGACTCGTGGCGGTAGAACTTCGCGAGCTTGAGCGCGACGTCGAGCACGGGGGTCGAGTCGTCGACGACGATGATCGCGCCCGAGCCGAGCATGGTGCCCGCCTTGGCCAGCGAGTCGAAGTCGTAGGGCACGTCGAGGTCGGCCTCGGTCAGAACCGGGGAGCTCGAGCCGCCTGGGAACCACAGCTTCACGCGCCGCCCGGCGGGCGGGCCGCCGGCGAGGTCGAAGATGATCTCGCGTGAGGGCGTGCCGAGCACGATCTCGTAGTTGCCGGGCCGGCGCACGTGGCCCGACACCGAGACGACCTTGGTGCCGGCGGAGTTGGCGACTCCGAGCTTGGCGTACTCCTCGCCGCCCATCCGCAGGATGTGGGGCATCGTCATCAGGGTCTCGACGTTGTTGATCAGCGTCGGGCCCTGGTAGAGACCCTGGATCGCGGGGAAGGGTGGCTTCAGGCGCGGGTTGCCGCGCTTGCCCTCGAGCGAGTCCAGGAGGCCGGTCTCCTCGCCGCAGATGTAGGCGCCGGCGCCGCGGTGCAGGACGATCGAGCACGAGAAGCCGCTGCCGAGGATGTCCTCGCCGATGTAGCCCGCCTGCGTGGCCTCTGCGAGCGCCGAGTCGAGGATCCGTGCCTGGGCCTCGTACTCGCCGCGGATGTAGATGAAGGCGCGCGAGATGCCGGCGCCGCGGGCGGCGATGAGGACGCCCTCGATCAGTCCGTGCGGGGACTTCTGCATCAGCTCGCGGTCCTTGAAGGTGCCGGGCTCTGACTCGTCGGCGTTGCAGACGAGGTACTTGTCCATGTCGCCCTTGGGCAAGAACGACGACTTGCGCCCGGCCGGGAAGCCGGCGCCGCCGCGCCCGCGCAGGCCGGAGGTCTCGATCTCGGCGACGATCGCCTCGGGCTCCATGCGCAGCGCCTTGCGCAGGGCCTCATAGCCGCCGCGGCGCTCGTAGACCTCGAGCGTCGCGAGGCCCGGCTCGTCGATGTCGCGCAGGAGGATCGGTTGGCGGCTCACAGGCCACCTCCGTGGCTTCGGGCGTTGGGGTCGGCGCTTTCGCGCAGGGCCAGCGCGAGCTCTGGAATCGGCTCGCGCCCGGCGCGCAGGTCCTCGACCAGGCGCTCCGCGTCGGCGATCTCAAGCGGACCGTAGTAGGCCTGGTCGATCGAGACCATCGGCGCGATGTCGCACGCGCCGAGGCACTCGAAGGAGCGCAGGTTGATGTCGGGATCACCGGCGCTGGCGAGCTCGAGCGCCGCGAAGAGGTCGTCGGCGCCGCGCAGCGAGCAGGAGATGTTGGTGCAGACATAGACCGAGTGGCGCCCCACGGGCTCGAGCTCGAACATGTCGTAGAAGCTCGCCACCGACTCGAGGTAGGCGGGCGTCACCCTCATCACGCAGGCGACCTGCTCGATCGCCTCGGGCGAGCACCAGCCGTGCAGGCGCTGCGCGGCGGCGAGCGCGGGTAGCGCGGCCGAGTGGCGCTCGGGGTAGCGTGCCATCGCCGCCTCGATCTCGCTGCGCAGCGCCGCCGGGACGGCGAGCAGGGCAGGGTCGGGGATGGTGGCCGGATCCTTCTCGAGGTCCGCGGCCTGGTCCCATCCGGGCACGCGCGAGCCGTGCGCGTAGCGTGCGACGCGCTGCTCGCTCATCGGTCGATGCCGCCGAGGATCGGGTCGAGCATCGCGAGCGTGGCGATCAGGTCGGCGATGTAGGCGCCGTGGGTCATCGGCGCGGTGGCCTGCAGGTTGACGAAGCTCGGGTCACGCATGTGCACGCGCGCGGGCTTGGAGGAGCCGTCGGAGCGCACGAAGCAGCCGAGCTCTCCGCGGGGGCTCTCGATCGGGTAGTAGACCTCGCCCGGGGGCACGCGGAAGCCCTCGGTGACGAGCTTGAAGTGGTGGATGAGCGCCTCCATCGAGGTCGCGAGCTCGTGGCGCGGCGGCAGCGCGATCTTGCGGTCGGAGGTGATGTGGGGCCCCTCGGGCAGCCCGTCGAGGGCCTGCTCGATGATCTTCACCGACTCGTAGATCTCGGCGAGACGGACCGCGAAGCGGTCGTAGTTGTCGCCCGCGGTGCCCACGGGGATCTTGAAGTCGAAGTGCTCGTAGGAGCTGTAGGGCGCGGCCTTGCGCAGATCCCACGGGTTGCCGGCGGCGCGCAGCAGCGGGCCGGTGACGCCGAGTGAGAGCAGCGTCTGCTCGTCCAGCGGGCAGGTTCCGCGCAGGCGCTGGAGCAGGATCTCGTTGCGGCGCAGGAGATCCCCGTACTGGTCGGCGCGTCCCGGCATCAGCTTGATGAACTGACGCAGCCTCGCCTCCCAGCCGCGCGGGATGTCCTCGACGACGCCACCGACCTGGAAGTAGCGCGTGTGCATGCGCTGGCCGGAGGAGAACTCGAACAGGTCGAGGATCGTCTCGCGCTCGCGGAAGCAGTACCAGAACATCGAGATCGCGCCGAGGTCAAGCGCGCTCGTCCCGAGCCAGACCAGGTGCGACATGATCCGGTTGAGCTCGAGATGGATCACGCGCAGGTACTGCGCGCGCGCCGGCACCTCACACTCCAGCAGCGTCTCGACGGCGCCGCAGAAGGCCATCGCGTTGAAGTAGTAGGAGAGGTAGTCCATCCGCTCGACGACGGGGATCACCTTCCAGTAGGCCTTGTCCTCGGCCGTCTTCTCGATCCCCGTGTGGACGTAGCCGATGATCGGCTGCAGGTCGCGCACGATCTCGCCCTCGAGCGTCACGAGCAGGCGCAGCACCCCATGCGTCGCCGGATGGTGGGGCCCGATGTTGAGCGTCAGCAGCTCGACCGACTCGCCGTCGCGCTCGATGACCTGGCGCTCGGGCGAGATCGTGATCGACTCCTCACGGGTGCGGTACTCCGAGGGTGTGCTCATCGGGTCCACCCGGGGCTGGTGGCGTTGTTGTGGGTGAAGAGCACGGGCTCGCCGCCGATCGGGAAGTCGCGGCGCTGGGGATGACCCTCGTAGTCCTCGGGCATCAGGATCCGCCGCAGGTTCGGATGCCCATCGAAGAGCACGCCGAACATGTCGTAGATCTCGCGCTCCTGGTGGTTGGCGGTCGGCCAGTCGGGCGTCACCGAGTCGACGTTGGGCTGCGCGATCGGCACGCGCAGCTTGACCGTGATGCGATCGACGCGGCTCATGTCGAGCAGCTCGTAGTGCACGCCCAGGCGCGGCTCCTCGGGGTAGTAGTCGACGCCGTGGACGCTCATCAGCGCCCCGTAGCCCTGTCCGCGCAACTCGCCGAGCACGGCGCGGACGGCGGGCGGGGCGATCTCGACCGTCGCCCGCTCCCGGAAGAAGGTCGTGTTCAGGACGGAGCCGGGATGCGACTGGGCGAGCTGTCCGGCGATCAGCTCGAGCCCGACCTGGTCAGGCACCGCCGAGCTCCGCACCGGGAAGGATCTCCTCGGTGCCCTCGGCGCCGTAGCGCTCGCGCCAACCCAGGTCGGGGTCGTCCTGGATCATCTTGCGCAGCTTCAGGATCCCGTGCATCAGCGCCTCCGGCCGTGGCGGGCAGCCGGGGACGTGTACGTCGATCGGCATGAACTTGTCCGCGGGGACGATCGCGTAGTTGTTGAAGACGCCCATCGAGGAGGAGCAGGCGCCCATCGCGATCGCCCACTTCGGCTCGAGCATCTGGTCGTAGATGCGCCGCACGACGGGCGCCATCTTGATCGACACGCGCCCGGAGAGGATCAAAAGGTCGGCCTGGCGCGGGGAGGCGCGGAAGGCCTCGAAGCCGAAGCGCGCGATGTCGACGCGCGAGGCCACGACCGACATCATCTCGATCGCGCAGCACGCGAGTCCGAAGGTGGCGGGGAAGATCGCGTTCGAGCGGGCCCAGCCGACCGCGCGGTCCAGCGTCGTCGTCAGGATCGACTCCTGGACGTGGCGCTCGAGGTCGAGGCCCTCGAGATCGCCGCGCAGCAGGTCGCGGGCCAGGAGCTGGCGGGCGCGCAGGCTGCCGGGCTCGATCGGCTCGCGCGTCAGCGCCATTCGAGTGCCCCGCGCCGCCAGACATAGACCAGGGCGACGAACAGCAGGACCACGAAGGTGATCGTCTCGCCGAGCGCGTAGGCGCCGTACGCCCGCAGGTGGATCGCGATCGGGGCGAAGAAGAAGACTTCCGTGTCGAACAGGATGAACAGCATCCCGATCAGGTAGAAGCTGATTCCGAATCGGAAACCCTGCTTGACCTCCGAAGGAAGGCCGCACTCGTAGGGTTGCATCTTGGAGGCGATTCGGCGGCTGGGCCCGAACAGTGTGTTGAGCCCTGCGAACGCTATGCCTACGATCGCTCCCAGCAGCAGGAAGACGATCGCGGGCAGGTAGTCCCTGATCACAGTGGCGTTATATCACTACCCCTGAGCTTGTGACGGAGTGTTACTTAGTGGCAAAACGCTCGATATCCGCTTGCGGAGCGCGCCGGTGAGCTCCCGCGATCTCGCGATCTGGGGCGCGCTCGTCGTATCGGTGGTCAATGGGGTGGTCGGGCTCTTCGGTCTCGCCCGCTGGTACCTGCAGGCGGCGAGCCGGGAGTTTTGGATCGGGGTGCGTCTCGGGCAGGGCCTGGCACTCGCCTACGCGATCGGGGTCGGGGTGCTCGTGCTCGCCAACCGCCCGCCCTCCGACGACCTCTTCTACGTCTACGCACTGGTGCCGATAGCGGTCGGCTTCGTCGCCGAGCAGCTGCGGATCGTTGCCGCCGACCAGGTCCTGACCTCGCGCGACATCGAGCACACCAGCGAGGTCGCGGCGCTGCCGGCGGCCGAGCAGCGGGAGATCGTCCTCGCCATCCTGAGGCGTGAGATGGGGGTCATGGCGCTCGCCGCGCTCGTCGTCTGCGTGCTCGCTCTGCGGGCCGCGGGGACCTACTGACGCTGCCCAGGAGGACAGCGAGTGGAGACCCGGCGTCGGCATTTGGTTGCCGCCGTAAGGGATCGATCGCGAATGAAGTGGAGCGACCGCTCTCCAACCGACGCCGGGAGTCAGTCTTTCGCCGTGGCGACACTGAACTCCTGCATCTGCGGATCGGCGTTCTCGCGGCGGCGCTTCCCCATATGATCTGCGCGCGCATGGCTTCTCCCAGAAAGTTCGCCAGAGCCCTCGCGGTGAGCGTCGTCGCGGCGCTCGCGATCAGCGCCTGCAGCTCGCAATCGATCAAGCTCGCCAAGGACAGCCCCTACCGCGCGGGTGCCGTGCAGTTCCTGACCCACTGCTCCGGTTGCCACACGCTCTCGCTGGTCGGCGCCGAGGGCTCGGCCAGCTCGGTCCAGGGACGCCTGCGCACGCAGGCCCCGAACTTCAACTTCCGCAAGGAGGGCTACGCGTGCGTCCTCTACGCGATCGAGAACGGCGGCTTCTCGGGGCAGATCATGCCTCAGAACATCGTCGTCGGGCCGCAGGCGAAGGCGATCGCGCACTTCCTCGCCAAGTACGCCGGGCAGGAGGCTCCGCCCACGCCGACGATCGGCGGCAGCTCTTCCTGCGGTAGCTAGCCGCGCCGTGCTCGACCTGCGGCTGATCCGCGAGGAGAGCGACGCCGTTCGCGCCGCGCTCGCCCGCCGCGGCCCGCTGATCGCCGAGCGCGTCGACGACGTCTTGGCGCTCGATGCTCGTCGCCGCACGCTGTTGCCGGAGCTCGAGTCCCTGCGCGCGGCCAAGAACGACGCATCGCAGGAGATCGCGCGCGCCAAGCGCGACGGCGAGGACGCCGCGGAGGCGATCGAGCGGATGCGGGGAGTGGGCGAGCGCGAGAAGGAGCTCTCCTCGCAGCTCGCGGTCGTGGACGCGGAGCTCCAGAGCGCGCTTCTGTCGTTGCCCAACCTGCCGAGTCCGGATGCCGCCGAGGAGGACACCGTCTTCTCGAGCTTCGGGGAGCCGCGCCGCGGCGAGAACTTCGCCGACCACCTCGAGCTCGCCGGGACGATGATCGACATGGAGGCGGGCGCTCGGCTGTCCGGCGCGCGCTTCGCCTACCTCAAGGGCGACCTCGTGCTGCTCGAGCTCGCGCTCGTGCGTTGGGTCATGGACCGCCTCGGCCGCCACGGCTTCGTGCCGGTGATCCCGCCCGTGCTCGTGCGCGAGCAGGCGCTGTATGGGACCGGCTTCCTGCCCGACACCGAGCAGCAGATCTACAGCCTGCCCGAGGACGAGCTCTATCTCGTCGGCACCTCCGAGGTGGCGCTCGCGTCGCTGCACGCCGGCGAGATCCTCGAGCGCGAGCAGCTGCCGCTGCGCTACGCCGGCTTCTCGCCGTGCTTTCGCCGTGAGGCCGGCGCCGCCGGCAAGGACACCCGCGGGATCTTTCGCGTGCACCAGTTCGACAAGGTCGAGATGTTCGTCTTCACGACCGCGCAGGAGGCGACCGCCGAGCACGAGCGGATCCTCGAGATCGAGGAATCGCTGCTGCGCGAGCTCGAGATTCCCTATCGCGTCGTCAACATCGCCGTGTCCGACCTCGGGGCCTCCGCGGCCAAGAAGTACGACTGCGAGGCGTGGCTGCCGGCCCAGGGCCGCTACCGCGAGCTCACCTCCTGCTCGAACACCACCGACTTCCAGGCGCGGCGCCTTGAGATCCGCGTGCGGTCGGACTCGGGACGCCCGGCGAGCGTGAACACGCTCAACGGCACCGCCGTGGCGGTCGGGCGCACGATCATCGCGCTGCTCGAGAACCACCAGCGCGAGGACCGCACGGTTGCGATCCCCCAGGCGCTGGTCGAGTTCGGCGCCCCGGCCGTGATCGACGCCGCCGCTTAGCTCGCCGCCGCCGGGATCTCGAAGGCGAAGGCGGCGCCGCCACCGGGGGCGTTGCTGGCACTGATGCGTCCGTCGTGGGCCTCGACGATGGCCGCCACGATCGCCAGCCCCAGTCCGGCCCCGGCCTTGCCGCGTTCGCGCCCGCCCTCCGCGCGCCAGAAGCGCTCGAACACGTTGGCGAGCGCGGCGTCGGGAAGACCGCCTCCGTGGTCGCGCACGACCACCCGCACGTAGTCGCCGAAATCCTCGATCGAGAGCTCGATCGGCGAGCCGGCAGGGGTGTGGGTCAGAGCGTTGCGCATCAGGTTGGCGAGCACCTGGCGAAGCTGCGAGGCGTCGCCCTGGGCGATGTGGTCGCCGGCGAGGGCGACCGTCACCTCGCGATCGGGGGCGGCAGCGTGCGCATCGGCCGCGGCATCTCGCACGAGCGGCTCGAGATCGAGGGGCACGCGCTGGGTCTGCGGCATCTCATCCAGGCGCGCGAGCGCCAGCAGGTCCTCGACCAGCACCCCCATCCTCCGCGCCTCCTCTTCGATGCGCGCCATGGCGCGTGTGGTCTCCTGCGCGTCGGAGGCGGCGCCCATGCGGTAGAGCTCGGCGTAGCCGCGGATCGAGGTCAGCGGCGTGCGCAGCTCGTGCGAGGCGTCTGAGAGAAAGCGGCGTAGGCGGTCCTCGCTCGCCTGGCGTTCTTCGAAGGCCTGTTCGATCTGGCCCAGCATCGCGTTGAGCGCGAGGCCGAGGCGACCGATCTCGGTGCGCGGTGTCGCGGGGCTGACGCGGCGGGAGAGGTCTCCGGCGGCGATCGCGCCGGCGGTCGCACCGATGCGGTCGAGGGGCCGCAGGCCCACGCGCAGCAGTAGCCAGGCGCAGGCGGCCAGCGCCGCGAGGATCGACGCGATCACGATCAGCTCGATGTTGCGCAGGCGGGTCAGGGTCTGGCTGACGTCGCGCAATGGCACCGCGATCGTGATCGTGCCGGCGCCGCTGTCGCTGCGCTTGTGGAGCACCCGGTACTGCAGCCCGGAACCGGCGATCGAGTTGACGGTGATCAGCTCGGGGTGCTTGGCGTCGCTCGTCGGGATGTGAGCGGGAAGCTTGGGCGGGGATGCGCCGTTGCCACCGAACTCCAGGGGCGTCTTCTTGCCGCTGGCGGAGGTGTAGATGCCGTAGGTGCCGACCGGCGGCAGCACGACGCCGAAGGGTCCGCCGGCGCCTCCGGGGCCCCCGCCGGGCGGTCCGAACAGCTGATCCCCGCCGCCGAATTGGTCGCGACCGCGGCCCGCGGAGGGGTTCAGGCGCAGCTGGCGGTCGAAGTAGGCCTCGAAGCTGCTCGCGGCGTTGCCGGCGAAGATCTGATCGACTCGCGAGATCAGGAAGGCCCGCTCGGCGGTGTAGGTGATCACCCCGGCGGTGATGAGCCCGGCGGCGGTGAGCGCGATCAGGCCCAGCAGCAGTCGCGCGCGCAGCGACATCGCGGAGCCTCAGCCTCGCGGCAGCCGCAGCGTGTAGCCGACGCCGCGCACGGTGTGGATCAGCGCCGGATCGTCGACGTCGATCTTCTTGCGCAGGTAGCTGATGTAGGTCTCGAGCACGCGCGCGTCGCCGCCGAAGTCGTAGCTCCAGACGTGGTCGAGCAACTGCGCGCGCGTCAACACGCGGCGCGGGTTGAGCATCAGGTAGCGCAGCAGCCGGTACTCGGTCGCGGTGAGCTCGATCAAGCGCCCGGCTCGGGTGACCTCGTGGGCGTCCTCGTCGAGCTCGAGGTCCGCGAACACGAGCCTCGACGCGGCGTCCTCGGAGAGCCCGGCGCGGCGCAGGATCGTGCGAATGCGTGCGACCAACTCTTCGAGGCTGAACGGCTTCGTGACGTAGTCATCTCCGCCCACCGTAAGCCCGTGGACCTTGTCCTCGGTCGAATCGCGGGCGGTGAGGAAGATGATCGGGACGTCGACGTGGGCGGCGGCGAGGCGCCGGGCGACCTCGAAGCCGTCGAAGTCGGGCAGCATCACGTCGAGGACCAAGAGCTGGGGTCGCTGCGCGCCGACGGCGGCGATCGCGCCGGCCCCGCTGCCGGCGGAATCGACCTCGAAGCCCTCATAGCGCAGGGCCATCGAGATCACATCGACGATGTTGGGCTCGTCGTCGACGACGAGCACGCGGACGGGCGCGGTGTCCTGAATTGCGCTCATGGGGCGATTGTGGCGCCCGAAGCTGTGAGTTTGCTGAGTCTCGCCTGCGCTCAGGCGGCCGGCCGATCGGCCATTCGCTGCACGGGCTCGACTCGCTCGACGGTCCGCTCGTTCGGATCGGGGCGCGCGTAGAGGCGCTCGCGCACCTCCGCCTCCTGATGACCAGCGGAGGGAGCCTGGGCCTTCGCCCGCGCGAACCAGCCGCTGCGGCGCGAGGACCCTGCGTGCTCGGGCGAGTGACCGATGCCCATCCTCGGAGCACGATAGATGCCGCCACGGACGCTGACACGCATTGGTCCCGCACCTTGCGAGCGTTTCCGGGCGCCCGCTACGGTTCCCGCGATGTCGCGCCGCGTACGCCATGCCAGTTCGCTGCTGGCGCTGGGCGCGATCGCGACGATCGCGATCCTCTTCGTCGGCGGCCTCTCCCACGCGACGGGCGCGGCGGCGCCGTGTGCCGCCCGCACCATCACGACCTACAGGGCGGCGGCGCTCAGCGTCGCCCGCCACATCGCCGGCGGCGAGCGCGGCGGCACCGCGGTGGAGCGGGCCCTGAAGACGATCGAGTCAGACCGGGTGCTCGCCGCGGCGCTCGCGGCCGGCGACAGCGCCGCCGTGCATGCGCAGATGCTGGTCCTGCTCTACAACCACGAACACATCGTGCGCATCCGCGTTCTGCGCGGCGGCCGCCTGGTCGACGACGTCGGCGGGCCGTTCGTGCTCGCGCCTGTGCGCGGTCTCCTGCGCCAGGGCGGGCGCGTCGTGGGCAGCTTCCTGATGTCGATCCAAGACGACATGGGCTACCGGCTGCTGCTTGCGCGGCTGGCGGGCGTCCACAGCGTCATCACCTACAACGGCCAGACGGTGATGCGCGACCTGACGGTAGGTCCTCGGCAGCTGGGCGCGGCGAGCGTCCGCGTCGGCACGACCCGCTACCTGGTCGCCTCGCTGAGAATCGGCCGCTTCCCCAGCGGCACCCTGCGCGTGTACGTACTCCTCGCCGCGCCGCCGGCTTCCATGGCCCATGTGCCCTGCGATCAGGTTCGCGCCGACGAGCTCGCCGGCGTGGCGCGAAACGCCTACGAGGAGGCGCTCGGCGGCCAGCAGATCGCTCGTGCCCTGCACACGATCGCCAGAGCTGCGACGTTGCGCGCGGCCCTGGCCACGGGCGACTACGCCACGGCCGATCAGGTGATCCGCTCGCTCGTGCGCTCCGGCGGCTTCGCGCGGCTACGGGTGTTCGCGCGCGGGCACCTCGTCGCCGAGGCGGGCAGCTCCCGCGAGCTGATCGCTCCGGTCTCGCGCCCGCTTCGCGACGACGCCGGCAAGGTCTACGGTCGCGCCCTCTTCACCGCCCAGAGCGCTCACGGATATGCCGATCTCGCCCATTTTCTGACCGGGGAGCCGGTGCTTGTGCGAAGTGGTCGCCTCCAGCTCGCCGGGACCTTCGCCGGCCCGCCCTCGCTGCCGCGCTCGGGCGCGCTCGACTACGGCGGTGTCAGCTACCGGGTGGCGTCGTTCGCCGGTGAGCGCTTCCCGAGCGGGCCGCTGCGCGTCTACGTGCTCATCCCGACGCGGTCGTGATCGCGACGATCGAGTTGGCGGGCAGCGTCACGAGCGCGCGCCCGCCGGCGCTCGTCACCGTCCACTCGCGCCGGGTCGGCGGATGGGCGACGATCGCCTCGACGTGCGCGGGGCCGAGGGTGGCGACGGTGGCGGCTCGGGGTATGGCGGTGTAGTTATTGAGGATGTCGGTAGTGCTGGCGGCGGTGATGATCGCGACGCCGTCGAGCGCCTTCGCCGACGCGATCGCGCGGAGCTTCGAACCCGGCCGGATCAGCGCCGCGGCGGCCTGGAGACCGAGGTAGAGCGGGCGCAGCGTCAGCCGACCGCCGGCCAGCGTGAAGGGGTCGTAGGCGCCTCCGCTGGAGTGGAACCGCACCGCTTCGAAGCCGGAGCGCAGCGCGGTCACCACGAGCCGTGCCGCCCACACCGCGGCCGCTGGCGAATCCGAGATTCCGGCGAGGCCGCCGCAGCTGATCGAGTTGGCTTCGGAGATCAGGGCCGGGAGCCCGGCGGCGCGCGCGTCGCGAGCGACGCGGACTCGCTCGTCGAGCTTGAGCTGGACGGCGCGCGTGAGCAGCGCGGCGGCGCTCGAGCCCGCATCGGAGCGGCATGCGTCGAGCGGATAGAAGTGGGCATCGAGCGCGCTCAGGTGCAGCGTGCGCGCGAGCGCGGGGAGCGCCTTCACCCAGTGGCCGGAGGCGAAGTCCGGCCCCTCGATCGAGCTGTCGGGACCCAGCTCGGCGGCCAGGGCGCGCGCCCGGGCCAGGTAGGTGGCGAAAGGCATCGGCGTTCGCACGAGAGCGGAACCGTTCCACCACGGCACGTGCGATCCATAGATATCCGGCTCGTTGCCCAGCTCGAACGTGAGCCGCGCCGGCGCGATCACGGCTCGCGCGTCGGCCGCCATCGTCGCCGCCCAGGCCGGCTCGCCGGAGGCGAGATTGAGGCCGACCACGACAGCAGACCCGGTCTCGCGCGCCAGGCAACCGAGTCGCGACCAGAAGCCACTCGGCAGATCGCTCACGCCGGCGTGGGGCGGCGTGCCCACGGGGGCTGTCTGATCCTGGGAGTCACCACCGACGCGGATCGTCGGTGCGCGCAGGCCCCTGATCGCGCGCGCCAGCGCAGCCGGCGGGCAACGGCCCTCGCCGAGCTCGCGCGCAAGCAGCGAGTACTCGATGCTGAGTCCGACCGGCTCGACATCAATCGCGATCGCGGAGCCGGTGGCGATGCCCACCGCGAGGGCGGCCGGCGCGCGACGCTCGACGCTCGTCCGCCCGGCCAGGACGATCAGCAACAGCGCGAGGAGGGCAGTCAGCACGACGGCCGCCGCCAGGGCGCGCTTCACAGGGTGTAGGAGCTGCCCGGCGCCGCGTTGCCGCGGATGGCTGCGATCTCGGCAACCAGCGAGCCGGGACTCGTTCCCCCCAGCACGCGTAGGCGCGGAAGGTGGAAGGGGTCCTCGCTCGGGCTTGCCCAGCCGGGCACGACCGTGGTCGAGCCGCGGAATCCCGCGGCCTTGACCGCCGCGACGACGGCGGCGTCGTACTGGCCCGAGGGGTAGCAGAACCACTCTGCGTGAACGCCGTAGAGGGAGCGGATGCGCTGACGGGCGACGGCGACCTGGAAATGGAGCTCACTGGCATCCAGCGTGATCAGGGCGGCGTGGTTGTAGCCCTGCGTGTCGAGCTCCCATCCGGCCGCGACGAGGCCTCGCACCTGGCGCTCGGAGAGGCCGCCCTGGGACACCGGCAGTCCGCTCAGCTGGAGGTTCTCCACCCCGACCCAACCCATCGCGCGCAGCACCGGCAGTGCGAAGCGATACTGGGACTCGTAGCCGTTGTCGAAGCTGATCACGATCGGCTTGCCCGGCGGCAACGGCGTGCCGTGGTGCCAGTTGTCCCACATCTGGTTCATCGTCACCGCGTGGTAGCCGGCGGCAGCCAGTGCATGCATCTGCTGGGCGAACAGGGCCGGAGTCACGTAAAGGCCGGGATAGGGAGCGCCCGGTGGTGGCGCGAGGATCACGTGGTACATCAGGATCGGCACCGACTCGGTCCCGTGGGGGCCGTTGTGGATCAGGCGGACCACGATGTGTCCCGGCGCCTTGGCAGCACCGGAGGTCGCGGCCTTGAAGATCCCCGTGGCCGCACGCGGCGCGGCGCCGCCTCCGACGCTCAGCGCGATCGCCGTTGCGGCGATCGCGAGCAGCACGACCAGCGCGGCGGCTACCGCGTTGCGCCGTCTCCGGCGGTACTTGCGCTCGGTGCGCACCCGTCGGCCTGCGTGCGCCATCACGCCGAGCTCAGCCCACCGTCAGCTCGACTGGGATGTTCCCGCGCGTCGCGCGCGAGTACGGGCAGACCTCGTGAGCGGCCTCCAGCAGCGCTTGGACCTCGTCCGCTCCGAGCCCAGGCACCGTCGCCTGCAGTCGTACCTCGAGCCCGTAGGCCTCGCCATCGCGCCCGATGCCGACGGTCGCAGACACCGTCGAACCGTCGACCTCTGTGCCGGCATCCGCGGCGACGAACTTGAGCGCACTGTGGAAACAGGTCGCGTAGCCAAGCGCGAAGAGCTGTTCGGGGTTGGCGCCGTCGCCCTGGCCAGGTAGCGACATCTCGAGCTCGAGGGTGCCGTCGGCGAGCGCCGCCGATCCGCTGCGCCCGTCTCCGCGGGACACACCGGTCGTGGTGTAGAACACCTCCATCTGGTCTCCTCCTCGCTTGGTCTCCGCTCGCGCAGATGATGGCGCGAGCGCTCCGCGAGTTTAGAAGGCGCCGCGCGGCTCGAACAGCGCCTCGCCGCCCATCGCAAGGGAAACGTCGTTGGCGGTTGTCTCCAGATGGTCGGAGAGCAGCAGCGCGGCGCGCTCGCAGTCACCGTCGATGCACGCTTGCAGGATCATCGCGTGCTCGCCTCCTCGCGATTCGAGCTTGCGCGGCACGCTGACCGAGAGCAGGTAGCGATGGCTCATCTCCCAGAGGGGCTCGATCAGTCGCAGCAACCAACTCGAGCCGGCCGCTTGGTAGAGCGCGAAGTGGAACGCCTTGTGGGCTGCCCAGGTCTCGGCAGAATCGTCGTCCGGGCGCCGCTCGAGGTCCGCCAACAGCTCGCTGCCAATCCGAGCATCGCGCTCGCTGAAGCGCTCGGCGGCGCGTCCGGCGGCCAGCGGCTCGAGGGCGAGGCGGGCCTCGTAGATCTCGCCCAGATCGCCCAGCGACAGCTCGGTCACGCGGGCGCCGCGGTGGGGCACGTTCTCAACCAAACCGGCGGCATCCAGACGCCGCAGCGCCTCCCGGATCGGCATCGCGCTCATCCCCAGAATCCCGCCGAGCTGCTCGATCGGTAACCGCTCGCCGGGTTCCAGCTGTCCCGTCAGGATCGCGTCATGCAGCGCGACGAAGGCGCGGTCGGCCAATGTGCGCTGGCCCTTGGTCGCGACGGCCAGCCTTTGGACACCCTGCGCCACGCTCAGCCCCCGATCACGGAAAACGCGGCCAGATGTGCAGCCAGGAGACCGCCAACCGTGCCCGCTCCGATCACGCAGATGCGCTCGATCACGCCGTCGCCGTGCGCGATGCCTCGCCGAATCCCATGCCCTGCGCGGGCGCGCCCTCTCGGCGAGGCTCATGCAGCCCTATGGGAAGCGTCAGATCCGCCATACGGAGCCCTCCTGAGTGCCCGAAACAAGGGCGGCAGCAATCACCTTCCAGACCCCTGTCGCGACTTTGGATATTTGATCACAACTGCGCTGTGGCGGGACAGCGCCGCTCCGTGGCTGCGGGCGATCAGCGTTTTCGCGTCTCCGCTCAGGCACTAGGCTGGCGCCATGATCGCATCCGAGGGTGGCGAAAGTCCGCGCGGAATCGGTGCCGAGGCTGTCATCCGCGAGGCAGCGGAGACGGATCTTCACGACGTTCTGGCGATCTACAACGAGGTGATCGCGAATTCGACCGCGGTCTTCAGCGACATGCCCGTGACGCTCCAGGAACGCGAGCGCTGGTTCATCGCGCGTCAGGCCGCGGGATACCCGGTGATCGTCGCGACCGACGGGAGCGGGGTGGTGGGTTTCGGCAGCTTCGGCGATTTTCGCACCTGGCCGGGCTACCGATTCACGGTCGAGCACTCCGTCCACGTCCGCGCCGATCGCCGCGGCGCGGGCGTGGGGACGATGCTGCTGACGTCGCTGATAGCGCGCGCGAGCGCGCTGGGCAAGCACTCCATGATCGCCGGGGTCGACGCTGACAATCTGGCCTCCATCCGCCTGCACGAGCGGCTCGGATTCACGACTGTTGCGAGGCTGTCGGAGGTGGCGTGGAAGTTCGATCGGTGGCTCGATCTGATGTTTCTTCAGCGTCCGCTGCCCTGACCGTGCTCGGCTGAGCGCTCGCGCGCGAGGCAGGGGAGCGGATGGCCAGCAGCGGGATGAAGAAGTGGGCGAGCGGTCCGATCGAGATCGCATAGACGAGCGTGCCGACGCCGACCGTTCCACCGAGCACGAAGCCGACCACCAACACGGAGATCTCGAGCGTCGTCCGCACCACCCAGATCCGATGGCCGCGCTGCGCCCAGCCGGTCATCAGGCCGTCGCGCGGCCCCGGACCGAGACCGGCGCCGATGTAGGCGCCGGTCGCGACGCCGCTGAGGAACACACCGCCAAGCAGCAGCAGGATCCGCGGTGCCAGGGCGTGGGGCGGATGGACCACCGCGAGGATCAGATCGATCACCGCCCCGACGAGGATCACATTGCTGATCGTTCCGATCCCCGGCTTCTGGCGCAGTGGGATCCACAGCAGCAGGACCGCGAGGCCGACGATGATCGCCCAGGTTCCCACGCCCAGTCCGAGTTGTCGCGAGAGTCCTTGGTGGAGGACGTCCCAGGGGTCCAGGCCGAGGCCGCCGAGCAGCAGCAGCGAGGAGCTCGTGCCGTACAGCCCAAGACCCAGATAGAGCTGGACGAGGCGACGCAGGCGCGGTTGGGGCATGCCGCCGCCGATCAGACGCCGCTGGCGGGCGCCTACTCGGCCGCTGCGTCGTAGCGGTAGAACCCCTCGCCCGTCTTGCGCCCGAGCTTGCCGGCTTCGACCATCCGCGAGACACGCGGCGGGGGCGCCATCCGCGTTTCGCGCAGCTTCTCATACAGCGCCTCGGCCGCATGCAGGTGGATGTCGAGTCCAACGAGGTCGAGCAGGCGTGCAGGCCCCATCGGCCAGCCGGCACCGAGTTCCAGTGCCCGATCGAGGTCCTCGGGGGCGACGCCGGTCTCCTCGAGGATGCGGACGCAGTCGTTGAGCAGGGGGATCAGCGTGCGGTTGACGATGAAGCCCGGGGTGTCGTCGCACACGACCGGCTGGCGACCGAGGCGGCGCGCCAACTCGGTCGCCGTCTCCACGGACGCCGCGGCGCTGCGCTCGCCGCGCACGATCTCGACGAGGGCCATCAGCGGCGCGGGGTTGAAGAAGTGCATGCCGACGACCCGCTCGGGACTCGAGGTCGCGGCGGCAACGCTTGTCACCGAAAGGGCCGAGGTGTTCGTGGCGAGGATCGTGTCGGCCGGGACGACCGACTCCAGCTCGCCGAAGAGGGCGCGCTTGACGTCGAGGTCCTCGAACACTGCTTCGATCACGAAATCGCAGCTCCCGAGCTCGTCGAGTTGCGTCGTCGTGGAGAGCTGTGTCAGAGCTCGCTCGTCAGCTCCCTCCTCGAGCTGTCCCTTCTCCACCTTGCGGCGCAGGAAATGCCCGATTCGCTCAGCCGCGCGCTTGCCGGCGCCTTCGGAGGTGTCGAAGGCGACGGTCTCCAGGCCGGCCTCGACGCAGAGCTGCGCGATGCCTGAGCCCATCGTGCCGAGGCCGGCGACGCCGATGCGTGAAGGGGTTGCGCTCATGGCAGGGGGAGGAGTCCGCAACGAGGAACCCTGGCGAGCACCCCGGCGGCGATCCGGCCCAAGCATATGCGCAAAGGCCCCGAGGACCAGCAGGGACTAGTCTGCCCGGCGTGTCCGAGCCAGCCCGCGTCAGCGTCCAGGTGGTCGGCGCAGTCGGCACGATTCGCCTCGACGACCCCGACACGCGCAACGCGCTCACCAACGACACGCTGCGCGAGATCGCCGCGGCTCTCGCCGACTTCGACGCGGCGGCAGAGGTCTGCGCGGCCGTGATCGCCGGCAGCGACCGCGTATTCGCCTCGGGCGCGGATCTCAACGCGCTCGCTGAGCTCGACACGATCGACTACTACTTCGGCGAGCGAGCCCGACTGTGGGACGGCATCCGCGCCACGCGGCTGCCGGTGGTAGCCGCGGTTTCCGGCTTCTGTCTCGGCGCCGGCTGCGAGCTGGCCTTGATGAGCGACATCATCGTTGCCTCGGAGTCGGCGCAGTTCGGCCTGCCGGAGACGAAGCTCGGGTTGATCCCCGGGGCCGGCGGAACGCAGCGCTTGGCGCGCGCGATCGGGAAGGCCAAGACGATGGACGTTGTGCTCAGCGGCCGCCTGCTGTCGGCCGAGGAAGCGCTCGCCGCGGGTCTCATAGCCCGGGTCGCCGGTGAGGAAGGGTGGTTCGAGGAGGCAGCTGCGCTCGCCGCCGAAATCGCCTCACGCAGCTCGGTCGCCACGCGCCTGGCGAAGGGTGCGGTGAACACCGCCTTCGAGGCGCCGCTGGAAGTGGGTCTGGAGGTCGAGCGCAAATCCTTCGCGATCGCGCTCGGGTCCGAGCCAGCACGGAAGGGGATCGCCGAGTTCCTGCAGCGACGATCCGCGCGCGATCGCTCCTAGGCGCCTGGCGCGTCGATCGCGCCCGTCGTCGACGCTCAGGGCTCGGGAACGACAGCCGTCACTTCGATCTCGACCAGGGCCCCGGGCTCGAGCAGGCCGACTTCGTAGAGGCTCATCGCCGGGTAGCTCGCGCCCATGAGCTCCCGGTAGACCTCGCCGAGCGCCGGGCGCTTGGCGACGTAGTCGCCACGGTCTGCGACGAGCCACGTCATGCGGACGATGTGTTCCGGTCCGGCGCCCGCCTGCGCGAGCACTGCCAAGCAGTTGGTGAGTGCCTGGCGAACCTGGTTCACGAGCCCGCCTTCGACCAGTGATTCGGTCTCATCCCAGCCGATCTGGCCGGCCACGAAAACCTGGCGCCCGGAGGCGGCGACCCCGTTGGAGTAGCCGCGCGGCGGCGGCCAGCCGGGGGGGTTGAGGTAATCCGCCATGGCTCAGGAACCACTCTCGCGCAGCGCGTAGCGGCGCAGTTTGCCGGTCTCGGTGCGCGGAAGGTCCTCGATGAACTGGATCGCGCGGGGATATTTGTAGGGCGCGAGTTGCGCCTTGACGTAGTCCTGCAGCTCGCGCGCCAGCGCGTCGCTGGGCTCGAGCGCCGGCTCGTCGCCGCCGCGCAGGACCACGAACGCCTTGACGATCATTCCGCGCGCCTCGTCGGGCCAGCCGATGACCGCGCACTCAGCCACCGCTGCGTGTCCCAGGAGCGTCTGCTCGACCTCCGGTCCGGCGATGTTGTAGCCCCCGCTGACGATCATGTCGTCGAGGCGCGCTTGGTAGATGAAGTAGCCGTCCTCGTCCAGGACGTAAGCGTCGCCGGTCAGGTTCCAGCCGTCGCGGACGTAGTCGCGCTGGCGTGGGTCGTTGAGGTAGCGGCAGCCTGTCGGCCCGCGGACCGCGAGTCGCCCCACGGTGCCGGGCTCGACGTCGCGCATCTGCTCGTCGACGACACGAGCCTCATAGCCGGGCACCGCGCGCCCGGTCGCGCCTGGGCTGATGTCGTCGTCGGCGGCGCTGATGAAGATGTGCAGCATCTCCGTCGCGCCGATCCCGTCGATCAGGCGGATCCCTGTGGCCTCGAGCCAGGCGTGGTAGACGGTGGCGGGCAGGGCTTCTCCGGCCGAGACACAGCGGCGCAGGCTTTCAACGCGGCCGCTCACGCCGACTGAGAGCATCCGCCGGTAGGCGGTCGGCGCGGTGAAGCAGATCGTCGCGCGGTGGCGCTCGATCCCCGCGAGGAGCTCGTCGGGTCCTGCCTGCTCGAGCAGCACGCTCGCTGCGCCGACGCGCATCGGGAAGAGGACGAGCCCCCCGAGCCCGAAGGTGAAGGCGATCGGCGGCGACCCGATGAACACGTCCGTGGCGTTCGGACGAAGGACCTCACGCGAGAAGCTGTCGCATACCGCCAGGACGTCGCGGTGGAAGTGCAGGGTGCCCTTCGGCGTGCCGGAGGTTCCGCTCGTGTAGCCGATGAGGACGACATCGTCGGCGGCGGTGTCGACGGGGTCGAACACGGCAGGCTTATCCGCGGCCAACTCGGCGAGCTCCGCAAAGGAGACAACTCGCTCGCAGGCGCCGGCGAGCTCTTCGAGCAGGCGGTCGTCGCACAGCGCGAGGCCGATCTCGGCGTGCTCGATCACCTCCGTGAGCTCCTTGCGTCGCAGCAGCGGCATCGTCGCGACGACGATCCCGCCGGCCTTCGCCACCGCCAACCAGCAAGCCACCAGGGTCGGGTTGTTGGGGGCACGGAGGAGGACGCGGTTGCCGCTCACGATGCCCAGCTCGCCGACGAGGACGTGGCAGATCCGATCGACCTTGACCCTCAACTCGTCGTAGGTCAGGACCTCGGAATCGCCGAGCAGGGCAATGTCGCCGCCGTGGCCGGCGGCGATCGTCTCGTCGAGCAGCGCCGCCGCACAGTTCAAGCGCTGCGGGTACCCGAGCGGCTCGATCAGAAGATCGGGCCACTCCTCGAGCGGCGGCAGCCCGTCGCTCGCGAAGGAGTCAATGACCGTCATCGCTCCGTCTGCGCGGCGTGCGCCGCGAGCGCCTGGCGGGCGATGATGACCTGCTGCACCTCGCTGGCACCCTCATAGATGCGCAGTGCCCGTACCTCGCGGTAAAGGCGCTCGACGGGGTGTCCGCTCTTCACGCCAAGGCCGCCGTGGAGCTGGACGGCGGCGTCGACGACGCGCTGGGCGGCCTCGGTCGCGTAGAGCTTGGCCATCGCGGCCTCACGCGTGATCCGCGCCGCGCCCGAGTCCTTGGCCCAGGCGGCGCGGTAGATCAGCAACGCGGCAGCGTCGATGTCCAGCGCCATCTCCGCGAGCTTGCCCTGGACCAGCTGGAGGTCGGCGAGCGGGGCGCCGAAGAGCTCACGCGAGCTGACGCGCGTGAGCGCCTCATCCAGCGCCCGGCGTGCGAACCCGAGGGCCGCCGCCCCCACCGTCGGGCGAAACACGTCGAGCGTCGCCATCGCCACCTTGAAGCCGTTGCCCGACCCCCCGATCAGCTGCTCGAGCGGCACGCGGCAGCCCTCGAAGACGAGGGTCGCGAGCGGATGCGGGGCGATCACCTCGATGCGCTCGCGGACGCGCAGCCCGGGCGTGTCGGCCTGGACGAGGAATGCCGAGAGGCCGCGAGCTCCAGCCGCGTCGCCGGTGCGCGCGAAGACGACGTAGGCATCGGCAATACCGCCGTTTGAGATCCATGTCTTGACGCCATCGAGCACGTATGAGTCGCCATCGAGCTGTGCGGTCATCTCCAGAGCGGCGACGTCGGAGCCGGCGTCGGGCTCCGAGAGCGCGAAGCCCGGAATCGCCGTACCCGCTCTGACCGCCGGCAGCAGTTGCGCTTGCTGCGCCTCCGTGCCGAACAGGGTCACCGCTCCGGAGCCGAGACCCTGCATCGCGAAGGCGAAGTCCGGCAGGCCGCCGTGATAGGCGAGCGTCTCGCGAGCGAGGCACAACGAGCGCACGTCGAGCTCGCTGCTCAGTCGCAGCAGCCCGGACTCGCCGAGGCGCTTCACCAGCTCCCGGCAGGTTGCATCCGCGTCGGAGTCGTCGTGGGCTAACGGGCCGAGGCTCGAGGCGAAGGCGTCGAGCTCCTGCTTCAGCGCGTGGTGGCGCGGCTCGAAGAACGGCCAATCCAGGAAGCTCGAGTCAGGCATTGTTTTTAGTTCCCTTCGAAGCTGGGCTTTTCGCGTGCGACGAACGCCCGGTAGGCGCGCTCGAAGTCGTGCGTCTGCATGCAGATGGCCTGTGCCTGGGCCTCGGCTTCGATCGCCTGATCGACCCCCATCGTCCATTCCTGGCCGAGCATCGCCTTCGTCATCGCGTGCGCGAAGCTCGGCCCGGCCGCGAGTCGCGCCGCCAATGATTGGGCCTCCGGCAAGAGCTCATCGGGGTCGAGAAGGCGGCTGTAGAAGCCACAAGCCTCGGCCTCCTGGGCGTCCATCGATCGCCCCGTCAGGAGCAGTTCGGCGGCACGGCCGTGGCCGATGATGCGGGGCAGGATGGCGCAGGCGCCCATGTCGCAGCCGGCGAGGCCAACGCGCGCGAAGAGGAAAGCGGTCTTCGCGGACGACGTTGCGAGCCGGATGTCGGAGGCCATCGCAAGCGCCGCACCGGCGCCGACGCAGACTCCGTCGACCGCGGCGACGATCGGCTGTGGGCAGTTGCGCATGCCGCTGACCACGGCGCCCGTCATCCGCGTGAAGGCCAGCAGCTCCGGCATTGAGCGGCCGATCAACGGGCCGATGATCTCGTGCACGTCGCCGCCGGAGCAGAAGTTGCCCTCGGCCCCCGTCAGAACGATCGCGCGGATATCGGCGTCCTGGGCGACGGCGTCGAAGAAGTCGCGCAGGGCGGCGTAGAGCTCGAAGGTCAGCGGATTCTTCTGAGCCGGGCGATCGAGCGTCAACGTCGCGACGTGGTCAGCCACCTCCACGCCTAGCCCGTCGGTCATCGCATGCCCTCCGCGAAGGCGCCGGTCTCAGCGTTCGCCTGGATCACGAGCCGGACCTCGTGCAGGCCGCGCGAAAGCTGGTCGACGTCTGCCTCGTCGATGCCGGCGAGCAGCTCAGTCACCCAGTGGGCGTGCACGTCGGCCATTCGCTCAAAGCGGTCGCGGCCACTCTCGGTCAGCTCGACCGAGATGCTGCGGCGGTCGTGGGGTGCGACGGTTCGCTGCACGAGCTCCTCCTCCGCGAGTGCGGCCACGATTGTCGTCGTGTTTCCGTTGGTGACCATCAGCTGGCGGGAAAGCTCGCTCATAGAGAGACCGTTCGGCGCCCGGTCGAGCGCGGCGAGCACGTCGAAGCGCGGAAGCGTTGTCCCGAACTCAGCTCGGATGCGTCGGCGCAGTACGCGCTCGATCTCGTTGGACGCCGCGAGCAGCCGAAGCCATAGCCGCAGCCGTTCGCGCGAGTCCTGGGCATCCATCAGACGACCTCTCCGCCGGCGACCGTGATGGTCCGCCCGGTCACCGCCGCCTGCGCTGGGGCACACAGCCACGCGACCGCCGAGGCCACCTCCTCCGGGCGCACGAAACGACCGAGCGGATTGTCGGCCAGGAGCGCTTGCCGGGCGGCGTTGGCGTCGCGGCCGGTGACCGAGACGATGCGTTCCACGGCGCGATCGAGCATCGGCGTCTCTGTGTATCCCGGGCAGACCGCGTTGACCGTGACAGACGCGCGAACGAGCTCGAGCGCGAGCGCTCGCGTCAGGCCGACCACCGCGTGCTTGCCGGCGCAGTAGGCCGCAACGTAGGGATAGCCGCGCTCGCCGGCGACGGAGGCGACGTTGACGATGCGCCCGTCGCGTCGCGCCGCCATGGCGGGAGCGAACGCGCGGCAGAGCAGGAACGCGCTGGTGGCGTTCACGTCGAGCATGCGGTGCCAGAGCTCGAGACTCGTGCGCGCCAGCGGCTCGGACTCCGCCGCCCCGACGTTGTTGATGAGGACGTCGACTTGGCCGGCGTGCGATTGCAGGCGGGCCACGGCCGCCTCGTCAGTGACGTCGCAGGCCACCGTGTCCGCGCTGACACCGATCTGCGCGGCGGCGCGCTCGAGCCTGCCGGCGTCGCGTCCGACCAGGGTCAGCCTCGCCCCCTCCGCTGCGAGCGCGGCAGCGATCGCCGTGCCGATACCCGACCCGGCGCCGCTGACGAGCGCGTGCTGGCCGTCGAGTGAGCCCATCAGACCCGCACCGCCATCTCGGCCGCGCGCCGCGCCAGGCGTTGCAGCTGCTCCCCGCCCGCGATGTAGGGATTGGGCCAGCACAGCTCGGTGTAGCCGAGCTCGGCCGCGGCCCTCAGCGTCCAGTTCGGGTCGGCGAGATGTGGGCGTGCCAGGCAGCAGAGGTCGGCGCGGCCGGACATGATGATCGAGTTGACGTGGTCGGGCTCGGTGATGTTGCCGACGGCCATCGTGGCCACGCCCGCCTCATTTCGGACCTGGTCGGAAAAGGGGGTCTGGAACATGCGGCCGTAGATCGGTCGGGCCCGCGTCGAGGTCTGGCCGGCGGAGATGTCGAGCACGTCCGCTCCCGCGTCGGCGAAGACCCGGGCGATCTCCACGGCTTCGGCGCCGCCGATGCCCTCGTCCTCGACCCAGTCGGTGGCCGAGATGCGCACCGAGATCGGGCGCTCGTCGGGGAAGGCGGCCCGCACGGCGTGAAAGACCTCGAGCGGATAGCGCAGGCGATTGGCGAGGCTGCCGCCGTACTCGTCGGTGCGCACGTTCGTGAGTGGCGTGATGAAGCTCGACAGCAGGTACCCGTGGGCGAAATGCAACTCGACCATGTCAAAGCCGGCGGCGGCTCCGCGCACGGCCGCCTCCACATATGCCTGCGTCACCTCGTCCATGTCGGCGCGCGTCATGGCTCGGGGCGTCTGATTGGCAGGCGTCCAGGGGATCGCCGAGGCCGCAAGCAGCGGCCAGCTGTCGGCGCCGATCGGTTCGTTGGCGCCTTCCCACTCGAGCTTGGTCGCGCCCTTGGGGCCGGCGTGACCGAGCTGCAGCGCTATCTTCGCCGGCGTGCTGCCGTGGACGAAGTCCACGATCCGCTTCCACGCCGCGGCCTGCTCGTCATTCCATATCCCCGCACAGCCCGGAGTGATTCGGCCATCTGGTGTCACGTCGGTCATCTCGGTCACCACCATCGCCGCGCCGCCCTGGGCGCGCGAGCCGTAGTGCACGAGGTGGAAGTCATCGGGCATGCCGTCGACGGCGCTGTACATCGACATCGGCGAGACGACGACTCGATTCGCCAGCTCGAGCTCGCGCAGGCGCAGCGGCGTGAACATGGGTGGGCGCGAGAGTGCCGCGCCGTCGCCCGTCGCCCGTTGCGCGAACCAGCCCTCGAGGCTCGCCAGGTACGCCGAGTCGCGCAGGCGGAGGTTCTCGTGGCTGACGCGCTGGCTGCGGGTGAGCAGCGCGTAGGCGAACTGCTCCGGCTCGAGCGACTCGTAGCGCGACAGGTGCTCGAACCACTCCATCGAGTTGCGGGCGGCGGATTGCAGACGCATGACCTCCAGCTTGCGAGAGGCCTCGTAGCCCTCGAGCGCCTCCTGGAGATCGCCGGTGAGGAGCCGGTCTGCCAGGTCGATGCCGTCCTCCATCGCCAGCCGCGTGCCCGAGCCGATCGAGAAGTGCGCGGTGTGGGCGGCGTCTCCCAGCAGCACGACGTTGCCGCGGTACCAGCGCTCGCAGTGGATCCGTGGAAAGCGCAGCCAGACGGCGGATCCACGCAGGTGCTTGGCGTTTGATCGGAGCTTGGCGCCGCCGAGGAAGGCGGCGAAGATCTCTTCGCAGCGCGCGATCGTCTGGTCGACGTCCAGCTCCGCGAAGCCCAGTCCGTCCCAGGTCGAGGGCGAGCATTCGACGATGACCGTCGAGGTTTCGGCCTCGAATTGGTAGGCGTGGATCCAGATCGTTCCGTGCGGCGTGTCCTCGAATACGAACGTGAAGGCGTCGAGCTTGCGGTCGGACCCAAGCCAGATGAAACGGTTGGGGCGCAGATCGATGTGCGGCTGGAAGTCCTCGGCGTAGCGCTCACGCACGGTGGAGTTGGCGCCGTCGGCGACGACGACAAGGTCGCTCCGGGAGATCGCGTCGAGATCGTCGATCTCGCTCTCGAAATGTTGCTTTACGCCGAGCTCGCCGGCGCGCTCCTGGAGGATGTTCAGGAGACGCTTGCGACCGATGCCGCAGAAACCGTGGCCACCGGAGCGGATCGAGCGGCCGCGGCGGATGATGTCGATGTCGTCCCAATAGGCGAAGTTGGCGTGGATCGCGTCGGCGGTCGCCGGGTCGTTCTCGCGGAGCGTCTCGAGCACCTGGTCGCTGAGCACGACCCCCCAGCCGAAGGTGTCGCCGGCGCGGTTGCGCTCGTACACGGAGATCTCGTGGCCGGGCTCGCGGAGCTTCGCGGAGATCGCGAAGTAGAGACCCGCCGGGCCGCCGCCGACGCAGGCGATCTTCACCGCATTCTCCCGCTCATCACTCGATATTTGATACTTGAAGTAAATCAGTCAGTCAAGCTAGTCTTGGCGACGTGGCGATGCAGCGAAGGGTTTCCTGGAACGACTGCGACACCTCGGGGCGAATCCGCTTCCAGGCCGCCTTCGACTGGTTCGC
The DNA here is from genome assembly GCA_036489875.1 of Solirubrobacteraceae bacterium. GTDB lineage: Bacteria > Actinomycetota > Thermoleophilia > Solirubrobacterales > Solirubrobacteraceae > Palsa-513. Next base: position 22,000 of record DASXEZ010000093.1, on the reverse strand, counting down.
CGACGCAGAGGTCGAGTTCCTGCGCGACCGCGGTGTTGCGTCGCTCTTCGGGACGCTGCCCCGTGTCGCCGCCAACGCTTCGTATTCCGAGGCGCTGCGCTTCGACGACCTCGTCACGATCGAGGTGACGGTGGCCGAGATCGGCCGCTCGTCGCTGCGCTACGAGTTCGTCGTCAGCAAGGATGGCGAGGAGGCGGTGCGCGGCAACGTCACGGCAGTCCACGTCGTCGACGACCGCGCGGCGCCGCTACCCCAGTCCCTGCGCACCGCGCTCGGGTCGGCGTGAGCGCCGCTCGCACCAGTCAAACCAAGGAGACACCATGTCCGGACCCGTCAGCTCGCTGCTCTCGGCCCTCGCGGGGGGTGAGGTGGAGGTCGTCGATCTCACCCAGCCACTCAGCGAGAGCACGCCGATCATCCACCTGCCCGAGCCGTTCGCGAACACCCCCGGGCTGAAGGTCCACGAGATCTCGCATTACGACGACCGTGGTCCGGCCTGGGCCTGGCGGTGGCTCGAGGTCGGCGAGCACGTCGGCACGCACTTCGACGCTCCGATCCATTGGATCACCGGGCAGGACAAGGCCGACCTGGCGACGATGCCGCCGTCAGATCTGATCGGGCCGGTCGTGGTGTTCGACCGCGTCGCCGAGACAGAAGCTGATCCCGACTACCTGCTGCGCGTCGATGACCTACGCGCCTGGGAGTCAGACAACGGTCCGCTGCCGGAGGGCGGCTGGCTGTTCCTTCGCACCGGCTGGGATAGTCGCGCCGATGACACCGAGGCGTTTCTCAACGCCGGCTCGGGCCAGCCCCGCTCGCCTGGGCTCGACGCCGATTGCGCGCGATACCTCGCCCACGAGACTCCGCTGATCGGTCTGGGGGTCGAGACCGTTGGTATCGATGCGGGCGCGGCAGGCGGCTTTGACCCGCCCTTTCCGGTCCACAACTACATGCTCGGAGCCGGCAAGTACGGGCTCACGCAGCTTGCCAATATCGCCCGGCTGCCCGCGACCGGCGCGATGCTGATCGTCGCCCCGATGAAGCTTGTCGGTGGTACCGGAAGCCCGGCGCGAGTCCTCGCGCTCGTACCAAAGAGCTGACCGACAGGCGGCGGTCGAGCCGCGATTGAAGCCCAACGCCCCGGCCGCGCCCGCGATCGGGGAGAGCCCGGCGCTGCTCAGGCGGCGGCGCCGCTCGGCAGTGCCGCTTGCAGCGCGGCGCCGTCCTCGTCGGCCAGGGCCGCCTCGCGCAGCGCCGACAGGCGCGCCGGGGCGTCGGGGGCCTGACCCAGCGAGCGCGCCGCCGCCATCAGCTTCGCGAAGCTGTCGTTTCCGTGAGCGTAGGTGGCGCCGTAGCCCTTGAGGACGCGTTGGCATTCGACGATCTCGCGCGCGAGTTCGGGGTCCGTTTGGGCGGCGGCTACGGCCTGCTCGATCCAGGCTTCGATCGCCTCCTGTTCGCGCACGAAGCGCAGCGAGCGCGGCCGCAGTGGCCGCATCCGCGCCATCGTCGTCAACAGCGTGTAGCCGACCACCGAGCTGGTGTTGAGGATCATCCCCTTGTGGGTGATGCGCTCCACCGCACGCTGAACGACGCGCGAGTTGCGAGCGCGGGCGCCGAGTCGTGTCGGCATGGTGTCGGTGATCTCATCGATCTGGGGGTGCAGGAACTCGCGCACCTCGAGCAGTTGGTGCTCCTGTGCCTTGGCCTCGCCGCGGATCCTCGCCATGCGCCGTTGGCGCGTCTTCTGCGCCGCGACCTGGATCGTGTCCTGGTAACACATCCACAGCGCCACGTGCCGGGCCGCCTCGAGCGTCAGCCGAGCGTCACCCGCGGCGTCGGGATCGAGGTCGGCAAAGCGCCGGACCCGATCGAGGTAGCGCTCGGCGTAGGCGCGGTCCTGGTAGACGGCGGTGCGGACCAGGCCGTGCAGGATCATCGAGCGGGCCGCGGGCGCCATCTCGCGGACGCGTTCGGCGAGCGCTCGCAGGTCGGGGCCGACGAGTGCGCCCGGATCCTCGGCAGCGGTCGCGATCCGCGCGTGCTCGCTGTCCTCGGGCGCCATCGGCAGCTCGACCGGCGCCGGTCGTGCTGAGGTTGCGAGCGCGGCCTGGGCCACCTCGAAGCCACCGGAGAACGCGGCGAGTGAGGCCTCGACGCCCTTCTCGAACGCGCGGATCGGCTGCTCGAGCTGCTCGCGGGTGAGCGGGAGCGCGCCGGAGCCGGCGAGCGCGCCGAACAGGGAGGCGCTGATGACACTGCCTGAGCGCTCCGCTATGGCCATGAAATCCGCCGCGATCAGATGCTTTGACGACCGCGCGGCTGAGGCCAGCAGTTGCGCGCTGTCGACGCGACCGTCGCCGAGAGCGGTTTTCTCGTCAATCGCGTAGACGCGATTGGTGGAGGTGATCAGAGTCGTGCGATCGGGCGTGGCGAAGCCGCGCTGGATCGCACGCCCGCTCTCCATCAGCTCCGAGGCGATGACGATGTCCACCTCGCCGGGCGTCGGGAAGACGCTGAGGACGGGCTCGGAGCGGACGCGCCCGTTGGGCTCACCGAACGAGTGCGGGAAGATCTCGACGTAGTAGACGGTCGCGCCGGTGCGCTGAGCGACTCCCGCCACCGAGGTGTTCTGTGCGAAGAGACCCGCATGCTCGGCGGCCGCAACCACCCAGTCGGCGAGAACTCCGCCGCCCTCGCCGCCCAGCGCGAGGATCGCCAGCGTAATCGGTCGATCGCCCTCCGACCAGCTCGACATCAGGTCGCGGGCTCAAACCGAGCGGCACGCCGCTCGAGGCCGCGCGAGAGAACCTTGATCCACCAGGATCTGATTCGCGCACGCGCCCGATCCACGGGCGTCGGGTTGTGAATCAGATCCGTTCGATAGAACGAGGGGCACAGCACCGCCGCATGGGCGTTGGTGCCACACACCCCGCAGCCGACGCAACTGTCGAGCACTGTCGCGATCGGATCAATGCGCATGGGGTCCGGGTTTGACTTGATCGTCAGCGAGGGGCAGCCCGAGAGGCGGATACACGCGTGGTCGCCGGTGCAGGTTTCGGGATCCACGCCGAAGCGCTCGCGAACTACCCGCTTGCCGGCCTTGAGCGCCTTGGCGGTCTCGGGGCGCACACGGCGCTGGCGGTTGAGCTGGCACTCGCTCTGCATGACGAGAAGCTTGGGCCCCTTGTCTTTCGTCGTGAAGGCCTCGACAAAGGTCGCCTTCACATCGCCGACGTCGTAGGTGTCGTCGATCGTCCGAGCCCACTTGACCCCCACCCCCCGCGCCGCCTTCTCGATCGGGTGCTGAGTCGAGCGCTTGGGAAGCGGCGCCTTCGAGGAGAGCAGATCCTGGCCGCCGGTGGCGGCGGCGTAGTTGTTGTCGACGACGACGAGAACCTGGTCGTTCTCGTTGAAGACCGCATTGCCGACACCGCTGGTCAGGCCGTTGTGCCAGAAGCCGCCGTCACCCATGACGGCGACTGTGCGCCGGTCAGCGTCCTTTGAGTTCAGCGCCGCGGCGCCCGCGGAGCCGAGGCCGTAGCCCATCGTGGTCGCTCCGATGTGAAACGGCGCGTTGATCGAGAACAGATGACAGCCGATGTCCGCGCTCACGTGGTGGGTCTGGCCCGTCTCTCGCTCGGCGAGCTTCATGCCCGCGAAGATCGGGCGCTCCGGGCACCCCGTGCACAGGCCGGGAGCGCGCGGGAGCACTTGCTCCGCCTCGACTCGCGGCGCGAACGGGCTTGCGGGGTCGCCTGGCTCGCGCAGCAGCGCCGGCTCGTGCACGATCGCCTCCGGCAGATATCGGCGCAGGAACTGCGCGACGCCGCGCGTGATCACGGCCGCGGTGTACTCGCCACCCATCGGCAGCATGTCCTTGCCGTGGAGCGCGGTCGGCACCTCGCCGCGCCGCAGGATGGCGTTGATGTTCTGCTCGATGTAGTCGGGCTGACCCTCCTCGAGCAGCAGCACCGCCCGCTTGTCCGAGCAGAACGCCACGACCTCGTCGTCGACCACCGGATAGGTCACGTTCATGACATAGAGCGGCACACGGGTGTCACCGAAGGCGTCGGAGCAGCCGAGCAGCTCAAGCGAACGGTTGAGCGTGTTGTACAGCCCGCCCTGCACGATGATCCCGACGTCGGCGCGATCGTTGTGGATGACCTCGTTGAGGCCGCGCTCCTTGATGAAGCGCACGGCGGCGGGCCAGCGGTTGTTGATCTTCTCCTGCTCGTGCAGAAAGCTCGCAGGGGGGAGCACGATGCGGTTGACGTCGCGGACCGGGTTCTCGATCGCGTCCTTGACGGTCATCGGCGGCCGCTTGTTGTCCTTGGCCACAAACGGTCCGTGCAGGTGGCAGGAGCGCAGTCGCAGGTCGAGCAGGACCGGCGTGTTGGAAACCTCAGACAGCTCAAAACCGGCCTCGACGGCGTCGACGATGGACTGCACGTTCGGCCGCGGGTCGAGCAGCCACATCTGTGACTTCATCGCGAAGGCGTGGGAGCGCTCCTGCATGATGCTCGAGCCCTCGCCGTAATCCTCGCCGAGGATCACGAGCGCGCCGCCGGTGACGCCGCCGCTGGCCAGGTTCGCGAGCGCATCCGATGCGACGTTGAGGCCGACGGTCGATTTGAAGGTGATCGCCCCGCGCAGTGGGTAATTCACGGAGGCCGCGAGCATCGCGGCCGCGGTCGCCTCCGATGCGCTGTTCTCGAAGTAGACGCCGAGTTCCTCAAGGATGTCCTGCGCATCGCTGAGGACATCCATCAGGTGCGATATCGGAGCGCCCTGATAGCCGCCGACATACGCCACACCCGACTGCAACAACGCTTTGGTGACCGCGAGGATCCCTTCCACGCGTAGCGTCGTCCCGGCTCCGTTGCGCAGCTGCTCCACCTCGGCGGCAAAGGACCGCTCAGCCATTCACAAATCCTTCGGGTCATGGCGATTGTCTCGCCGTCGTCGAAAGGCTAACAGCCCCATCGAGGGGCGCGCAGCGGCTGGGGAGCCGGTGGCAGCAGCGATGTGTGAGCGCGCGGGCCAGCCCATCCGCCAGAGCCTGGCCGTGGGGAGCTAGGCTGTGGCGGCATGGTCAGAGCAGTCGTCCTCATCAACGCCGGGCGTGGCCAGATCGAAGCGACCGGCGAGGAGGTCGCCGGGGTCCCCGGCGTCTACGAGGTCTACTCCGTTGCTGGCCGCGTCGATCTCGTGGCTCACATCCGCGTGGCCACCAACGACGAGCTCGCCGAGATCGTCTCCGGGCGCCTGGCAAAGATCGAAGGTGTGGTCGCCACCGAGACGTTGATCGCCTTTCGTGTCTATTCGCGCGAGGACAGCGAGGCGGGTTTCTCCTAGCGCTGAGCCGTCCCCGTGCGCGGGGACGCGAGCGGCGAGAAGCAGGCATCAGCTGTCGCTAGGTTTGCTCGAAGAAGTCGATCGGCTGGCCGAGGTGCGCCTGGGCGATCGCGGTGGCGCGGAAATCGTGTTGGTGGATGCCATTGGTGCGAAACGCGCAGAGGTCGCGCCAGAAGCGTTGGAGCACAGCCCCGTCGCGGGCGCCGGTCGTGCTGCCGGCGCGGAAGACCATGTCCCCAGCCTCCCAGCACAGCTTGTGGGCGGTCATCAGCTGGCCGTAGATGCGGAAGGTGCGCTCCTGCCCGAAGGGTGCTCCGCCCTCCATCGCCTCGCGCGCGTAGGCGTGGTAAAGCTCGCCGCAGCGAATCAGGATCGATTCCGCGGCATCGGTGTAGGAGAGCGCCAGGCCCAGTAGGCGTTGGAAGTCGGGGTCCTCGGAACGCTTGCGGCCCTCGGCCGCTCCGGCCTGGCGCGTCGGGCGCTGGAGCAGTCGCTCGTACTCGTCGATCGCGCCCTGCGCGGCACCGACCTGCACGGCGTTCAGCTCCCCAAGCGCGACGGCCATGAACGAGCCGCCGTAGAGCGGGTTGCCGTGGAGCGTGTAGCCGGGGGTCTCACTGACGCCGATCGCCAGCCACTCCTCGAGGGTGATCGTGCGGTGGGTGGGAACGAAGACGTCCTCGATCACGACGCTGTGGGAGCCGCTTCCCTTCAGCCCGATCAGGTCGCCCCAGTTGTCGAGCATCTCGAATTGCTCCCGTGGGACCACCGCCACGATGCCGTTGGTGCCCTCGAGCGGCACGAGCGGCATGTGGTGGGTCGCGTGAGGGACGCCGGAGCAGAAGTGCCAGGTGCCGCTGATGCGGTAGCCCCCCTCGACCACCACTGCGCTCGCATCCTGGAAGCCGAAGCTCGCCGAGGCCACGAAGTGTCCGCTCGCAAAGAGCTCGTCCTGCGCCTGCGCTGAGAAGTAGGAGGCCAGCTGCAGCGAGTGCGCGGTGCCGAGCGCGAACATCCAGCCGCTGGATGCGCAACCGCGCGCGATCGCGACGACGACGCGGTAGAAGGTCGGGAGGTCGAATTCGAGGCCGCCGTAGCGGCGCGGCGTCAGCAGCCGGTACAAGCCGGCATCGCGAAACTCCTCGTGGAGCTCGAGCGAATAGAAACGACGTGCTTCGGTGGCAGCCTGCTCCGCCAGAAGGCGCGGGCGCAGACTCTCAGCGCGCGCCACCATGTCCGCCGGCGTGACCTGCTCCACTCGATCTCCTTGCTCCGTCATCGCGTTCCTTCCCCTGGGACCGTGTCGGTGCGCGCCAGCATAGGCGCCCGTACCGCGACGCAGCGCGAGCACTGTCACGCGGCCGGAAGCCATTGCGGGTTCTGCGCCGCGACGCGAGCCAGCGGAGAGGGAGGGATTCGAACCCTCGGACGAGGTTTCCCCCGTCACGCGATTTCCAGTCGCGCCCGTTCAACCGCTCCGGCACCTCTCCGTGCGTGATCGCGATGCAAGGCTACGCGACGCGGTACTCTCCCGCTGACCAGCGATCAAGGGAGCACGGTGCTCGCAGTCAGTAGGGCGGTGGTTGAGACTTTTGGGTTGGTCATCACATTCGGCGGGATCGGCGTCGTGGTGAACGTGATCGTCGTCTACATCGCGATCCAGGTCCGCGGCGAGCATCAGCAGAACGAGGAGTACCGCGCCGAGCGCCAACGGCGCTTCGGCTCCTGAAACTCAGCCAGGCGTGACTGCGTCGCCGACGCGAACGCTGCCGGGTTCGAGCACCTCGCCGTAGATGCCGCAGGCCAGAGGCTCTGTCGTGCCCGCGCCCCGGCGGTAGGCGGCAAGCGCGCCGAGCGTGTCGTGGTCGCGCTCACCGCTGTCGGGATCAAGCGTGGTGACCGAACAGCGCCCGACATGCCCCCGCGCCAGGATCGTCGCCGTGCCCACGACGACCGGGCGACCGATCCACCGGTCCTCAGCGTGGGCGGTGATGCCATCGACCTCGAACAACATTCGGAAGCGTCGAGGGTCGAGCTCGTTGCCATCGAGCTCGCGTGCGACTCGCTCTACGCTCGCGCGCGAGATCATCGACGCGGAGCCCCCGGCGCCGCGGTCGACGGCGCCCCAGGGCGCCACCGGCTCGACCAGTCGGAGGGCCGTGCCCGCGTGTTCTGAGAGCGCCGCCGAGAACGGTCCAAGCACCTCGTCGACCGCCAGCGGCGTGGAGAACATGCTTGCCTCAAGGCGCGGACCGTGCTCCACACGTGCCTCCAGCAAGGGGCGTCCCGGCACCGAGATCGAGAGCGCTCGGTTGGCGTCGTCGTAGTCGGCGACCGCGGCTTGGAGTATCCCCAGGCGCTTTCCGTTCGCCATCCGGCCGCGGTCGTCGATCAGCATGAAGCGGCGGTTCTCGCGCACGCCGTCGCGGGAGAGCTCCACCTGCTCTCGCGCAATCGCCCGCAACCCCTTTACAGGCGCGACCAGGATCGCGCTCACGCGCGCGCCCATCTCGCTCACGAGATCGTGCGTTTGATCTGGTAGATGCTCGCGATCGGCGCGCCTGCGGAGTCGGTACCGCCCGCGACCATGATTGCGCCACCGCTCTTAACGGCTGACGCGTCGGCCAGCGCGACGGGCAGGAGTCCCGCGAGATCGACCGTGCCGCTTGAGGGATTGATCGAGTAGATCGCGCGCGAGCGCGTTCCTGCCGCGCTCTCCCCGCCGATCACGTAGATGCGTCCTGCCAGCGTGGCCGCGGTCTGGCGATCGCGTGCGCGGGGCAGCGTTGTGAAGGTCGTCACTGCTTTGGTCACCGGGTTGAAACGGTAGACGGTCTCGGTGGGTACCCCCGCCGTCGCGCCACCGATGATGTAGACCTGCCCGCCGAGTGAGACGGCGGTGGCGTAGCGTAGCGGCACCGGCAGCGTCGCCACGGTTTCCGGCGGGGCGCCGGGGCTGAAGGCGACGATCGTGTTGAGCTCGGTCGTGCCGCTGTAGCCGCCGATCACGTAAGCTGTGTTGGCGACGGTGGCCACCGCGGCATCGGCGGTCGCGCTCGGGAGGTTGCCCGCGATCTCGAAGCTGGTGCCGCTCAGCTGGTAGATGGTCGAGCTCTCGCCGCCAAACAAATAGACGTCGCCGCCGAGCACCGCGGCGACCGCCGACGCAGCCGAGATGGGGAGCGTCCCCGCGTCGGTGACGCTTGCCCCCTGGAAGTCCTGGACCGTGTCCGTGGGCGCGCCCGCAGCATCGAGGCCGCCCATCAAGAGCATGCCGCCGGTGCCGTAGGGGACGGCCGCCAGGCGCGAGAGCGGAGCGCTGAGCAGGCCAGCAGAGATCGTGGCGAGTCGCACTCGGCGCCGCGGGGGCGCCGATTTCGTGGGACCGGTGGTGGGTGGCCGCGAGGTGCGCGTCGGCGCGGTGGTGCCGAACGGATGCAGGTGCAGCGAGGAGACCACCACGACCGCCACCGCGACGACGACCCCGAGGAACACGCTGAGCCCGGCGAGCCGTCTCCCGAGCCGGCGTCGGGGCCGTGTCGGGCGGCGAACGTGCTGGTCGTCCGCCCGGCGCCTCTCAGGATCTATGCCGCTCATCTTGCGGGCCGCACGCGCCGCGTGCCACAGCCCCCCGGCGAGGGCTAAGCGTTCCTTCCGGCAGGCTGTGCGCCGTTGATGAGGCTGTCGGCCACGGGTAGCGCTCCTTCCTGCACATTAGCCTCGGCATCGGATCCGACAATCGTGACGCACGCGCGCGCACGGCGCGGCGGCTCGCTAGCCTGGGTGTATCTGCGGGCGCTACACGAATACTGCTGAGCCGGCTGCGCTCGAGCGCCGTTTCGGCGTCAGCATTCCGTTCCGGGAGGGCTCGCGCCGCTACAACATCGCGCCCACCCAGACCATCATCGCGGTGGTTCTCGGCGAGGACGGGGAGCCGCAGGCGCGCGCGATGCGATGGGGTCTGATCCCACCGTGGGCCAAGGACGCCAAGACCGCCTACAAGATGATCAACGCCCGCGCTGAGACGGTTGATCAGAAGAGCGCCTACAAGCGTCTGATCGCGACCGCCGAGCGACGCGCGCTGCTGCTGGCCGACGGCTTCTACGAGTGGCTGCGACCGGAGGACCGCAAGCAGCCGCGGGTGCCGTTCCGCTTCACTCTCGCCGACGGCGAGCCGTTCGCGTTTGCTGGGCTGTGGACGCCCGGCAAGCTCGATGGCGAGGCGATCGAGTCGGCGACGATGCTCACGACCGCCGCCAACGCTCTGGTCGCGGCAATCCATGACCGGATGCCAGTGATCCTGCCGGGGGAGGAAGCCGAACGCGCGTGGCTCTCGCCGGAGCTCGACGCGCTCGCGGCGAAGGCACTCTGCGTCCCGCTCCCCGCGCAGGCGATGCGTGTAGCCGCGGCCAACCCGCTCGTCAACAAGGTCGGCGGCGATGTGGCCGAAGGGCCCGAGCTGCTGGCGGCGCCAGCGCCGCCGCCGCAGGCGGATCTCTTTCAGGGCGTCTCAGCGCGGTAGCCGGCGCGCGTCCAGCCAGCGCAGGACGGCAGCGAAGCTTTCGCTGCTCGGGAAGACGTGACTGCGGTGCGAACCGGCGGAGCCCGCGATCTCCACGAGCTCGACGCCTGCCCCGAGTGCCCACGCGGCCTGCGCGTAGTTGCGGCTGCGTCGTATCGACACCGTTGCGTCCTCGGTGCCGTGGACGAGGAGGGCCGGGATCGCGAGCGGCACCAGCGCGATCGGGTCGGCGATCGCGTAGCGGGCGGGCAGCTCGTCCGGTCCGCCTCCCATCAGCTTGCCGACGATGCCCTCGGGAACCTCTCGCCAGCTCTGGGCTAGGTCATTGACGCCGGCGGCCGAGATGGCCGCAGCCGGCTCGACGTGCGGGGAGGCCCCCACCGCGCCCGTCGGCAAGCGCCCGCGACTGGCAGCCCACAGCGCGAGATGACCACCGGCTGAGTGCCCGAATACGGTGACGTCGGCTGTGTCGAGCGGCGCCGGCAGCTCGGTGAGATGATCGATTGCCGCCGCGACGTCGGCAAAGGTGTTCGGCCAGCCGCCGCCTTCGTCGCCGCCGAGACGGCGGTATTCGATGTTCCAGACAGCGTTGCCGCGACGGACCAACTCGCCGGCGAGCGCTCGCATGACCGGCTTGGACACCCCGGTCGACCACGAACCGCCGTGGATGGTGACGATCACGGGGTGCGGGCCGTCGCCGTCGCGGGGGAGGTGGAGCTCACCGCGCTGGGAGCGATGGTCTGAGCCGTAGCGGTACTCGCGTCCGGAGGTCAGCAGATCCAGCAGTGCCCGTACGCGCGTCATCTCCCCACGCTACATGGGACGGCTGCGGGCGCACGGCCGCTCGGAGTCGCCGGGTCGATCTGCGACCGTCGGCCAGCAACGATTTTCAGCGGAGTGTGGGCGGCTCAGCGCCGCAGTGGCGTTGCTTCCAAGGGTACGGAGCCTCGCCGTGGCCGCTGGCGCTGCTCGCTAGGCTCGGCGATCCGATGCGGATCGCGATCGCGCTATTCGAGGGAGCTGAGGAGCTCGACTGGGCCGGGCCCTTTGAGGTGCTGGCCGCCTGGGCGAACCACTGGCCGCAGGATGGTGCCGACGTTGTCACCGTCGCCGAGACAGACGCTCCGATCCGCTGCGCGAACGGCTTGCGCGTGCTCGCCGACGTGACATGGGAGCAGCTGGGAGAGGTCGACGTGCTGGTGTATCCGGGTGGGATCGGCACGCGGGCCCAACTGGGTCGCGAGGACGTGCGCGACCGGCTGCGCGCGCTCGAACGCGCCGGCACGCTCATGACCAGCGTCTGCACGGGCTCGCTGGTCTTCGCCGACGCCGGCCTCCTGGACGGGCGACCGGCCACGACGCACTGGGCCTCGCTCGAGCTGCTTGCCTCGCTGGGCCGCGATATCGAGGTGCGCGTGAATGATCGCTACGTGGACGACGGCGATGTCATCACCGCCGCCGGGGTCTCGGCGGGAATCGACGTCGCGCTGCACCTGATCGCGCGACTCTGCTCCCCGGCTCGAGCTGCGGAGGTGCGTCGCGAGATCCAGTACGACCCGCAGCCGCCGGTATAGCGCGGACGCCGCGCCAGCTCCACGGTGGAGCGAGCGCGGCTTGTCCCCTAGCGCTGCAGGCCGCATTGACGTTGTGCGCGAGTAGGCTGGGCCCGGCTACCCCACAGCCACGATGAGCTCGACCCAAATCCCCGACTTCGACGATTGCAGCGCTGCGGCGCGAACGCTGTCCGGTCGCATCCACCGAACGCCGATGTTCAGCTCGCGCAGCCTCGGGGAGCGCATCGGTCGTGAGGCATACATCAAGGCGGAGCTCTTCCAGAGAACCGGCTCATTCAAGCTGCGAGGGCTGATGAACCGCGTCAGCGGGCTGAGCGCAGATGAGCGTGCGGCCGGAGCCGTTACGGTCTCGGCCGGTAACGCGGCGCAGGCCGCCGCGCTCGCCTGCGCTGAGGCCGACGTCGATCTGGTGGTCTTCATGCCGCGCGCCGCCAGCGAGGCGAAGGTGGCCGCGACGCGTGGCTACGGGGCAAGCGTCGACCTCGAAGCCGCGGACGGCGCCGAGGGGTTCGCGCGGATGCACGACCTGGCCGAGCGCTCCGGGCGGATCATCCTTCACCCCTATGACGACCCTCTCGTGATCGCCGGGCAGGGCACCGTCGGGCTCGAGATCTGCGCCGAGATCGCCGCGCCCGCTGCGGTTCTCGTCCCGGCGAGCGGGGGTGGCCTGGTCTCGGGCGTGACGCTCGCCGTCAAGGCGCTCGCGCCGCAGGCGCGTGTCATCGCCGTCCAACCCTCGGCCACGGCGACGCTGCGAGCAACCAACGCGCCGCGCGCGATCGAGCGGGCCGAGCGCCCTGCTCACCCCGGCACGACGATCGCGGACGCGCTCACGGCTCCAATCTTCGGCGAGGCCTGCCTCGGGGTCTGCTCCGGCGTCCTCGACGAAGTCGTCCACCTCGACGAGGAGGAGATTCGCGAGGGGATGCGCTTCACCTACGCCCGCACGAAACTCGCCTGCGAGCCGGGAGCGGCGGTTGCCGTGGCGGCGCTACTTGCCGGCCGGGTTGCGGACCTCGGCGAGGGACCGGTGATCGCGATTGTCTCCGGCGGCAACGTGACGCCCGCGATCGCCGCGGCGATCCTCGCTCCCGCCTGAAGGCGCGTCATGCTGTGGCGATGACGCGACGGGAGATCCACTCGTGGCTCATGGACATGGATGGCGTGTTGGTGCGCGAGGAACACGCGATCCCCGGCGCGGACCGCTTTCTCGCGCGACTGCGCGAGCGTGGCACGCCGTTTCTCGTGCTCACCAACAACTCGATGTACACCCGGCGCGATCTGGCGGCGCGTCTTCGCGCGAGCGGCCTCGAAGTGCCGGAGGAGGCGATCTGGACCTCGGCGCTCGCGACCGCCCGCTTCCTTGAATCCCAGCGGCCCCAGGGGACGGCATTCGTAATCGGCGAGGCGGGCCTGACCACCGCGTTGCACGACGCCGGCTACACCCTGACCGAGCGAGACCCAGACTATGTGGTGCTGGGGGAGACGCGCACCTACTCCTTCGAGCGGATATCGCGCGCGATCCGGCTCATTCTCGCCGGCGCACGTTTCATCGCGACCAACCCCGACGCGACTGGGCCCACGGCTGACGGGCCGCTGCCGGCGACCGGATCGGTTGCGGCGCTGATCAGTCGCGCGAGTGGCGTCGAGCCGTATTTCGTCGGCAAGCCCAATCCGTTGATGATGCGCTCCGCGCTGAATGCCATCGACGCCCACTCCGAGACGGCCGCGATGATCGGCGACCGCATGGACACTGACGTGGTCTCGGGGCTGGAGGCGGGCATGGAGACGATCCTCGTGCTGACCGGGATCACAACCCGCGAGGATGCGGAGCTCCACCCCTACCGCGCCTCACGGGTCGTCGAGTCGATCGCGGATTTGATCGACACGCTCGACTGATCCCGGCGAAGCAATCCGACCGGGCACGCGGGCAGCGGCGGCGCGAGGCCCCGTAAGCTCCCGATCGTGCTTCGGCCCTCGCCCACGCTCGGCAGCCGCTTCCTCGCTGCCGTCGAACTGGCCGTCGAACTTCACGCCGGCCGCCGCCCCGGAACCGAGATTCCCTACATGGCGCACCTGCTCGTTGTCGCAGGGCTCGTGCTCGAGGATGGCGGCGGCGAGGATGAGGCGATCGCGGCCATGCTCCACGACAGCGTCGAGGACGGCGGTGGGCGAGAGCTGCTGCAGCGGCTCGAGCTGAAATTCGGCGCGCGTGTGGCCGAGATCGTCGCCGCCTGCTCGGACTCGCTCGGGCCGCTCAGCGACCGGCGCAGCTGGCGCGAGCGCAAGGCGGATTACCTCGCCCATCTGCCCGAGGTTGCTGACGACGGCGTGTTGCGGGTCGTGCTCGCCGACAAGGTCCACAACTCGCGCTCGATCGTGCGCGACTACCGCGCCGACGGGGACGCCCTGTGGCGACGCTTCCCCGACAAGAGCGCCGCCGATCAGCTCTGGTACTACGGGGAGCTACTGGCGTTCTTCTACGCGCGCCGTCCAGGCCCACTGGTGGAGGACCTTCAGCGTGCCACGGACGAGCTCGCCGACCTGCTCGCCGCCGAGGCTGGCGCCGCCCTGGCCTTTCCGGGCGTCTGACTACCCCTCATGGTCTTCGCTCCGCCGGCCCGCCACCTCCTGCGCGCACGAGACCTGGCCGACGCGAAGTATTCCCAGGCGCTCGAGGTCGATGATCTGGCGCGGGCCGCCGGGCTTTCGCGCGCGCACTTCAGCCGCGAGTTCCGCCGCGCCTTCGGTGAGACCCCGCATGCCTATCTACTGACGCGCAGGCTCGAGCGGGCGGCGGCTCTGCTCCGCGGCACCGACCGCTCCGTCGCCGACATATGCCTCTCGGTCGGCCTGCGCAGCATCGGCTCGTTCACGACCAGCTTCACCCGCACCTACGGCTGCTCGCCGACCGTCTACCGTTCGGCATTCCCGCCGGCCGCGAGCTATGCACTCGTACCGAGCTGCATCCTGCGCGCCTATGGGCGTCCGCAACTGCGCACTTTTCGAGAAGACAGCGGGCCCGAAGCGACCTAGCCTTGCGCGCACAGTCCAGTTCGAGTCAGGAGCGCAGAGATGATCAAGATCGCCGTCGCACAGCTTTGGGTCAACGACCAGGAGGAGGCGCTTGCCTTTTACACCGAGCGCGTTGGTCTGGAGGTGCGCATGGACGTGACGCTTGCGGAGCTCGGGAACTTCCGCTGGCTCACGCTCGGTGCGCCCTCGCAGCCGGATGTCGCGATCGTGTTGATGCCGATTCCGGGTCCGCCGATGATGGATGCCGACACCGCCGAGCAGGTCCGCAGCCTGATGTCGAAGGGCTTTGCGGGCACCGTCTTCCTCGCGACCGAAGACTGCCGCGCCTCCTATGAGGAGCTGAAGGCACGCGGCGTCGAATTCGTCGAGGAGCCGGAGGAGCGGCCCTACGGCGTCGACGCGTCCTTCCGCGATCCCTCTGGCAACCACATCCGGCTCACCGAGGTCCGCGAGAACTGGTCGCAGTGATCAGCGCTTGGGTGTGAGCACGACAGCCGGGATCACACGCTCGGTGCTGGCCTGGTATTCGGCGAAGCGCGGCATGATCGCGGTCTGGCGGTCGTAGAGGCGATCGCGTTCGGCGCCCTGGGCGACCGACGCGGTCGCCTCGAGCGTTTCGCCGCCGACCTCGATCGTGATGTTCGGATCAGCGACGACGTTGTGGTACCAGCCCGGATGGTTCGGAGCGCCCGCTTTCGACGCGAAGATCACGTAGCGGTCGCCATCCGGGAGGTAGACGAGGGGGTTGATGTAGTCGCGTCCGGACTTCGCGCCGCGATGGTGGAGCAGCAGCAGCGTGTTGCCCTCGAAGCGGCCGCCGACGCGGCCATCGTTGGCGCGGAACTCCGCGATCACCGCTGCATTGAAATCCGCCGGCGAGGTGCTCATACGGCCAAGGCTACTGAACGGGCGGTGGCCAAAAGACGGTGTCGGGCCGATCGATTGCGGCGCCGCTGCCGCGGCGCGGCGGCGTCCGGTTCCGGCTGCCCGGAGCGGAGAGGGCGGGATTCGAACCCGCGATGGAGATTTCGCCCCATACTCGCTTAGCAGGCGAGTGCCTTCAGCCTCTCGGCCACCTCTCCGGGAGATCGACCAGTGTAGAGCGCGGCAGTCACATGCGATCATCCGGGCGTCCGGAGGGGTGGCAGAGCGGTTGAATGCGACGGTCTTGAAAACCGTTGTGCGGGCAACCCCCGCACCGAGGGTTCGAATCCCTCCCCCTCCGCTCGATGAGCCAGACCCCGGCGTCCGAGGTCGCTTGGACAACGACGTGGGAGCAAAGATCACCCTTCCCTCAACGCCATCGCTCGAGCTGCCACAGGTGTCGTCCCGGTGAGAACGGCCGCGCTGCGGGCGCCGGCGGGCGCGACGGGCTGAACCGTGATCCTCCCAGGCGACGACCTCGTCCCGGACGCGTCCATGACCTTCGACCGTTTCCGCACGATCGTCGGGCCGCCGGATTCCATCTGGCCCTGGCTCGTCCAACTCGGCAAGGGCCGAGCGGGCTGGTATCTGCCCGGTGTCGTCGAGCGGCGGCTGATTCCACGAAGCCGGCGCGCCGCGCGGATAGTCGATCCGCGCTGGCAAGCGCTGCGGGTCGGTGACCGCATCCCGGACTACGGCGGGCGGGACGAGACGCTCGAGGTGGTGACGATCAACGCCCCGATCGCCCTCGTCTATCGCTCACGACGTGGCAAGGCGCGCTTCTCATGGGCCTTGCTGCTGCACCCCGGCGACGGCGGGCACACCGTCGTCCAGCTTCGCTTCCGCGGCAAGCTCGCCAGCACCGGCTGGCGCCGTCGCGTGATCGTCACCCTCGGCGAGTTCTTCGACTGGGCAACCTCTGAGTTGATGCTCCGCGGCCTCCAAGAGCGCGTTGGGGTCGGGCCGGTCGGGGAAGGCGTTGAAACCAAAGTGAGCGCTCATAATCGCTCGGTCGCACCCTAGGCGCCGGTGGCGCGCTCCCAAGCGGTGTCGCTAACCGCCGTAGCTGCGCCTGGAATTCTCCGACGCGCTCGAGGCGACCGGGCCCGATGCTCAGCTGCCGGTCGCTTGGAGGCAGACGCGCTCGACCAGTTCAGCGAGATCATCGAGCGTCTGCTCGGTCTCGGGCAGGAACCCGAACAGCAAATGGGAGTGGACGCTGTCGTCGATCAGACGGAGCGTCACATCGACGCCCGCGGCCTCCGCCGCGCCGGCGAGGCGGATCGCATCGTCCGCGAGCACCTCGCCCGAGGCGGCGTGAATCAGTAACGGCGGCAGGCCGCGAAGGTCGGCGCAGATCGGCGAGACCTGCGGCGAGCCCGGGTCTGCCTCGCCGATATAGGCGGCCGAGAGCGACACCAAGGCGACGCGGTTGAGCCACGGGTCGCTGCCGGCATTCGCCCAGGTGCTCGGCGACTTCACCATCAGATCGCAGAAGGGCGAGACGACGTGGAGTGCCGCCGGCAGCGGCCGGTCGCTGTCGCGCAGGAGTGCGGCCAGGCTGATCGCGAGTCCGCCGCCGGCTCCCTCTCCACTGAGCACGACGTGGGTACTTGGGTGCGCCTCGACCAGCCACTCGTATGCCGCCAGCGCGTCCTCGAGCGCCGCGGGGTAGGGGTGCTCCGGCGCCAGCCGGTAGTCGACGGCGAGCCCCCAGCCGCCGAGGCGTGCGGCGATGCGCCCGGTCACATCGGCGGCAGCTCGCGCAGAACCCATCACGAAGCCGCCTCCATGCAGATGCAGCACGGCCGGCGCATCCGCGTGCGCGGGCTCGGACACGCGCAGGGCCGGGACGCCAGCGCAGTCGAGCTCCTCGAGCGTGAACGCCGCAGGCTCGGCGCGCTCGAGCAGGAAGCGCTCATAGCCTGCGCGCTCGCCGGGCCACAAACCGGCGCGATCCTCCATCGTCAGCGCGGAGCGCCACAGATCGAAGGCCTGGCGCGCCTCGTCGCGGGCGAGCGGATTCTCGATCGCGCTCGGCGGGATCGGATTCTTAGCGGCACTCACCGCGTCGTGAGAGAACTGCCAGGCGACGGTCGCCTCGCCGACGGGGTCAAGCCGTTGCAGTGCGCGCAGGCGTGAGTTGCGTGCGCGGATCCGAACCGGGTCGCTCTCGTTGAAGAGGGCGAGGTTGATCCGCGATGCGACCAGCATGCGCGCCGTGCGCTGCTGGCGACGTGCCTGGTACTCCTTCAGCGCAGGACCGAGGTCTCCGGCGCCGTTGCGCTCGAGGCAGGCCGCGAGCGTGACTGCATCCTCGAGCGCCATCGACGCACCCATACCGGCGCTCGGAGGCATCGGATGGGCTGCATCGCCGAGCAGCACGATCCGTTCGGTTGACCATGTCGGGAGCGGGTCGCGGAAGTAGAGCGGCGTGATGAGCGCCGTTTCGATGCTGTCGAACAGGTCCGTGAAGGCGTGGCAGGCATGCCCGAAGGACTGGCGTAGGTCGGTGACGTCCGCCTGGTTGGTCCAGGACTCGACGTGGACTTCGCCTGCCGGCACGAAGCCGCTGAGGTTGAAGCTCTCGCTGCGAACGGGGTAGAGCATCGCGTGGCGTCCCATGCCGAGCCACACCGAAAGCGTGCGTTCGAAGCGATCCGGCACGCTGGCGCGGGGGATGATCGCTCGCCAGGTGACAAAGCCCGTGAAGCGGGGCTCCGGCTCCTCGAACAAGTTCGCGCGGACCGTCGAGCGCAGGCCGTCTGCTCCCACGACCAGGTCGGCCGCGATCTGCTCGCCCGACTGAAGCGTGAGCAGCACCTCCTCCTGCCCGTCTTCGACGGCTACGACGTTGCTGCTCAGCCGCACGCGGGCGGGGTCGACGGCGCCTGCGAGGCAGTCGAGCAGATCGGCGCGATGCGCGCAGTAGTAGTGACCGCCGTACTCATCCACCATCGCCGCGAGCCGCTGAGCGAAAATCTCCTCGTCACGCTCGAGCCCGCGCCACACGTTGGCGTTGACTGCCACTGCGTTGGAGCGGATACCGTCGCCGACGCCGAGGTGGTCGAGCACCCGCATCGCGTTCGCCGCGACGCCGAGGCCCGCCCCGACCTCACGTGACACGCTGGCCCGTTCGAGCACCAGCGGCTCGATCCCGACCTTCTCTAGCGCGAGGGCTGCGGCCATCCCGCCGATCCCGCCGCCAACGACTACGGCCCTCATGCCCGCGCCTGCGCCGCGCGGCTGACACCGCCGCCCGCCCGTCTGCGCCCCCATTGAGACAAGGTCATCGTGCCCCGCCTTTGCCGTGACGGCCCGACGCCTCCCCGCGCCGTGCCCGCCAAATGTGTGACTGCGACCAGCGCGAGTGTAGCCACGCGCGGCGCGTTCGCCAACCGCGGGCGCCTGGTCGGCGCGCTGAGGACGCGAGCGTCGATCACGGATCCTGCGACGAGGCGGCAGGGCGGCGCGCGCGCGGCAATCGCAGCTCGCGTCCGCCGGTGATTCCGGACGGCCGCAGGATCAATACCAACGCCATCACGGCGCCGATGGCGACCAGCCGCGTGCCCGTCGGCAAGGTCAGGTGAAAGCCGATGTTGACGCCCTGCTCGGCGTCGGCGAGGAAGGAGTTCAGACCGCTGATCAGGAGGGCGCCCAGGACCGCCCCGGAAAGGCTCGAGACGCCGCCGACGACGAGCATGGCAAGCGTCGTGAAGGTCAACTCGACCGAGACCTGGTCCGGTGTGATCGAGCCGAGTTCGTGCACGAGCAGGCCCCCGGCGAAGCCCGCAAGCGCGCCGCTGATGACAAACGCGTAGAGGCGCTCGCGATGCACGTGGATGCCCGCCGCCTGCGCCGCGAGCGGATCCTCGCGGGTCGCACGCAGTCGCCGCCCGAGCCGACTTCGCTGGTAGACGAAGGCGACAACGATGGCGATCAACGCCCCCACCATCAGGGTCCAGTCGCCGTTGGTGGGGATCAGCGACAGCGCCGTGACCCCGGGCCCGATCTTGTCCCAGTAGCTGATGATGTTCGTGGTGATGCCGAGCACGGCGAAGGTGGCGATGCCCGCCGGCAGGCCCGAGAGACGCATCAGCGGAACCCCGGCGACCAACGCGAACAATCCGCCGGCGGCGGCGGCGATCAGCAGCGACAGCGCCGTGTCGGTGTGCGTGTGGCGCAGGACCCCGAACATCGTGGGCAGGATCAGGTTCTTCTGCTCGACGTCGAGCGTGAGGATTCCCGAGAGGTAGGCGCCGAGCGCGACGAAGCTGATGTGACCGAACGACAGGACCCCCGAGTTGCCGACGAAGACATAAAGCGCGACGACGATCGCGACGCTGACCAGCGCCTCGCCGAACTCGAGCTGGCGGACCGGGTTCAGCTGCGAGCCGAGCGCGGCCACGGCCACCACCAACAGCACCGGTCCGGCCAGCGCCGTGAATGCGTCGAGGCGCGCTCTGGTCACACGCGCTCCGCTGCCGTCGCGCGGCGCCCGGCGAAGAGGCCGCTCGGGCGCACAAGGATCACGAGGATCACGAGCCCGTACACGACCGACGGCAGGTACTGGCTCGAGGAGGACGGCAGCAGGTCGCCGACGAACGCGTTCGCGAAACCGATCGCAAAGCCGCCGAGCGACGCCGTCACGAGGCGATCGAGACCGCCGACGACGACCCCAACGAGCGCAAAGATCGTCACCGAGACGCCGTAGTCGGGTGTCACCAGCGGTGACTGCACGGTCAGAAGCACCGCGACCGAAGCCGCCAGCACGCCGGAGATGGCGAACGCGGCCATGACGACGCGGTCGGCGCGGACACCGATCGTGCGTGCGGTCCGCAGGTCCGCCGCGGCGGCGCGCAGCTGCAGCCCGATCATCGTCCGGTTGAGCACCAGCGTCAGCCCGGCGAGCAGTGCCGCCCCGGCGACGGTCGCGACGATCGTGATCCAGCGGATCCGCAGCGAGCCGACGGCGATCGCCGTGTTGAGGCCGCCGAGCGTGCCCACGGTGCTGCCGCGCGAGCCGAACGCCAGCAGGTAGACGTTCTGGAGCAGGAAGCTGACGGCGAAGGTGGCGATCAGCATCGTGGCCGGCGCGGCGCCGCGCAGCGGTCGAAACGCGATGCGCTCCTGCAGTAGGGCGAGCGTCACGACGACCGCGAAGCAGACGACGATGGCGACGATCGCCGGCGCGTGGCTGAGCAGCGCCAGCGTGTAGCCGCCGGCGGTGATCAGCTCGCCGTAGGCGAAATTGATCAGGCGCATGACGCCGAACACGAGCCCGATGCCGACGGCGACCACCGCATAGATGGCGCCCAGGCCGATGCCGTCGATCAGCGACTGCAGGAAGGTCATCGCATCAGGAAAGGTAGGCGGCGGTCAGCTGCTCGGTCAGGCGATCGCCGTGACGGGCATCCTCGGGCGTCAGTGTCAGCCGGAGCTCGGCGTTTGAGAGCACGTGCGTGCGGTCGGCTGCGCGCACCGTCAGCGCACCGCGCTGTTCGACCAACAGGATCGCGACGCCGCGGTCTCGGATCGTCTTGAGCGTGGCGAACAGCGTGTCGACGACGATCGGGGCCAACCCGAGGGACGGCTCGTCGAGCAGCAGGACCTCGGGTCGCGCGATCAGCGCGCGCGCGATCGCCAGCTGTTGCTGCTGGCCGCCGGAGAGCGTGCCGGCGACGCGCCCGGCGAACTCGCCGACGACCGGGAAGAGTTCGCTGACCCACTCACGATCCTCGGTAATGCCCTCCTTCGAACGCCGGGCCGAGAGCCCGAGCCGCAAGTTCTCATCAACGGTGAGCGAGGCGAAGATGTGGCGTCCCTCGGGAACGAGCGCGATCCCGGCGCGGGCGCGGTCCTCGGGCTGGCCGCGCAGTGACGCCCCGTGCAGGCTTATTTTCCCCGCCGCGAGCCCGACGAGGCCCATGATCGCGTGCAGAGTCGTCGATTTGCCGGCGCCGTTGGGCCCGATCAGGCCGACGATCTCGCCTCGTCGAAGCTCCAGGCTGAGATTGCGCACGGCCGGCAGACGCCCATAACGGACCTCGATCTGGTGCAGCGCGAGCACGATGTCAGCCATTGCCGGCGACCTCCGCGCCGAGATAGGCGGTGGCGACGTCGAGGTTGCCGCGGATCTCGGCCGGCGTGCCCTGGGCCAGGGTGACCCCGCGATCGAGCACATGGATGCGGTCGCAAACGTCCATGATCAGCGCGACGTTGTGATCGATCAGCAGCACGCCCGCGCCGAACTCGGTGTGGACGGCGCGGATGACGGCCGCGAAGGCAGGGATCTCGGCCTCATGCAAACCGGCCGCGGGCTCGTCCATCAGTACGAAGCGCGGACGCAGCGCCAGCGCCCGCGCGACGCCGAGCTTGCGCTGGTCGCCGTGGGGAAGCAGTCCGGCTCGGTGCTCCGCGCGCGCTGCGAGCCCGAGGAGCTCGAGCAGCACGACGGCGCGCCGACGCGCCTCGCGCGGCGAGCAGCCGCCGCCGAGGGCTGCGACCTCGACGTTCTCGCTGACGCTGAGCGTGCCGAAGAGGCGGCCGTGCTGGAAGGTGCGCGCGAGGCCGGCGCGGCCGCGCC
>DASXEZ010000080.1:0-38006 GCA_036489875.1 Solirubrobacteraceae bacterium | reverse complement strand
CCGACCAGCGCATGCACCTCGCCGGCGCGAAGCTCAAACGAGGCATCACGCAGTGCGCGGGTGGCGCCGAAGGTCTTCGCCACGGTCACCGCCTCAAGCAGCGGGGCCGACACGGCGCCGGCCTGCGGGTCCGACACCTGGTCGGTCACGCACCGTTCCTTAGGCTCACAGGCGCGCTGTGCAGGCGCGCAACAAGTGCCCGAAACACCAACCTATCGCCCACCTTTCCCCTCGCCCCACTCATTCGCCGGCCCATCCTCGGCGAGAATGATATAGCAAATACTAAATGATATTGACGCTTTCGCCGACCCCCAAAAGCGTTGCGAGCAGCGCTTGCAAGGCCGGGCGCTCGCCTGGTGACAGTAGCCCGGCATGATCCGTCGATGCGGCAGTCTCACGGGATTCCAATCTGAAAACGTATAGGATCTCGTATCGCTGTGCGCTGGCTAAGGTGTTCGCGGCGCCGGCGGCGCGCCGACACCGAACTGACGAAACCGGAGACAGAGGGAGGCATCAGCGTGCCAGCCGAGGACACCGCTGCGTTCGCATCACTCATCGAGGCGAACGCGCAGCTGCGCTGTATCGGCAGCGGCTATCAGTTCACCGAGGGACCGGTCTGGAGCGCCGCCGAGGATTGCCTGTACTTCAGCGACATCCCAGGTGACACACGCTGGCGCTGGAGCGAGGCCGCCGGCATGGAGGTGGCAGCGCATCCGACCTTCAAGGCCAACGGAATGGCGCTCGACCTGGACGGCAACCTGATCGTGTGCGAGCAGGTGACGAGCTGCGTCGTGCGCTTCCTCCCCGGTGGCCAGCGCGAGCTGCTCGCGTTCCACTACGGCGGCAAGTACCTCAACAGTCCCAACGACGTTGTTACCCGCGCGCGCGACGGCGGCATCTACTTCACCGACCCCGACTACGGTCGCTGGAACGACTGGATCGGCCAGGAGCGCGCTCGCGACCTCGACTTCAGGGGCATCTACCGCGTCGCACACAACGGCGGCGACGTCGAGCTGCTCGTGGACCCCGGCGAGTTCGACCAGCCCAACGGTCTCTGCTTCTCGCCCGACGAGACGCTGCTCTACGTCAACGACTCGGCCCGCTGCCACGTCAAGGTCTTCGATGTCGCGGCCGACGGCACGGTCTCGGGAGGACGCCTGCTGCACGAGGGAATCGGGACCGGCGTGCCGCGCTCGGGGAACGTCGACGGCATGGAGTGCGATGAGCTGGGCAACGTCTGGGTGACCGGTACCGGCGGCGTCTGGGTGATCTCACCGGCGGGCGAGAAGCTCGGCTGGATCGAGGCGCCGGAGGTGGTCGGAAGTCTGTGCTGGGGCGGAGCCGACATGCGGTCGCTGTTCCTGATGACCTCCACCACGGTCCACGTCGTCGAGACGCTCGTTGGGCCCGCACCACTACCGCCGCTGTGAGCACGGCAGCGCTCAGCGCGCCTTATGCGGCCGTGCTCGAGGCAGTGCTTGCTCGCCTCATACCCCTCGACGAGCTCGGTCCCGGAGCGCGCGAGGCCGGCGTGATGGGCTATGTCGAGACCGCGTTGGGGCAGTGGCATGCGCACCATCTCGACGCCTATGCCGCGGGGCTCGAGGCCCTCGAGCAGCGCGCGCTCGACGCATACGGACAGGGTTTTGCGCGCTGTGACGACGCCCAGCAGGACGCGCTGCTGGAGCAGTTCGAGCGCGACGACGCCTTCTTCGACCTGGTTCGCACGCATGCGATCGAAGGCATGTTCGGGGACCCACGCTGGGGCGGAAACGCCGGCGGCGCCGGCTGGGAGTTGCTCGGCTACCCCGGGCCGCGCGAGGAGTGGACGGCGGCCGAGCAGCAGCTGGGGACCGCCGTCGATGGCAGCAGTGCGCCGCGATGAGCGACGCCGACGTCCTGATCATCGGACTCGGGGGCGCCGGCGGCATCGCCGCCGACGTCCTCACGCGCGCCGGAGCGCAGGTGCTCGCGCTCGAGGCCGGTGAACGCCTGGGCACGGCCGACTCCCAGTTCGACGAGATCGCCAACGATCTGGTGGCCCGGCTCTCGGTCCCGAAGGCGCTCGCCGAGATGCCGACCTGGCGCTTCCATCCCGACGAGGCGGCGAGCCGCGCGCCGTGGCCGGTGCTGATGGTCAACGCGGTCGGCGGCTCCACCGTTCACTACCCGGGCCTCAGCGCGCGTTTTCACCCCTGGAACTTCAACGCGCGCGCCGCCACGGTCGAGCGCTACGGCGCCGGCGCGGTGCCGGAGGACTCGACGCTGGTCGACTGGCCGCTGTCCTATGACGAACTCGAGGCCGACTATGAGGCGGTCGAGCGCGCAATCGGCGTCGCCGGTGCCGCCGGCAACCTCGAGGGCTCGCTGACCGGCGCGGGCAGTGCGTTCGAGGGGCCGCGGCGCAGCCCCTATCCGATGCCACCGCTGCGGCGCAGCGGCTGGACGGAGCTGACCGACACCGCCGCGCACTCGCTCGGCTGGCATCCGTTCCCGGCGCCCGCCGCGATCAACTCCGTCCCCTATAACGGCAACCCGGAGTGCACCTACTGCGGCTTCTGCATGGGCAACGTCTGCCACCGCGATGCGAAGGGATCCACCGACGCCAACGTGATCCGCCGCGCCGAGGAGACCGGCCTGCTCTCGGTCATCACGGGCGCCCGCGTGACGCGCATCGAGGTCGACTCCGAGGGCCTCGCCTGCGGCGCGCGCTACGTCAAGGACGGCCGAGAAGAGGTCGCGCGAGCCCGCTGGGTGGTGCTCGCGACCTTCACCTACGAGAACGTGCGACTGCTGCTCCTCTCGGCGAGCGGCGCCCACCCCCAGGGGCTCTCCAACCGAGCCGGGCAGGTCGGGCGCCATTACATGGCGCACGTCACCCCGTTTGAGTACGGGCTGTTCCCGGGAACGCGCTTGAACCTCTTCAGCGGCACGTGGTCGCAGGCGACGTGCGTCGATGACTGGAACGCCGACAATTTCGACCACTCCGGTCTCGACTTCATCGGCGGCGCTCTGCTCACCGCCTCGCACGAGCTTCGGCCGATCGGCGCCGCGAGCGCGGCGCCGCCGCCCGGGGTGCCGCGTTGGGGCTCGCGCTGGAAGGCCTGGCTCAAGGAGAACGGCCAGTCGGTCGGCTCGATGGCCGCGCAGTGCGAGAGCCTCTCCTACGAGCACAACTATCTCGATCTCGATCCCGTCGCGCGCGACCCCTTCGGCGTCCCCGTGATCCGCGTCACCCACCGGATCCGCGAGCCCGAGCTGGCGAGCGCGGCCTTCATGCGCGAGCGGATGCGAACGTGGCTGCAGGCCGCGGGCGCCAGCGAGACCTGGAACGACGGGCGCCTCGGCGTCGAGGCCCGCCACTGCTACGGGGGCACGCGCATGGGCGATGACCCGGAGCAGTCCGTCTGTGACGCCTACGGCTTCTCGCACGAGGTCCCGAACCTCGCGATCCTCGGCACGTCGCTGTTTCCGACCACCGGCGGGCACAACCCGACGCTGACGCTCCAGGCACTCGCGTGGCGGACCGCGCAGCGGCTCGCCGAACGCTGCGGCGCGGGCTAGACCGGGCTGATCGGCGAGGGCAGCGGGATCGCCAGCCCGCCGTCGACGAGCATGCCTTCGCCGGTGACATAGGAGGCCGCGTCGGAGAGCAGCCAGACCACCGCCGCAGCGATCTCGTCAGGGCTCGCGACCCGACCGATCGGGGTGGCCTCCCCCATCGCGACGATCTGCTCGTCGCTGGCGATTCCGTGCGCCATCGCCGTATCGACGACGCCTGGGAGGACGGCATTGACGCGTACGCCGAGTGCCGAGAAGTCCAGCGCCGCCTCCTGCGTCAAGCCGATCACGCCGTGCTTGGAGGTGTTGTAGGGCACCGTCATCGAGGTCGCGCGCAGTCCGCAGACCGAGGAGGTGTTGACGATCGCACCCGATCGCTGCTCGCGCATCACCGCCAGCTCGTACTTCATCGAGAGCCAGATGCCCTTCAGGTTCACGCCGATGACGCGGTCCCAGAGCTCCTCCGGGAGCGTGTCGATCGTGTAGCCAACCGGGCAGATGCCCGCGTTGTTGTGGGCCACATCGAGGCGGCCGTGACGGGCAACGATGGTCTCGACCAGCGCCTGGACATCGGCCGAGCTCGACACGTCGCAGGCCACGAAGTCGGCAGCGCCGCCCGCGGCCGTGATGAGCGCCACGGTCTCCTCGCCGCCGGCGGTATCGACGTCCGCCACCGTGACGTGCGTACCGACACTAGCGAGACCGATCGCCGAAGCGCGCCCGATGCCGGAGGCGGCTCCGGTCACGAGCCCGATACGCCCTCCGTCACTCATCGCGCCGGCGCCATCGGCATCCCAGGACTGATCTGGTGCTCGACACTCTCATCGCGGCGATCCTATCGGATATTTCTCTGTGATCGTGTATCTGATCCGAGGGCGAATGGCGGCGCCGGCGGCCCCAGCGGGCGAGAAGCTGCAACGGCCGGCGGGCGCGTGCTCTACCCTCGATCACGGGGCGGTTGTGGGTTTCACCGCTCCGATTGCGTGCCGCGCGGGTTACGGCATCGGGGCTGCGGGTAAGGCCAAGCAGGAGGAACGGCAATCAAGACGACAAGCATCCGACGGTACGGGCGACGCACGGCCTTGATCTTCGCTGCGGCGCTGTGCGTGGCAGCCCTGTTCGCGACCGCTGCCGCGGCTGCTGCGCCAATCTCCTGGACCGCCCCGATGCCGTCGGACGGATCCAACCATCTGAACTCCGTCGCCTGCCCGAGCGTTTCGCTCTGCGTCGCCGTCGACGCAATCGGCAACGTCAC
Organism: Solirubrobacteraceae bacterium; assembly: GCA_036489875.1. GTDB lineage: Bacteria > Actinomycetota > Thermoleophilia > Solirubrobacterales > Solirubrobacteraceae > Palsa-513. The sequence continues at coordinate 33,190 of DASXEZ010000080.1, read as the reverse complement.
CTATACGACCACCCCCACCACGGGCGGCTGGTCCGGATCGGTGAGCATCGACAACGGACACTCGCTCACGGGAGTGTCCTGTCCTGCGGCGGCGCTCTGCTTTGCGGTCGATAACCACGGCAGCCTCTTCGCGAGCACCGCGCCGAACAGCCCGGCCTGGACGGCCGCGACGATCGACGGCACCACGGCGCTGAACGCGATCTCCTGCCCCTCGGCAGCCCTGTGTGTCGCCGTTGATGCGAGCGGCGGCGTGCGTTCCTCGACCAACCCTGGCAGCCCGTCCTCCTGGGGTGGCCAGACGATCGACGGCACCCACCACCTGACGGGGGTGTCATGCCCGACGACGTCTTTTTGCGCCGCGGTCGACAACGTAGGCCAGGTGCTGGTGACCACCACTCCGACATCGAACTGGGGCCAGGCGCTGGCACTCAACGGTGCCAGCGGTGGCCTGACGTCGATCTCGTGCACGACCTCGGGACTGTGCGTCGCGACCGCCGCCAACGGCAACGTCTATGCAAGCGCCAACGCCTCCTCGGCGACGCCGACGTGGTCGGAGACGGCGGTGGATGTCCCGACGCAGCTGAACGCGGTCTCCTGCAGCGACGTGGGCACGTGCGTGCTCGGTGACCAGGCGGGCAATGCGATCGTGAGCGACGCCCCGGCCGGCGCGTCGCCGGGCTGGGCGAGCTCCGGCATCGACACCGGCCGCGAAATCACCGGCCTCTCCTGCCTCTCAAGCGGGCTCTGCGTCGCCGTGGACTCTGGAGGTTTGGCGCTGGCGGGCACGCTTCCGGCGCCGACGGTGACCACCGGAACCGGCAGCGCGAGCTCGCAGATTGCCGGCACCGTCAACGCGACGGTCAATCCCAACGACGCCGCGTTGACCGACTGCCACTTCGACTACGGCCCCACCACCGCCTATGGCTCGAGCGCGGCATGCACCGTCCTCCCGAGCGCCACGGGCGGAGCGCAGGCCGTCGTCGCGCAGCTGAGCGCGCTGAACGCGGGTACGACCTACCACTTCCGAATCTCTGCCTCGAGCGGGGTCACGACCTCGGCCGGAGTCGACGCGACCTTCACCACGCCCGCTCCGCTGAAACCCAGCCCGTCGCTGAGTGGCACGCCCGCCGTAGGCAACACGTTGACCTGCAAGCCAAACGTGACGACGACGGCGCTCGAAACCGTCACCTACCAGTGGCTGAGCGACACGGCCGCGATCCCCGGCGCCACCGCCGCTACCTACGTTGTCACCGCCGCCAACGCCAGCCACCACCTCAGCTGCCAGGTCACGATCTCCGGCGACGGCGGCAGCGCGAGTGCGACCACCGGCTTTGACGCGATCCCGTCGCAGACCCTGGGCAAGGTCCTCGAGACCTTCACGGGCACCGACAAGCACAGCGCGACAGCGGCGAGCGTGCCGGTCACCTGCTCGCCGCAGGCTGCCGGCAGCTGCAAGATCACGATGACGTTGACCACGGTGCAAACCGTCCACAAGAAGCGAACGGTGACGAAGGTCGGCTCGAGCACGAAATCGATCGCCGCCGGCGCCAAGAAGACACTCACGGTGTCGCTCAACGCCACAGGCAAGCGCCTGCTTCGCAGCCATCATTCGCTGGCGGTCACGTTGACCGTCAAGGGCACGGTTCTCGGCAAGCTCACAGCGACCCTCCAGACGTCGAAGTTCAGTTTCGGCTCCAGCGCCAAGACGGACCGGCGCCCGGGCGCGAGGACGAGAGCGAAACATGCGCCGCGCCGGACTGGTTAGCGCCCTTGTAGTCGTGCTCGCGGCCGGCGCGGCAGCGCTCGGCAGCGTCGCCACCACCACCGCCGCCGGCGCCACCGCCACCGCCAAGCTGCTCGCCTCCACGCCGTACATGGGCTGGGACACCTACTTCGCGCTGAAAGGCGGCTTCACGGAGGCGACGATCCTGCAGGAGGCCAACCTGCTCAAGACCACGGGCCTCGAGGCGGACGGTTACCGGATCGTCTGGCTCGATGCGACCTGGTGGCAGGGCAAACGCGACGCTGGCGGCAACATGGTCGTGAGCTCTACTCAGTGGCCGCACGGGATCGCGTGGCTCGCGAACACGCTGCATCAGAACGGCTTCAAGCTCGGCGTCTACACCGACGCAGGCTCGACGGGTTGCGGCGTCAACGGCGGCGCCTTTGGCCACTACCAGCAGGACATCAACACCCTCGCCAAGTGGGGCGTCGACGCCGTCAAGGTCGACTGGTGCGGGGGCTCGGCGCAGGGGCTCGATCCCGCGACGCAGTACGCCCAACTGGAGCAGGCGATCGTCAACAACTCAAGTCACCGCCCGATGATGCTCAACATCTGCAACTTCCTGCAGCCGGGCCAGAAGGGCTTGAACCTCCCGACCTTTCAGCAGTCGGCGTTCTTCTCCTACTCCTTCGGCCCCACCAGCGGGACCAGCTGGCGCACCGACACCGACGTCGGCGTTCCCGGCAGCGTGACCTACAACTCGGTGCTGCGCAACCTCGACGCCGACTCCACTGAGCCGCAGGCGGCCGGACCCGGGCACTGGAACGACCCTGACTACCTCGCCCCCGACCAGGGCATGAACGCCGCACAGTTCCGCAGCCAGTTCTCGATGTGGGCGATCCTCGCCGCCCCGTTGATGATCAGTGACGACCTGCGCTCGGTCAGCGCCCCGGCGCTCCAGACGCTCTCCAACAAGCAGGTCATCGCCATCGACCAGGACGCAGCGGGCATCCAGGGCGCACAGATCTCCTCGTCCGGGAACGGCGAGGTCTGGGCCAAGCCGATGCTCAACGGCAACGTCGCGATCGCGTTCCTCAACCGTGGGTCGAGCGCGGTGTCGCTCTCGACGACGGCGGCGGCCGTGCAACTCCCGGTTTCCGCGCATTACAAGGTCGACAACGTCTGGAGCGGGCAGACCTACACCGGATCCGGCGCCTTCAGCGCGACGGTTCCCGCTTCCTCGACGGTTTTGCTGCGGGTGGCCCCGGCGAGCTGAGCCGCGTTCAGCCCAGCGAGAGCGTGATGATGCGAGTGCTCGCGGGGTCGGACGGAGATTCGCTGACGTAGGCGACGCGCGCGGCCAGCGCGCTTGGCCCCAGAGTGATCGTCCCGCCCGGTCCGGTCTTACGGTTCGCGCAGAGACTCGCGCTGTTGTAGTCCTGGACGTAGCCGGACTGATAGCCGGGGTCGCGTGTGACGGTCGAGGGAAGAGTCAACAGAACGCGGTCGTGTGCGGCGCTTGGCGACGGCGCCAGGAGCAGCTGCTGCTTGCAGCGACTGGTCCGCTCGTAGAGCAGGCTTCCGCTCGCGATCGCCGGGTTCGAATAGAGGACGTTGGCGTTGGCCTGGCGCAGCACGCGGCGCTTGCCGCTGGCGAGGTCGACCTCGTCGAGCGTGCTGCGGCGCGAATCCGAAAACGCGAAGACGACAGTTGAGCCCGAGATCGCCGGGCGGCCGATGGCACCCGGGGTCGAGGAGCCCTCCAGGTACACGCGGCGGGCGGGACTGCGCAGTGACAGGGCAAACAGGTTCGCGATCCCGTCGCTTGAGGCGTCGCGAACGATCAGCCAGTGCCTCGAGACCGCGAGCGCGTCGACAACGGCGCCGCGCGGCGCGGGGATCCGCACCGGCGCGGGCGCCGGGAAGCGGTCAGCGACCACGAGATGATGGCCCTTGACCCACGCGATGTGCCCGCCTCCGAGCGCCGGCAGGCGGCCCGGAAGCTGCCGTGGGCTCCGAGCGTGCTCGAGTATCCAGCCGTGTCCTCCGGCCTGCTGCCACGCGAGCGTCGCTCCGTCCACGCTCGGGTCGGTCGCCAACGACGGTAGCGTGGTGGCGGCCAGCGCGCCCGTCGAGCCCGCCAACACCGCCGCGCAGGCGCCGAGACCGATCGCGTCCAAGCGCCGTAGTCCAAGCCACAGGCGTGGCTCGAGCGCGAGCCGGTCAAGCGCGCGCTGGCCACGCTCGCTTCCCAGGTGCGGCGATATCCACACCACCGGCAGCGCCCGCCCGAGGCCGAAGGCGAGACCCACAACGATGCCCAGGGCGAGACTGCCGTCGGCGAAGCTGATCCCCGCGAGCGCCCACACCGCGAAGCTCAGCACGAAGGTCGTGAAGCCGAGCCCCAACAGCAATCCGTAGAGGCCGCAGGCGAGCGGCAGCGGCATGATCCAGCGCCAGCGCTCGGGCACCTGCCGGCGTATCTGCGGCGCGATCCTCACGCCGCGCCAGTCTGCGAGCGCTGCGACCAGAGCCAAAGCGCACGCGATCGCGTCGCGCAGGCCGGCGGTCGCACCCAGAAGCGAGCCGATCGCCGCCAGACCGCCGAAGGTGGCGGCGCCGCCAGCGAGGGCGCCGATCGTGAAGGTCGCGGTGGCGAGGACGGTCGTGCCGCGGCGAGCATCTCCGAGGGCGGTTCCGATCGTGTCGACCATCGAGAATCCGCACGGGGACCAGGCACCGGCGACACCGGCGACGAGCGCAGTCAAAGCCGCAAAGACGACGAGCACGATCAGCACGGCATCGATGTCTCGTAGTAGGTCACGCAGAAGACGTGGCGACCCGGATAGCAGTAGCCGGGCAGCGCGGCGTCGCCGTTGATGCGCATGTCGGTCACGCCGCAACAGTCTCGGATTCGCCGCACGGTGCCGCCGCAGCAGCGGTACCACGAGCCGTCGAGGTGCAGTTCGACGCCGTAGTCGCTGCCGGCGGTCTCGCAGACCTTGGTACGCGGAGCCGGCGGCAGCGGCACGCCGTCGGCGTCCTCGAGCACGTGGCCGCCGGCGTCGATCGGTTGGCCCTTCGCGTTCACCGGCCGGCCGAGATCGTCGACCGGCACGCCGTCGCTGGCCCGCAGCGGGTATCCGCTGCGGTCGATCCGCGGCAGCCCCGTCGGGGCCGGACAGTTGCCGGTCGTGTAGGTGTGACCGCAGAAGTTCGTGTAGGCGGCGTCGGCCTCGCTGGGAAGGACGGCCGCCGTCAGAGCCGGCGCGCCTGCCAGCGCGATGACGGCGCCGCCGAGGCGCTCGAGGAACCCGCGTCGAGAGCTCCGCCGCGCCACCTCGTCACTGAATGAGCCAGGGTCGCTCACGCTGGCCGCCCGGGCGGGGGTCCGCCGTATCGCGACCGCTCAACCGGCAAGCGCGAGCTCCGTGTCACGCGTGCGAGCAGTGGCAACGATGCCCTCGAGCTGCACGAGGCTGTTGAAGGTCCCTTTCGCGAGCGTCACCCCGGCCGCGTCGAGCGCGACTGCGTAGGGGCTGCCCGGAACGGCCGCGGCCGCCCATGTCGCTGCATCGGCGGCCTCGTCGAAGACGCGCACCGTGAGCAGCGGGTCGGCGGCGACATACGCAACCGCCGGCTCGAGTTGGCGACACATCGGGCATCCATCGGAGCTGAAAATCGCAAGCGCAAGGAGCGTGCCCGGCCTGAAGGCCAGCTCGCCAGCCCACGGCTGGGCAACCCCGACCGGCGGTCCCTCTTCCGGAATCTCGAGTGCGCCCCGTCCCGCCAGCGACAGCCGCAGCACTCCGACCTCGCGCGCGAGCGCGAAGACGACCGCGGCGAGCACCGCCGCGAGAGCAAGGCTCGCGGTCACGGCCACCGTCAGCCCGCGCGCGTAGCCACCGGGCGGGTTGCCGAGCCAGCCCTCCGCGGCCGCAAGCGCCAGCAGCGCGCCCAGCAGCGATTCCACGGCTGTCGCCGGCGACAGCCGCGAGCGAGCTCCGAAGCAGGCGCAGGGGCGTCCCGCGCGCCCGGCGATGAGAGCACCTGTCGCCGCCAACGCGAAGGCGGCGAAAACCCCGCATGCCACCGCCGGCGCCCAGCCCACCCCGGCGATCAGCGCTCCGGCGAGCGCGAGCTCCGCTGCAACGATGAGCGCGAGGGCGACCCGGCGCACATCCGCTGGACCAAGGCCGTAGGTCGCGAGCGCGTCGGCGCTGCGCTCGCGATCACGGAGCTTGAGCGCGGCGGCTGCCAGAAGCACCAGCGCCAGCAGGGTCTCCGCGACGGTGTCCACGCGGGTGAAAACTACCAGCCGCTATCGCCGCGGCGGTCGGCGCGGGACGGGGGCCTCAGCCGAGGATCCCTGGGCCTCGGCGATGCAGCTCTGGCGCTCGGCCGAGAGGACCGCCGGCGGCACCCCCGACGCCTTGACGATCGCGATGCAGATCTTTCGCTCAGCCGCGTGAACGCGTCGGGCGTTGCCCGACGCCGCGAGCTTGCAGAGGTGGTCGAGAGCCTTTGTCTCCGACGTGGTCAGGGTCGCCGGCGTTGCGTTGGCGATCGTCGCACGGCAATTCGCCAGCTGCTGGGCCCGACTCGGAGGAGCAGCCGGGGCGACCGTTGCGCTCGTTGTGGTCGATGAGCGCGTCGTGGTGCGTGAGGTCGTGCTCGTGACCGTCGATCCGATGGAGTGACGGTGGTGATGGTGATGATGGTGATGGCCAGCGTGACTCCTCGCGGCTGGCCCGCCCAGCGTCGTGGTGCTCGCACTCGTGGCCGAGCTCGCGGCCGGCACCGGCGGCGCCTGGGCGCCGCCCGAGGAGGTCGAGCTCTGGCTGAGGGTCGGCGGGGTCTTCGCTGTGGCCGTCGTCGTCGCGCTGCTCGAACCGCCCCCGCATGCCGAGGCAAACGCGCCAGCGGTGAACACGGCCACAACGAGCAGTTTGTGTCGCGGCCTCACCGCTCCGAAGTCTCCCGGACAGACCGGACCGCCGCGGCGGTGTGGGTCCCTTAATGCGGCCGGGCGAGCCATTGGCTCGCCCGGTTCCGCCCGGTCATAGATCGCCGCTGAACTACAACGTCCCAGGGCTAGTGTCGTGCCTGGGCCGGCTGACACTCCCGACCACCGGGACTGGCCAACGGCAGAGCCGCTGCGTTGCCCGGTCTGGCGCTCAAGGCGCCCAGGCCGAGTGGGCGATCCGCCGGACGCTCAGCCTAGCGCTTCGACCGCAGGCGCAGGACCGGTCGGCTCAGCGGTAGTAGACCTCGATCGGCGTGCCGATCGTGACCCACTGCATGATTGAAAGCGAGTCCGGGATCCACACGCGCAGGCAACCGTGGCTGGCGGCATAGGACGGGACCTCGGCGTAGCCGTGGATCGCGTCGCCCCCGTTGAAGAAGCTCGAGTTGACCATGCCGTCGTTGTTGGTCCCTGGCTCCTGGAGGTAGAACCGGAAATTTCCGAGTGCCGTCGGCGTCGAGGGCTTGCCGGAGCTGATCGCGTAGATCCGCTCGATCACGCCGTTGGCACCGATCAGCGCGATCACCTGATGGGTCAGGTCGGCCTCGATGTGGCGACCCTGATCGGGGTAGCGGATCGTGAAGGTGCCCTCGTGGGCCGCGAGCGCCTGGAACACCGACGTGTCGGCCACGAAGTTGCGCTCGAGCCCCGCCAGCTTGCGGAAGGCCATGACGGCCCACTGCGTCTGTGCGTCGTAGACACCGGGCGCGCCGACGATGAAATGCGCTTTCGCGAGCTCGTACTGGAGGATCCGTACCGCGTAGCTGTGCTGGTCGGGAGCGACTTCAGGCGCGACGAGCCATAGCCCGAACGCACGCGAAACCATCGCGTTCTGGCGCGCGGTCGCAGTATGGATCGCGCGCACGGTGAGACGCCCGACGCCGCCGACCTTCAAGCTGGCGGTGAACACTCCTGTGCTGCCGTCGCGGCGGACGGAGACCCTGCGGTCGATGACACGAGTGCCGTTGCGGAACACGTGCAGCTCGACGCGCTGGCCGGGTACGTAGTGCGAGACGACCCCACGCACTCGCCACTTCGAGTCGCTGACGACCGCGCCGACCGGCCCGTTGACGCCCGAGGGTGTCAACGTCAGCGTCGCCGCCGCCGCGCGGGCCGGAGCGGCGGAGGCGCCTCCGGTCATGAACGCGGCGGGAATCAAGCCCGCAGCGGCTACGGCGAGAACGATCGCGGCGCGACGCATCGGGCGCGACGGTAGCACACCGACCGCGCCGCCGACATCAAATCAGCGCTCGAAAACGGCTCTGGGCGGCCACACGGATGCTCCTCGCAACCCGAGTGAGCGGGTCGCGAGGAGCTCCTGCGCCGACCTCAGGCCGCCGCCGGCGTCTCGGTCGCCTCTGCCTGCGCATCCTCGACGGCTGCGGGCACCGACTCGGCTGCGGTCTCGATCGCAACCCGGAGCGGCCTGCGCTGCGCCGGTCGCGGGATGCGAACCTCGAGGACGCCGTCACTGAAGCGCGCCGTGATCGCGGTGCCGTCAATTCCGGTCGGGAGCGTCAGAGAGCGCGCGAACAAACCGCTGGCGCGCTCGATGCGTCGGAATCCGTTGCTGCTTTCCTCAGATGCGCTGCCGCGCTCGCCCGAGATCGTCAGCACGTTCTCATCGAGCTCGACCTTCACGTCGTCGCTGCGCAGTCCCGGCAGGTCAGCGCGCAGGACGTACTCCTCGGCGCCTTCGACGAGATCAATCGCCGGAATCCAGCGACGCTGTGCGGCCGCCGCGGTCGCCACGCTGAAGACGCTGCCGAAGAGGCGGTCCATCTCCTTCTGAAGGGTGCCGAGCTCGCGCGTCGGCTCCCATTTGACAAGTGTCATGTGTGATCCTCCTAGTTTCCTCATTCCATGAAATAATAAAATCTAAGTCCTGCCATGGCAAGTCATGCCGATGCGTCATGGTCGGCTTCGCGCGGCGATAAGGCCCGCCTGAGGGCGCAAAATGGCGGGCGTCGGGGCGCCATACGCCCTTGTGAAGGGCCGCGGCCATTGCGTTCTTACGTGCAAAACGCTATATCTGAGTGATGAACGGGGATCAGGAGGCCGTGGCGGTCGGCGGCTTGGTCGCCCTGCGTGAGGAGGCCGGGACAGGCGCGCCGGACACGCTGGAAGCCCTGAAAAGGGCGCGTGAACACCTTCTTTCGCTCCAGGACCCCGAGGGGTGGTGGAAGGGCGAGCTGGAGACCAACGTCACGATGGACGCCGAGGACATGCTCCTGCGCGAGTTCCTGGGCATCCGCGAGGAGGCCGCCAGCGAGCGCTCCGCCGTGTGGATCCGCTCCAAGCAGCGCGAGGACGGCTCCTGGGCGAATTTCTACGGTGGCCCGGGGGATCTATCGACGACGATCGAGGCCTACGTCGCATTGCGACTCGCCGGGGACATGCCGGACGCAGCGCACATGCGCGCCGCCGCGGCCTTCGCCCGCGATGCCGGCGGTGTCGAGCGCGCACGCGTCTTCACGCACATCTGGCTCGCACTGTTCGGCGCCTGGCCCTGGAGCAATGTGCCTGAACTGCCGCCCGAACTCATGCTGCTGCCTGCCGGGGCCCCGATCAGCATCTACGACTTTGCCTGCTGGGCGCGCCAGACGGTTGTGGCACTGTCGATTGTGCTCTCGGTCAAGCCCGTCCGGCCGCTTCCCTTCCGACTCGATGAGCTGCACGGGCCGCATGAGTGGACGCGAGGCCGCGCCCACTCGGCCACCGCTCGCGCGTTGACGTTGGTGGATCGCGCGCTCGCGGTCTACGCACGTCTGCCGCTGCGACCCTTGCGCGAGGCGGGACTGGCGCGCGCCGAGCGCTGGATCGTTCGCCGGCAGGAGGCCGACGGCTCCTGGGGCGGGATTCAGCCGCCCTGGGTCTACTCGCTGATGGCGCTCCATCTGCGGGGGTATCCGATCGAGCATCCACTGATCAAGACCGGCTTCGACGGGCTCGCGCGCTTCACGCTCGAGGAGGAGGACAGCCGCCGCCTGGAGGCCTGCCAGTCCCCGGTCTGGGACACGGCGCTCGCGGTCATCGCGCTCGCCGACGCCGGCGTCGCACCCGATGATCCGGCGCTCGTGCGTGCCGCCGACTGGCTGATCGACGAGCAGGTCATGCTCGCCGGGGACTGGTCGGTCCGGCGTCCGGGGCTGCAACCGGGCGGCTGGTCATTCGAGTTCGCCAACGACTACTACCCAGATATCGACGACACGGCCGAAGTCGTGCTCGCCCTGCTGCGCGTCGAGCATCCCGATCGCGACCGGCTCGAGACCTCGCTCGCTCGAGCGCTCGAGTGGGTCGAGGGTATGCAGGACTCCGGCGGCGGCTGGGGTGCCTTCGACGCCGCCAACACCAAGCGCATGCTGCGCGACCTCCCCTTCTGCGACTTCGGCGAGGTGATCGACCCGCCGAGCGCCGACGTCACCGCCCACGCGGTCGAGATGCTGGCCGCGCTCGGGCGCTCAGACACCGACGCCGCACGGCGTGGAGTGGCCTGGCTCACCTCCGAGCAGGAGCCCGACGGATCGTGGTTCGGACGCTGGGGTGTCAATCACGTCTATGGCACGGGCGCCGCCGTGCCCGCCCTCGTCGACGCCGGCGTGCCCATCGGCGACGAGCGCATCCGACGCGCCGTGCGGTGGCTCGAGGACCACCAGAACCCCGACGGCGGCTGGGGCGAGGACCCTCGCTCCTACGTCGATCCCGCCGCGATCGGACGCGGCGACAGCACCGCCTCGCAGACCGCCTGGGCACTACTCGCGCTGCATGCCGCCGGCGAGCGTTCGCTCGCGATGCGTCGCGGAGTTCGCTTCCTCGTAACATCCCAGCGCGAGGACGGGGGCTGGGACGAGCCCGAGTACACCGGAACGGGATTTCCGGGCCACTTCTACATCAACTACCACCTTTACCGGATCGTGTTCCCGATAATGGCGCTGGCGCGTTGCGCATGATCAACCGCTCCCACGCGGGTTCCGCGGCTTGCGCCTCCGAGCGCTCGCGCACGGACCTGCTCGTGCTCGCGCCGATGGCACTCGAGGCGCGTGCGATCCGAGCCGGCGCGCCGTGGAGCCGCGTCGAGAAGATCGGCATGGGCCCACGCCGGGCGCGCGCCGCCGCGCAGTTGACCCACCATCCCACGCCGCGCTCGGCGTTGATCGCCGGCGTCTGTGGCGCCCTCGATCCGAACCTCGAGCCGGGTGACATCGTCCTGGCGAGCGAGCTGCGCACTGCCGACAAGACGCTCGCCTGCGCTGACCCCACGATCCTCGCCGGCGTCCTCCGCCGGGGCGGCCTGCGCGTTCACGTGGGGCCGATCGCCTCCAGCACCGGACTCGTCTTCGGCGAGCGCCGACGCGAGCTCGCGCTGGACGGCGCGCTGGCGGTCGACATGGAGTCTGCATGGCTCGCCGACGACGCACGGGCAATGCCGCTGACGGCGCTCCGGGTGGTGATGGATACGCCGCGCCACCAGTTCCATCCAGCGCGCGCCGCGATCGCCGCGCGCCGCGCCTACCGGACTCTGCGCGAGGCGAGCTCGATGCTCGAGGGTTGGGCCCACGCGCTCGGACACCGCGAGGTCGTGCTCGCCGCACCGCGCGCGTCGTGCGCCGGCGTCACCCGCGCCGTGGAGATCGTCGAGCGCGCGCTCGAACAGCGCGGCGCACCGGTCTATGTCCGCAAGCAGATCGTTCACAACGCGCACGTGGTCGGCGAACTCGAGCGCCGTGGGGCGGTCTTCGTCGACGACGTCGACGAGGTGCCGGCCGGAGCGACGGTGATCTTCTCCGCCCACGGCGTCTCCCCGGCCGTGCGGCGCCACGCCTCCGATCGCGAGCTCGACGTCATCGACGCCACCTGCCCACTCGTCGCCAAGGTCCACGCCGAGGCGCGGCGCTTTGCGGCCGGCAACTTCCAGATCGTGCTCGTCGGCCATGAGGATCACGAGGAGGTCGAGGGCACGGTCGGCGAGGCTCCCGCCCATACGCAGGTCATCGCAAGCATCGACGAGGCGCGTGCGCTCGAGCTCACAGATCCGGACCGTGTTGCCGTTCTCACCCAGACGACCCTGGCCGTTGATGAGACAGCCGCTATCGTTGGGGCACTGAGGGAGCGCTTCCCCTCACTGGTTGTTCCCCCCTCCGAGGACATCTGCTACGCGACCCAGAACCGTCAAGATGCCGTCCGCGCGATCGCGCCGACCGTCGATCTGATCCTCGTGGTCGGGTCACAGAACTCATCGAACTCGCGCCGCCTCGTCGAGGTGGCCGAGCGCGCTGGTTGCCGCGCCGCTCTCGTCGAGCGGGCGGAGTCGATCCTGCCCGAGATGCTCGCGGGCACCACTCGCATCGGCGTGACCGCAGGCGCGTCAGCGCCAGAGTCGCTCGTCCAGGAAGTCGTCAGTGCGATCGAGGGGCTCGGCGGCATGTCGCTGCGCGAGGTCGAGATCGCCAAGGAGGACATGCACTTCAACCTGCCGCCTCAGGTGCGCGCCGAGCCGGCCGTCCAGCCCCACCGAGGAGTCTGAGCTAATGCCTGTTCCCGCCCGCCAAAGTATGCGAATCGGCGCCTACATCATGCGCCAGAAGCTCGCCCGCCGTCAGCGCTTCCCGCTACTGGTCGAGCTCGAGCCGCTCTATCAGTGCAACCTCGCCTGTGCGGGTTGCGGGAAGATCCAGCAGCCCGACGAGCTGCTGCGCCGGCGCATGTCGGTCGAGGACGCGATTGCGGCGATCGAGGAGAGCGGGACTCCGATGGTTTCGATCGCGGGCGGCGAGCCGCTGATCCACCCCGATATCGACAAGATCGCCTCGGAGCTGATCAAGCGGCGCAAGTACGTCTTCCTCTGCACCAACGCGCTGCTGATGGAGAAGAAGATGGATCTCTTCAAGCCGTCGCAGTACTTCGCCTGGGCGGTCCACATCGACGGCCTGCGTGAGCGCCACGACGAGTCCGTCGACCGTGACGGCGTGTTCGACAAGGCGGTGGCCGCGATTGCCGAGGCCAAGCGGCGCGGCTTCCGCGTGACGACGAACACGACCTTCTTCACGCACGACTCGCCGGACACCGTCCGCCGTGTGCTCGATTTCCTCAACGACGAGCTCGAAGTCGACGCGATGATGATCTCGCCGGCCTACGCCTACGAGAAGGCGCCCGACCAGGATCACTTCCTCGGCGTCGAGCAGACCCGCAAGCTCTTCAGCGAAGCCTTCTCGGACGGGCGGCGCAAGCGCTGGCGGCTCAATCACAGCCCGCTGTTCCTCGACTTCCTCGAGGGCAAGGTCGACTTCGACTGCACCGCGTGGGCGATCCCGAGCTACTCGCTCCTGGGCTGGCAGCGCCCCTGCTACCTGATGAACGACGGCTACGTGAAGACCTACAAGGAGCTCGTCGAGGAGACCGATTGGGAGCTCTACGGGCGCGGTCGCGACGAGCGCTGCGACAACTGCATGGCCCACTGTGGCTACGAGCCCTCGGCCGTGATCGCCACCAGCCGTTCGCTGCGCCAGTCCTTGCGCGCGCTGCGCGCGGCCTAGGTCCGACCCCAGAGGCGCGTCATCAAGACTGCGGTCCGCCAAGCGGCGGGCCGCGGCGGCGCCGGCTGATGTGCCGACACCCGCGGCCCGGTTAGCTGACTAAACGGATTCGGCGTAGGCGAGCGCCGCGGCGCGGTCGGCGCAGCCCTTCAACTCCGTCAGGCGCTCGCCGGCGAAGCTCACGACCAGGTAGCGGATGCCGTGGTCAAGCGGCCACTCGCCGGGTTCATGGCGATCCGGACGGAAGGCCACCACCGTCCGCTCGCCGACCTCGAACACATCCTCGATCTGTCCCGAGAAACCATCTGCGAGCTGGCTTGCCATGACGTCGATGATCGCCGCGGCGTTCTCGCAGTTCCAGGGACCGTCCTCGACGGCCCGCCACTTCGCGTCTGGTGTCAGGGCGCCGCGGAGCGGCTCTAGATCCCCGCGAGATCGTGCGTCCCAGATGTCTCGGATCTGCCGCTCATGATCCATGCGCAGATCGTAGCGCCGGGTCACGAGCGCAGCACGCACTTGGTCTGCGGCCCGCATTCGCAGCGGGCGTTGCATCGCGGCGGTCCGGATGCGAACATACGTTCGTATGACGAGCCAGGGCTCTGCCTACGGACGATTTCGCCGAGCACTCCAGCAGGGCAACCTCCAGCTGGTACGCGCGGCGGCCGGCGAGCTGCCGACAATCCGCCTCGACGACGCACTGCGGGTGTGTCTGCTGATCCGCGACCGCGACCCGCAGCGTTACGAGCGTGCCGCGCTGCGCTGGATCGCGCGCTTCGCGGTCGAGGCGCAAGCGGCCACGCTCGGCGACGTCCAGGCTGCCGCTCGCGCGCTCGCCCAGCTGCCCAGTGAACCCGATGACGCGATGGGCCAGCTGCAACGTCTGTGCCTTGCGCACCAACTCGGCGCCTGAGCATCGCTATGGAAGACTGCCGTGATGGCCGACGGACCGACCCTCAGCGCCCACGCCGCACATAACCGGCGGACCTGGGACGAGCAGTCCGACAGCTACCAGGACCGCCACGGCCGCCAACTCGCCGATTCCGGTGGCGCCGCGTGGGGCGTCTGGCAGCTGCCGGAATCGCAGCTGCGGGTGCTCGGCGACGTGCACGACCGCGACGTGCTGGAGCTCGGCTGCGGCGCGGCGCAGTGGTCGATCGCGCTTGCGAAGGCCGGGGCGCGCGTCACGGCGCTCGACAATTCCGCTCGCCAGCTCGAGCATGCGCGCGAGCTGATGAGCGCCGCCCGGCTCGACTTTCCACTCGTGCACGCGAGCGCCGAGGCCACGGCGCTTGCCGCCGCGTCCTTCGACATCGTCTTCTGCGACCACGGCGCGATGACCTTCGCCGACCCCTACCGAACCGTCCCCGAGGTGGCGCGGCTGCTGCGCCCCGGCGGCCTGCTCGCCTTCTCCTCGCATACGCCGATCGTCGAGCTCGCCTGGCCGCCGGGCTCAGATCACCCGACCGAAGCGCTCGCCTTTGACTACTGGGGCATGCACGCGATCGAGGAGCCCGGCGAGCCGACCGCCTTCCAGTTGCCCTACGGCGAGTGGATCCGCCTGTTTCGCGCACACGGCCTGTCGATCGAGGATCTGATCGAGCTGCGCCCCGAGGCCGACGCACAGAGCAGCTACCGCGACGAGCGCGATCGCGCGTGGGCGCTGCGCTGGCCGATGGAGCACATCTGGAGCGTGCGCCGAAGTTAGAGCTCGCCGACGTCACCTGCGCGAGGCTCGTTCACAACATCTTTATGCGAAGTGTCACGATGTTGATACGGCGTTAACGCAACTGCTGCGACACTCGCACGCGTTCCCTCCGCCCAATCCGAAGGTGGGCAGCATGGGCGCTCAGCCCCTGAAGGACCTGAGTCTCAACGGCACGGTGCTCGCGCGGCGTCTACGCGAGCACCGCCCACCTTTTCGCGAGTGCCCACCGCACGCGTGGGACTGCCCGGTGGTCATGAAGGTCGATCCGCGCTCGGTCGCGTGGACGTGCGCGAGCTGCGGCGCGATCGTGACGACCGCTGCCGGTGACGGTCCCCCGGCGCTCAGCGCGGGCTAGGCGGCGAAGCGCTCAGCCGCGCGGGCGCGCGCCTTCGCGGCCTCGACGTCGCGGTCGCGCGGCGCAGCGGCGGTGGTGAGATCGTCCAGCAGCCGCTGCGAGGCGGTGGCGACGGCATCCACAGCACGCTCGAACGCCTCGGCGTTCGCCTGCGACGGCTTGGCAAAGCCGCTCAGCTTGCGTACGTACTGGGTCGCCGCGGCGCGCACCTCGTCGGAGGTCGCCGGAGGCTCGAAGTTGTAGAGAGTGCGGATGTTTCGACACATGCCCTCAGCGTAGCCGAGCGCAGGCGTCCATGCCGCGTCTAGCGCGGCAACTGCGAGAGCGCGAGGTAGAGCTCGCGCGAAGCGGCCTCGCCCGAGGCCAGGCTGCTCAAGGCGAAGGACTCATCAGCGGCGTGCACCGCGTCCGGCGGCAGGGCGAAGCCGCCGACGATGACGGGATAGCCGCGCGCCGCGAACTCGGCCACGATCGGGATGCTGCCGCCCGTGCGCACGAACACGGGCTCGCTACCGCAGGCGCGACGCAGGGCCTCGGCGGCGAGACGCAGCGCCGGCTCATCCGGATCAAACAGCGCGGGCGGGGCGCTGTGTGAGCGCAGCTCGAGCTCGGCGCCATCGGGCAGCGCGTCGCGGAGCAGTCGCGTCAACACCTCGAGCATCTGCTGCGGATCCTGGCCCGGAGCCAGGCGCATCGACAGCGTCGCGTGGGCGTGGGCCGGCACCACCGTCCGCGGCTCACCGCCCAGGAGCTCGTTGACGTCGAGCGCCGCATCGGCGCCGTTGCGCGCGTAGTACTCATCGCCCGCGCCCGGATGAACCGGGCGTCCACCAGCCTCGGCAAGAACGTGCGCGCCGGGGACGAGGCGCTTCCACGACTCGACCTCCGCGGGCGCCGGCGGCGCAATGCCGACCCGGAGCTCCTCGCGCAGGCGGCCGTCACGACCCGGCAGCACCTGAGCGATCAAATGGTTCATCACGTGCAGGGCGTTGAGAACGCTGCCCCCGTACATGCCGGAGTGCAGGTTGCGCTGCGCCGTGCGCACGTCGAGCGTCAGCATCACAATGCCGCGCAGCCCGATCGTGATCGCGGGCGTCTGTGGGTCCGGCATGCCGCTATCAAAGACGATCGCAGCATCGGCACCAATACCGTCGGCTCGCACCCATTCGGTCACAGCATCGCCGTTGGTCTCCTCCTCACCCTCGACGAGCACGCGGATGTTCACCGGCAGCTCGCCAGCCGCCGCCATCGCGCAGGCGACGTGCAACAGCGGCAGGAAGTTGCCCTTGTCGTCCGAGGCACCTCGCGCATACAGGCGGCCGTCGCGAATGTCGGGCGCGAACGGCGGCGTCGTCCACAGCTCGAGCGGGCCAGCCGCCTGGACGTCGTAGTGGCCGTAGATGAGGATCGTCGGCGCGGCGGGGCCGCTCGCCCTGAGCTCGCCGACCGCCAGCGGGTTGCCCTCACCGATGGTGACGAGCTCGCCGCTTCCGCCGGCAGCGTGCAGTCGCTCGATCACCCAGGCGGCGGCGCGCTCGATCGCAGCCGGGTCGCCACCGCCGGTCGAGACGGACGGGATTTGCAGCCAGTCGGTGAGGTCGTCGAGGAGCCTCTGATCCACGTGCGGAGCCTACCGTTCAGCGCCAGGCTGGCAGCCCTACTCCTCGAGCTCCGCGAGTCGCAGTCCGCTGAGAACCGACTGCGGCTTCTCCGCAACCACGTCGGAGCCCGGACGCGCCTCCTCGTCTCGGCGCTTGATCAGCAGCCACTGCGCGCGCTCGCCCGCGCGCGATCCGGTGCGCTGCAGCGCGAAGCCGCCGCGCAGCTTCTCGCCGTGGAGCACGAAAACAGCGTGCCCGCGCTCGAGCGCCTGGGGCCAGGGAACACGGCCACCCTGCTCGTAGCCACCCCGGTCCCACACGATGACGCCGCCCGCGCCAAGACGTCCCTCGAAGTCGTTGTGGGAGAGCTCGTGGTCGCCCACCTCCACGGCGAGGCGCTTGATCGCGGGGTCAAGCGACGGCCCCTTCGGCAGCGCCCACGAGCGCATCACACCGCCCACCTCCAGACGCAAGTCGAAGTGGTGCGCCGTGGCGGCGTGCTCCTGGACGACGAACACGCCGGCGCTGACGCCGCGAATCGCGAACTGCTCGTGGCCCTCGACGGCGGCGGCGCTGGTGTCGACTTCGTCGACGCGCGCAAGCCTGGGCCCCTCGCGCAGGAAGGCAACGAGGGCCTCGACCGCGTCCTCGGTGCCCTCCGCGTGCACGACTACGGTGCCGTCATCGCCGTTTCGCACCCAGCCCCGCAGCCCTAACGACTGCGCACGCGCCACGGCGGCATCGCGGAACCCGACACCCTGGACCGCCCCAGTCACCACGGCGCGGATCGCGATCGCTTCGCTCATGTCTTGATTCTCGAGGATTGCGCCGCGCCCGCCGGCGGTGACAGATCCAAGACCACCGCCGCGTTACCTGCGCGCGGCAATCGTGCGGCTGGTGCTCCCCGAGCTAACCGACCAGCTCGGTGAAGAGCGCCTCGAGCGTGGCGCGCGGGTCCTCGCTGAGCCCGGTGTGTATGGGCGACGGCTGAATGATCGTGCTCGAAGGCGAGGCCAGCCAGCCGAAGCGCTCGGTCGCCGGTAGCGCCGCGATCGGTCCGCCGGCCGAATCCCCTTCCGCCACGCGAACGATCGCCTCCAAGTGCGGGAGCACAACCGCCGGCGACACCTCTGGCGCCAATGCCGCGAGACGGCTCTCGTCGAGCGCTACCCGAGCGCCGAGAAAGTCGAGCTGGCGGCAGAACAGCACCACGCCCGCGTTGAAGCCCTCACCGCGCTCGACGCGCGGGACGACGCGGACTATCGCGTAGGCGAAGGCGCTAGCCGCCGGTGCGGGCATCCTCGGCCTCCTGGACGAAGTCGCGCGGCGCTTCGAGCCGAAGCGCCAGATATTCCACGTAGCTGGCGGGATCCTCGCCCGCAAACCACTCCTCGGGCACCAGCGCCACGACTGCCTCGAGCAGCGCCCGGTGGATTCTCGTGGCCATCCGCGCATCGGCGTCCACGATCGATCCCGCGAAGGGCGCGAGAACGTGCTCGGCAATCTGCGGGAAGGGCTGCCTGGCCTGCTCGAGGGGCCGCAGCCCGCGATGCTGCAGATAGAGCGTCGCGCCGTGGTCAATGAGCCAGAGCTGGTCGTGCCACAACAGGAGATTGGGGTTGCGCGGCGTGCGGTCGACGTTGGTGACGAGCGCGTCGAACCAGACGATGTCGGCGGCGAGTTGCGGGCCTGGTCGCCAGGCGAGCGCCGGCGAGTACCCCGCCGCTCCTGGCAGGAAGTCGACGCCGAGATTCTCGCCGGCGCTGGCGACGATCAGCTCCTGGATCTCAGGATCGGGCTCTGCCAGACCCATCGCGCGCCCGATCTCCACGAACACCTGCTCGGGCATGGGCAGCCCGATGGCACGCGCGAGCTCGCCGGAGATCACCTCCGCCGCGAGCGCCTTGGAGCCCTGTCCCGCGCCGCGGAACTTGGCCACATAGAGACCGCTGTCGTCAGCCTCGACCAGCCCTGGCAGCGACCCTCCCTCGCGCAGCGCGGTGACGTAGCGCGTAGCGGTGACCTCACGCAGGGCGGCTAGAACCGACACGAGGGCACCCTACCCGCGCCAATGGACCTCCTCACCGGGCAAGGCAGAAATCAGGCTCATCTCTAATAAGTTTTTGCTTATAATATGCCCGTGCCCGTGGCAACTCCGCAAGCGCCCACCATCAGCGGTGAGGTATCGCGCCCGTCTCTTCTGCTGTCGGCTGCGCGGCGGCGCGCCGGGCTGACGCAGGCTGATCTTGCCCGAAGGCTTGGCATCACCCAGGCGGCCGTGGCGCAACTCGAGCGGCCGGGGTCGAACCCTCGGCTCGCCACGCTCGAGCGAGCACTACGAGCAGCTGGTGCTGAACTTGTGATCGGAGCGCGGCCCCACGAGTCTTCAGTCGACGAGGGCTTGATTCGCCAACAGCTCGAGCTCACGCCCGCGCAGCGCCTGCGCGGCCTCGAGCAGATGTACGCCCAGGCACGCCAACTCTCGCAGGCGGGCATGGCAAGCCGTGGCGAGCTGGCCTGACTTTCGCCCAACCGCCCTGATTGCGGGTCTCGCCCGCGCCGAGGTCGACTTCGTGGTCATCGGCGGCGTCGCCGTCGTGGTGCAGGCCAGTCCACGTTTCACCCGCGATCTCGACATCTGTTACGCCGCCGACTCCGCCAATCTCTCGCGGCTTGGAGCCCTGCTGCTGTCTCTGGAGGCAAAACTCCGCGGCGTCGATGAGGACCTGCCGTTCGTCCCCGACGCGCGCACGCTGCGCCGCGCGCACATGCTCACCCTCTCGACGCGCGAGGGAGATCTCGACCTCCTCGTCGATCCGCCCGGCGCTCCCAGCTACGCCGCGCTCCGCCGCCATGCCGACGTCATCGATCTCGACGGAGCATCGGTGCGGATCGCCTCGCTCGAGGACTTGATTGCGATGAAGCGCGCGGCCGCCCGACCTCAGGACCAGATCGATGTGGAGTCCCTCGAGATCGCGCGCAACCGGCTGGCGACCCGGCGCAGCCGCCGCTGATCGGAGCCGCGCCCCGACGACGGCCGCGAATGCGCCAGACCAGACATCGGTTGACCCGCCTCCAGGACTGCGAGTCGGTCATCAGGATCGAGCCGCGCGGGGACGGCGCGCTGCTGTCATCACCCCCCGCAGCCTGGTCGGCGCGTGGGCCCAGGAACCGCGCTCCCGAGAGCTACTGGAGCGGAACCAATCGGGCTCTGCATGCGTTGGAGCGCAGGCCGCGCACCCAACAACTCGGCGCTCGTCCGCAGACGCCGGTTCCGCGTGACTGCGGTGATCAGGCGCCGACGACCACGCAGCCGGAGTGCCAGAAACGGGCGGGCTGACTTGTGTCGTCGAGGTCCTGCGGCCGAATTATCTGGAAGCGACGGTCGTCGAACTCCGCGAGCACGATCTCGTCTCCGCCGATCTCCTTGCCGCAACCAGCGCACACCGTGTTGCTGGCGTTGCTGGCGTCCACCATGTCAGAGCCTCTTTCGTTCGCGGCTCCCCCCACAAGCGGGCGCTCTGCCGCAGAGGAGCATACCCGTACGAGTATGGCGCGTAACAACTCGAAAGACGCCGGATTGTTCCGCCGAGACTGTGGGTAGTTTGTGCCGCAGGACAGACCTTAAGGAGAGAGGTGGCGTTAGTGACCACGGCGCGCGCGTTGATGATTGTGTGCCCCGCCACCGGAGAGTTGGTCTGGACTGGCGTGACCACGAGTGAGGAAGTGCTCGGGTTTCTCGACGAGAGCGAGACCTTCCGAGCCAAGTGCTCCGCCTGCGGCGAGATTCACGAATGGACGCGCTCGGACGCCCAGCTCGGCGACGCCCCCTGAGTTAGTCCGGAAGCAGCCTCCGAGCGAAGGTCGGGTGGGGATGCCACCGCCCGGCCGCCGCGCCGGTGCGCCGGTGCGCCGGTGCGTCCCCGGATGGTCCTCGATCCGTCTGTGCGCACCGTCATTGCGGAAGCTGGTCTGGATCCCGATGACGCTTTCGCGAGACCGGTTACCGAGGAGATCCTGCACAGGGCCGACGTGATCGTGACGATGGGACACAGCGTCGCGAGGTTCGAGCTTCCCGAGGGCGTGCGTCACGACGACTGGCGCGTCGGCGACCCCGTAGGCGCGAGCATCGATGAAACCCGCCGCGTGCGCGACGACATCGAGCGACGCGTACGGGCGCTTCTCGCCGACCTCGACATCGAGCACTCCTAGCCCCCGCAGAAGCAGCGCCGGCACTCAGCGTTGGCACGCGGCCGCGTGGCGCGGCTCCGCCGCCTATCGTTGACGACGCCCGAACGACGAACGCGGAGGTGGAGCGCACGGTGTCTGCGATCAGCGAGGACCCGCAACGGATCAAGGTGGTGCACACCTACGGCCCCGGCCTGCACAGCCCGGACGCCGATCCGGAGTACACCGACCCGCGCTGGCAGGAACAACAGGTGCTCGACTTCGTCGAGTTCGCGATCGAGGCAGAGCGCCTCGGCTACGACGGCATCACCGTGACCGAGCACCACGCCGGCTCGATGACCTGCCCCTCGCCCCACCTGCTGCTCGCCGCGGCCGCTGCTCGAACCAGCCGGATCCGCCTGGGGACCGCCGTCACCGTGCTCCCGCTCTACAGCCCGATCCGCGTGGCCGAGGAGGCGGGGATGCTCGACCTGCTCAGCGGAGGCCGGTTCGAGCTCGGCCTCGGTCGCGGCATTCCCGGAGAGGTCGATCTCACCGTCGGCCGCGTGCTCACGGCGGAAGAGCTGATGCGGCGTTGGCTCGAAGGCCTGGAGCTCCTACGGATCGCTCTGACCGAACGCGAGTTCACCTTCGACGGCGAGTTCATGCAGATCGTGCGGCCAACCACGATCGCCACCCGTCCTCTACAGGACCCGCTGCCGGTATGGCTCGGCGGCGCCAGCCTCGACACCATGGCAATCGCCGCCCGCAACGGTTGGAACATCATGCGCAACTTCGGCGAGCCGCAGCAGCACCGCGATGCCTTCGCGCATTACCTCGAGGTCGGAGCCCAGCACGGGCACGCCCTCACGGGCGCTAACTTCATGATCGAACGGTTCGTCGCCGTCGGCGACACCGAGGCACAAGCACAGGAGAACCTGGCCCGGCTCGCGCACGCGTTCCGGCGCTTTCTCGTTCTCTACGCTGAGGGAGGGAGACGCCCGCTCCCGACAACGGACGGCGAACTGCAAATCGAGCACCACGGACCAAATGGCTCACGGCCCGCGATTGCGATCTCAGGTACCCCGGCCGACATCACCCAGAGCCTCCGGAGCGCTCTCGACGAGACCGGCGCCAGCAGGCTGATGGTCGAGACGTTCTCGCGCGAGGAAATGGAGCTCTTCGCCGCGGAGGTACTGCCGGCACTGCACGGCGGCTAGCCGCCGCCTCCCCGGCTTGGGCTGAGGCGATTCGGTGCCGGCCGCGCTAGGCGCTGCTGGGTGACCACTGGCGCGGCGGGTTGTCGAGCCGTATGACGTGGGTGCGCGCGAGATGATCGTGAAGCGCGCGGTTCTCTCGGTCCCACAGGGGCCAGAGGTAGTCAAGGAACAGGTAGATCGCCGCAAGCACGCTCAGCACCGGTGGGATCGTGATGAGAACGATCGGCAGCGACTTGCCGAGGCCCTCCCGCATGAGAACGGTCATCAGGTCGACTGGGCCGCCATCGTTGCGGACCACGCGGATGTGAGTCGCCTGCTTGCCGACGGTCTGCCCGTTCCGGCGGCCGAACCGACACATCAACGCTGCGGCGTATGCGAGCAAGAGAACTCCGTTGGCCCAGGTGTCGTGCGCCGAGTCCGTAGTCCCGATGGTCCCGTTTACGGTCACATAGTGAGTGACCGTGTACTCATGGAACGCGATGGCGACAAGAAACATCGGCAGGAGCAAAATCAGGTCGTCCACGAGCACTGCCCCAACCCGCCACCACCAGCCGGAAAGCACGTAGCTGACGGATGCCCTTGGCGACGTCGGGGCCGCGTCCCACGGATTCTGCGGCGGTTCTGGGTTCGGAGACCAGTCCATCACCCATCAACGTGACCGCCACGCTCCGCCATTCAGCATTGGACGGATGACCGAGCGATCGAGGAGACCGAGGTGCGGGCGGTCTGCACCCGGTGCACAGTTAGGAAGACCCGAGCAGCCGTCTACCGTGCTTCACGGACGCTTCAGAAACCTCAGATAGACCGCTCCGGACACCAAGACCAAGCCGATGTTCGTGATCAGACGTGGCCAGAATTCGTGCCTGAAGAACAGGATGTCGACGCCAACCACCACCGCTACCAGCACGAGTAGGTACAGCACAGCGATCGTCTGTCTTGGCATCTCCATCGCACTCTAGCCCGCGGACGCAGCACCGACACAGGCGACAGCCTGCGGATCACCGGCATGCGACCCGCCGCCACAACCCACATCTGCGGCGTACGGTTCGAACGGCGCCCGGACATCGCTGCGAGGCAATCATCCGCCGGCGGCGAACGTAATCCCCTCTAGGTCAACGAAACCCGTGCCGCTGCTGATCGGCGCGACGGTACCGTCGGGCTTGATCTGGAGCACGCCGAGCGCGGCCGGGCCAGACGCGAAAGTGGCGGGTGCATCAACGAGGTAGCCGGGGCGAAAGCCCACTGGCAGCGTGAAGATCGTCGCCGCAGTGGCAACGGCGTTGTTTGCGCCGCCAAAAAGGTGCACGATCCCGAACTGATCTTTGGCGTAGCCGGGCACCCCGAAGTCCGCCGACGCAGTCCAGTTGTTTTCGAGGAACGCTGTGGTCGGCTGCAGTGTTGTCGCAAGCGCATAGGTACGAGCGGGCTGCCCGCCGAGGTTGGTCGCGTTCGTCGCGTTGGTCGCGTTGGTCGCGTTGGTCGCGTTGGTCGCGTTGGTCGCGTTGGTCGCGTTCGTCGCGTTCGTCGCGTTCGTCGCGTTCGTCGCCAAGTCCGCGCTGTCCGCGTGCGTGGATCTGGGAACGGTGGGAAAATTCGAAAAGTTGATCTTTGCGGCGGTCACAGCGCGATTTGCAATCTTCTTACCGGTGACGGCCCCGCTTCGTAGCTGCTTGCGTCCGACGGAGTTCGCCGGCAGGCTGAGCGCCGCATAGCTCGCGCCGCCCAACGCCACAAACAGTGCGATTACAGCGACGACGAAGGCCGGGCTTGGCCGCCCGATGCGAAACGTCCTCATTGGGGTCCCCTCTCAGCGCGGTTGTAGACAGACGGTGGGTGGCTACCGGCCGGCCCAAGCCTGACGTCGAGTGACCCCGGCACGATCGCGCTTCTCCCGATGGCGGAAAGCTACTCGGTGGCGCGCCGTCGCAGTTCGTCGACGATTGTCATGCAGCACTCGGAGCGCCCGCGCACGGCGAGCGGGGTCTCCGTCGCACGAGAAGTCCTCTCACGTCTCTTGGAACGTTCACTCGGAGAGGGTGAGGACGACGACCCCCCACGCTTGCAATCCCGCCGCGAGTCAGGGAACGCAGGCGCTGGGACTCAGCTCGTCTTTCGCTCGGTTAGTGATGACCGCACGGCCAACGAGGCGAAAGCGCAGGAGGGCGCATACACCGCATCACTCCCAACAGGCGAGGCAGCTTGCAGACCACCGACGACGTGGGGGCAGACTGGGAGCTCGACAACTGTCGGCGACAATGGCTGCCGTCCGCTTGGGACGACGATTGGGCGGATCCTTCCCGCCCGGGAGAAACGAAAACGCCCGCGTCTGCGGCCGTTTTCTGAGTTCACTGGAGACGGTGGGAATCGAACCCACGTCCGCAATCGCGTGAAGGTAGCGTCTGCGAGCGAGCTGACGGTCTCGACGAGTATAGCTAAACGTATATAATGGAATCATGCTCGACACCGCGCCTGTGATTCGAGACGCTCGCCGACGAGCTGCTCTGACGCAGGCGCAGCTCGCGCGCCGAGCGCACACGGCGCAGTCAGCCGTGGCGGCGTATGAGAGCGGTGCGCGGAGCCCCAACCTTGCAACTCTGGAACGACTGCTGGACGCCTGCGATCATCGCGTCGAGGTCGTCGTCCAGCCGCGCACGCGTCGCGGAGCCTCCTCGCTCGCAGAGCTCGCGGCGACCATCACCGACGATCTGCTTGCCGATGAGGAGCAGGACGCCATCCGGCTGCTCTTCGGGTTTGCTGACGACTTCCGCGGCTCGCCGCGGCCAGGCAAGATCGCGCTTATCGCAGCGGAGCCGGCTCCCACCGGGGATCGGCGGTTCGACGCTGCCCTCGCCGGGACCGCCGAGTACTTTGCGACGGAATCCGGCATCGACATACCCCAGTGGGTCGAGCGCGAGGAGCGCTTCGTCGAGCCATGGTGGTTCATCGCGAGCCGTCCGGCGTTCCACGCCTACACGCTCGCTAACACCCCGGCGGCCTACGCTCGCCACGGTGTGTTCATCGCGCGCGAGGTCTTCTCGCGTGCCTGAGAAGCAGTTCTCGCGCGCGCGAATAGTCGCAGCACTTGAGGACCTCGGGCACGAGCTCACCAGTCAGGGAATCCACGGGCAGATCTTCATCGTCGGCGGTGCTGCGATGGCGCTCGCGTACTCCAATCGACGCGTGACGAAGGCCATCGACGCCGCCTTCGAGCCGAAGGCAGCTATCTACGAGGCGGCCCAGCGCGTGGCCGAGCGCCTCGGGTTACCCGACGACTGGCTGAACGACGGGGTGAAGGGGTTCCTCCCGGGAGTGGACCGGGACGCGCGGCCACTGCCGGAGATTCGCGGCATCGAGGTGAGCACAGCCTCCCCGCGGTATCTCCTGGCGATGAAGCTCCTGGCCATGCGCTTCGGAGAGGACGACGACGACATCCGCGTGCTCCTCGGCGAGACGGGGATCACAACGCCAGACGACGCGCTGGCGCTGATGGCACGGGTCTACCCAGACCGCGAGCCGCCACTGAAGACACGGTTGTTCCTCGAGGAGGTATTGCCGATCGAAGCGGGCTGACGCCGCGCAGCATGCCGCTGACACTCGCCGGTGCCGCGCCGCGCGCTGACTCGTCTGAAGCGCGCGGTGCTCATGGACTGAAGTGGAGACGGTGGGAATCGAACCCACGTCCGCAATCGCGTGAAGGTGGCGTCTACGAGCGTAGCCGGCGCTCTGGTCTCATCCCCTGCTCGCCTCGCCGGCGGGGTTGCTGGGGACCAGCCTGCTTGAAATTCCCCGGCTCGGCGCAGGCGGACCTCGCCGGGTGAGCCTGCTATCTGATCCCGGTGATCCCCGCCGCAGGCTGCGGGGGCCGAGACCTCATCGTCCTAGTGTTTGCTAGGCGGCGAGGGCGTACTCGTGAGAGTCCGCACGTATTGTTTTTCCGGGTGATTAACGAGGCCGCCCGGAACCTCGACTCGCGACCACCCCCACGAACCGACCACGTCGAAGCCTGTCGTCCCCTGGAGGTATGTGCACGGATCGTAGCGCGCTGACCCGTGCGAGTTAACGAAAGCGACGCGGACCGAGCCGCTTGAGGAACCCTCCTCCGACTGCCCCGAGGGGCCTTCGGTCTCTGGGTGGCGCGGCCTTACACCTCGGTGGCCTCGCTCTTTGCGACTCAAATCCGCGTCTGGATGCAACATACGAGAGGCCCCCAGACGTTGCAAGACGTCCGCGAGGATCAACCCGCATTCTCCGCAGAAATGTCCTCTTTAGGGCCCCGAGAGGGCCACCTGCAACACTCTTGAGACGATGGAAACGCCCCCCGGGTGGACGCTAGAGCCGCCGCCCGCAACCCCCTCCCCTGCCACGGCAGCGGCCGACCCCTTCGGCAAGCCCAAGCGCTCGTGGATCCGTGAGAAGCTCGGCGCCGCCGGCGCCGCGATCGTGGCCTTCGCAGCCAAGGTCAAAGCCGTCCTGCTCCTGCTGCCGAAGATCAAGCTGCTGGCCACCGCGGGTACGGCGCTCGTCTCGGTCGCGGCCTACGCGTCGATCTGGGGTTGGCAGTTCGCCGCCGGCTTCGTGGTGCTGCTCTTCATCCACGAGATGGGCCACGTGGTGGCGCTGCGCCGCCACGGGATCAAGGCCAGCGTGCCGATGTTCATCCCCTTCATGGGCGCCGTCATCTGGGCCCGCTCGCTCGGAAACGACGCGCTGACGGAGGCGCGCGTCGGCCTTGCCGGGCCGATCTTCGGCGCCGTCGCCTCGGCCGCGGTGGCGATCGCGGGTCTCGCGACCCACACCGAGCTGCTCGAGGCGCTCGGCTACTTCGGGTTCTTCATCAACCTCTTCAATCTCCTGCCGGTGCCGCCGCTGGACGGCGGGCGGGCGATGGCGGCGATGGCGCCGTGGATGTGGTTCCTCGGCTTCGGCGGACTGGTGCTGCTCGAGTTCCTGCAGCCCAACCCGATCCTGCTCATCATTTGCCTCTTCGCCGGCTACACGCTCTACCAGCGCTGGCACCACCGCAAGTCGCCAACAGCGGCGCAGAACGCCTATTACAGCGTCACGCCGCGTAATCGCGCGCTCGTCGGGGCCACCTACCTCGGCCTGATCATCGCGCTGGCGATCGGCATGCACTTCACCTACCTGCACCGCACGATCTAGCGGCGGGCCTCCCGCAGGCCGCGCTCGATCTCGCGCGTCGCGTCGCGGCGGCGCAGCGTCTCGCGCTTGTCGTGGACGTCCTTGCCTCGCGCCAGCGCGATCTCCACCTTCGCGTGTGAGCCGGAGAAGTAGATCCGCGTCGGCACCAGCGTCAGGCCGCGCTCGGCGACGCGGGCGGCGAGACGGTCGATCTCGCGGCGGTGAAGGAGCAGCTTGCGTTCGCGCTCGGGGTCGTGGTTCTCGCGGCTGGCGGGCGCATAGGGCGGGATGTGCACGTTGCGCAGCCACAGCTCGCCATTGTGGATCGTCGCGAAACCGTCCTTCAGCTGGGCACCGCCGTTTCGCAGTGACTTGACCTCGGTCCCGGTCAGCACGATCCCGGTCTCGAAGCGCTCGAGCAGGTTGAAGCGGTGTGCCGCGTAGCGATTGGAGGCGACGTCGCCGGGGGCGACCTTCTTTTTGGCCTTGGCCATCCACCGACACTAGCGGCTGGCGAGGGCGCCCGGCGCTCCCGCGCTAAGCGCGCTCGAGGTCCACGCGCCCGCGCACGGCGTCGATGCTCTCGACGCGGACGCGGATCGGATCGCCCAGGCGGATCGCGCCGCCGGCCCGGGTGCCCTCGAGGATCGTGCGCTGCTCGTTGAGCTCCCACCACTCCGACGCGCCGCGACCGCGCTCGCCGCGCAGGCGCCGCACCGGCACCATCCCCTCATAGCCCTCGCCGAAGGCGACGAAGACGCCGGCGCCGATCAGTCCCACGACCTCGCCGTCCCAGACACGCTCGTCGCGCTCGCGCTCGAGCAGGAAGCAGCGCGCGATGTCGTCAGCTGCGCGCTCGATCTCGACCGCCGCGCGCTCCTGCATCGAGGTCCATTGGCCGAGCTCGCCGAGCTCCGAGGCCGCTGGCGCGAGCTCGTCGGCGCCGATCGCCGCGAGCAGCGCGCGGTGGCAGACGATGTCCGGATAGCGGCGGATCGGCGAGGTGAAGTGGCAGTAGCGCGGCGAGCGCAGCCCCGCATGGCCGAGGTTGCGCGGCGAGTAGTAGGCCTGCTTGAGGGAGCGCAGCACGAGCGAGCCGAAGGCGCGAGCACCCCGTCCGCTGGCGCGGACGTAGCTCTCGACCGCCTGGGAGATCAGCCCGACCGCCTCGCCCGCCTGCGAGGGCGTCAAGGACTCGAGGTTCGGGAGCGGCGGCGTCGGCACCTCGAGTGACTCCAGCGCGGCCACGAGCCTCTCCACGCTCGCCGCGTCGGGGTCCTCGTGGACGCGGTAGAGCGTCGGCTCCGAGCGCTCCGCCAGCAGCGTCGCGACCTGCTCGTTGGCAGTGATCATGAGATGCTCGATCAGGCGGTGGGACTCCGTCTGGGCGGGCACGCGCAGACCGCGCACGTGGCCGCTGCGGTCGAAGCTGAACTCGGGCTCGCTCGCAGCGATCTCGAGGCCGCCGCGGCTGCGGCGGCGATCCTCGAGGGCCGTGGCCGCGGCGCGCGCCGCCTCGAGCGCGTCGGCCCAGAGTTCTCCCGCGGTCTCGGCCCCGGCGAAGATCCGATCGACACGGTCGTAGTCGAGCCGCTCGTCGGAGCGGATCAGCGAGCGCATGAAGGCGGCGCGCACGACGCGGGC
Source organism: Solirubrobacteraceae bacterium (assembly GCA_036489875.1). Lineage (GTDB taxonomy): Bacteria > Actinomycetota > Thermoleophilia > Solirubrobacterales > Solirubrobacteraceae > Palsa-513. Next base: position 4,077 of record DASXEZ010000080.1, on the reverse strand, counting down.
GCCCTCGAGCTCGAGCTCCACGGTGACGGCCAAGCGCTCCTCGCTCGGGACCAGCGAGCACTTCTCGTTCGAGAGCGCGGGCGGCAGCATCGGCTCGACCGCGCCCGGCACGTAGATGCTGGTCGCACGCCGGCGCGCCTCGCGATCGAGCGGCGACCCGGGAGCAACGAACGCGCAGACGTCGGCGATGTGGACCCAGATCCGGACACGGCCGCCGTCGATCCGCTCGGCCGAGATCGCATCGTCGAAGTCGCGGGCGCGGACGGGGTCGATCGTGAAGGTCGGCAGATCGCGCAGATCTCGCCGAACCACTTCGCGCGCTCCGCTCGCACGGCGCGCCTCGTGCTCGATCGCGGGATCGAAGCTGCGCGCCAGGCCGCGGTCGAGCATCAGCGCCTCGAGCACGTCACGCGCGACGTCCGGACGCCCGATCCGGCGCACGATCTCGGCGCGGCCGCCGTGACGACTCGGCCGGACCCGAACGAGCACGAGATCGCCGGGCTTGGCTCCGGCCGTCGCGCTCACCGTCAGCTGACCGCTGCCGCTCGCGGCGCCGCGCCCGCCGGCCCCGTGCGTGAACAACTTGCGGGCGACCATGAAGCGGCCACGCCGCTCGAGCACGGCGGGGAAGCCGGCGGCGGCCCCGCTCAACGAACCTTGGCGGCCAGCAGTCGCAGCGCCGCCTGCAGTTGCGGATCGGACGTCGCGGTCGGCTGCGCCTTGACGGTCACGTTGGGCGTGATGCCGGCGCCCCGCTTGAGCCCGCCGGCGCCCAGGTTTCGCCCGTTGGGAAGGAAGTACTCCCCGACGGTGAAGTTGATCGCGCCGCCGTTTGAGAGCGGGCGGATCTCCTGGAAGACGCCCTTGCCGTAGGTGTGGGTACCCACGATCACCGCGCGATGATGGTCCTGCAGGGCTCCGGTGACGATCTCGGCGGCCGAGGCGGTGTCGCCATTGACGAGCACCGCCATCGGCAGCGACGGAGCAAGCGGGTGGCCGGTGGCGTAGAGCGTGTCGGTCGGCTCGACGCGCCCACGCGTGGTCACGATCTTGCCGTGGGCGATGAACATGCTGGCAACCAGCTGTGCCTCGGTGACGAGGCCGCCCGGGTTGTCGCGCAGGTCGAGCACGAGCGCGCGAACATGGCTGTGCAGCAGCGACTGGAGCGCCGTCGCGACGTCACCGTGGATCCCCGGCACGTCGAAGGTGGGCAGATCGAGCACGCCGATCTTGACCCCGTGGTAGGGGACGACGTTCTCGTAGACCAGCGGCGTCTGGATCGTGGCGCGCGTGACCGTCACTTTCAGATGGCGAGAGCCGCGCGTGATCGCGAGCGTGACCTTGGTGCCCGCGCGGCCGCGGATCAGCTCCGTCGAGGTGTTGCTTGGCAACCCCGCCAGGCGCCTGCCGCCGACGGCGGTGATCAGGTCACCGGCGTGGACTCCGGCGCGCGCGGAGGGCGCCCCCGGCAGCACGCTCTCGACGACCAGGCCGGAGGCGGTCGCATCGACGGTGATACCGACGCCGGCGAAGTGCTGCGGCTTGGGGTTGGTGAAGGCGCTGTAGGTCGCGGGTGTCTGGTAGATCGCATAGGGGTCATCGAGACTCGCGATCGCGCCGGTGATCGAGCCGTTGATCAGCCCGCCGCGCGAGATCGGGTGGAAGTAGTCGTGCTGGATGTCGCTCAGCGCCTCGCTGATGACGGTGTCGTGCGGATTGGCGACGAAGACGCTGCGCATGAAGGCAGGCATCTGCGAGGGATGGCCGCCCCACCAGATGCCAAAGCACAGCACCAGCAAAACGGCGAGCGGCTTGACCGTCGATCGGACGTTCATTCTCAGGCGGCCAGCCTACCTGGCGCACTGGGCGGCCAGCGCCGGGGCAGACTGAGCCCACGCACTAGGCTTAGTCACGCGATGACCGACATCACCACCACGACGGCGGCCAGCGGCCTGCGCATCAATTGCGTATCGATCCCGGGAACCCGGGCCTTGACGGCGCTCGTCGCCTTCGACGCCGGCGCCCGCACCGAGCGGCCGCAGGAGAACGGCGTCGCCCACTTCCTCGAGCATCTCGTGTTCAAGGGTGGCGAGAGCCACCCCACCTACCGCGACGTCAACGAGACCGCGGAGGGCATGGGCGCGGCGATCAACGCCTATACGAGCCACGACATCGTCGCCTTCCACATCACCGCCCGTGCCGAGGCGGCGCCGCAGGCGCTCGATCTGCTGACCGACATCACCGGACGCCCGCTGCTCGATCAGGACGAGCTCGACCGCGAGCGCGGCGTGGTGATCCAGGAGATCGCCCGCGCCGATGACCAGCCGGCTGTGCTGGCCGCGCATCTCGCCGAGCGCGTCGCCTTCGGCGAGCACCCGCTCGGGCGGCCCGTCCTCGGTCCTGAGGAGCATCTGCGCAGCTTCAGCCGCGAGGAGATCCTGGCCTTCCGCGCCCGCCGCTGGGTGCCAGGCCGCGGCGGTGCCTTCCTGGTCGGCAACACCGACCACCTCCCCGAAGGCGCGGAGCTCACGCGGCTCTTCGATCGCTTTCCGAGCGCCGGCGAGGAGAGCCCCTACGAACCGGCGCCACCGTTTCGCCCGCTCACCGCGGTCGAGGAGCGCGACAGCAACCAGTCGCACCTACGGATGGTCTACAAGCCCTCCGTCGATGTCACTGATCGCCGCCAGCGCACCGCGCTCGGGATCTACTCGATCCTGCTGGGCGGTTCGATGGGCTCGCGCCTGTTCGATGAGATCCGCGAGCAGCGCGGCCTCTGCTACTCGGTCTGGGCGCAGGGCCACAACCACGCCGACACGCCGATGCTCCAGCTCGGCGCGGGCCTTGACTCGGGCAAGTGCGTCGAGGCCTACACGCGCATGCGCGAGATCGTCGACGAGCTTCGCAGCGACGGTCCGCGCGAGGAGGAGGTCGTCCGCGCCCGCGCCTTCGCGGCCGGGCGCGCGGTGCTCGCCTTCGAGGGCTCAGACACCGTTGCCCGCCACGCCGCGCACATGATGGTGATCCACGGCGACGACATCGACCCTGACGCCCAGATCGCCTCGATCGACAGCGTCACCCTCGACGAGGTCCGCGAGGTCGCCAGCGGCATCAGCGAGGACCTCGCCGTCGCCGTCGTCGGCCCCCACAACGCCGGCGAGTTCTAGGCCGCCGCGCCAACCGCCGCCGGCCGCGGCCGCCGTCGGCATCATCGACTTCCCTCGCCGCTAGGCGTTGATCGCGACCATCCGCTCGATCGCCAGCCTTGCGGCGTCGGCGATCTGCGCCGGCACCGACACCTCGTGGACCCCGTCGCGCAGGGCGTCACGAAGCTTCGGCAGCGTGATCATCTTCATGAAGCGGCAGGAGGCCTCGGCGTTGGCGGCGATGAACTCGACCTGCGGGGCCTGCTGGCGCAGCGGGTAGAGCATCCCGACCTCGGTCGCGACGATCGCGCTCGCGCCCGGCTGCGCGTCGCGGGCCCAGCCCAGCATGCCGCCGGTCGAGAGCATCTGCACGCCGTCTGAGTCGACGTCGCCGGCCGCGACGTACTCCATGACCGACGTCGAGCAGCCGCATTCGGGGTGGATCAGGAAGTCGGCGCCCGGGTTGGCCGCGCGCGCGGCGGCGATGTCGCCGGGACGGATGCCGGCGTGGACGTGGCACTCGCCGTCCCAGACGTGCATCCGCCGGCCGAGCTCGCGCTCGACGTAGGCGCCGAGGAACATGTCGGGGCCGAAGAGGATCTCGGTGTCCTCGCCGTGGGTCGCGTAGATGTGGCGCACGACGGCGACGGCGTTGGAGGAGGTGCAGCAGTAGTCGGTCAGCGCCTTGACCTCGGCGGAGGTGTTGACGTACATCACGACCTGCGCGCCGGGGTGCTCGGCCTTCCATTCCGCAAGCTGCGCGGCGGTGATCGAGTCAGCCAGCGAGCATCCGGCGTCGGGATCGGGGATCAGCACGGTCTTCTGCGGCGAGAGGATCGACGCCGTCTCGGCCATGAAGTGAACGCCGCAGAAGGCGATCGTCGAGGCCTGCGTGCGGGCGGCCTGCTGCGAGAGCGCGAGCGAGTCGCCGACG
>DASXEZ010000050.1:0-1504 GCA_036489875.1 Solirubrobacteraceae bacterium | reverse complement strand
CGCGCTGCTGGGCGGCAATGAGGGTGAAGGGAAGCGGCGCGCGGAGCTCGTCGATCGTCGCCTGCTCGAGCGCGCTCGCGAGCTGCGCCTCGCGCGGGCTGTGCCCGGCGACGTTGTCGATCTCCTGGAACCCGGCGCGCGTTCGGTAGTCGTAGAGCTCGGTCTGGCGGCCGCGGCGCAGCGGCTCGATCGTCCCGCGGCGCCAGTTGGTGTAGGTCGCGTACTTGGCGTTGTGGGTGATCAGGCCCTTGACGTGAAGCGGCGCGCTGGCGGCGTAGGGGAGCAGCGCGAACTCGGTCAGGACCTCATCGGTGGCGTGCAGCGCATGGTCGCGCCCCTTGGCGGCGGGGTCGCGGAGCATCCGCGCGATGTTGGGGCGCGTTGAGAGGTGCGAATAGCGCGGGTCGCTGCGCCATTCGTCAGAGCCCGCGCCGATCGTCAAGAGCAGCGGAGCGAGGTCGACGCTCGAGGTGATCTGGTGGCGCAGCGTGTTCGGCTTCGCGCCGAGCCGGCCGGTCGGGTCGCTGACGATCAGCGGGACGCGGATCCCCTCCTCATACATCCCGGCGCCCTTTCCGCGCAGTCCATGCGAGGAGCCGTACTCGCCGTGGTCGGAGGTGAAGAGCACGACCGTGTTGTCGGCGATCTCCGGGCGAGCCCGCAGCGTCCTCAGAACCGACCCGACCTGGCGGTCGACTTCGATCTGGAGCTTGACGTAGAGGTCGAGGAACGGCAGCCAGGCGGGCGTGACGCCCGAGCCGTGGAAGGGCACCTCGCCGAAGGAGATGTCGCTTGTGTCCTGGAGTGAGAGCTGGACCGACGGCTTGTGGCGGGCGCGCAGCTCCTGCGGGGTCTCGAAGTTCGGCGGCAGCTTGGCGATCGCGCTGGGCGCCGAGGCCTCGGTCGCGCTGATGCGGCTCCAGCGCCACCACCAGGCGATGTCGTGGGGGTTGACGAAGGAGACGGTCGTGCACCACGGACCGTCATCGCCGGACTGGCGAAGCCAGCTCTCGAACTGGCCGGCGATCAGCGGATCGACGCTCCAGCCCTGCCCCGGGGCGCCGTTGGGCGAGGGGAAGGTGCCGCCGTCGAAGTCGTAGGCGGCAAGCGCCGGCGGCCCGCTCAGCTCATTCCAGTAGCGGTCGCCGCGGGTCAGATGCCACTTCCCGTACCACCACGTCGAGTAGCCCTGCTCGCGAAGCATCCGGCCGTAGGTTGGGAAGCCCGGATCGAGCGTGCTCGCGCCGGTGATCATGCACCCGGTCTGGTGGGTGTGGAGGCCCGTCAGCATCGTCGAACGCGCCGGCGAGCAGTCGTTTGAGGCGGTGTAGTGACGCTGGAAGCTGACGCCGTCGCGCGCGAGTCGGGCAATGTTCGGAGGCAGGCCCGGAGCGCCGGCAGCGGGCCCGAACCAGCGCGGCGCCCGCATCTGGTCGACGACGATGACCAGGATGTTCGGCTGCGAGGAGCGGCTGCGGCGAACGACCGCTCGACGGTGCCCCGC
>DASXEZ010000044.1:0-31201 GCA_036489875.1 Solirubrobacteraceae bacterium | reverse complement strand
CGAACAGCTTGGCGAGGCCCTCGGGTAGCTGCGTGTCAGAGGGGACGGCGAAGAACGAGCCGGTGTCCTTGTCGGCCGAGATCTCGGTCGCTGGTGTGGAAGTTGTCACGGCGCTCTCCGTTCTCGACGGTGATGGATGGGGTTGCCTCAGCGGCCCTGCCAGCGCGGAGCGCGACGCTCGTTGAAGGCACGCGGTCCCTCTTGCGCGTCCTCGCTCAGGTACGCGGGCGCGTAGAGCTCATCTGCGAGAGCGAATGCCTGCTCAAGCGGCAGCCCGACGACCTCGTGGACCATCTGCTTGCCTGCAGCCACCGACAGCGGGGCGTTGGCGACGATTGTCGCGGCCAGCTCGGCGGCGGCGGCGTCGAGCTCGGCCGCCGGAACGACGCGGTTGACGAGTCCGAGCTCATAAGCCCTGCGAGCCGAGATCGGCTGGGCGACGATCAGTAACTCGAGCGCCACGCGCGCGGGCATCATCGACACCAGGGGCGCGGCCCAGGGCGCACCGCGCCCCCAGCGTGCCTCGGTGATGCCGAACTGCGCGTCCTCGGCGGCCACGCAGAGGTCGGCCATCTGGGCCAAGAGAAAGCCGCCGGCGAGCGCGCTTCCCTGCACGGCGGCGATGACCGGCTTGTCGATCGACGCCTCGCGCTGCAGGTGGGGAATCCAGCCAGCCGGAGGGATGCGCAGTTCGCTGGCCGCCATCTCCTTGAGGTCGGCACCCGCGCAGAAGCTCGGGCCCGCCCCTCGCAGTACCGCGACGCGTGCCTCTGGGTCGGCCCCGAACCGCGCGAAGGCCTCCCGCAACGCCTCGCGGAGCGCCTCGTTCAGAGCGTTTCGGGCCTGTGGTCGGTTCAGCGTCAGCCACGCGACCTGGTCGCGCAGCTCGTAGAGGAGGACGTCTTGGTTTGACTCGATCATGTTCGCGTGCTCGCTGTCGGTTGATCGGGACGGTAGGCGTTGGTGAGGATCTCGTAGTAGCCCTCGGCGACCTCGGCGGCGCCCAGGCGCCCGCCGCGGCGAAACCATGTGGGCGTGTAGTTGACCATCCCCAGCAGCGCGAGCAGCGTCAGACGGCGGTCGGGGATGTCCAGGGCACCAGAGCTCTCCGCGGCTTCGAGCAGTCCGTCGAGGATTCCCTCGAACGCCAGTCGCTTGGCGCGGATCTGCTGCCAGCGGGGGTCGTGCTCGATCACGTGGCGCTCCTGCTGGAAGACGCGCATGTGATCGAGGTGAGCTTCGATGTGTGCGAGCCAGACGTGGATCAGCTCGCGCAGCTGGTCCTCGGGTGCCGCGTCGCTGGCGACGATCTCGCGTGCTTGCTCCAGCAGTGGGTCGAGCAGCTCATCGCAGATCGCGACCAGGAGCTCGTCGCGACCCTCCACGTAGTGGTAGAGGGCGCCCGCGGTCAGGCCCGTCGCCTCGAGCAAGGAAGCGACCGAGGTCGCGTGATAGCCGCGCTCGGCGAAGACGTGAGCCGCCGCATCGACGAGGTCGCGGCGGCGGCGGGCATAGCGGGCGCGAAGCGCTGGGCGTGTGGGTGCAGTCGGCATCTCAGAGCAGAAATCAGAACGTTTGCTCTGTATAGTTGCACGCCATGGACTTCGACCTCTCATCCGAGCATGCGCTGGTGCAGAGCACCGTCCGCGAATACGCGCGCGACCGCGTCGGTCCGCTGGCCGGCGAGCTCGATCGCACGAAGGCCTTCCCTTACGAGATCGTGAGCGAGCTCGGCGAGCTGGGCCTCATGGGCATCCCCTTTCCGGAGGAGTACGGGGGAGCCGGCGCCGACACCCTCGCCTATGCCCTCGCCGTGGAGGAGCTTGCGCGTGTTGACTCCTCTGTCGCCATCACCGTGTGCGCGCACATCTCACTCGGCACCCAGCCGATCTACATGTTCGGAAACGAGGCACAGAAGCAGGAATGGCTGCCAAAGCTCTGCAGCGGCGAGCGCCTCGGCGCCTTCGGCCTGACCGAGCCCGACGCGGGCTCCGACGCCGCCAACACGAAGACCCGCGCTGAGCTGGACGCAGACGCCGACGAGTGGGTGATCAACGGCGCCAAGCAGTTCATCACCAACGCCGGCACCGAGATCTCGGGCCTCGTCTCCATCACGGCGCGTAGCGCCGAGAACGAGATCTCCAACGTGATCGTTCCCAACGGCACGCCGGGCTATGAGCAGGAGGAGCCCTATCGCAAGATGGGCTGGAACGCATCCGACACCCGGGGGTTGCGCTTCAGCGACTGCCGAGTCCCTGCGGACAACCTCCTGGGGGAGCGCGGCGCGGGCTTGCGCCAGTTCCTCAAGGTGCTCGACGGTGGGCGCATCGGCGTCGCCGCCATGGGCGTCGGCCTCGCACAGGGAGCGCTCGATCTCGCGCTCGCCTATGCGCGTGAGCGCCACGCCTTCGGTCAGCCGATCTCGCGCTTCCAGGCGATCCAGGGAAAGCTGGCGGACATGTCATGCGAGATCGAGGCGGCGCGCCTGCTCGTCTATCGGGCGGCGCGTGAGAAGGACCTCGGCCGCAACTTCAGCCTCACCGCGGCCCAGGCAAAGCTGAAGACAGGGCGCCTGGCCGTTCGCTGCGCCGAGGAGGCCGTGCAGATCCACGGTGGCTACGGCTACATCGAGGAGTACCCGATCTGTCGCTTCTATCGCGACGCCAAGATCCTCACGATCGGCGAGGGCACCGACGAGATCCAGCAGATGGTGATCGCCCGCGCGCTCGGAGCCTGAGCGATGGTCCTCCCCGAGTCGGTCCTGATCCGCGAGGTCGGGCCGCGCGACGGCTTCCAGAACGAGCCGGAGCTGATCCCGACAGCCACCAAGATCGCGCTGGTCGACATGCTCGCTCGCACGGGGCTCAGGCGCCTGGAGGTGACCTCATTCGTGCGCGGCGACGTGATCCCCCAGCTCGTTGACGCCGAGGAGGTGTTGGCTGGCATCGACGTGCCCGAGGACGTCGCCGTGTCGGTACTGATCCCCAATCAGCGCGGACTCGAGCGGGCGCTCGCCCTGCGCGAGCACTTCCAAGAGATCAACTGCTTCATGTCTGCCTCGGAGGCCCACAACCGCCACAACGTGGGGGCTTCGGTCGATGAGTCCCTGCTCGGCCTCGAGCGGGTGATCCCCCGGGCGCGAGCCGAGGGCCTCCGCGTCGAGGCCGTCATCAGTGTCTCCTTCGGCTGCCCCTACGAAGGCGTCGTCGAACCTGAGCGGGTGTTTGCCATCGCCGCTCGCCTGATCGCCGCCGGGGCACAGGAGATTGGCTTTGGCGATACGACCGGAATGGCCAACCCGGTCGCGGTGCGCGAGTTCTTCGCCGCCGCAGGCGAGACGCTGGACCCCGCGGTCGAGTTGACCGCTCACTTCCACAACACGCGCGGCCAGGGCCTCGCGAATGTGCTCACCGCGCTCGAGAGCGGCTGCCGCTCGTTCGAGTCGAGCTTCGGCGAGCTCGGCGGCTGCCCGGTGCCGCCGGGCGCCACCGGCAATATCGCCACCGAGGACCTCGTCGGCATGCTCGAGGAGATGGGCGTCGCCACCGGCGTAGTGCTCGAGCGTGTGCTTGAAGCGGCCGCCGCCGTGCGTCAGCAGTTGGGGCGTGCGCTCGGCTCCCACACGCTCCTCGCCGGCCCGATCGACTGGCATCCGGAGGCCTAGGTGTTCGAGCGGGTGCTGATTGCGAATCGCGGAGAGATCGTGGTGCGCATCGCGCGCACGCTGCGGCGGCTGGGAGCGTCGGCGGCGACCGTGCGGGCCCGCGGCGACGATGCGCTCGCCCACGTTCGCGCCTGCGACGTCGCCGTCGAGATCGACTCCTACCTCGATGTCGACGCCGTCGTGGAAGCGGCGCTGCGCTGCGGCGCCCAGGCCATCCACCCCGGCTACGGGTTCCTTTCCGAGCGCCCCGAGCTCGCCCGCGCGTGCGTGGCGGCCGGTATCACCTGGATCGGCCCGCCCGCCGAGGCGATAGAGCTGATGGGAGACAAGGTCGCGGCGCGCGCGTTCGCCGCCGAGCAGGCCGGCGTCCCCGTACTCGCGGGGCTGGAACGGCCAGCGCCGGAGGACGTCACCGCGTTCGCCAAGGAGCACGGTCTGCCGGTCCTCGTCAAGGCCGCCGCGGGCGGCGGCGGCAAGGGCATGCGCCTGGTTACATCGCCGGAGCAGATCGGGCCGGCGCTTGAGTCGGCTGCCCGCGAGGCACTCGCCGCCTTCGGCGACGGCACGCTTCTGATCGAGCGCTACCTCACGCCCTCGCGCCATCTCGAGGTACAGGTGCTCGCCGACGCCCACGGCACGGTCGTCCATCTGGGCGAGCGCGAGTGCTCGCTGCAGCGCCGACACCAGAAGGTCATCGAGGAGGCTCCATCGCCGGTGGTCGACGCGCGACTGCGAGCGCTACTCGGCGCCGAGGCCACCTCGCTGGCCAGGGCCTGCGGCTACGTCGGCGCAGGAACGGTCGAGTTCGTCGCCCACGCCGAGGATCCGACAGAGCACTACTTCCTCGAGATGAACACCAGGCTCCAGGTGGAGCACGCCGTCACCGAGACTGTCTACGGGATCGATCTGGTCGAATGGCAGCTGCGGGTCGCCGCCGGCGAAGCCCTCAGCCACGAGGTCACCACTGCCAGCGCCGCCGGGCACGCGCTCGAAGCGCGCATCTATGCCGAGGACCCCGCGCGCGGCTTCTTACCGGCGACGGGCACGCTTGTAGCCCTCAGGCTGCCCGCGGGGAACGGCATCCGCGTCGACGCAGGCGTCGCAGCGGGCGAGACGGTCGGCTCCCGCTACGACCCGATGATCGCCAAGGTCGTGGCGCATGCCGGCACGCGCGAGCAGGCGCTGTCGCGGCTGCGCGGAGCGCTGAGCGAAACGGTCGTGCTCGGGGTCCGCAACAACGTGGGCTACCTATGTGAGTTGCTCGATGACCCGCGGGTACGCGCCGCCAGCTTCGATACCGGCCTGATCGAGCGCCTCCCAGCCCCGCTCGAGCTCACCGGCGCCGGTCGTGCCGCCATCGTCGCGCTGCTCGCCGAGCGGTTCGAGCTGCGCGGCGAACGCCCCGAGGCGGACGCCTTCGTCGCCCTCGGCGCGTTCAGACTCGCTGGAACCGCGGGTCCACTGCCGCGGCGCTTTGCGCTCGACGCCGAGACGAGCGTCGAGGTCGCACTCGGGGGCCTGACTTGGTCTGGTCCCCAGGCGAACGCCGACGCGAACATCACTGGGGAGGCGGTACAGGTCGAATTGCTCTCGGATCAGGCGCTTACGCAGGGACGCAGGCTATGCGTCGCCTTCGACGGCGAGGCCGGCGCGTGGGAGGTTGCGCGCGAGGGCGAGCGCTGGTGGATCGCGCACGACGGGCGTGTCTGGGCGCTTGCGCCGCAGGCACGCGAGCGCGAGGTCGGCGTGGATCGGGCTGGCGAGATTCGCGCGCCGATGCCGGGCTCGGTCGTAGCCGTGCACGCGGTCGAGGGCGCCGCGGTGACGCGCGGCGAGGTCCTGATGGTGATCGAGTCGATGAAGATGGAGCTCCAGATCACGGCACCGTACGACGGCGTGCTCGGGGCCCTGCACGTATCGGCCGGCGACCAGGTCGCCCTCGACGGCGTGCTTGCCTCGATGGCGCCGGCGCCCTTGGCAGAGGTCGCGGCATGAGTCGTGTGCTCGAGAGCATCGCCCGGCGCTCGAGCCCGGAGTTCGCCGCCAACGTCGCCGCTCACGAGGCACTCCTCGCCGAGCTCCACGGCCGCCTCGAGCGGGTGCTCGCCGGGGGCGGTGAGGATGCCAAGCGCCGCCAGCGCGAGCGTGGCAAGCTCCCGGTGCGCGAGCGCATCGATCGTCTGTGCGACCCCGACAGCGCATTTCTGGAGCTCTCGCCTCTTGCCGCCGAAGGCGTCTACGACGACGAGCTCCCCGGAGCGGGAATCGTCACGGGGGTCGCTCGTGTGTGCGGGCGCCAGGTCGTGGTCGTCGCCAACGACGCGAGCGTCAAAGGCGGCAGCTACGCGCCGCTGACGGTGAAGAAGCACCTGCGCGCGCAGGAGGTGGCGCTCGCCAATCGGCTGCCCTGCGTGTACCTCGTCGACTCCGGCGGGGCCTTCCTGCCGCTCCAGGATGAGGTCTTCCCCGACCGTGACCACTTCGGGCGGATCTTCTACAACCAGGCACAGCTCTCACGGGCGGGGATCGCGCAGATCGCGGCGGTGATGGGATCGTGCACGGCAGGCGGCGCCTACGTGCCGGCGATGAGCGACGAGACGATCATCGTGCGAAACCAGGGCACGATCTTCCTCGCCGGCCCGCCGCTGCTGAAGGCAGCCACCGGCGAGGTCGTCACCGCTGAGGAGCTCGGCGGCGGTGACGTGCACACGCGCCTGTCGGGGGTCGCCGACCATCTCGCCGACGATGATGACCACGCCCTCGAGCTCGTACGCTCGATCGTCGCGACGCTTCCCGCTCCGACCCCGCCGCCGTGGCCGATGGCCGTGAGCGGGGCGCCGAAAGTGGACCCCGCGGAGCTCTATGGCGTGGTTCCGACCGATCTGCGCGTGAGCTATGACGTGCGCGAGGTGATCGCGCGAGTCGTCGACGGCAGTCGTTTCCATGAGTTCAAGGAGCGCTACGGCACGACGCTCGTCTGCGGGTTCGCGCACATCCACGGCCATCCCGTGGGCGTGGTCGCCAACAACGGCGTGCTCTTCTCCGAGAGCGCGCTCAAGGGCGCCCACTTCATCGAGCTGTGCGATCAGCGTGGCGTTCCGCTCGTGTTCCTGCAGAACGTCAGCGGCTTCATGGTCGGTCGCGACTACGAGCACGCCGGCATCGCCAAGGACGGCGCCAAGCTGGTGACCGCGGTCAGCTGCGCGCGCGTGCCCAAGCTGACGGTGATCATCGGCGGGTCCTTCGGCGCCGGTAACTACGGCATGTGCGGCCGCGCGTTCAGCCCGCGTTTCCTGTGGATGTGGCCGAACGCGCGGATCAGCGTGATGGGCGGCGCGCAGGCCGCAAGCGTGCTCTCGACGATCCGCTCCGACCAGCTGGCCGGACGCGGCGAGCAGTGGCCGCCGCAGGAGCGCGCCGAGTTCGAGTCACAGCTGCGAGAGCAGTACGAGCGTCAGGGCAATCCCTACTACGCGACGGCGCGTCTGTGGGACGACGGAGTGATCGACCCCCGCCAGACGCGCGACGTGCTTGGGCTCGCGCTCGCGGCGTGCGCCAACGCGCCGCTCGGCGAGCGCGGCTACGGCGTCTTCAGGATGTAGCACCGCCGACCGGCTCTTGCGCGGAGCGCTCCGCGAGCGGGCGCAGGAAGTCCGGGATCGGTCTCACCAGCAACCTGTCGGTCGCACGCTGCCAGGCGTTCTCCATCGCCGCGAGGTGCTCGTCCATGACTTCCTCGATGCGCGCGTGATCGGAGGAGCGGATCGCCGCCAGCGTGCGCTCGTGGACGTCGATCACCCAATCCGCAGTTGGTGGCTCGTGCATCGCCAGGTCACGCGCGATCTCGAGCCGGCGGAAAAGCGTTCGCATCAACGACACGATGGTGCTGTTGCCGCTCGCGCGCGCGATGCGAAGGTGAAAGCGGGTGTCGAGCTGGAGGAAACGATCCTCGTGCTCGAGCACCGTGGCGCGGACGATCAGCGCCTTCTGGGCGTCGATCGTCTGCTGCATGTGCCCGTAGTCATCGTCACGCGCGTTGACGGCCGCCAGCTGCGCGACGCGGGGCTCGATCAAGCGGCGGGCCTCGAGCACCCCGGCGACCTCGTCCAGCCGCATCTCCGACATCGAACGCAACAACTCAAACGGCACGTAGCCAGAGGCCACGAAGGTGCCGCCGCCTGATCCCGGACGGACCGCCAGCACCCCCGCGTCGACGAGCACACGGACGGCCTCGCGCAGGGTCGCGCGGCTGATCTGCAGTGCGGCGGCCAGTTCCCGCTCGGACGGCAGACGCTCGCCGGCGGAGAGCTCGCCGAGCCGAATCCGCTCCGCGATCTGCTCGACGGCACCCTCGAAAGTCCGCCGCGGCCCCACGGGGATAAACCCTGATTCCACGGCTTGAGGCTAGCGCCTGGAACACGATCAGTCCAGGTGTGGTATTAAATCAGTCCATGGCTGGTCTAGTCGCGACGCCGCACGACCGCCAAGCGACCCTCGCCGATCGCTACGACCTCGAGTCCGGCCGCGTCTTCCTGACCGGCATCCAGGCCCTCACCCGAGTGCTGATCGACCAGCACCGCGCCGATCTCAACGCCGGCCTTCGTACTGGGACGCTCGTCTCGGGCTATCCGGGCTCGCCGCTTGGGGGCTATGACCAGGAGGTGGGGCGCCTTGGGGCGCTCGGCGCGGAGCACGGGATCGTGCTCCGCCGGGCGGTCAACGAGGAGCTGGGGGCGACGGCGGTCTGGGGCTCGCAACTGGCGCCCTCGTTGCCCGGCGCGCGCGTCGACGGTGTAGTCGGAGTGTGGTATGCGAAGGCCCCCGGGGTGGACCGCGCAAGCGATGCGATACGCCACGGGAATCTGGTCGGCACCGCTCCCCACGGCGGCGTGCTCGCGCTCTGCGGCGATGACCCTGCCTGCAAGTCCTCGACGATCCCCGGCGCCTCGGAGCCGCTGCTGGCGGCGCTCCGTGTGCCGGTGCTCGTTCCCGGCAGCGTTCAGGAGGCGCTCGACTTCGGCCTCCACGCGATCGCATGCTCGCGGGCCTCGGGGCTCTGGTCGGCGCTCAAGGTCGTCACCAACGTCGCCGACGCCGCCGCGACCGTGGAGGTCGGACCGGCACGTGTCGTGCCCGTGATGCCCACGCTCGAATGGCAGGGCGTGCCCTACGTGCACGCACCGTCGGCGAACCTGCTGCCGCCGGAGTCGATGGAGCTCGAGCGCACGCTCGTGGAGGTACGCCTCGAGCTCGCAAAGCTCTACGCCCGGCGAAACGGGCTCAACCGCGTAGTCGTCGATGCACCGCAGGCACGCCTCGGGATCGTCGCCGCGGGAGTGACAGCTCACGACGTCCTGCGTGCGCTCTCGGATCTCGGCCTCGACGAGCAGACGCCGGTGCGGGTGCTCGCCTGCGGCATGCTCTACCCCTTCGACGAGGACGCTGTGCGCGGCTTCGCGCTCGGGCTCGACGAGGTGCTGGTGATCGAGGAGAAGGGCCCGTTCCTGGAGCGCCTCGTTCGCGACGCCCTCTACGGCGGCACGGCGATGCCGCGCGTGACAGGCCAGCGCGACGACACCGGCGCGCCGCTGGTCCCTGCCTACGGTGCGCTTGACGCCGACACAGTGTCTCGAGTGGTCGGCGCGCGCCTGCTCGCGCACGAGGCGCGGCCACAGGTGCGTGAGCGCCTCGAGCAGATCGCGGCGATCGAGGCCCGACCACCGGCCGCTCTCGGCACGACGCGCACACCGTTCTTCTGCTCCGGCTGCCCGCACAACACCAGCCTGCGCGCGCCCGATGAGGCGCTCGTCGGCGCGGGGATCGGCTGCCACACGATGGTCGTGCTCGGCGGCGAGCAGCGCGGCACGATCACCGGCCTCACCCAGATGGGCTCCGAGGGAGCCCAGTGGATCGGTCTTGAGCCGTTCGTGGAGGCGCGCCATTTCATCCAGAACCTGGGCGACGGGACCTTCCACCACTCGGGCTCACTGGCGGTGCGCGCCGCCGTGGCCGCCGGGGTCAACATCACCTACAAGCTGTTGGTCAACGGCTATGTCTCGATGACCGGTGGCCAGGATATCGTCGGCGAGATGGGGGTTCCGGCGCTTGCCAGGAGCCTCGAGGCCGAGGGCGTGCGGCGGATCGTGATCACGACTGAGGATCCCGCGCGCTACGCGGACATCCCGCTGCCTGCCATCGCCTCGGTGCGCCCGCGCCGCGAGATCATGCGCGTCCAGCGAGAGCTCGCGGAGGTGGCCGGCGTCACCGTGCTCATGCACGAGCAGGAGTGCGCTGCCGAACTGCGCCGCGCGCGCAAGCGCGGCCGCGCGGCGCCGGCCGCCGAGCGCGTACTGATCAACGAACGCGTATGCGAGGGCTGCGGCGACTGCGGCGAGAAGTCGAGCTGCCTCTCGGTCGAGCCGATCGAGACCGAGTTCGGACGCAAAACTCAGATCAACCAGACGAGCTGCAACAGCGACTTCTCCTGCCTCCAGGGTGACTGTCCCTCGTTCGTCACGGTGACGGCTGCCACCAAAACCGCCGAGCGCGAGCCACAGTGGCCGCCGTTCGAGCTCCCGACGCCGACACCTTGCGTTGACCCGGCCGATGTCCGCGTGCGTCTGGTGGGGATCGGCGGAACCGGGGTCGTCACCGTGAGCCAGGTGCTCGGGATGGCGGCGCTGCTCGACGGCCGCGCCAGCAGCGGCCTCGACCAGACCGGGCTCTCGCAGAAGGCGGGGCCTGTCGTATCGGACCTGCACATAACCGAGGTTGCGCGCGAGGACTCGGTGGCGCCGCCGAGCGGATCGCTTGACCTCCTGCTCGGCTTCGACCTGATCGGCAGCGCCGCCCCGGCGATCCTGCGTGCATGCGACGGCGAGCGGACGATCGCGGTCGTCTCCGAGCACCTCACGCCGACGGCCGAGATGGTCATCGACGCCGAAGTCGGGATCCCGCAGGTCAGCAAGGCGCGCGCCGCCATCGACGCGGTGACACGCGCGGATGAGAACGCATATCTCGACGCCCAGGCCATCGCTGAGCGCCTCTTCGGCGACTCCACCAGCGCCAACGTGATGGTGCTCGGCGCGGCGTGGCAGCGCGGCGCGGTGCCGCTCTCGCTGGAGGCGATCGAGCAGGCATTCCGGCTCAACGCGGTCAACGTCGAGGGAAATCTCGCGGCCTTCGCCTGGGGGCGCGCGGCAGTCGCGGCCCCCGAGGCGGTGACCGACGCGCTCGCCGAGGAGCCGACGTCGCCGGCACTCTCCGAGCAGGCGGCAAAGCTCGTTGATCGCGCGGTCGGCAAGGAGCGCGGCGAGCTACGCGGCCTGGTCGAGCTTCGCGTCAGCGATCTGCTCGGGTGGGGCGGGGAGCGCGCGGCGAGCGAATACGTCGAGTCGATCGCCCGTGTACGCGCGATCGAGACCGAACGGATCCCGGGTGCCACCGAGGTGACCGCGGCCGTGGCGCGCGGGCTGCACAAGCTGACCGCCTACAAGGACGAGTACGAAGTAGCTCGCCTGCACCTCGACTGGCTCGCAGGGCTTCCGGCGGGATCGCGACCGGTGATCCACCTGCATCCGCCGTTCCTGCGGGCACTCGGGGTCGAGCACAAGCTGCGCTTCGGACGCTGGTTCTTTCCGCTGCTGCGGGTGCTGCGCAGTGGCCGCCGCCTGCGCGGCACGCCGCTTGACCCGTTCGGGCGTACGAGGGTGCGCCGCGTTGAGCGCGCGCTCCCCGTCGAGTACATGGAGCTCGTCGATTTCGCGCTGGCGCACCTCTCTGAGGAGACGCTGGAGCCGGTGCTCGAAGTGGCGAACCTGCCTGAGCTCGTACGCGGCTACGAAGAGATCAAGCTCGCGGGCGTCGAGCGCTTCCACGCCCGCGCCGCTGAGCTCACCGCGTCTCTGTCGCGGGTGTGACAGGTCGTCGCTCGTGATGCTCTGCGTCTAGTGTGAGTCGGTCCTCGCCGAGGCGCCGCGGAGGTGCAGCAAGGCGAGTCGGCGGCGAAGGTCCGCGGGTGCGGGCGCCAGCGCGAGCGTGACCAGGAGGACGGCGAGGGCGACGACGAACGGGGCCAGCGTCTGCACGCTCGACACGCGCCGGGTGGGCACCGTTGGGCCGGTGCCCACGATCTGGTGCAGGTAACCGGCGGCGGCGCCGAGGTCTCCCTCTTCGTAGGAGCGCCCTCGCAACGCCGCCGCAAGCTGCGCGAGCACGATTTTGCCGGCCGGGTCGGGGTGGTAGGCGGCCTGGCGTCGGCCGTGGGCGCCGTAGACGCCCTCGTCGGCGGCCCAGAAGCGGATCGCGACGAAGCGATAACCAACGCTGGCTGGAAGCTGTGCCGCGATCTGCCCGGGGTTGATGGGAAGACTCTCGCCGTCGGTCATCAGCACGATCACCCTCCGTTTCACGCCCGCGTCGAAGTAGTTGCCGGTGCCGATGTCCGCGAGCGCGGTGTAGGTGGTGTCGCGCACGATCAGGGTCTCGATCGCCGGCGGGCTCTCGATCGCCACGGCCTGCGTGAGCACCCTGTCGAAGGCCGGGACGTCGGTGACCGGGAGCAGGTCGGGCAGCACTCGGTCGGTGAGGGTTGCGATGCCGGAAGGCACCGTGGGGATCGCCGCGCGCAGGCGTGCCGCCGCCGCGACGGCGCGGTGGAGTCGCGTCGGTGAGCTTGCACTGGCGGAGGCGGCCATCGACAGCGAGGTGTCGAGTACGAACAGAACCTGGACGTTCGTGCGTGTCCGTCCCGTGACGACGGTGGAGAGGGCGGGCTGGGCGGCGGCGAGCCCGAGCACCACGATCGCCGCCACGGCGGCCGCCTGGCGCGCGATCGAGATTCGCGTGGGCGCCATCAGGCCGAGCGCGCCGCGCACGGCCGCCACCCGGCGGCGGCCCGCGACGAATGCCACGAGCGGGATCAGCGCGGCCACTGCCACCAGTCCGCCGAGCGGTGTCAGGAAGGTCATCAGTATCCGTGTCCCGATGGGGAGCCGGACGCGCCCTGGCGTCCGCCGGCGCCCCCGGCCGCGCTCCTGCGGTGGCCGGTTCCCGTCAGGCCTGGTTTGTGGGAGGGGCCAAAGATGGATGGCTCTGCCTGACCGAGGCGAAGCAGCAGTTCGAGGTCGAACTTCGCCGCGGTGTTGGCGGAGTCCACCTGGAGCGCCGCCGTGAAGTCCGCGATCGCAGTATCGACCTGCGAAGAGCCGCCGTTGCGAGCCGCCGCGTCGAAGGCGAGCACGCCCTGCAGCGTCCGCGCCTGGGAGGCGACGGAGACATCGCTCGAGAGCGCCGGCTTGGCGAGGGCATTCATCGCCTGGGCCCGCGCGGTCTCGATCTCCTCATCGAAGGGGATCGTGTCCTGGAGGGCGACCGTCTCGTTGTAGAGCTCGAGGCTTCGGCGTTCGGCGAGATCGCCCCCCGTGCCAAGCATCGCCTCGGCGACGCTGCCGAGGCGGGTCTGCGCCGACCACTGCGCGCTCGGCGGATCGAGCGCGTAGAGGGCGTCGCCGCGCTCGATGGCGACGGGCCACGCGCGCAGGTCCGCCGCGAGCAGCACCGCCAGCACGGCGAGAGCGGCGAAGGCCGCGCCTGCCGTGAGCCTCGCCACGCTCACGACTTGCGCCAGTCGAGCTTGGGCACCCAGCTGGAGCGCAGGCCGAGCGCGATGGCAGCGACCAGTGCGAGGATGGCGAGTGGCCACGGAAAGGGCGTCGTCTGTTCTGGGGCCGCCTGGTCAAGCGTCGGTGCGTAGGTGATGTGGGCGTCCTGCCCGAGCACGGTCGCGAAGAACGCGACATCCTGGGGCGCCGGGTTGAGGCCGACGACGCGGACCGGCACCTTGTCGCGGCGGTCCTCGGCAAGCACGCCGGCAAGGGTGGTCAGATCAGCGGGGTTGTCGTCGAGATCGCTGACCAGGACGACGGTTGGGCGCGGCCTCTGCGCGAGGGCGATCTGGAGCGCGAGCTTCATGCCCGAGGAGATCGTTGTCCCGCCCGTGAAGGTGTCAGCCCAGGGGTTGGCCGGAAAGATCGGCGAGCCGTCACTGGCGGTCTGGTGAGGGACGGTGAAGAAGCGGACCAGCGGCGCCAGGTCGCTCGCCGGCGTGCCCGGGGGGAGTGCCTCGTAGGCGAGATCGGAGAAGATCACGAGCGCGAAGTGCCCGTCGCCGGTGGAGAGCGTTCGCAGTGTCCCGGCGATCCGGGAGAAGGTGTCGGCGGAAATGCTCGCCGAGAGGTCGAGCACCATCACGGCGTTGGCTTTGTGGCCGAGCGGCACGAGGGTGCGCGTGCGCGGGCTGAGGGCGATCACCAGCGCGGCAACGGTGCAGCCGGCAGCAGCAGCGGCGAGCAGCGCTGTGAGCGCTCGCACTGGGCGAGCGCGCCGGCGAAGCTCGCCTGCGTCAGCGAGCGGAATGTCCGCGCTCATACCGTCTCATCCCGCTCGATGGTCTCGACCAAGTGCTCGAGCTCCGCGGGCTCGGGTGTCGGCTGCGACCACGCCAGCCTGCTCGTTTCGCGGTGGAGTTCGCCGCGGCGGAGCGCCCGCGCGAGCAGCTCGAGGGCGCGTCTGCGGTCGGGGCCCGGAAGCGTCTGGGCCGAGCGCGCGAGTCGCAGGGCCCGCGCGAGCGAATCCTCAGGCGCGCGGCGGCGGCGCCGCACGAGCAACAGATCCCAGGCGATCAGACCGACAGCCGTCACGCCGAACAGGACGGCCGCGATGTCGACGATGGTCGCGAGCGTCGCGGGCGAGGCGCGGTAGGTGGGAGGGAGCGGCGAGGCGTCGGCTTCCACAGGAGACTGGAGCGCGTTCACGTCGGCCATTCGTACGCGGTCGCGCACCTCGAGCGGCGGCCACGCGACCGTCACTCGGCTTACGCCCGCGGCGGTCGCGATCGAGGCCCTCGCGGAGCCGATATGCACCTGAGCGACGCCGTGGGCTCCGAGGCAGGGGTCGGTTATGCAGGCCACGGGGACGGCGATGGTCACGAGCTCGGCATCGCCGCTGGTCACGCGGACCGTGCGCGGCGCTCCGATCGCCTGCAGTGGGGCCAGGTCGTAGCGCACGTGCAGGGTCTGCGCACGCGCCTGTGTGAGGTCGATCTCGATGGTGATCGTCGCGGTGATGTGATCACCGAAGGCCGGGGTGGAGGGATCGAAGCTTGCGCGCGCGAGCAACGGCGCCGCGGACGCTGTGGTCTTGGCGCTGGCGCCGGGGCTCAGGGCCAACCCGCCTAAGGCCGCGGCGCCCATGAGTGCGGCGAGCGCTGCGCTGCGGCGGATCGCTTTCACCGCCGCCGCGCGTAGATCTGAGACTGCGTGGGGAGAACGACTCGTTCGACACCCCGAGGCGGCCGCGGCGCGCTCGCGCGGATGATCGCTCCCGCATCTCGTCGCGGGGACGCCACTCCTACCATTGACCCACGTTACCGCGCGACCGCCCGTGTCGGAGTCGGGTCAGCGAGCGCTGACCCAGGCTCGGCGTGACGCGACTTCGGTGTCAGTCGTCGATGGATCTCAGATCGAGATCCGGATCCTGGTCTGTCGGCCCGCTGGAGGACGCGTGGACGCGGAAATAGCTTGCAGATCCGATGGCGCCGGTCGCGGCCCGCGATCGCGCGCGCAACCGAGTAGCGTGCCGCGCATGATCAACGACGAGACCGGCGAGCCGGTGTGCGACGTGTGCAAGGGCGAGCGCACGCTCGTCCCGGCGATAAGTGAAGGCAAGGCGCGAGAGTTGGGTTGGGTTGTGGACGGGAAGGCGAACGCCCACATCTGCCCGCAGTGCAAGCCGGCCAGCTGACCGGCGGAGGTAGTGGGCGCTAGCGCGTCCCGTGCCTCGCAGCAGCTGTCACGGCGCTGCCGCCGGGGCACCTTGGGCGGTGAAGCCTGCGCTGTAGGGGTTGCCGTGCCGGCTTGGCGTCCCGCAGCGGCCCTTCGACCCGAGCGCGACGATCGCGCCGCGCACCGTGGGTCCGTTGAAGGTGCCGGTGACGTGCAGCGCGAGCGACCCAGGGCCGGCGGTCGTGCCCGTCGCTGACATGGCGAAGTTGCCGGCCGGCCCGATCGCCACGCGGTGATGCGAGCTGAGTTGGTAGGGAGGCCCGCCGCGGCTGCCGCAGAGACCGTCGTAGCGGATGGTTGTCAGCAACGCCGTGACTGCTCTCCCGTTCGCGGACACCACGATCACTGTCGCCTGGCCCTGGCTCGTGCTGCCCTCGTAGCGATCGCCGCCCACCGCGTGTCGGCTCGCGGCGAGTACGTCGGCGGCCGTGGCCAGGCCGACGATCATCACCGCCAGCGCAGCCGCTATAGGCCCGCGCCAGCCCCTCCGGATCGTCGCGACAGACTGCGGATCGACCACGACGGGCGGAATCGTACTCCGACTCCGCCCGCACCCGGCCGCGCTTCGCAGGCCGTCGTGGCGCCGGCCCCTCACGTCCAGCCGACCTTGCGGTCGACCGGACGTGACGTTGGTGCCGAGCGGACGGCTAAATCGCCGCGGTGAGGCTCGTGAGCACGCTCCCCTGCGCCGTCGTGAGCCAGCCAGACTGGACCAGCGATTTCACGCCGCTGCGGTAAAGCGTGAGCAGGCTGGTCTTCTGAACCGGACTGGTCCTCGGCCCGATCGGTGTGAGCAGTGCCGCGTCGGCGCCGACTATGACGCCGACGATCGCCTGGGCGAAGAACGACGACGCCTTGTACTTGGCACTGCCCTGGACGAACTGACGCGTCAGCGTGGCCAGGTCGGCCGGGGACACCGTGATCGTGAAGCTCGTCGTCGCTCCGGCGCTGTTGCCTGCGTTGTCGGTGGCTGTTGCGGTGAGCGTGTGCTGCCCAGCGCCGAAAGACCACCCGGCGCCCGAGGCGCCCGGACATGTGCTCGACGCGATCCCGGAGAGGCTGTCGGTCGCGGTGCACATGATCGCGACCGGCGCCAGGATCCCGTAGCTACCGCCATTGCCCGCGTAGGTAACCGTCGGCGGATGGGTGTCGATGCGGATCAGCGGCGAGGCCTGGGAACCAGGGCCATCCCCGGAGTTGCCCTGGTGATTGAATCCCTGGTTCGCACCGTCGGTTGCCAGGCAGCCGAGTTGGTGAACTCCGTCGCCCAGCGTTGCGGATCCATGCGCGAGCGGCGTTGGCGAGGGCGTGTTGGGTGCTATCGCCAGCGCCGCGGCGTCGTCGAGGCAGCTCAGTGCGGTGACTCCGACCGGGTAGTAGTAGTCGCTCGCCTTGACGTTGACGGTCAGGGTCTTGCCCTGACCGCCCAGCGTCGCGGCGTTGTACCAGCCGGTCGAGGCGGGGCCCAGAGCCGGTGTCGCCGACACCACGGGTGCCGTCCTGGCGTACTCGTCGAAGCGCAGGACCGCGTCGACGAAGTCGAAGTGGACGGGATCGGTGTAAACGCAGTCGAGAGTGATGGTGCATGAGATGGTCGGAACCTCCTGCGCGCTCAGATCGCAGGCGCCGTTGTTCAGAACACATCCCTCGACCTCGACCAAAGACATCGCGTGGTCAACGTCGTAGTCGGTGCGGTCGTAGAAGTTGATCGCGACGATGTTGACGTTCTCCGGCCTGTCAGCGGCGAAGCAGGTGTCGGCACCGAAGCCGCAGTCGAAGAGATCGGGTCCGACGATCGGGTTTGCGCCGATGTCGGGACTGACCGCCATATCGAGCAGGCTGCGATCCAGATTATCGATGATGAAGTCGGTGTTCGGCGTTGTTTGCAGGAACTGGATGAAGAAGCGATTGGTGTCCGAGAAGGTGGTCCTGGTATCGATCGTGTTCATTACTCGCGAACGCACGCTCTGGACGTCGGCGTTGTTGCCGAAGCAACTGGTCGTCGCGGAGCTCTCGGTGCAGAACTCCATCGAGTTGGGAGCCCCGTCGAGGCGCCCCCAGAGCAGCGGCCAGCGGTCGTAGAAGGCGTAGCTGGGCACCGGCTGGATGTCGAAGGTCTGGTACTGCGCCGGTGAGAAGTTGACCTCGGTCGTCTGCGAACTGCCCGGGGCGCCGTCGTTCTCCAGGTTGACGATCACGTTTCCGAGGTGCTGGGTCCAAATCTTGCTGAGCGTCAGCTGGCTTGCGCATTCGCCGGAGTCGATGTCGCCGGCGACGCAGTACTGCGGCGGGATCATGAGCGAGCCGCCGGGAATCGCGAACGCCTGGGTGATCGCTGACGCGAGATTGTCGAGGTCCGCCTGGAACTCGTGGTTGAAGTCGAGGACCACGACCTCCTTGGGGTGGGCGAGAGCGAATGCCCGTACGTCGGAGAGGATCGTCGGGAGCGGAGCACCCTCGAGTCCGTGACAGGTGGTGAGACTGAAGTCCGGCCAGTCGGCGGGGATGTCGAGCTCGTTGGCCGGCGGGCTACCGCAGACGCGCAGGTCGAAGTAGCGGATGCCATCGGTGAGTTCCTCGGCCGCGGTGTTGCTGGGATCCTGAGCTCTCGCATACGACACGCAGACGGACTGGGATACGTCGCAGGCAACGGCGGGGAGTTGGCCGTCCAGGGAGACATTGCTGCTTTGGCCGATCCCGTAGGTGCCCATGTCATGGGTGCCGGGAATCGTCAGCTGGCTGAGGGGAACGTCGGCGATGTCGTTGCCCATCTCGCCCATCCAGTCGGCGCGTGAGATGAGCTTTGCCGGCCGGGAGATCGCCGTGCCGGCCGAGTTGGTGAAGACCGCGCGATAGGCGTCGCCGAGATTCGCAGCGCTTGCCTCGAGCACGAGCGTCGTGGCGTTCTCGGAGTCGTTGCCGGTCACGTTGGCCCACGGCCCGTTGCGATCACGAGCAACCTGCCACTGGACTGTCGGCGCCGGCGTGCCGCTGGCGTTTGCGGAGAACTCCGTACCCTGGCCGGCCCCGGCGACCAGGGCCATGTCAGGCTGAGCGGTGATCGCGGGTGCGGTCGTGGGGTCGGCGGTCGCCGACCACGGCGCGGCCGCGGCAAGTCCGACGGCAAGCGAAACGGCTATTGCGGGAACAGCGAGCCAACGCCTCATGAGCGTTCCTCCTGGGTGAGCGGCCCCCGGTAGCCGACGGCTACCGCGCTGACCAGACCCGGGGCCGACTCGCGTCGCTTTCCTTGCAGATGCCCCGGTATGAGGGGGACGCTAAACGCGTCCACCAACAACACCAATATCGGAAAACCCCAATCTTTGGCATTCTGGCGTTTGGTCCGTTGCGGCGAAACGGTCGTAGAAGGCCGCGAAATCTGGCTTCGCGCGCCGCGCTTCTCGTTGGGGTCGGGCGCCGATTCGCGTCAAGCACAGTGGTCTAGCCTTTGGACCAACTTCAGTATGATGCGGCTTACCTCTTCCTCCCTCTCCCAAGGTATGACGAGGCAGCGCCGGTCCCTCGGGGTCGGCGCTTCAAGTTTCGAGCGCCGGCCAGCGGTTGCACAGGGCAAGGTCCAGGGCTGCCACGGGTTTCATCGGCGCGAGGTTTGCGGCACGGTGCTGCGAGCTTCGCGCGATGCGCGTGCGTCGCGGCCGGCACTGACGAGTAGCGTTCGAACGGGCCCTCTTCGCCTTGGGTCGCTGGTCTTACCGGATAGCCGCCCGCGGGTATGCTTGCCGCTCCGTGGGGAGATCGCCGCCCGACGCGGCGCGGCCCCGTAAAGGTCGGCGTGTGAGGAGTGGAACTCGTGTACAAAGTTGTCTGGTTCGCCCGATTCCCGCAGGGCATGGCCAAGGAGGACGCGCGCCGCTATTGGGCGGAGCATCACGGCCCGATGTGCGCCTCGACGTCCATTGAGCGCTATGTGCAGAACCACGTGACCGGGCCCGTGCCGGCGGTCAGCGGCGTCCCCGAGGAGGAGACATTCTTCGACGGCTACTCGCTCGGCTGGTGGAGCGACAAGGCCGCCTTCGACGCGACCATGGAGAGCCCGGGGTGGAAGGCGCTCGAGGCTGACGGCGACAACGTCTTCGACATGACCTGGCTGCACGGGATGAGCGCATCCCTGCGCGAGTTCGTCGTGATCGACGGCCCGGCGAGCCCGTTCAAGGTCCTATGGATGGTCCGCTTCAAGGAGGGCCTCGGAACCGATGAGGCTCACACCTACTGGGAGAACGTGCACGGGTCGATCTTCAAGCGCCTCGACATCGATCGCTACGTCCAGAACCACGTCGTCGGCGAGGTCTACGAAGGCGACAAGCCCGGCTTCGACGGCTTCTCCGAGTGCTGGTTCAAGGATGAGGAGCAGTTCCTGCGCGCCGTCCAGAGCGACGCTTGGGCCGACGCTGTCGTCGACGGCGACAACGTCTTCGACATGTCGCAGCTGTGGGGCGCGGTCGTCAACGAGCGCGTCGTCAAGACTGGCGATCGCGAGCTCGCCGGCGTCTAGCTCTGTGTCGATCGGGGACGCCGTCATCGCGGCGGCGTCCCCGGCGCGACCGCGTTAGTTGACGGCGATCAGGTCGACGACGAAGACGAGCGTCTCGTCGGGACCGATCACGCCACCGGCCCCGCGCTTCCCGTAGGCCAGCATCGGCGGGATCGTGATGCGACGACGGCCACCGACCCGCATCCCCGACACGCCCTGATCCCAGCCGGCGATGACCTGCCCCTTGCCGAGGCCGAACTTGAACGTGTCGCCGCGGTCCCAGGAGGCGTCGAACTGCTTCCCGGTGCTCCACGAGACGCCGACGTAGTGGACCTCGACGACCTGGCCGGCGACGGCCTCCTCGCCGCTACCGACGACGACGTCCTCGAGTTCGAGCTGGTAGGAGGGCGGTTGGTCCGCGGGGACCTCGACCGCAGGCTTCTCGCTGGTGGACATGACGGCACCGTACCGCTCGGGTGCCCGAGCGTGCGTAGACGCGGCCCGCGCGGTCCCCGTGCCGGGCGAGTGGCTCAGGCCGGGTCGTCGAGCGGGCAGCAGCGCGGGTCGTTCTGCGCTGCCAGCGCGACGAGCATGGGGTGCAGCGCCGCCCGGGTCTCAGCGTCGAGCGGGGCGAAGAACTCGTCCTCGAGCTTTCCGAGGATCGTGCGCAGGCGGTTCAGCTCGCGCCTGCCTGAGGTGGTCGCGCTGACGACGTGGCGCCGGCGGTCCTGGGGGTCGCGCTGGCGAGTGATCAGGCCGCGCTGCTCGAGTGAGTCAAGCAGCGCCACCAGCCGGCTCGGATCGACGGAGAGCGCCTCGGCGATCGTCGCCTGCGTCTCGCGCGCACCCTCGCCGAGGATCGCCAGGACGCTGTAGTCGTAGAGCTCGAAGCCGGACTCCTCGGCCCTCGCCATCGCCTGCGTCTTGAACGCGAGACCGAGACTCGCGAGCAGGTAGCCGCTGCTGGCGGCCAACTCCTTGGCGACCGCCTGGCTCGGACGTGTGGTCTCGACCGTGTTCATATCGACACAAACTATACATACCAGCGTGGACAGTTGCGAGGATGGACGTCTGATATCGTTGCAGACATCAACGATTCGGAGGCGCAAGAGATGTCAGCAGAAACGGTTTCAGGGGGACCCGAGGCGACCAAAGATCGGCGTCGCTGGCTTGTGCTGGCGCTGGTCGTGATGGCCCAGTTCATGGTCGTTCTCGACGTCGCGATCGTCAACGTCGCGCTGCCGTCGATCAAGACGGATCTCCATTTCTCCCAGGTCAGCTTGCAGTGGGTCATCACCGCCTACGCGATCCTCTTCGGGGGCGTGTTGATGCTCGGCGGCCGTCTCGCTGATCTGCTCGGGCGCCGGCGCCTGTTCGTGATCGGCTTGGCCCTCTTCACCGCGAGCTCGCTGCTTGACGGCCTGGCGTGGAACGAGGGGTCGCTGATCGCTTTTCGCTCGCTGCAGGGTCTCGGTGCGGCTTTGGTCTCGCCGGCGGCGCTGTCGATCCTCACGACGACCTTCCAGGAGGGTCGCGAGCGCAACCTGGCCCTCGGAGTCTGGGGTGCCGTCTCAGGCAGCGGCGGCGCGGCCGGTGTACTGCTCGGTGGCGCCCTGACCAGCGGTCTCGGCTGGTCGTGGATCTTCTTCATCAACGTCCCGGTCGGCATCGCCGTGATCGCCAGCACGCCGTTCCTGCTGAGCGAGAGCCGTGCAGGTCTGTTGCACCGCCACTTCGATCTGGCCGGCGCTGCTTCGATCACGGGGGGCCTGATGCTGCTCGTCTACGCGATGACGCGCGCGGCGCAGCACGGCTGGGGGACGGCGGAGTCGATCGTCCTGCTGGCCGTCTCGGCGGGGCTGATCGCCACCTTCTTCGCAATCGAGGCGCGCTCACCGGCGCCGCTCCTGCCGCTGCGGATCTTCCGTCTACGGACGCTCTCTGGCTCAAACGTCAGCGGTCTGGCGCTCGGCGGGGCGGTCTTTGCGGAGTTCTTCGTCCTCACTCTCTACATGCAGCAGGTCCTGCACTACTCGGCGCTCAAGACCGGCGTCGCCTACATCAGCCTGACGGCGACGATCATCGTCTTCTCAGGAGTGGCTCAGGCGCTGGTGAACCGCGTCGGAGTGCGCTGGGTGCTGCCCACCGGGCTGACACTCTCGACTCTCGCGCTCGTGCTCTTCGCACAGTTGCCTGTCCACGGTCATTACTTCAGTGACCTGTTTCCGGCCTTCCTGATCAGCGGCCTCGGTCTCGCGCTCTCGTTCGTGCCGATGTCGATCGGAGCGCTGGCCGGGGTGCGTCCGAGCGAGGCAGGCGTGGCGTCCGGACTGATCAACACCACCCAACAGGTGGGAGGGGCCATCGGAGTCGCGATTGCGACCACGGTGGCGGCCACCTTCACGGCGCACTTCGTCAGCTCTCACCCTGGCTCGAGCCCGTTGGGCGCGGCCGCGCTGACGCACGGCTTCCAGGAGGCCTTCTACGTGCTTGCCGGTATCGCCGCCGTCGGAGCCGTGCTCGCGGCCTTCCTGCTCGAGGGACACTCAGCGCAGCGTCCGGTCGAGTTGGCCGACGACGTTGTCGCGGAGCTCGAGCCGGCCTGAGCTCACCCGGGTCTGCCGCGCGGAGGGCGAAGTATCGGCCCTCCGCGCGAGCGGCCCAAGGCGGATCTCATTCAGCTGGACTCATCAGGCGGCGGCAGCCCGAGCCTGCGGCGGATCGCCTTGACGGCGTTCTCGACCGGGACGTTGGCGGCATCGAGCACCGGCTCATAGGAGTGGAGGCCCGGTAGCGAGGTCGCCGCAGCCGCTGCCACTGTCAGCGCAGCCCGCCTCTGGTTGATGCGGTAGAGCTTGCGCGCAACCAGCTCGGTGAGCGCGGGGAAGTGGATCGCGAGTAGGCGGCGATCAAACAGCCGCTCCGTCGCCGCCGCGTCCGCCAGATCGCCTTGCGCCCGCCCGAGGTTGTGGGCATCGCGGTCCTCGAGCGGGTCGAAGTCGTGGTCCAGACGGCGGTTCCCGGCCTGGGCAATCGCGAGGTAGGCCCCCGCCAGCGCGCGTCGGCCAGCCGCCGATGTCGGCGCCGTCGCGGCTCTACTCTGCGAAGACGAGGGCGAGTGCGAGTGCGCCGCGCCGCCACCGCAGGCGGCGCCGGCCAGGAGTACGAGCGCGCCGATCGCAATACTCGCGGTCGTCCGCCGGGTCAAGCGCGGTCCGGCCATGGCGCGAATCGTAGAGCCCGCCGGCGGTCGGGCGGCGGCTTACGCGAAGATGGCCAGGTGTCCTCGGCCCAGACGCGCGGGCGGCACGAGTTCGCCCAACTGCTGCGCCGGCCCCGGTATCCAAGCTTCGTTCTGACGGTGCTGCTCGCTCGCTCGAGCGCCACCATGTTCAACGTCGCCGGGGTCTTGCTGGTGCTCGCCCGCACGGGCAGCGCGCCGCTGGCCGGAGCGACCGCCGCCGCCGCGGTGCTCCCTGGCGCCGTGACTGGGCCGATGCTCGGCGCGTGGCTCGAGGTGGTCAGCCGGCGCCGCGTCTGGATCGTCCTTGACCAGCTTCTCAGCGTGCTCGGCCTCCTCGGCGTCGTCGTGCTCGCCGGGCATGCCCCGAATTGGACGGTGCCGGCCGTGGCTATCGTCTACAGCGTCACCCGGCCACTCAGCGCCGGCAGCTTCTACAGCGCGCTCGCCGAGATCGCCGGTCCCGACCTCCTCGATCTCGCCAGCGCGATCGAGGCCTCGAGCCTGAATCTCGCGATCATCGTCGGTCCCGCCCTCGCGGGTCTGCTCGCGGGCGCGACCAGTGCTGCCACCGCGATCGAGGTCCAGGCCGCCGCGACCCTGGTGGTGGCAGGCCTGATCGCCATCAACCCCGCCTTCGAGGCCAGGCCGCGGGAGCGTGTCGAGAGCGTCGGCCACGCCCTGCGCGAGGGCACTCGCGCGCTCGTCGGAAGCCCGGTGTTGCGCGCCGTCGGTATCGGCAGCACGCTCGCGGCGTTCGGCTGGGGACTGATGACGATCGGCTTCCCGCTCTACGCGGCGCGGACGCTTCACTCGGGCGCACATGCGGGTGGCTACCTGTGGGCAGGCGTGGCGCTCGGCTCGATTCTCGGCACCTTCGGGCTGCGGGGGAGCGCCTCGCTCAGGCGGATCGCCGCGTCCTACGGGATCCTCGGCATCTCGGCCCTGGCCTGGCCGCTGGCGCACACGCTCGCGATCGGGATCGTCCTTGTCACGGCAACGGGCTTTCTGGAGGGGCCCGCCTATTCGGACACGATCGCGCTGCGCCAGCGGCACACACCGCCGGCGGTCCGTGCGCAGGTGATGACGACGACCAACGGTATTGCTCAGGTGGCTGTGTCGGCGGGCGCCGTCCTCGGCGGTGCCGTCAATGCGATCTGGCCACTCGCGATCGCCTTCGCGGCGATCAACGCCGTCGCTGCGGCTATAGCCGCGCGACTGCGAGCCGCGCGCTGAGCAGCCCGCCGGCGCCGGCGCCGATACCGTAGGTGCGTGAGGGTCGCGACCTGGAACGTCAACTCGGTTCGCCAACGTCTGCCGCGACTGCTGCCCTGGCTCGACGAGCGTCGGCCGGACGTGGTCTGTCTGCAGGAGACCAAACTCGGCGACGCCGCCTTCGACGAGCTGCTCGGGGAGGAGTTGGCCGCGCGTGGCTACTCGTTCGCCTCCCACGGCGAGGCGCAGTGGAACGGCGTGGCGATCCTCTCGCGCGTGGGCCTCGATGAGGTCATGCCGGACCTACCGAACGAGCCCGGCTTTCCGGGCCCCGAGGCCCGCGCGCTCGCGGCGACCTGCGGCGGTATCCGCGTCTTCTCGGTCTATGTCCCCAACGGTCGCGTGGTCGACTCCGACCATTACCGCTACAAGCTCGAGTGGCTCGCGGCGCTTCGCGCGGCCGTTGAGGGTCTCGAGTCCGTTCTTGTCTGCGGCGACATGAACGTGGCTCCGACTGACGCCGACGTGTTTGACCCGGAGGCCTACGTCGGTCACACGCACGTCACGGTCCCCGAGCGCGCGGCGATCACCGCGCTGATCAGCGCCGGCCTCCACGATGTCGTTCGCGACCGCTGGCCCAACGAGCGCGTCTTCACCTACTGGGACTACCGGGCCGGGATGTTCCACCAAGACCTCGGCATGAGGATCGACCTCGCGCTCGCCTCGGAGTCGGTCGCCGATCGCGTCCGCGCCGCCTGGGTCGACCGCCAGGCGCGCAAGGGGACCGGACCAAGCGACCACGCGCCCGTGATCGTCGACCTCGACGAGGCGCCCGACGGGGACATCGGACCTGTCGTGCCGCCGCCGTCAGCGCCGGCCGCCCGGAAGGGCTCGCGCAAGCTGCCTCAGTCGCCCTGAGCGCGACCAGGGGCCTGAGCGGGGTCGCTAGCGAAGCGGCGGCAGAGGGCTCGGACCGACCAGGGTCGACAGCGTGTGCACGCTGGTCATCGTGGTCAGAAACAGCGTGTGCATGTCGGCGCCACCCCAGGTCAGGCTCGTGCACGTCTCGGGCGTCTCGATCACGCCGATCTGCTCGCCCTGCGCGCTGATCACCCAAACCCCGCCCGGGCCCGTCACCCAGATGTTCCCGAGCTCGTCGCACTCCATCCCATCGAGTATCGCCTCATCGGGCCCGCCGCCCACGCCGTCGATCAGCACCCGCGCCTCGCCGAGCGAGCCGTCGGCGGCCACGTCGAAGGCCTTGATCAGGTGGCGGTCGGAGTCATTGACGTAGAGCACGCTCTCGTCGGGGGAGAAGCAGAGCCCGTTCGGGCCGGCGAACTCGTTCTCCTCGACCACCAACTCGACTTCGCCGCCGTCGGTGGGGACTCGGAACACGCCCGCGAAGGTCAGGTCGCGGCTGCGGACCCACCCGCCGGCCCCATATATCCGCCCGTAGGGTGGGTCGGTGAAGTAGATGCTCCCGTCAGCGCCCCGTACGACCACATCGTTGGGACTGTTGAGGTACTTGCCGCCGTAATGGAAGGCGAGAATCTCGCGCTCGGCGCCGCGGATACGCACCAGGCAGCTCGAGACCTGTTCGCAGACCAGCAGGTCACCATCGCGATCCAGGCACATGCCGTTGCCCTTGAAGTTGGGCGAGGCCACGAGCTCCAGGCCGGCCGCTGCCGACCAACGCCAGCGCGAGTCACCAAACATGTCGCTGAAGAGCAGGCATTGTCGGGCGGGGATCCAAACGGGGCCCTCCGTGAAACCGAAACCGTCCGCCAGCAGTGTCGGCACGGAGTGGGGGTGCAGCAGGGCCGCCAGACGATCAGCGCTCACGACGGCGCAGGATACGCGGCTAGCTTCCGGTCGGTCCGAAGCGCTCGGTCCTGATCCGCCCCGCGTCATGCCCGAGCTCCACGAGCGTGTTGGCCACCACCTCGACGAATCCGCTGGGGCCGCAGACGTAGACCAGCGGGCGCGGCGACGGCGCACCGGCGAGGCGCTCAAGGAGCGCGGCGTCGACACGCCCGCGGTGGCCCGGCCAGTCCTCGGGCCACGCGCGGGTCAGCGCCACATCCAGCTCGATCGCTCCCTCGGCGGCGAGTCGCTCGAGTTCGCTGCGGTAGATCAGATCCTCGCTCGAGCGCGCGGAGTAGAGCAGGTGGAGGGGGACCGGGGAGGCGATCTCGCGGTGATGGCGCGCGATCGCGCGCAGCGGCACGATCCCCGAGCCGCCGGCGATCAGCAGAAGCGGCCCCTCCAGTTTCGCCTCCCACACGAAATAGCCGCCGATTGGGCCGCGGAGCTCGAGCGGATCGCCCGGCTCGAGCACGTCGGTCAGATACGGCGAGACCTCGCCGTCATCGAGCCTCTGCACCGTCAGCATCAGCTGGGGATCGCCCGGGGCAGAGGCGAGCGAGTAGCTGCGCTGAGCTTGGTAGCCGTCCTCGGCGGTCAGCCTGACGTCGACGTGCTGGCCGGCGCGGTGGCCACCCCAGAGCGGCAACTCGAGCACGATGGTCCGAGTGCTCGAGGTCTCGTCGATGAGCTCGACGACCGTCGCGCTCTGCCAGCTCAGTCGCCCTGGTAGCGCTGCTCCAGCCATGGATCGCCGTAGTCGTGGTAGCCGTAGCCCTCCCAGAACCCGGGCACATCCTGCTCGCGCAGCTCCAAGCCCCGGACCCACTTGGCGCTCTTCCAGAAGTAGAGGTGCGGGACCAGCAGCCGCGCGGGCCCGCCGTGTTCGGGCGCGAGCTCGTTGCCGCCATAGCCGTAGGCGATCCAGGCCCTGCCGCCGCGCAGATCGGCGAGCGGCAGGTTGGTGGTGTAGCCACCGTCGCTGAACGCCGTGACGTAGCCCGCGCTGGTGATGACGCCGTCCAGCAGGGTGTCGACCGACACCCCGGTCCAGACGGTGTCGAGCTTGGACCACTTGGTCACGCAGTGGATGTCGACGGTGAAGGTCTCGCTCGGCAGCGCCCGCAGCTGCTCCCAACTCCACGAGCGGGGCTCGCCGACCGCTCCAAGGACGGTGAAGCTCCAGGAGTCCAGTGCGGTGTGGGGAGTGGGGCCGGCCGAAAGGACCGGAAAGTCGTGGGTCACGTACTGCCCAGGTGGCACGCGTCCGCGCTCGCCTTCTGGCGACCGGCGGCCGCGAAATCCACGGGAGATCGGACTCATGGCCCGATCCTACGGCAGTAGCTCACGGCGAATGAGTCGCCTGCAGCTCGAGTGCCGGCCGCAGGCGTCGCGGTAGCCCCCGCGCGGCGGCCGACGGCGGGCTCGCCTGCCTGGCGGCGACGGCGGCGCGGGCGGGGTCGACCAGCGTGTGCTGGAGGCGAAGCGCGGCGTCGAGGTGATCGCTGGTCCAGATCATCCGCACCGCGGTGGCGCTGGTGCGGCGGCTCGCGTCGCTGAGGTCGCGCGCGAGCGCGTCGACCAGGCGCGCGTCCTCGATCGCTTCGCGCTGCAGCGGCTGCGGTACCTCACCGTGGCCGGCCAGGCTGCCCGCGAGCTGCTCATACCAGCCGCTGACCGCCTCGGCGCCCGCGACCAGCTCCCGCCGGGCCGCCGCGCGGTCGCCGTCGGCACGGCCGTCGTCGCGTTGCCAGAGGTCGAGTACCGCGTCGGCGGCGAGGCGCAACCCCGCGACCCCGGTCACGAGGGCGGTCATCTCCGACAACGGCACCCGCTTGGCGCCGCGCTCGGCGAGGTAGGTGCGGAAGGTGTCGTCGAGGCGGCGCGCCGAGGCGGCGGCGCTGCTCGACTCGAGCGTCGGCGAGGGATGGGGAGCAGCCGCCGAGTCGCAGCGGCCCATGCCGAACGAGACGGCGGCGGCCAGGTAGCGAGCTCCGTCGTTGTAGGCCTGCGCAAGCGCGTCGC
Organism: Solirubrobacteraceae bacterium; assembly: GCA_036489875.1. GTDB lineage: Bacteria > Actinomycetota > Thermoleophilia > Solirubrobacterales > Solirubrobacteraceae > Palsa-513. Next base: position 2,855 of record DASXEZ010000044.1, on the reverse strand, counting down.
CGAGCGCAGCCGCCGCCCCGCGGGGCCAAAAGAGGATCCCGACGGCAAGGCTGACCGCGCAGCCGAGGGCGATGTCCTCGACGCGCACGAGCCCCACCTGCCAGCCCGTCGGAGCGAGGATGTTGTAGAGGATCACCAGCGTCACCGTGAAGGCTGCCTGTCCAGCGGCGAACGAGATGGCTGAGGGCGCGAAGCCGGCCACCAGCACCGCCGGCGCGAGCAACAGCCAGAGCACCGTCGTGTCGGATCCGATCACGGTCACGAGGATGCCGCCGATGGCGAACCCGCAGACGGTCCCGAGCAGGCCGCGAACGGCGTTCTGCCCGGTCGCCAGCGCGTTGGAGCGAAGCACGGAAAGCGAGCCGAGGACCACCCAGAAGGCGTGCTCGGCGCCGATCACGCCTGAGAGGAGCACGGCCACGCCGAGCGCCACGGCGCCTCGCAAGCTGTTGTGGAGCCAGACGGAGTGGGACTCCAGATGCGAAGCGGCCCGCGCCTGCGCTGCGCTCAGCGTTTTGCTGATCACGGGCTCGCGTCCGAGCACGTGCGCCAGCCAGCTGCGACGTTCGGCGGCGCCCACGATGCTCGCGTTGGTCCCGATCTGCGAGGCGACGAAGCTCAGTTCCTGCGCTCGAAAGGCCGGGTCGAGCGCGTTGATCAACTCGCCCATCGCCTGCTGGTCCTCATCGCCCTCGTGCGTGCGCGTGTCGGAAGGCGGCAGCGTGACGGTCGCGTGCCCCTCCATCTCGATCGCCGCGGCACGCAGGTGCGTCAGCGCCGCGGCGAGGGGCGCCGGGTCATTCTCCGGATCCTCGAGCACGCCGACCGCCGATTCGAGCACGGTCGCCGCCGCCGTCTTCACTGCGCACACGGACGGATCCACGGGACCAACCGGCTTGCGCCCTGCGGCGAGGAAGACCACCGAGTTGAGCCAGCTCATTTCGTCGACGAGACGGACGAGGACTCGTGTGGCGGTGCTCAGGCCGGTGGGTCGGTAGGGCGTGGCGTAGAAGGAGCGCTGGAGGGTGCGCACCGTCTCGTCGGCGTGATCACAGGCGGCGGCGAGATCATCAACTGACACCCCAGGGGTCCCGAGCATGTAGGCCACGTGCGCCCGCAGGCGCGCCGCGAGCGCGCGTGCGGCCGAGATCGCCTGCCCGCGCAGCGGGTTGCGTGAGGGGCTCGGCCACAGCAGCGTGATCGCCAGCAGCGACGCGGCGGTGGCCAAGCCCCACCCGACGAGGCGATCGGGGATCGTCGCGGCCGCGCCCGGAAGCGACACGGGCAGGATCAGGGAGAGCAGGAGCGCTGTGGTCGCGCTCGCGAGGACCGAGCTGACGACGCCCGCGAACAGCACCGCGAAGGCGAGCACAGCGGTCAGGATCGCCGCCAGCCAGTCGACCGTGGACACGAGTGTTCCCAGCGTGACGAAGACGGCTCCGCAGAGAGCAAGCGCGATCTGGGCGCGGATGCGGTCGGCCATGGCGCCGCCGAAGGAGGCGAGCAGGAGCATCGAGAAGGCGCCGAAGGCGGCGAAGGCGCCCACTGTCGGGTTGCCGATCACCTTGACGGCGAAGGCGAACAAGCCGGGCATCACGATCGCCGCGCGCCCGGCGCGCCGAAGCGCGAGCAGGTCGCCATCACGCGAGCGGATCCAGCTCATCAACTCGTGCGCCGACGCCAGCATCCTGCGCACGATAGCTCCGCGTCCACGCCGGCCTGGGGGAGCCTGATCGCCGCGGACTCGACAGGCCGCGGCTAGGACGAGCTCGCCGCGAATGTCGGTGGACGTCGCGCGTGCGTCCGTTGCTCGAACGAGTGCGCAAGACCGATCAACAGCTCTTCGCTCCACGGCGCCCCGGCGAAGGAGAGGCCCACGGGGAGGCCGTGAACGAAGCCCGCGGGCACCGTGATGTGCGGGTATCCGGCGATCGCCGGTGGGCTCGAGAAGCTGCCGCCGTAGTTGTCGCCGTTGACCAGGTCGGTGACCCACGCCGGGCCGCCGGTCGGGGCGAGCAGCGCGTCGAGGCGGTGCTCGGAAAGCACGTGATCGATCCCCTCCTCGCGGGCCACGAGCCGGCAGCGCGAGCGGGCCTCGAGGTAGTCGGTCTCCTCGAGCGTGCCCAGCCGCTGCGCGCGCTCGAACAGCTCCTGGCCGAACCACGGCATCTGCGCGGCGCGGTGGCGCTCGTTCCACGCGACCACCTCCGCCAGTGTGCTCACCGGTGCGTGCGGAGCGAACTCCGCCAGCCACGACGGGAGGTCGGCCACCAACTCGTAGAGCAGGACCGCCAGCTCGTCCTCGGCGACAGCGGTGACGTCGAGCTCGACGGGATCGACGATGACGGCCCCGGCGCCGCGGAGCGTTTCAAGCGCCGCCTCGATCACGGCGTCGACATCGGGGTGGCGGCCGAACTGGGACCGGACCACACCCAGTCGCGCGCCGGCCAGTCGCTCACCGCCGAGCGCCGCCGCATAGTCGGCAGGCGCTGCGACGGCGGTGGCGCCGTCGCGGGCGTCCGCGCCCGCGATCGCCGCCAGCACCAGCGCCGTGTCGGCGACGCTCCGCGTCATCGGGCCGGCCGTGTCCTGGGTATGGGAGATCGGGATGATGCCGTCGCGGCTCACCAGCCCGACCGTCGGTTTCAGACCGACCAGGCCGCAGATCGAGGCGGGCGAGACGATCGAACCGTCGGTCTCGGTGCCAATCGCGGCCGCCGCGAGGTTGGCGGCGATCGCAGCCGCCGCGCCCGAGCTCGAGCCACTCGCGTTGCGATCGAGCGCGTAGGGGTTGCGCGTGAGGCCGCCGCGAGCGCTCCAGCCGCTGCTCGAGTGCGTCGAGCGGATGTTGGCCC
>DASXEZ010000013.1:0-23290 GCA_036489875.1 Solirubrobacteraceae bacterium | reverse complement strand
AACAAGTGGGTGTTCGCCGGACAGGGCCGGGGTCTCGGCGGCGCCAACAGCGTGCAGGTCCCGTCGCTGAACATCCACACCAACCAGAACGCCGAGCACCCGTCGGTGGCGGGCGGCACCATGACGTCCGGGGGCGATCCGGGGCCCTGGATTACTTGGCAAGAGACCTCCACGGCCGGCCTGAACCCCACGCAGATCTTCGTGGAGAAGCCGGTCGGTCCGGGCTCAACCACCTGCGCGGGGGTCACCCCTGGTGGAAGCGCCAGCGCCCCTGATGGCGGCTTCTGCTGGCAGCAGACGGGAATAGCGCGTTTCGGGTTAGGCACGCTCGATCCGAGCCTGAACGTTGATCCCACTCGCGACGGCGTGGAGCCCGGCATCGCCTTCACCGGCGCCGGCGACAACGTGCCCTGGGTCGTTTGGTACGAGACAGGCAACAGCACCACGACCGTCAGCCCGCTGCACACCAACGAGATGGTGTTCGCCGCGGAGGGCGTCCAGGATGGCTCCGCGAACGGCGGGCTGCACTGGCAGGCTGTCGGCAACGACGCCCAGGGCGAACTCGATACCAGTGGGACCGCCCCTCAGAACTTCGGCTCCTGCGCCGCGGATGCCACCAGCGAGGCGAACTGCTCGCTGAACGCCAACCCGGCCGCTGATGCAGAAGACCCGCGCGTCGCCGCCGGGACGATGAACCCGGCCGTCCCGACTGTGCCGTGGGTGGCCTGGGACGAGACGTTCGCCGGGCACAAGCAGGTGTTCGTCAGCCGCCTTACCGGCACTGGTGCTGCTGCGCGTTTCGCCCTGGTCAATAACGGTCAGCCGATCTCGGTCGGAGCCAATGATTCCAGCCGACCGGATATCACGTTCTCTGGCAACACGCCGTATGTGTCATGGCGCGAGGACACCGGCGGCGGTGTCGAGCAGGCGTTCGTTGGCCATTTCGTGAACGCCACCAACCCCACGTTCGTACTGGACAGCAGCACCACGCCGCTGACTCCCACCAGCACCGCTGACGTTCGCGAGCCCATCTCATCGGAATGCACCGCCAACCCGTTCAACGCCGACGGCGCGAGTTGCCAGGGTGGCGCAGTGGGGACGCCGTTCTTTCTTTCCACCAACGGGACGGCCCCGAGCGGCTTGTTCGCCAACGTCTACCAGGCCGATGCGCCAGTGACCGGCGCGCCGAGTGACGTAGGCCAGACCACGGCGACCGTCTCGGGCAGCGTGAACCCCGAGGGAGCGCGCACGGTCGTGTCCTTCCAGTTCGGGACAACGACCGCCTACGGACAGTCGACACCGACCCAGACAACGGGACCGGATAACGGAGCCGACGGGTTGAGCGCGGCGTTAAGCGGCCTGCCGGCCGGAACGACGATCCACTACCGGGTGGTTACCAGCAGCGACTTCGCCACCGCCGTCGGCGCCGACCAGACGCTGACCACGACGCCACTCTCCACGCCGGTACTCCCGGGGCCGGCAGCGATCACGGTCACGGCCTTGGCTGGTCATGCTCGGGTGTCCGGCACTGCGGCCTCGATTCCGATCACCTGCCGTGGCGACACGGGGTGCACCGTGTCGCTCAAGCTCACGGTCACCGAAACGCTCCAGGAACATCGGATTCTCGCGGTCAGCGCCCGCAAGCCCAAGGTGACGCACAAGACGGTGCTGGTCGGCACGGCGACGGCGAGAGTCAGGGCAGGACGTACGCGGAAGGTGCCCGTTGCCCTCAACAGCTCCGGACGGCACCTCCTGGCGGCGCGGCATCGGCTCGCCGCCAAGCTGACCGTCACCGAGCGAATCGCCGGCAAGAACCGAACCATCTCAACGCAGACGGTGACTTTCAAAACACACAAACACAGGAAGCACTGAGGGACAAAGGCAGCGGCGCGTGCGGCGGGCGCCCTGGGGGAGCGCCGGCTGAGCCGCCTGCATGGGCTCACGCGGTGGCGATCGCAGTTTGCGGCGAGAGGGTTTGAGCGTCGCCGGGGTTCTCGACATGGTTGCGCTTGTCGGACAGCTTGCTCGCGTGCGGCAGGTCATCGAAACGCCTGACGCTCCGGGTTCGCCGCTATACAGCCAGGCGGTCAAGGCCGGGCAGCACGTTTACGTCTCCGGCTTGGTCGGTATCGATGTGAGCACCGGCCAGCTCGTAGGCTCGACGATCCAGGAGCAGACACGGCAGGCGCTGGCCAACTGCCAAGCGGTCCTACTGGCGGCAGACGCGAATTTGGAAGACGTCGTCGAGGTCGGCGTACTGCTGGCCCAGCCTGCCGACTTTGCAGGTGTGAACGAGGCCTACGCCTCGTGTTTCCCGACCGAGCCGCCGACCCGCTACGTCGCCAAGCTCGGAGTCGAAGTTCCTGGGGTTTTGGTGTCGATCCGGATGACCGCCTACCTCGGCTAGGTAAGCGGAGAACTCGCGACGCTGCCGTCACCCGGGCGAGAACATCGCAACGGGTCCTCATCGCATGCCGATAGCCGTCGAAACGGCCAGACGAGAGGCATTGGCATGCGGTCCTCGCGTATTGGGCCGACGTCTCGGGTAAGAGGACCTCGTGATCACTCACCTCACCTACGTAAGTTCAGCCACCAGACTGCTACCCGTCGAGGCACTTCGCGGTCTGCTCGATCAGGCACGACGGAACAATGGGCGGGACGACATCACGGGCATCCTGCTCTATCGCGATGGCAATTTCATGCAGACGATCGAGGGTCCCGAACAGGCGATTTCGCAACTGCACTCGCGGCTTGAGGCCGACCCGCGGCATACAGGCGTGAGCGTCCTCCTCACGGGAGAGCGCGAGGACCGTCGCTTCGACGGCTGGTCGATGGGATTTCGCGACCTCGGTGACGTGACGGTCCGCGACACGCCGGGCTTCAGCGAGTTCCTCAACACACCGCTAACGGCCGCCGCCTTTGGTGAGAACCCGTCGGCAAGCGAGCAACTTCTGCTCGTGTTCAAGCGCCACATGCGTTAGCGGGACCGCTCTGCGTCCCGGCTGCGCCGGGATGCAGAAGGAGATCCGTGGGCTGACGGCATGGTCACGAGCTGGCGATCGGAGACGTGCCGGTTCATCGTCCGCCGGATCAGCCGCCACGGCCGCCTCGGACCGGTGCGTGACGGCACCGCGCAACCGGCTGTGACCCTCACCAACCAGGCTGCAAGGCAGCGTACGGCGTGGCTACGATCGTGTCTTGTTTGAAGGCTTCACGCTCGAGTGGGTTGATGTCGGAGACGTGACGTTGCGCGTACGCCATGGTGGGCACGGGCCGCCCGTAGTGCTGCTGCATGGCCATCCCCGGACGCATACGACCTGGCACCGCGTGGCGCCGCTGCTCGCCAGCTCACTGTTCGTTGTCTGCCCGGACCTGCGCGGCTACGGGCAGTCACCGCTTCCACCCGACGCGGCGGAGCACGCCCAGTCGGCCAAGCGCGCCATGGCCGATGACGTTGTGTCGCTGATGCGCCACCTCGGACACGAGCAGTTCGCAGTGGTGGGTCACGACCGCGGGTCGCTCGTCGCGTTCCGCGCTGCCATGGATCACCCCCACGTCATCACTCGGCTGGTGGTGATGGACGGCCTGCCCGTGGTCGAGCATCTCGAACGCCTCAACGAGGCGTTCGTGCGCAGCTGGTGGCACTGGTGGTTCTTGACGCAGACGGACAAGCCGGCAGAGGACGTGATCAACCTCGATCCCGACGCGTGGTACCGCACACCCTCGCCGGGCGCGATGGGCGCTGGCAATCACGCGGACGTGTGGGCAGCCTTCCGCGACCCCTCAGTCGTCCACGGCATGTGCGAGGACTATCGGGCGGGGCTGAGCATCGACCGCGCGCATGAAGAAGCCACCGCGCCGCGGGCCGGCGCATCGCGTGTCCGATGCTGTTGCTGGCCGCGATCGACGATGACATCGACATCCACGGTGATCCTGAAGAGATCTGGCGCCCGTGGGTCGCCGCGGATCTGCGCAGCCGGCCCATCCACTCAGGCCACCACCAGGCAGAAGAGGCACCGGAAGAGCTCGCTCAGGCCTTGATCGACTTTCTAGCCGCTACCCCACAACAATGAGCCTCTCGCCGTCGCCCGTAGCGCCCGCCGCCACCCGCACTGGACGCGAGCGCGGGAGCGACACGACTCATCGCCACGTGCGCCGGTGAATGGACACGAGGGTTCGCGGTTGCCGGACGTCCTTGAGGGTCCCGGGATGGTGCTCCGGCGTTGGCGTGAGGGCGACGCGGAGTTATTCGAAGCCGTGGTCTCAGAGAGCGCCGAGCATCTGCGTCCCTGGGTCTCCTGGATGGCGCTCGAGCCCCTGTCGCTGGAGGAGCGGCGCGCGATGCTCGCGAGGCGCGAGCAGGCATGGCTGGAGGGCGGCGACGTGTTTCTGGCGGTTATCGCCGACGGACAGGTTGCCGGAGGTTGCGGGCTCCATCGGCGAGCGCCGGGGACGCTCGAGATCGGATACTGGATCCACCCTTCCTTCCTGCGGCGCGGGCTGGCGACTAAAGCCTCGGCACTGCTCACCGACGCGGCGTTCACGCTCGCAGGCGTGAAGCACGTCGAGATCCATCACGACAGGGCCAACGTGGCAAGCGCAGGCGTCCCGCAGCAGCTTGGTTTCAGGCTGCTCGGTGAGCAGCCCAACCACCAAGCTGCCCCCAATGACTCAGGCATCGACTACGCGTGGCGCGTCTCGCGCCGAGCGTGGCTGGCCCGCCGCCGGTAAAGCCGGCGCCGAGTTCTGCTGGCCGCGCAACGAACGAGGGCCCAGTGCGCCAGGGCGTGACCAGTCTCGCTTGGCGGCCGTTCGACGAGCCGCAGGGGTCGCGGGATAGGAGCTCTCGGGGGATGCACTAGTGCCGACGAAGGCCTGTTGCCTGCGGGGCGAGGCGACAGCCCGGGCCGGCTGACAATCAGGTCCAGCCCGGTGTGCGTCCCGCTTGCTCGATCAATTCCCGCAGCTCCGGTCGCTGCGCCTCCTCCAGGCTCGTCACCTTGACATACCGGGTTCGGTCGGCCGTTCCGAGCGGCGGCGGGGACTCGAAGTCGGGCCCACCGAGGAAAACGACGTTCACCGAGACGTCGTAGGCGGCGAGTTCGATGATCCACCCGAGCTCCGGCAATCCGTAGTACGGCCTCTTCCACTTGACGGCGTAGTGGAGCCCCGGGACGGTCGCTCGAATCGACGCGTCCAGCCCCTTGACGATCGGCTGCAGACCAGGCATGACGCGACGGCACCAATCGTCGATGCCGGCGTGGCTCGAGGAGGGCTCTGGCGGCTTTCGACCCGCATTTCCCTTGATCGCTTTCGCCATCGTGTGTCGTCCTCCAGTGGATTGCGCCGCTCGCTTCCCATCCCTGGCGTCCGCCGGCCCAACGAGCGACGGATAGCTGCCTCGCGGGCCGATGGCTGCTGAACACATTCAACTGCCTTCGAAGCTCGGGGACACAGCATCGATCGGACAGCGCTCCGAGCGCTCGGCGATCGCGTCGACGGCCTCGCCGAGTTCCTCAGCTCCCCGCGTCCCGGGGCGGCCTGCTCTTGGGGCGGCCCAGGATTCGAAGGTATCTCACCGTATCCGCCGTGTGAAGTAACTAGGTCTGCTCGAGAGGAGCGTGTAGCGTGGGCATGCTGCGGCGTGGGTGGGCTGATCAATTCTCGGAGGGAGAGGTCATGTTTGTGCAGGCGGATCGACGTGTGATGAGCCGAGGGCGCTTGCTCCGGCGTGGGGTCGGAATCGGGCTCGCGGTTTCGGCGTGCGCGCTGGTTGGCGCGAGCGCAGCCTCTGCCGTGCCAACGACGACCACAACGGTGCCGTTCACCTCAGCCGGGTGTTCGACGTGGTCCGTTCCGAGTGGGGTGAGCAGCGTCACCATCGACGCGGTCGGGGCGGCAGGCTCGGCCTACGGTTCGAACTCGACCGCATCCGGTCTGGGCGACGGGGTGTCAGGCACGGTGTCGGGCTTGACGGGGGGCACGTCGACCTTGTTTGTGTGCGTTGATCAGGGCGGGGGAACGTCGATCTTGACCGATATCGATTTCCCCGGAGGTGTCGGTGGCGGTGCGTCCGGTGTCAGCCTCGGCTCAGACTTCTCGCAGCCAGTGGTGGTTGCCGGCGGTGGCGGAGGCGGCGGTAACAGCGCCGGGGGACCCGCAGCTGGCGGCGACGCCGGCGAGCCGGTCGCGGGCGCCGGCGCCAACGACCCAACCGATTCAGCGGTCACCGGCGGCGGTGGCGGTGACAACACCACCTCAAGCGGCGGGGCCGCAGGGAGCGGCGGATTCTCCACCGCGGGCTCGGGCTTCAACGCGTCGGGGCCAGGCGCCGGTGGTGACTCGACCATAGCGAGCAATCCCCACGGCTTTCCGCCCGCCTACACCGGAGGGTCAGGCGGCGGCGGCTACTACGGCGGCGGCGCAGGCGGAGATGACGCGAGCACCCACGGCGGCGGTGGTGGCGGCGGGTCGGACTACTGTGTGGACACCGCGTCGCTCAGCAGCTGCACGGTGAGCACGGGCGCGGGGGCGGCCACCGTCGCCGGCAGCAGCGCGGGCGACGCGCAGGTGACGTTGACCTACGCCAACCCCCCGGTCGCGTGCACCGCAGGCAGCTATAGCGCCAGCGGATTCACGCCGTGCACGCTCGCACCGCCCGGCTCGTACGTGCCCGGAACCGGGGCAACATCGCCGACCTCGTGCTCGCCTGGCACCTACCAGAGCAATTCGGGGAAGACCTCCTGTGATCCCGCGTCCGTGGGCTTCTACGTCAGCGGCAGCGGGCAGACCACCCAGACTGCCTGCCCCGCCGGCGAGACGACGCTCACAACCGGGTCCACCTCGATGAGCGCGTGCTTCGGCGCGACGAAACTGACGGCGGCACCCGAACTCGACCTCGCCCACCTCGCGCTCGGCGTCGGCGCCAATGTCGTGAGCGCGACCCTGACCGGCGGCGGCCAACCGGTGCCGAACGAGTCGATCAGTTTCAGCGCAGGGGCTTTGCACCTGTGCACAGCGAAAACGAACAGCAAGGGCGTCGCGAGTTGCAGGCTCAGCCCGACGGTCGGGCTACTGGTCGTTCTGACTGGCCACTACAGCGCCAGCTTCGCCGGCGCCACCCCGTACGAGCCGAGCAGCGCCAGCACACCGACAATCGTTTTTTGACGCACATTGGATCCGACACTCCGGCGCGAGGGCCGGAGTGCCGCATCCGCGTGAAGCGCTCGAGGCAGTAGTCGTTGGCCCGCGAACGGGCAACCGTCAGAAGCTGCGGGTCGCGCCGCCGTCGGCAACGATGAAGCGACCGGTCACGAACGCGGCGGCCTCGCTCGTGAGAAAGCTGATCGTCCCCACGAGATCCTCGACCTCCGCCTCGCGCGGGATCGCGCGCTGGCCGACCATCTCCTCGAGCACCGCCTCCGGGAACTCCCCCGCGCGGATGCTTTCCTGGACGGCGTCGGTCCTCGTCAGTCCCGGCGAGACCGCGTTGACGGTGATGCCGTGAGGGCCGAGGTCGTTCGCCAGTCCGCTCGTGAGTCCAAGCGCCCCTGCCTTGCTTGCCATGTACGCGGTGAGGCCCGGCGTATTGGTGTAGATCGACGAGGACGCCATGTTGACGATGCGCCCCCATTCCCCGGCGACCATGTCGGGGGCGAAGGCTGCGCACATCAGGAACTGCGACTCGAGGTTCACCGCCAGCACCCGCCGCCAGGTGGCGATGTCGAGCGCCTCGAAAGGCGCCGAGAAGTTGATTCCCGCGAGATTGACGAGGATGTCGCAGGGCCCGCAGGCGTCGTGAACCTCAGCCGCGAGCCGTTTGACCGCGTCCGGATCGGCGACGTCGGCGCGAAACGCACTGACTTTCCCCGCGCCCGTCGCGGAGACGCTTGCCACCGTCTCCTCGCAGTCACGCAGGTCGACGGCTGCAACCACGGCACCAGCCTCCGCGAGTGCCACCGCGACCGCTCGACCGAAGCTGCGCGCCGCACCGCTGACGACCGCGACACGGCCGGCGTGCGTTGAGTCCTCAGCCGGCAAGCTCGACGCTCGCCCGGACGGCGTCGGAGAGGAACTTCGGCCCCCCACCGAGTGCCTGGCCGCCGTCGATCGGGATCTCCGCGCCGTTGATGAAGCTCGACTCGCCCGAGATCAGGAAGACCATCAGCGCCGCGACCTCCTCGGCCTGGCCGGGCCGGCCGAGCGGCGTGAGCTCCACGTTGGCGTCGAGGAAAGCCGCCGGTGCCGAGGCCGTCATCGGCGTCTCGATGTATCCCGGATGGACCGCGTTCACGCGGATGCCACGCTGGCCGAGCTCCATGGCCGCGGCCTGCGTGAGACCTCGCAGAGCCCACTTGCTCGCCGTGTAGGGGGCGGTGTAGTGGCCGGTGAGGGCGGCGAGTGAGCCCACGTTGACGATCGAGGACCCAGGTCCCATCAGCGGCAGGAGCGCCTGGATGCCGAGCAGCGCTCCGGTGACGTTGACCGCGAACACGCGGTTCCACTCCTCGAGCTCGACCTCCCCCACGCGAACGCGGCTCGTCACGCCCGCGTTGTTGATCAGCCCGTCGACGCGTCCGTAGCGCTCGCGTGCGTGAACGGCGAGCGCGCTCCAGCCGGTGGGGTCGCTGACATCGAGGTGCAGCGGGTCGACCCGCTCGGCGGCGGCGACCGCGCTCACGTCGGCCGCGATCACCTCAGCGCCCTCGGCCGCCAGCGCCGCGACCTCGGCGGCCCCCTGGCCGGACGCGGCGCCGGTCACGACAACGACCCGGCCCTCGAGGCGTCCGCTCGGCACGGCCGGCTCAGCCCTCGCCGCGGCGGCGCGGACCGCCGTAGGAGATCGGAGCAGCGCCGGCAATGATGCGGTTGGTGATCGTGCCGATCCCCTCCACGGTCATCGTGATCAGATCGCCGGGGGCAAGCGGCGGCGGCTCGATCTCGCCGCGACGCCCCCAGAGCTCACCGAGGCAGCCCGACCCGCAGGTCCCCGATCCGATCACGTCACCGGGCACGAGCGTCGCCCCCCGCGAGGCGTAGACGAGCATCTGCTCAAACGACCACGCCGCGCTCGCGAGGCTGTCCTCCCCCATCTGCTCGCCGTTGCGCGAGACCTGCATGCGCAGGTCCAGCCTGCCGGCGCCGTCGCGGTGGGCTTCCAGCTCGTCGGCGGTGACGATCCACGGACCGAGCGTCGAGGCGGAGTCCTTGCCCTTGGCCCAGCCCATGCCGAGGCGGCGATCGAAGCGCTGGAGGTCACGGCCCGACCAGTCGTTGAAGATCGCGTAGCCCCCGATGCTGCTGCCCGCCTGCTCGAGCGTGAGGTCGCGACCGGGCGTCCCGATGATCGCGGCCACCTCGAGCTCGTAGTCGAGCTGCTCACAGCCCGGCGGGATCTCGATCTCCTCGCCGGTCGCGTACAGAGCGTTGGGGTTTGAGAAGTAGAAGGCCGGCGCCTCATACCAGGCCGCCGGCACGCTCGCACCCGGTCCCTCGGTCATCACCATGCCTTCGATGTGCTGCTCGAAGGCGACGAAGTCGCGCACCGACGGCGGGCGCAGAGGCACCCGCAGAGTCACCTCCTCGAGCGACACCGGGGGTCCCAAGGCCAACTGCTCGCGCGCCGCAGCGTCGGCTCTCAGCAGCTCGACCAGGTCGGTGCCCTGTGGCAGCGCCCGTACCGCGTGGCCGTCGACGACGCCGACCTGCTCTGTGCCGGCGTGCTCGTAGGCGGCTAGACGCACAACTGCCTGCCTTCGCAATCGGAGCCCCGTCGGCGCTGCGCGCCGCGATGACGCGGCCTGTGCAGAGACACGGCGCCTTCGGCTAGCGTAGGCGCGCTCCCGTGCCCCCGCCAGACCCCCAGCCGATGCATCCCGCCGCCCCCGAGCTCGGGTTCCTCTTCAGCTACCTCCTGACGGGGCTCGCCGACGTGCAGATGCTCGGCGAGCTGCCGGAGGGGGCACGCGCGAACTTCATCAACGACGACGGCGTGGAGGTGCGCGGGCCGCGCATCAACGGGCGGATGCTTCCGTGGGGCGGGGACTGGCTGACGGTGCGTCGCGACGGGATCGCGCTGCTCGACGTGCGCAATGTGATCGAGACCGTCGAGGGCGCGCGGATCCTCTACCGCTACCACGGCGTCGCCGACATGGGCGCCGACGGGTTCGAGCGCTTCGTCTCCGGCGAGCCGCCAGCGGCTCAGCTGCGCGGTGCGCCGCTGATGTCGACCGCGCATCCGGACTTCCTGTGGGTGAATCGGATCCAGGCGATCGTGGCCGGGGAGATCGTCCCGGCGGCGCCCAGTGAGCTTGCCGTCTTCGCGATCGGCTGAGGTCACGACGGCGAGGCTAGCTCAGGCGCGAGCGGCGGGCGTCCCGGATGTCCCTCAGCCCAGGAAACGACGGGGTTGCGGAGCACGCCGATCCCTTCGATCTCGGCCTCGACGAGGTCACCTGGCCGCAGGTAGAGAGACGCCGCGTCGGTGCTGAAGCCGGCGACGCCGGACACGGTTCCGGTCGAGACGATGTCGCCGGGGCTGTAGCCCATCGGCGAGTAGTGGCTGATGATCTCGGGGATCGTCACCGACATCCGGCTCGTGTGCGACTCCTGACGCCGCTCCCCGTTGACGCTCAGGCTCATCGAAAGATCCTGCGGATCGGGGATCTCGTCCGGGGTCACGATCCACGGCCCGATCGGGCAGAAGGTGTCGATCCCCTTGCAGAGCGAGAAGACGCCTGACTTCATCTCGCCGCGCTGGATGTCGCGCGCGGTGATGTCGTTGAAGATCAGGTAGCCGGCGATGTAGTCGGCCGCCTCCTCGGGCCCGAAGAACGACCCCGCCCGACCGATCACGACCGCGAGCTCGAGTTCGTAGTCGAGCTCGTTGGTCAGGCCCTCGGGATAGATGATCGGATCGTCGGGTCCGATGATGGCGTCGACGTTCTGGAAGAACACGATCCAGGGCAGCACGGGGTGCGACCAGTTGACGCGCGTTGACTCCTCGTGGTGCTCACGGAAGTTGCCGGCGGTGTGGAAGAACTTCTTGGGGATCAGCGGGGCGCGCAGGCGAACGTCGGCCAGCGGCGCCTCGAAGCCCGTGGCCTCGACGTCACCGCCGCGCTCGAACCAGGTGCGCAGATCGGGGATCGCAAGCTCGACGACGGCGTCGCCGACGATGTGCCCCACGCGTCCGTTGTCGAAAGTGACGAGCTTCATTCCTGAGCGGCGCTCCTCGCGGCGGGCGCCGGGTCCGGCGGCGCCGGCCGCGAGCGCTCATTCTAAGCAATCTTGCGAACTGTATGCACACTCGTTGATCGCATCCACTTCGCCCATGGCCGTGGCAGCACACGATGCGCCGCAGAGGATCGCCGTTCGGACCTCGCGTGGCCGCTCAGGCGGTGGTCACACGCAGGCCGTCGCCGGCACCGCCGAACACGCCGAGCTCGTCCTCGCCGTCGCCCACAGCGATCGGCGCCCAGCCGGGGTCGCCGTCGTGGACGAAGCCGCGCCACGCTGCCCTCACCGCGTCAGACACCTGATCCGCGCGCTCGTCGTCGCCGGCGACCCAGGCCCCGGGGATGCTCGAACGATGGGTGGCGAAGAGCAGCGGCACCCCGATCGTATGGACGGCGCCAAGGCCCGGCTGGGGCGAGCGATGCTCGAGCCGGTAGCGGTGGACGCGACCCCCGGCGAGCGACCGCGCGGCGGCCCAGCGCTCGACCGGCCCTGCGAAGACGGCGTCGGTCGCGATCGCCACGAGGATCTCGTTGTTCTCGAGCGACCCCGCCGCTCGACGCGCTCTGATCGCCGACTCTGCGGCGCAGCCGACGCCGGGGAGGCGCGCGACCATTGCCGCGAGGGTGTCGTCGTCGGGCTCGACGACGCGATCGGGCTGGCGGTAGAAGAAGGTCGCCTCGTCGGCATTGGTGCCGACAAGCACGTCGATTTGCGGCTGCACGCCGGGGACAGCCACTGGGTCGGCGGGAATCTCGCCGCCATCGAGCGTGGGCAGGGAGCCGCCGCGCGTCCCTCGGAAGGGCTCCTCCGTGATCAGCCGCTCGTGCGCCGCGATGACGTCAGCTGCGTCGATCTCCCGCAGGCTCTCGTCGCCCAGGCGAGCGCCCAGCGTGGCCGCGAGCGCCTCGCTCCAACGCTGCGCGAGCTCGACCGAGATCGTGCTCTCACCCAGCGGCGGCGACATCGCTATCGCTCGCTGCACGAGGCCGGCCGCGCTGGGCGCGCCGAGCAGGTGGATGACAGACGCCGCCCCAGCGGACTCTCCTGCGAGCACGATCCGATCCGGGTCGCCGCCGAACGCGGCTGCGTTGGCTCGCGTCCAGCGAAGCGCCGCGATCTGATCGAGCAGGCCCCAGTTGCCGGCGGGCTCGCCCGGCGCCGCGGCGAGGGCGGAGTTGTGGAGCCAGCCGAGCGAGCCGAGTCGGTAGGTGACCATCACCACGACGGCGTCGAGCGCGCGTGCCAGGCTCGCGCCGTCGAAGATCGGAGCGCTCGGCGACCCGAGCACCCAGCCGCCGCCGTGCAGCCACACGAAGACGGGCAGTGCAGCGCCCTCGCGCGCCTTCGGCGCGTAGATGTTCAGTCGCAGGCAGTCCTCGCTGGAGGGCGGCAGCTCGCCGTGAGAGCGGTGCCCGAGCGGGCGGTCGGGCTGCGGCGCCGGCGGCGCGGCCTCGGTGGCCTCGAGCGTTCCGCCCCAGGCCGGCGGCGGCGCCGGAGGCGCCCACCGTAGCGCTCCGACCGGGGCAGCGGCGTAGGGAACGCCGAGAAACTCGCGCACGCCGTCACTCGAGCGTCCGCACAGCTCGCCGCCGCTCGTCGTCGCCAGCACGGGCTCGAAGCTCACGGTTTCACCGCGACTGCGTAGCGAAACACGTTGCGAAGCGTCACCGCGCCCGAGCCGTCCTGGAACGGCCGCGCGGCTCCAGCGATCGCCTCGCGCACGCGATCCTCACCGGCGGCTCGGCTCGCGCGGGCACCACCAGCGGAGGCCAGGAGTCCCCGCGAGAGCGCCTCGATGTCGGGGTAGGACCACGCCAGCGGTAGCTCGCCGGAGTCGATGACGCTCAGCCCGGCCCCGGCCAGCGCCGCCTCGAGCGCGCCGGCGCTCGAGAGGCCGTACGGGGCGTAGCCATCGCCGTCGCCGTCACTGACAAGCGACGCCATCGCTCGCTGCAGGGCGGTGCCCTCGTTGCGCTCGGGCTCGGCGAAGACGGCCGCGGCGAACCGACTCGAACCGCCGCCGTCGAGCACGCGGACCGCCTCCGCGAGCGCCCGCTCGAGCTTGACCGAGAACTGCAACGCGTTGACAGCCGTGACCACGTCGAAGCACGCGTCACCGAACGGCAGCTCCTCCATCGCCGCCACCCGGAAGTCGCCCTCGGGGACGCGGGTGCGCGCGATCTCCAGCAGCTCGGGAGTGACGTCGACGCCCGCCACCTGCGCGCCGCGGGCCGCCGCGAGCGAGCTGAGCAGGCCGGAGCCGCAGGCGAGGTCGAGCGCCCGCGTCGCCGCTCCCACCCCCGTCAGATCGAGCAGCCGCTCGAACAGCGGCGTCATCTGGGGCTCGGCGAGCTGCGCCCAGTCGTGGGGGTTCGCGCTCCACAGCAAGCGCTGCTGCTCGATCACGTCGGTGGCGATGATCACGGTCTCGGCGCGGTTGCGGGGGGCGTTCACGATGCGCACGTCATACACCCTCGGGGCGCGGCGGCGCGCGCCGGCCCCGCGATGGCATCCCCGGCTTCAGTCAAGATGCCCGCGACGATGCGACTGCGATCGATCTTCTACGGCGGCGAGGCGGCCGTCGCCCTCGAGCGCGACGACGGCACCCTCGCGCGCCTGCCCGAGATCGACGCGATCGGCCCCGACACCCCGCTGCGGCGCCTGCGCGAGCTGGCCGAGAAGGCCGATCAGACGCTCGATCCCGCCGAGGTGACGATGCGCCCGGTCGTCCCGCATCCGCGCCGCGTGATCTGCGTCGGGCTCAACTACCGCGCTCACGTCGACGAGGGCCCGCGCGACCTGCCGACCTACCCGGTCCTCTTCACGAAGTGGGCGAGCAGCCTCGTCGCCGACGGCGCGCCGGTGGTGCTCCCGCCCGAGGAGAACGCCGCCGACTACGAGGCCGAGCTGGCGGTGGTGATCGGCGAGCGCGGGCGGCGGATCCCCCCCGAGCACACGCTCGAGCACGTCGCGGGCTTCACGATCGCCAACGACGTCTCGATGCGCGAGCACCAGAACCGCTCCCACCAGTGGCTACAGGGCAAGGCGTGGGACTCCTCGACTCCGCTGGGCCCGGCGCTGGTGACGCTCGAGGAGCTCGACGATCCGCTGGCGCTCGACATCTCTCTCGAGCTCAACGGCGAGCAGATGCAGAGCTCGAACACCTCGCTTCTGATCTTCGACCTCCCGACCTTGATCGCGGCGATCTCGCAGTTCACCGAGCTCGAGCCCGGGGATGTGATCCTCACCGGCACGCCCGGCGGCGTCGGCCTGCGGCGCGATCCGCCGGTCGCACTCCACGACGGCGACGTCATGCGCGTGAGCATCGGAGGTCTCGGCGTGCTCGAGAATCGCGTCCTCGCCGAGACGCTCTGACCGGCCCGCAGCCCTCTGACCCGCTCGGGCGCGCGGACCCCGGTCGGGCGCTCGGACCCCGGTCGGGCGCTCGGACCCGGTCGCGCGCGCGGAACCGGCAAACCGGACCGAAGCTCCGGCGCCGCCCGCCCCTACCCCGCGTGGCGCGCGATGAACGCCGCGGTCCGCTCGGGCGTCGCGAGCGCGTCCCACTGGCGATCGGGGTGGTTGAAGTTCTGGGTGTAGGCGTCGCAGAGCGGCTTGCTCTGTGACATCGCGCCGATGAGCTCGACGACATGCGGCTGGGGGTTGAGGATCATGTTGGTCCAGTCGGAGACGCCGTGCACGAAGGCCTCGCGCTCGCGCGCGACGCGGCGGCAGAAGCGCTCGTCGAAGTCGTAGTCGGCGACGATCGCCTCGCCGAGCTTCCAGGCCGAGTAGGAGCCGGAGTTGGCGCCCTGGCCGTTGACGGGGTCGACCAGGCAGTGGACGTCGCCGAGCGCGATCGCGTAGCGCCCGTTCTCAAGGCGTACCCAGTCCTCGCGCACGACGGGCGTCAGCGCGCCCTGGAGGATGTCGCCCGGTCCCGCCAGCGAGAAGGAGCCGAGGTCCAGGCGCTCGTGAAGCATCGGGAAGTGACGCTCGATCCGCTCGAGGACGACGCGATGGAACTCCCCGGGATCGTCCTCGTAGCTGATGTCGGCGAGCACCTCGAGGTCGCCGCCGGGGATCGCCTCGAAGAGAAGCGCGGTCGCGAAGCCGTCGCGGAAGAAGATCGGCAGCTCGAGCAGCTCGCCGTGACCGAGCGTCAGGTGCACGCCGACGCCCTTGTGCTCGCTGTACTCGATGCCGTGGTAGATGCCGGCGGAGAGCCGCCGCTGGGGCACCTCATAAGGCGACTTCTCGGCGCGGCGGGCGAACAGCGTGCCCTGGTAGCCGCGTCCGGCGGCCACGACGACGAGGTCGTGCTCGCGCGAGAGCGCGCCGACGTCCTCGACCGCCACGCCGCCGACGCGCAGGTCGCCGCCGCGCTCCTCGAAGTCGTTCATCAGCGCCGGCAGGTAGAGGCGGTAGTCGATGATCGAGGAGGGGTGCTCGAAGTCGCCGCGGAAGCGCAGCGGCTCCGGTGTGCCGACGACGGAGTGCTGGTGGCAGACGTAGCCGTACTCGGCGGCGTCCCAGTGGTGGACGCCCAGGGCGCGCTCGCGCTCGAGGGTGTGATGGTGGTGGGCGACGGTGTTCAGCAGTCGCCCACCGGCGAGCGCTTCGGCGTCGCGCTCGGCGTAGATCGTCACTTCGACGTCGTGCTCGCGCAGGAAGAGGCCGAGGTGAAGGCCCGACACTCCCGCTCCGATGACTCCGATGCTCAACCCGGCTCCTCCCCTCTGGGAGGCGACACGCTACGTCGCCGCGCGCGGGCGGTCAAGCGCGGCGCGGATACACTCACACCCGCAATGGGGCTGCGCGGCATAGGCGGCCGCACCGCGATCGTGACCGGGGCGGCGAGCGGCATCGGCGAGGCGACCGCGAGGCGCCTGGCCGAGGAGGGCGCGCGCGTGGTCTGCGTCGACCGCTCCGAGAAGGTCTCAGACGTCGCCGAAGCGCTCGAGGGCGAGGGCATCGCCGTCGTCGCCGACGTCTCGGTCGAGGCAGACGTCGAGCGCTACATGCAGGCCGCGCTCGAGCGCTTCCACAGCGTCGAGCTGGTGTTCCTCAACGCCGGCATCACCGGGCCCTTCGCGCCCTTCTTCGACGTCGCCACCGAGGACTTCGACGAGGTCATCGCGGTCAACCTGCGCAGCGTCTTCCTCGGCATCCGCTCAGCTCTGCGCCAGATGCGCGACCAGCGCCGTCCGGGCGCGATCGTCGCCACCTCCTCGCTGGCCGGGCTGCGCGGCAACCAGGCGATCGTCCCCTACGTCGCCGCCAAGCACGGCGTGATCGGGCTCGTCAAGTCGGCCTCGCTGAGCGGCGGCCCGCTCGGCATCCGCGTCAACGCGATCTGCCCCGGCATGATCGAGACCGCCTTCACGGCGTCCTTCCGCGAGGCCCTCGGCGCCGACGAGGCGATGCTCCAGGCCCACCACGAAGCGGTCCCGCTGCGGCGCTTCGGCGAGCCGCACGAGGTCGCGGGCCTCGTCGCCTACCTGCTCAGCGACGACGCCTCCTACGTCAACGGCCAGGCGATCCCCGTCGACGGCGGCGTGCTGTTCTCGAACCCCACGCCCTGGGTTCCCCGCTAGATCGAATTCCGGGGACCGAGGGGTGCATGCACCCCTCGGCGGTTGGTCGCATGCGACCAACCGGCGGGCGGCGCATGCGCCGCCCGCTCACTGACGAAGGTGGGCGGGCCAGATCCCGTTCTTGCCGGGCATGAGGATCCCCGCGGGGTCGATGGCGTCCTTGAGGGTCTCGCAGAAGCGGCGGTAGGCGTGGTCGCCGAAGGAGTACTGCGCGGCCGCGGCGTCCATGAAGTCGACGTGCGCGCGGTACTCGCCGAAGCCGTGGGGCGCGCAGTCGACGACGAGCTTGCGCGCGAGGTCGTAGGCGGTGCGGGTCCCGGTCTCATCGGCGGTGTCGAACATCAGCATCGTGATGTGGACGAGGCTGCGGGCGTTGATGGGAAGGAGGCCCGCGAGGTAGTCCATGCCGGCGGCGTGGACCTGCTCGCGAAGGACGCCGCGGGCGCGCAGGATCTCCGAGCCGGTCAGGGGCACGACCGGTGAGAAGCCGATGTGGCCGCCCGAGTCCCCGCCCGCCCAGCGCGTGATGTGGGTGAAGGCCATGTTGGGGATCCCGGCCATCGTCTTCTCCCCCGCCACCTCGAGGTTGGGGATGTCGTCGCGGCGGTAGACGCTCGAGCGCACCTCGGCGCCCGCGATCGCCTCGAAGGCGGCGGTCACCTTGGCGAGGCGGTGGGCGACGACCGGCTCATCGCCGTGGAGCGCGAGGCGCATCATCCAGCGCCCGGTGTCGAGCTCGCGCGCGATGCGATCGATCTCCGGCTCGGGGATCGGGCCCTCGCCCTGGTACCAGTCCTTGCGCGCGGTGTGCAGCGCGGCGGTGTTCAGCGCGTTGAGGATCGTCGGCACCATCCGCACCGTGCCGTCGAGCAGGAGCACACGGAGGGTGTCGATCAGCGGCGCGATGTCGTCGTCTTTCCACACCCGCACCCAGATCGGCGCGTAGGCCTCCGGGCGCGGCTGCAGCCAGACGCCCATCTTGGTCACGATCCCGTAGTTGGACTGCGTGAAGATCTGGTCGAGGGTCGGGCCGAGGCCGCGCTTGTAGAGGTTCCAGGAGCGGTTGCCGGGCATCGCCCCCATCCCGGTCCGCAGCAGCTCGCCGGTCGGGAGCACGACCTCCATCCCGCACTGCGCGGTCCAGTCGACGCCGTAGGGCAGGTAGGTGACGCCGTTCTCGAGCATGTTGCCGACCGGCCCGCCCCAGCCGAGATCGGCGATCGAGAGCATCAGGTCGAGGCCCGCCGCCTCGATCGCCTCGTAGAGGTCGAACCAGCGCACGCCGGGCTCGACCAGCGCGTAGCCGAGCTCGCCGTCGAGCTCGAGCACGCGGTTCATGTTGCGCAGGCTGACGATGACCGAGCCGCCGAGCAGCGGGCCGGCGCCGCCGTAGCCGTTGTTGCGCCCGGTCGAGTGCGTCCAGATCGGCACCCCCTCCTCGGCGGCGATGCGCACGACCGCCTGGACCTCCTCGACCTGCGTGGGAAGCACGGCGGCGCCGGGGGCGTGCTCCTGCCAGCCCTCGAAGGCGAAGGGGTCGCTGTACTCGCGAAGCGCCGCAGGGTCGCGGACGACCTTGTCCGGGACGAGCGCCTGCGCGATGCGTTCGAGGGCGCGGTCGAGCGTGGCAGCGCTCATGCCGCTGAGGGGTCGCGGGGGATCCAGCTGCCGCCGAGGGAGATGTCCGCGATCAGCGGATCCAGGCGCGCCTGCGCGAGCACGTGATCGCGGGTGCGCTCGGCGGCGGCGAGGACGCGGGCGGGGTCGTGGTCGGTCAGGACTCCTGAGCGCTTGACCACGCGACCGGCGACGAGGACGGTGTCGACGAGGCCCGGGTGGGCGTTGTAGACGAGCGCGCCGGGGGCGTTGTTGAGCGGCGCCATGCCGAGTGAGTCGGCGCGGACGAGGATCACGTCGGCCTGCTTGCCGGGCGTCAGCGAGCCGATCCGGTCCGCCAGGCCGACGGCGCGGGCGCCCTCGATCGTCGCGAACTCGAGCATGTCGCGGCAGGTGAGCTCGACGGGTGCCGCGCCGAGGATCCCGCCGGCGGCCTCGTTGGCGGCGTTGTCGAGCGCGCGCTGGGTCCCGATCGCGGTGCGCATGAGGCCGAACATGTGTCCCCCGGTCGAGGTGCAGACGTCGATCGAGAGGCTGGGGCGCACGCCGGCGGCGAGCAGGCGCCCGGTCGCCGGCCAGCCGTGACCCATCTGCATCTCGACGTCGGCGGCGACCGAGGCGGTGCCGCCGCTGTCGGAGATCATCTGGAGCTCGTCGTCGCCGAGCGAGCAGCAGTGGACGTAGGTCGTGCGGTCGTTGAGCAGGCCGTTTCGGCGCAGCCAGTCGATCGGGCGGGTCTTGCCGAGCGCGCCGTCGCCGACGTGGACGGTGATGCGCAGGTCGAGGTCGTTGGCCAGCGCCCAGTCGTGCAGCGCGACCTCCTCGGTCGTGAACTGCGGGCCGCGGATCGCCAGCGCCATCGTGACCAGGCCCCCGTCGGAGGAGAAGTACTGCTCGCGGATGCGGCGGGCGTCCTCGGGGTGATCGACGGTGTTGCCGGGCACGACACCCCACTGGGCGGCGCCGCCGCCGTGGGCGAAGATGGCGCGGCTGCCGGAGTCGCGCAGCCCCTGGATCGCCGCGTCGGCGTGCTCGGGCGTGGCGAGGTTGTGCGACCAGTCGAGCATCGTCGTGATCCCGGAGTCGAGCGCCTCGAGCGTGCCGAGCAGGTTGCCGGCGTAGGTGTCCTCGGGGCGGTAGTACTTGCTGAGGCCGGTGTGCATGCCCCAGAGGTAGTGAAAGAGCGACCAGTCCGAGGCGATGTTGCGCCACGGCGCCTGCCAGGTGTGGCGGTGGGTGTCGACGAAGCCGGGCGCGACGATGGTGCCGGTCGCGTCGATCGTCTCGCAGTCGGAGGCGTCGATGTGGGCGGCGATGGCGGCGATCCGGTCGTCCTCGATCAGAACGTCACCGCGCGGCAGCTCGCCGATCGCGGGGTCGATCGACAGCACGTGGCCGCCGCTGATCAGTACGCGTTTGGGCACACCGGGCCTCCCTCCGTCTCGCTGCAGCTGTCGGTCGACAGGCTATCTGGCGAGTGCGTAGGGAGAGTGGGTGCGTGGCGCGCTCGAGCGGGGGCGCGCGCTCGGGAGTCGGTAGCGTTGCCACGCATGGGAGAGCGGCTCAAGGCGATCTACGTCGCGCGCTTTCGCGAGGACATGACGCGCGAGGCGGGCGGGCGCTACTGGACCGACGTGCACGCGCCGATGGCCGACGCGCTGGACGGGATGGTCGGGTATGTCCAAAGCCACGTGGTCGGTCCGGTCGCCGGCGGCGAGGACAGCGCTGAGGCGATCGGCTTCGACGGATTCGCCTGCGAGTGGTGGCGCGACCGCCCGACGTTCGAAGCCGGGATGAGCAGCGAGGCGTGGGCGGTGATCGTCGCCGACGGACCGGAATTCCTGGAGACCGCGTCGCTGGGCGGGATGAGCGGCGTGGTGTCTGAGCGCGTGCTCGTGGACGGCCCGCCGGGGCCCTACAAGCTCGCCTACTTCGTGCGCTTCCGCGAGGGGATGGATATCGGCGAGGCCGAGGCGGGGTGGCTGGCGGTGGGCGGGCCGCTCGGTGCTGACCAACGCGGGCTCGTGCGCCACATCCAGAACCTCGTCGTCGGCTCGCTCGGCGCCGGTGGCGTGATCGGCTCGCAGCGCGCGGGCTTCGATGGCCTCGCCGAGCTGTGGTTCGAAGACGGGGCGGCTGCCCGCGAGTGCGAGGCGGCGCTGGCAGGCGGCGCGCTCGAGAGGCTCGAGTTCCTGGAGCCGTGGCCGGGGGCGAGCATGTGTGCGCGCGTCGGCGAGCGGGTGATCATCGAGCCCTGACGGCTCTGTGGCGCGAATCGGACGCTCATTCGAAGAAGCGGTCGAGCACTCCGGCCAGCCCCGGCGCCTCGACGATGTCGTAGTGGTTGGCCTTCGGCAGGATCGCTAGCTGCGACTGCGTGGGCCGTCGCGCATCGTCCCAGCCGGCGTCGCACGCACCGCCACCGAGCAGCGCGAAGAACTCGGCGACATGCGCCGGCGCGATGCTGTCGGCATCGCCATAGACGAGCAGCAGGGGCATGGGGAGCGCCGCTACCTCCTCGCTCCAATCGAACGGCCTCGCCAGCAGCGCACCGGTGCGGTCCATCAGCGTGCGGAAGATCTCGGGGTCGGGATTCGGGGCGACGGCGAGCCAGTCGGCGTAGAGCGTCGAGCGGCTCATCTGCTCGAACAGGCTTGAGTTGACGTGGCTCATCCCCTCGAGCACGTCGGGCAGCCAGCCGTCGCGGCGGCAGGGGAAGGACAGCAGCGAGAACGATCGGATCAGGTCGGGGTGCTGGATCGCGGCGCGCAGCGTGGCACCGGCCCCGAGCGAGCGTCCGAGCAGGTCGGCGCGGCCGAGCTCGAGAGCCTCGATCAGCGCGGCGATGTCGTCGCCGAAGGCCTCGAAGGTGAACGGGCGTTCGATGTCTGCGGTGTGGCCGTGACCCTGGAGCTCGATCGCGATCACCCGGCGGCGTTTGGCGAGCTCGTCGAGCAGCGCGCCGAACGTGGACGCCTGGCCGAAGCCGCCGTGGGTCACGATCAGCGGGACCCCGCCGTCGCCGCGGCTCTCCCAATACATCTCGACGCCGTTGGCCGGCGCGTAGCCGGAATCTGTCGGTGCGGTCATCGCCGGCTCCTCAGGGTCGCGGAGGCGGAAGTGCTATCAAGCCCGCGACAGCTTCGCGTGCAGCCAGGGAGAGGACGTGTGATGAGCGACGAAGAAACCGCAACGACCGCCGGCGCCGAGAGCGAGACCGAGGCCCTCCACAGCGCCGCGGTGGCGTGGGCCGGGCCGCTGCTGGGCGGTGGCAGCGGCAGCGTCACCCTCGACAGCGGCGCCGCGCCGGCCGAGCTGGCGCTGACCTGGGAGTCGCGCACCGAGCTTCCGGGCGGGCGCACGAGCCCCGAGGAGCTGATCTCCGCCGGCCTCGCGAGCTGCTTCACGATGATGCTTGCGCACCTGCTCGCCCAGGACGGCCACCCCGTGCAGAGTCTGCACACCGAGGCCCGCGCGGCCAAGCGGATCGGCGGCAACTTCGCGATCAAACGGATCGAGCTCCAGGTCAGCGGCGAGGTCGAGGGGATCGACGAGCAGACCTTCCGCGACACCGCAGCGATCGCTCGGCGCGACTGCCCCGCGGCCAACGCGCTGAGCGGGACCGAGATCTCCCTCACCGCCGAGCTTCTCTAGGCCCGAGCAGACGCGGCGGTCGCCGCGCCGCCTCACGACAGTGCCGGCTCCACCACCGCGCGGCGCCGGCTCATCGCCACGAAGGTGACGGCGCACAGGCCGGCGGCGACCAGCGTCGGCAGGAGATCTCCCGCCGCCTTGGCGGCAGCACCGCCGGCACCGGAGCCGACTACCTGCCCAAGCGCCCAGGCGAGGTTCATCAGCGCCGCCGCGAGTCCCTGGTCCAGGCCGCGCAGCTCAGCGGCGTCGGAGAGCATCGCCATCGCCGGCGCCCAGAAGACGCCCAGCGCCCCGATCGTTGCGACGAGCAGGACGGCGAGTGGCAGCCAGCTGCCGGGCAACTCGAACCCGGCCAGCAGCACAGCCGTCAGGCCGAGTCCGAGACGCAGAGGCACCACGCGGCCGTGGCGATCGGAGACTCGGCCGGTCGCGGGGGCGATCACCGACTCGACCGCGGCGGCGACCAGGAAGGTGGCTGCGATCGTGAACGCACCGGCCCCGAAGTGGTGCAGCTGCAGCGGCGCGAGGACGTTGAGCGTGCCGGAGGCGAGCGCCGGCAGGGCGACGAGCCAGATCCCTGTCCTGATGGAGCGCTGACGCACGGCGGCAAGGACATGGGTGACGCCCTGGTCGGAGTTGGCGCGCGGCGCGTGCAGTCGGGCGGTCTCCGCGATCAGCGCTAGCGCGGCGACGACGATCACGCTGAACGCCGGCAGGCGCCCGATGCCGGTGGCCAGCGCCCCGATCACGGGTCCGAACAGCGCACCGCCGATCGCCGCACCGATCGCCTTCCCCATCAGCGCGCCGCGACGCTCGGGCGGCGCCCCGTTGACGATCCAAGCCATGCCTCCGGCCCACGTGCATGACCCGCCGACGCCCTCGACGAGACGCGCCGCATCGAGCCCGACGACGTCGTGCAAAAGCGCGAAGGCCACCGTCGAGCCGGCCAGCATCGCCAGGCCGACGAGGAGCGTCAGCTTCGGGCCCCTCCGAGCGACGAGCACACCTCCGGGGATGGCGCCCAGCAGCGTCCCGATCGGATAGCTCGCGGTCAGCACGCCGGCCGAGAGCTTCGAGAGGTGCAGTTCGTGCGAAAGCGTCGGGAGCAGCGGCGCGATGACCGCATAGAAAAGCGTGTCGATGAACACCACCGCGCTGACCAGCGCGACGAGGTGGCGCTCGGA
>DASXEZ010000117.1:0-14394 GCA_036489875.1 Solirubrobacteraceae bacterium | reverse complement strand
TCGGGGTACTGGCGCTTGAACTCATCGACGATCGTGCGCCCGTCGAGACCGAGCATGTCCGCATAGGTGCGCAGGAAGGCCTTGGTGAAGGTGTAGCCCGGGAGCAGGCTCCATTCCTCGTCCTCGAGCGCGCGCAGGTACTTGGCGCGGATCTTCGTGCGGGCCTCGAACTCAGCGATGTCGAGGTGCTCACGCATCCGCGCTTCCCGGAGCATCGCGCCGATATCAGCCATCTTGACCCCGAAGGGTAACGGCCTAAAGCGGCTCGGCCGGGGCTGCAGGCTCGCCTGCGTGGGCGTTGCGCGTGGCGAGCGCCGCGATCACTGTCGGCAGGTCGGCCTCTGAGACCAGCACTTGGCGCGGCTTTGAGCCCTCGTAGCCCGAGATGATGCCGCGCCGTTCGAGCATGTCGATGAGCCGCCCGGCACGGGTGTAGCCGAGCCGCAGGCGTCGCTGCAGCATCGATGTGGACGCCGTACCCATCTCCACGACGAGCGCGATCGCCTCCTCGAGCAGCGGATCCTCGTCAGGGTCGAAGCCGTCGTCGTCGCCGCTTTCGGGCGCCGCTTCGGGCTCGACCTCCTCGAGCAACTCGACCTTGAACTCCGGCTCCCCCTGGCGGCGCCAGAATTCGGTCAGCGAGGCGATCTGGGCCTCGTCGATGTAGGCGCCCTGGATTCGCTGTGGGTGTGAGCTGCCGATCGGCGCGAACAACATGTCGCCGGCGCCCAGCAGCGTCTCGGCGCCGTTCTGGTCGAGGATCACGCGGGAGTCCGTCTGCGAGGACACCGCGAAGGCGATGCGCGAGGGCACGTTGGCCTTGATCAGGCCCGTGATCACGTCCACGCGCGGGGACTGCGTCGCCAGCACCAGGTGCATGCCGACGGCACGCGCCTTCTGGGCGAGGCGGATGATCGACTCCTCGACCGCGGCGGGGGCCACCATCATCAGGTCGGCGAGCTCGTCGATCACGCAAAGGATGTAGGGCAGCGGCGGGTCGCCGCGGCCGGCACGGTAGCGGTTGAGCTCCAGCAGCGAACGCGTGCGCGCGAGCGACATCATGCCGTAGCGGTGCTCCATCTCGCGGACGAGGTTGCCGAGCGCGTTGGCGGCCATGCGCGGGTTGGTGATCACTGGCGTCAGCAGATGCGGAATCGACTCGTAATGGTTGAGCTCGACCTGCTTGGGATCGATCAGGACGAGCCGCACGTCGTGCGGAGTCGCGCGCAGGAGGATGCTCGAGAGCATCGCGTTGACGGCGCCGGACTTGCCGGAGCCGGTCGTGCCCGCCACGAGCAGGTGCGGCATGCTCGCAAGGTCGGCGCCGATCGCGCGGCCCGAGACGTCCTTGCCGAGCCAGACGGTCAGCGGCGACCAGTCGACCGGCGGGTCCTGGTAGACGTCGCCGAGGCGCACCATGCGCCGCTTGGCGTTGGGGATCTCGACCCCGACCGCCTGCTTGCCGGGGATCGGGGCGAGGATGCGCACGTCGGTGGCCGCCAGCGCGTAGGCGAGATCGTCCTTGAGGTTCGCGACCTTGGAGACCTTGATTCCCGGCGCGAGGCGCAGCTCGTAACGGGTGATGTGGGGCCCGGTCACGGTGCCGATGACCTTGGCCTGCACTCCGAAATGGCCGAGCGCCTCAAGCAGCCCGGCCGCCATCGCCTGCTGGCCCGCCGTGTCCGGACGCACCTGCTCGGCGGTCGAGCGCGTCAAGAGGCCGGGCTTGGGCAGCCGCCACTCGAAGCTCGGATCCTCGGTGACGGAGGCCCGATAGCGCCCCTGCGGCGTGAGGTCGCCCGGGTCAAACGGTCGCGGCTCGTGCGGGTCAATCTCCGGCTCGGGCTCGGGCTCGATGTAGACATCTGGCTCCTCGTGGAACTCCTGCGTGTCCAGATCGAGCGTGGGAAAGTCCGGCATCTCGATCGGCGGCGCTTCGACATGCGTGGCGCGCACGATCAGTTCGCGCCCGTCGGGCTCAGGCGGCACGACCCGTTCGGCCCGGCGCTTGGTGGCGCTCTTGGCCTGCGCGTCACGGTATGAGCGCACGGCCCGCACAAGGCTGACGCCGCCGCTGCGGATCACCGCCGCGAGCGATCCACCCGAAAGCAGGATCACTCCGGCCAGCAGCAGGAACACGGCGAGGATGTGGGCACCGGTCGTGCCGATCAGGCGCGAGGCGCCCCACAGCTCAGCCTGCCCGAGGATGCCGCCGTGCACCTCGAAGTAGCCCGACGACCAGAAGCCGTGAACGGGGCCATTGCCCGCCAGCGCGAGCGCGCCGGCGGCGAAGAGGAGGATCGCGCCGGTGCGAAACGGCCTCACCGCGGGCAGCACCGGGCGCAACCACAGGAGCACAGCGCCACCCGCGAGCGCTACGGGGACGCCGAGCCGTGCCTTGCCGATCATCCAGGCGAACGCTCTCGCCAGAGAGTCACCGACGCTGCCCCCGTCCCAGTGCGCGTAGAGCACGAAGCCGAACAGCACGCCCAGTGCGGCGAGGGCGAGGCCCAGGACGTCGTAGTGGCGCTGCTGAAACTGGAACTGCTTGCGCCGCGTGGTGCGCCGGCGCGTGCGGCGTCGAGGCGCGCTGCGCTTTCGCGCGCCGCCGCGGCGAGCTGGGGCCCTGCGCGCTGCTGCCATCTCGGGCCCATTCGACGCGCTCTGGCGTTTGCCTGCCGCAATCGGCGGCACGGCGCGGTGTTTCGCGTTCAAGCGGGGGTAAAAATCGTCCAGATCAGGCCGACGCTGCCCTAACATCGCTGGAAATGGTCGATTTCGATAGATCTCCCCGCGTGCTCGTCGTCGAGGATGACGGCGACATCGCCGACGTTCTTCAACGGTCGCTGCGCCTGGAGGGTTACGAGGTGCGGATCGCCGGCGACGGGCGTGCCGCGCTGGATCAGGCCAACGCCTTCCTCCCCGACGTGGTCGTGCTCGACCTCGGGCTCCCCAAGATCGACGGCCTCGAGGTCGCGCGGGAGCTTCGCCGTGACGACATGGTTCCGATCCTGATGCTGACCGCGCGCGATGCCATCGAGGCGCGGGTCGCGGGCCTCGACGCGGGTGCCGACGATTACCTGGTCAAGCCCTTCGATCGCCAGGAGCTCCTCGCGCGTATCCGCGCACTGCTGCGGCGCACGCCCCCCCGCGGGAGCGCGCCGCTACGGGTGGGCGATCTGAGTCTCAACCCCGACACCCACGAGGTGCATCGCGGTGAGCGCGACGTCGAACTCACCCAGCGCGAGTTCGAGCTGCTGGAGTACCTGATGCGCAACGAGCGGATCGTGATCTCGCGCCAGCGCCTGCTCGATGAGGTCTGGGGCTATGACCCTTTCTCGACGACGAACACGATCGAGGTCTTCGTTTCGAACCTGCGTCGCAAGCTCGAGTCCGGCGGCGAGGGGCGCCTGCTGCACACGATTCGCGGAGCGGGCTATGTTCTCCGCGCTTAGCGACCGGCTGCAGAATCGGCTGCTGAGGCTGCCTATCCGGGTCCGCCTCGCGACGAGCGTCGCC
The DNA here is from genome assembly GCA_036489875.1 of Solirubrobacteraceae bacterium. Taxonomy (GTDB): domain Bacteria; phylum Actinomycetota; class Thermoleophilia; order Solirubrobacterales; family Solirubrobacteraceae; genus Palsa-513. The sequence goes on along the minus strand of DASXEZ010000117.1, from coordinate 10,875 downwards.
CTGGTGGCGTTCCTGATTCTGATGGCGTTCGCGGCCGTAATCGGCCAGATCAACGCGAATCGGCAGTGGCGCGAGTTCGACAACCAGGTCACCTCGCAGGCGCAGAACATCGCAAACGCGCTGCATCCGTCTTACGCGACGGGACAGCTGGAGTTCGGTGTCCGCCCCAACGCCTACGCGAACATCAACAACGCGGCAATCCGGATCTTCACCGTGGATGGCTCTCCGGTGGGGAAGACCAAGGGCGCGCCGCAGATGGGCTCGCCGTTCCGCGCGACCAACAACGTCAACGGTTATCGCGTCGCGACCGTGGATCAAGCGTTCGGTGCTGGCGCGAGCGACACCCTCCTCGTGCAGTACGGCGTCCCGACCGCGGCGACCGCCAGCGAGATTGGCGGCCTGCGCCTGATTCTCTTCCTCGGCGCGCTGATCGGGACGGCTCTGGCCTTCGCGGCCGGCGCAGTCGTGGCCCGCCGTGCCATGACCCCGGTGGCGCAGCTCACCGCGGCGGCAGCCGAGATCGAGCGCACCCGCGACCCGGACACCACCCTTCCGACGCCGGTCGCCGACGACGAGATCGCCGAGCTCTCACGAACGCTGACCGGCATGCTCACCTCGCTCAGCAGCGCCCGCAACGAGACCGAGGCCGCCCTCGAGCGCCAGCGCGAGTTCGTCGCCGACGCGTCGCATGAGCTGCGAACGCCGCTGACCAGCGTCCTCGCGAACCTCGAACTGCTCGTCGACTCGCTCCGGGGCCCGGATCGCGAGGCCGCCGTATCGGCACTGCGCTCGACTCAGCGCATGCGCCGGCTCGTGGGCGACCTGCTGTTGCTGGCCCGTGCTGACGCGCCGCAGACACCCGTCACTCGCGAGAGGCTGGACCTCTCCGATGTCGTCGTCGAGGCGGCGAGCGAGTTGGAGCCCGCTGCCGCCGAACATTCGATCGAACTCGACACTGAGTCCACGCCGCTGCTCGGAAGCCGTGACGACCTCCAGCGAGTCGCCACCAACCTGATTGAAAACGCATTGCGCCACACGCCTCCGGGAACTCGCGTGACCGCCACAACCCGGACCCTCCCCAACGGCGGCGCTCAGCTCGTCGTCGCTGACGATGGCCCCGGCATCGCACCCGAGGCGCGCGCCACCCTCTTTGATCGTTTCGTCCGCGGATCCGGCGACCGCGGCGGTTCCTTCGGCCTAGGCCTGGCGATCGTCGCCGCCGTCACCGAGGCGCACGGTGGCACCGTCGGCGTCGATGAGTCCCCTCACGGCGGCGCTCGCTTCACGATCACGCTACCCGCGTCCTCGATGAAGGCCGAACCGCCGGAGAAGCCGGCTGCGGCAGCATCAGAGACGGCGCCGGTCGAGGCCGAGCCGACAGCACCGCTGGCGTGATCACCCGCCTGTGGCGCGGGTGGACCAAGCCAACAGATGCCGATGCGTACCAGCGCTTTCTGCTCGACAAGCTGTTTCCATCGATGCGCGCGATCGGCGGCTTTCACGGCGCCGACGTGCTGCGGCGCCCAGACGGCGACGAAGTCGCTTTCATCACCCTGACACGCTTCGAATCGCTCGATGCGATCCGCAGCTTCGCGGGCCAGGACTACGAGCGGGCGGTCATCGAACCCACCGCGCAGAGGCTCCTTTCGCGTCACTGGCCCACCGCCGAGCACTACGAGAACACGAGCCTGGACGCGCTCTAGCTCCGCCGTGCTCGCCGGGCCGACGTCACTCATCAGGCGCAACGCATAGGTAGACGGTCTATGCCTATGCTATCTATGCATGGACCACTCCCCCGCTCTCGAAGCTCGAACCGGCATTGATGCTGACGCGACGGCCGTCGAGCTGATCGGCGCGAGCAAGCGCTACAGCGCCCGCGGCCGGTGGATTCTGAGCGACGTGAGCGTCGCGGTCCGCCAGGGCGCACTGATCGAGATCCGCGGGGCCAACGGCTCCGGCAAGTCGACGCTCCTGCGGCTGCTCGCCGGCGCCACCGTCCCGACGCGCGGTCGACGAGCTGCCGCGAGCCGCGGACGGGTCGGCTACGCGCCTGAGCGGCTCGCGCCGCCGCTTCCGTTTGCAGCCGATGACTATCTGCGCCAGCACGCGCGCCTACGAAGGCTGCCCGACTGGGTCGGTCGCGACGCCATCAACTCGCTGAGCGAGCGCCTCGCGGTGCGCGGCCTGCTCGGCGAGCGCCTCGGAGCGCTCTCGAAGGGTTCACTGCAGAAGATCGTGCTGATACAGGCCCTGCTCGGCGCCCCGACGCTGCTGGTCCTCGACGAGCCCTTCAGCGGCTTGGACGTCGAGGCCCGGGGAGCGCTCGGCGTTCTGCTTCGCGAGCGTGTGAGCGCCGGCAGCGCGGTCGTGTTCAGCGATCATCGCGCCGGCGGATCGCAGCTCTCCGCTGACGTGCGCTGGCTGGTGGCGGAGGCCGCTGTGCACGCCCAGAGCTCGAGCAGCCTGCCTCTCGATGTGGCGGCGCTGCCAGGCGTGCTCGACGCGCGCCGCGAGGGCCCTGTGCTCTCTCTTTGCGTCGCCGCCGAGAGCTCTGACGCCGCCCTAAGCGCCCTGCTCGAGCGCGGCTGGCACATCGAGAGCGTCACGGGGGGGCAGAACTGCGCCCTCATCGAGGCGCGATCGGAATGATGCGCGCCGCCCGCTATCTGCTCGCCGAGCACAGCCGCTCACGCAGCTTCGTGGCGCCCCTGCTGCTGCTCGGCGGCGGCGTGGTGGTCCTCTATGCCCAGCCGCCCAACCCGGTCCTCTCGACCGCGGGGACCGTCGCGGCCTTCCTCTTCCCGGCGCAGTGCTGGCTGGCGCTTGCCTTCCTCGATTCCCAGAGCGCACCCGATCGCCACATCCTGGCGGCGACCGTCGGCGGCTGGCGCTTTGCCTGCTCGCGGTTGCTCGCGCTCGCCGTCCTTGCCGGCGCGAGCTCGCTCTTCGCGCTGCTCGTTCCGCTGCTCGGAGGCCTCTTCAAGCGAACACCCCACGACAACGAGGTGGCCCTGATCCTGGCGGCGAACCTGATCGCCACGATCGCCGCCAGCGCCCTCGCCATCCCGTTCTCGGCGCCGATCGTCAAGGGCCGAGCCCTCGCCGTCCTCGCACTCACAACCGTCATCGTTCTCAGCATCCCCCTACGCCTACCGCCGATGATCCCCACCGCCCGAGCGCTGAACACCACCCACGCCTCCCGAGTCCCCGGCCGCATCGCCACCGACTTCCTCATCGTCCTCGCCTTCACGCTCGTCTCCGCGACCATCGGCGCCTGGCAATGGCGCCGGCGCGAATAACTCCCCCCAACCCCGCCACCCAGCCCTCAAAAGCCAAGCCACCCGCAAAAGCGGGCACCCACGTCACTCACGCCGGAAGCATCAGCGACAGCCGCCCCCCACCCACGACCCTCGAGCTGGCGAGGACTGCAGCCCCACTACACCTCGACGACGACCGGCAGCACCATCGGCCGCCGCTTGAGCCGCTCGTAGACGAGCGCCCCGAGGTGATCGTGCAGCAGCTGCTGGAGGTGCTCGACGTCGCGCACACCCTCCCCCGCCGCGCGCTCCAGTGAGTCCTCGACGGTGTCCTTGATCTCATCGACCAAATCGCCCGCCTCATCCATGAAGGCGACGCCGCGGAAGATGACCTCGGGCTCGGCGACCGAGCCGCCGTCCTTCTCAGAGATCGTCGCGACGACGATGAAGATGCCATCGGCCGAGAGCATGCGGCGGTCGCGCAGGGCCGAGTCGGCGACGTCGCCGATGTCGACGCCGTCGACGAAGATCATGCCCGCGCCCTCGGGCCGCCCGAAGCGCGCGCCGCGCGCATCGAGCTCGAGCACGTCGCCGTTCTCGGCGATGAACACCGACTCCTGCGGGATCCCGACCGACTCGGCCAGCTTGCCGTGCATCTGCAGCCGCTTGAAGTCGCCGTGGAAGGGCATCACGTAGCGCGGCTTGGTCAGGTTGAGCATCAGCTTGAGCTCCTCGGTGTAGCCGTGTCCCGAGGCGTGGATCTGCGCGTCGCGCGTCGTCACGACGTTGCAACCGATGTGGTAGAGGCGATCGATCGTGTCGTTGACCGCGCGCTCGTTGCCGGGGATCGGCGTCGCCGAGAAGACGACGGTGTCGCCGTCGTGGAGCTTCACCTGCGGGTGATCGCGGTAGGCCATCCGCCGCAGCGCCGACAGCGGCTCACCCTGGGAGCCGGTCGAGATGATGATCACGCGGTCATCGCGGAAGTCCTCGATCTCGCGGGCCGGGATGATCAGCCCCTCCGGCACGTCGATGTGCCCGAGCGCGCCGCCGATGGCGACGTTCTTGCGCATCGAGCGCCCGACCAGCGCGACCTTGCGCTCGAGCGCCACGGCGGCGTCGATCACCTGCTGGACGCGGTGGATGTTGGAGGCGAAGCTGGTCACGATGATGCGCCCCGGGGCCTGCGAGAAGACCTCCTGGAGCTTGGGGCCGACGCTCGCCTCAGACGGTGAGAAGCCGCTGCGGTCGGCGTTGGTGGAGTCGCCGCAGAGAAGCAGGATGCCCTCGGCGCCGAGCTCCGCCAGGCGCGACATGTCGGCCGGCTCGCCGTCGACCGGCGTCTGGTCGAACTTGTAGTCGCCGGTGACGAGGATCGTGCCGAGCTCGGTGGTGAGCGCGACGGCGCTGGCGTCGGGGATCGAGTGCGTCATGTGGACCAGCTCGAGTGAGAACGGTCCGAGCGCCACGTCCTGGCCGTCGTCGAGATCGATCAGCTTGACCTCGCGCAGCTTGTGCTCTTCGAGCTTGGAGCGCGCCATCGCCATCGTCAGCGGGCGCCCGTAGACCGGCGGCGCTTTGGCGGGGCCGAGCTCGCGCAGGACCCACGGCAGCGCTCCCAGGTGATCCTCGTGGCCGTGGGTGACGACGATCGCCTCGATGTCCTCGACGCGCCCACGCAGGTAGCTGAAGTCGGGCAGGACGAGGTCGATTCCGAGCATCTCCGGTGTGGGGAAGCGCAGCCCGACGTCGACGACGACGATGCGGCCGTCGTACTCGACGACCGTCATGTTCTTGCCGATCTCCCCCAGGCCGCCCAGGGGCAGCACCCTCAGCGTGCTCACGCGGTCACGTGACCCAGCAGATGGTGGCGCTCGAGCATCGCGCGCACGGCCTCGCGCTCAGACTCATCTGCGCTCACCATCGGCAGGCGCAGCCCGCCGACGCGGTGGCCGAGCAACTCGAGCGCGGCCTTCGTACAGGTCGGGCTGGCGGTCATGAAGAGGGTGCTGTAGACGTCGCGGAGCTCGGCGTCGATCGCCGCGCGCTGATCGGGCTCATCGACCATCCGTCGCAGCGCCGGGCCGACGATGTGGCTCGAGACGAGGATCCCGCCGGGCTCGCCGAGGTCGAGCGTCTGCGCGAACAGCGTGTCGTCGCCCGCGTAGATGCCGAGGCCGTCGACCGACGCCAGGTTCTCGGCGTTGCTCTGCTTGACGTAGTCGATGCGCTCGATCTGTGCGAGCCGCGCGAGCAGGTCGTTGGGCATGTCGGTGCCGGTGCGCGAGGGGATGTTGTAGAGGATCACGGGCGCCTGGCTGGCGGCCGCGACGGCCTCGAAGTGGGCGACGATCCCGCGCCGGTTGGGGCGGTTGTAATAGGGCGTGACCGAGAGCACCGCGTCGACCCCGAGCTCGTTGGCGCGCTCGGTGAGCTCGACCGCGTGGCGGGTGTCGTTGGAGCCGGTGCCGGCGACGATGGTGACGCCCTGCGGCCGCTCGCGCACCGCCAGCTCGACCACCCCCATGTGCTCTGAGTCGCTCAGCGTCGAGGCCTCGCCGGTGGTGCCGCAGACCACGAAGCCGTCTGAGCCGTTGGCGGCGAGGTGATGCATCAGCGCGACGAAGGCCTCCTCGTCGACGTTGAGCTGCTCGTCAAACGGGGTGACGATCGCGGTGAGAATGGATCCAAGCGCGGCCATTACTCGCAGTATCTCAGGCGCACCCGCGGACACGCGTGCCGCAGCGCCCCACGCTCAGTCTTCAAAGAGCAGGTGCTCGAGCCCGACCAGCGGCGAGCACTCGAGCGAGCCGACGCGACGCACGGCAAGAAGAAGGCCCGGCATGAAGGACTCGCGGCTCATCGAATCGTGGCGGATCGTCAGCGTCTGACCGAGGTCGCCGAGGATGACCTCCTGGTGGGCGAGGAGTCCCGGCAGGCGGACAGAGTGGATCACCGGAGCCACCCGCCCGCTGGCGGCGGCCATCAGTTCCGCGGTCCGCGCCGCCGTTCCGCTCGGGGCGTCGAGCTTGGCGTCGTGGTGGAGCTCGATGATCTCCGCCGAGGCCATGTGCGCGGCCGCCTGCGCCGCGAAGCGCATCATCAGCACCGCCCCGATCGCGAAGTTCGGCGCCGTGAAGATGTTGGCGCCGCCCAGGCCCTCGAGCGCCGCGAGGTCAAAGCCGGTGGTTCCGATCACGACGTGGACGCCGGCCCCCACCGCCGTGCGGGCGTTGCCCACCACGGCATCGGGCTGGGTGAAATCGACGAGCACCTCGCAGTCGCCGAGGATCGACTCGAGCTCGACTCCGAGCGCCGGATCGGCGCGGCCCGCCAGCGCCAGATCGCTCGCCTCCTCGATCGCGGCGCAGGCGGCGGTCCCCATCCGTCCGGCCGCACCCGCGACACCGACGGCGATCAACGCGCCTCCGCGAGCTCCGGAAGCAGCGGCGCCAGCGCGGCGCGGAAGACGTCCTCGTCAGGTCCGATCGCGGCGGCGCTGAGGCGCTCGACCGCCAGGAGCTCGGACGCCAGCGCGCCGATCGCCTCGGCGTCGACGGCCTCGATCCGCTCGAGCGTCTCGTCGAGCTCGAAGATCGGCATCTCCGCGAGCACGGCCGAGCCCAGGCGCTCCATCCGCGCCGAGGTCGACTCCAGCGCGAGCACGATCCGCCCCTTGACGTTGTCCTTGGCGCGCTCGAGCTCCTCGGCGGAGACCGGCTCCTCGCGGATCCGCGCGAGCTCCGAGGCGAGCACGGTGCAGACCTCGGCGAGGTTCTCGCGGCGCGTGCCGACGTAGAGGCCGATCTGGCCGGTGTCGCGGTAGAGGCTCTCGAAGGTGAAGACCGAGTAGGCAAGGCCCCGTTGCTCGCGCACGGCCTGGAAGAGCCGCGAGGAGGAGGTGCCCCCGAGCAGGCTGTCCATGACGCGCAGCGCGAAGCGCCGGTCGTCATCGCGCGCCAGGGCGGTGGCACCGAGGGTCAGGTGGTACTGCTCGGTCTCGCGGGTGCGAAAGCGAGCGCTCGCCCCGGCCGGCTCCGGGGGACCTGGGGGCACGAAGTCGCTGCCGTCGCCGCCGTAGCCGTCGAAGGCCTCGGTGGCCCAGCCGACGAGTTGCTCGTGGTCGATGCTCCCGGCGGCGGCGATCACCACGTTGCGCTGGAAGTAGCGCGTGGCGTGAAAGCCCATCAGCTGCTCGCGCGTGGCGGCGCCGACGACCTCGGCGCGCCCGAGCGTGGCCCGCCCGAGCGGGTCGTCGGGGAAGATCGTCTCGCCGAGCACGTCGAAGATCAGCTCCTGGGGATCGTCCTCATACATCGCGATCTCCTCGAGCACGACCTCGCGCTCCTCCGAGAGGCCCTCCATCGCCGGCACCGTGACCATCTGCGCCATCACGTCGAAGGCGCGCTCGAGGTGCTCATCGAGCACGCGCGCGTAGACCGAGGTCATCTCCTTGCCGGTGCCGGCGTTCAGCTCCGCGCCCATGGCGTCGAAGATCTGGTCGATCTCCTCGGAGCGGTAGCGCGCGGTGCCGCGGAAGAGCATGTGCTCGAGCAGGTGCGAGAGCCCGGCCTCGGGCTCGCCCTCGGTGCGCGAGCCGGTGCCGATCCAGAAGCCGAGCGCCACCGAGCGCACGGCGGGCACGCGTTCGCTGACGACGCGCACGCCACCGGGCAGCTCAGTGATGACGTGCGCGTTGCCCACGATTTGAAGCGGTGCTCAGTTGTCGCGGTGGCGCGGGCGCCCGGAGCCGCGCGGGCCACCGTTGCGTCCGCCGCCGCCGTCGCGATCGCGCGGCGGGCGCCGCGGACCGCGGTCTCCGCCGCCGCCACCACCACCGCCACCGGCGGTCGCGAGGGCGCCGAGCTCCTCGACGGTCTTGCCGGCGATCTCGGGATCGTCGCTTCGACGCACGCCGATGCGGCCGCGCTCGCGGTCGACCTCGACGACGCGGACGGTGATCTCATCGCCCTTGCTCAGCACCTCCTCGACCGTCTCGACGCGGTTGCCCGGCGAGACGTTGGAGATGTGCAGCAGGCCGTCGGTGCCCTTGGAGAGCTCGATGAAGGCCCCGAAGGCGGTCGTCTTGACGACCTTGCCGAGGTATTCGTCGCCGATCTCGACCTCCTTCATCATCGAGCGGATGCGCTCGACGAGGGCGTCGGCGAGCTCGCCGTTGGCCGAGTAGATCAGCACCTGACCGTCGTCGTTGACGTCGATCTGGGACTCGAACTCCTCGCACAGGCCGCGAATGGTCTCGCCGCCCTTGCCGATCAGCAGGCCGATCTGGCTGGGGTCGATCTTGACCTTCTCGATTCGCGGCGCGTAGAGGCTGAGCGTCTCCCGCGGTGCGGCCAGGGTGTCCGCCATCTTGGCGAGGATGAAGGTCCGGGCCTCCTTGGCCTGCGCGAGCGCGTCGCGCAGGATGTCGAAGGTGACGCCCGTGATCTTGATGTCCATCTGCAGCGCCGTGATGCCCGCGTCGGTGCCGGCGACCTTGAAGTCCATGTCGCCGAGGTGATCCTCGACGCCGGCGATGTCGGTGAGGACGATGTAGTCATCGCCCTCCTTGATCAGGCCCATCGCGATACCGGCGACCGGCTTGGTGATCGGCACCCCGGCATCCATCAAAGACAGCGAGCTGCCGCAGACCGAGGCCATCGAGGAGGAGCCGTTGGACTCGAAGATGTCCGAGACCACGCGCACGCTGTAGGGGAAGTCCTCGATCGAGGGGATCACCGGCACGAGCGCCCGCTCGGCCAGCGCACCGTGACCGATGTCGCGGCGCTTGGGACCACCGAGGCGTCCGGCCTCGCCCACCGAGAAGGGCGGGAAGTTGTAGTGGTGCCAGTAGTACTTCTTGGTCTCCAGACCGAGCGTGTCAAGGCGCATCTCCTCCTTGAGCGTGCCCAGCGCGACGACGCTCAGCGCCTGCGTCTGCCCGCGCGTGAAGAGCGCGGAGCCGTGCGTGCGCGGCGTCACCCCGACCTCGATCGTGATGTCGCGGATCTCGTTGGCCGCGCGCCCGTCGGGGCGCTTCTTGGCCACCGCGATGCGCTCGCGGATGATCGCCTTCTCGAGCTTGTCGAACGCCGACTGCGCCTGCGCGCGGCGCTCGGCGTAGCCCTCGGAGTCGGGGTCACCGGCGTGCTGCTCGAGCACGGCGGCCTCGACGGCCTTGGTCGCATCCTGGCGCTCGAGCTTGTCCTCGACCTGCGTCGCGGCGTCGAGCGCGTCGTAATGCGAACCGCGCACGGCGTCCACGAGAGCAGGGTCAAGCTGCGGGGCGACGTGCTGGATCTTCGCCTTGCCGACCTTCTCGGCCAGCTCGCGCTGGAGCGCGCAGAGCTTCTTGATCTCCGAATGCGCGATGTCGAGCGCGTCGAGGATCTCGGCCTCGGGGATCTCCCGGGCGCCGGCCTCGACCATCAGGATCGCGTCCTCGGTGCCCGCGACCGTCAGCTCCAGGTCGCTGTTGCCGAGCAGATCCTCCTCGCGCGGGTTGACCACGAAGTTGCCGTCGATCTTGCCGATCCGCACCGCGCCGACCGGTGTCGGCAGGGGGATGTCGGAGATCATCAGCGCCGCGGAGGCGCCGTTCATCGCGAGGATGTCGTAGGGGTGGACGTGGTCCACCGACAGCGGGATCGCGACGATCTGGGTCTCATAACGCCAGCTCTTGGGGAACAGCGGCCGGATCGGCCGGTCGATCATGCGGGCGACGAGAGTTCCCTTCTCGCCGGCGCGACCTTCGCGCTTGAAGAACGAGCCCGGGATCTTGCCCGCGGCGTACATCCGCTCCTCGACATCGACGGTGAGAGGGAGAAAGTCTGCGTCGCGGATATTTCCGGCGGTAGCGGTCGCAAGGACCATCGTGTCGCCTTGGCGGACCACGACGGCGCCGCCTGCCTGCTTAGCGATTCGTCCGGTCTCGAACGAAATCTCGCTGCCCGCGATCTCCACGGAGAGCCGGGTCATTCCTTCACTGCTCATGTTCTGCCTTCCTGTCCGCCGTTTCGTCAGCGGCTCTTTCAGTTCTTTTCGTTGGGGCTACCTTCAGATGCTACCGATCAGGCCTGCTATCAGCTCGGGCCCCGGCGGTCCGGGCAGAATCGTGCGCCCGTCGAACAAGGTCGGGGTGACGGCCACGCCGGCACGGATTCCGCCCCGCGTCTGCAGGCGCACGCGCTCGAGCACCTCGGCCGAGCGCCGGTCGGCCTCGAAGCGCTCCAGATCGAGTCCGAGCGCCTGCGCGTGGGCCCACAGATGGGGGTCGTCGGTTCGTCCAGGGTCCTCGAAGAGGGCGTCGTGAAACTCCCAGAAACGCCCCTGATCGCCCGCCGCCTCCGCCGCCGCGGCGAGCGGCACCGCGCGCGGGTGCTTGGCCGCGATCGCGAAGTGGCGGAAGGCGATCCGAAGCGGCGCTCCGCGCAGGCGCTCGTGCGCGAGGGCGCAGCGCGCGCAGGTGAAGTCGGCGTAGACGATCAGCAGCGGCCACCCCGCCTCGCCGCGGAGGTGATCGCCTGCGTCAACCGGCGGCGGTGGGGCGCTGCGCAGATCGCTCACGTGATGGTGGCGCCTTGGGGATCAGGGGCCGGGTCGGCGCATGCGCCGACCC
>DASXEZ010000012.1:0-1510 GCA_036489875.1 Solirubrobacteraceae bacterium | reverse complement strand
AGCGGCGGCGCGCTCGCGCCGTCGGCGGGCTGGAAGGGCAGCAGCTGGCGGCGCAGCGTGCTCGTCATCAGCGCCGCCTGGCCCGACTGGATCATCCCCGCGTCGCGCGAGCGCATGCCGACGTTTCCGAGCGTGTCGAAGGCGTCGTACATCACCGTCTCCGGCGGCCCCCAGACGCCCTGCGCCCAGACCGAGTAGGTGGAGGGAAGGTCGATGGTCGCCACGGGAACCTTCGCGGTCGCCAGGGCCGGGCTCAGCGAGTCGTCGAGACAGAGCCCCTGGAGCGGGTTGTCGGGGGTTCCGTTGAGGTCGAGGTAGCGCCCGAGCCAGCCGGTCATCAGCTCGGCCTGGGTCGCTCCGACCTCCCAGTAGTGGCGGCTGGTGAAGTGGGACTGGTTGGGGTCGGTGTAGCCGACCGTCGGCATCGCGCTGACCTTGCCCTCGCTGTGAAGCTGGGCGAGCGGGGAGGCCATCGGGTGCCAGAAGAGGCGCGGGTCCTCGGTGAAGACCGGCCCCGCCCCGGCGGCCAGGGCGAGCGAGGTGCGGTATTGGGAGTAGAGCGGGTCCCCGGCCGGATAGAGGACCGACATCGAGTCGATGCCGCCCTGGAGGTAGACGTTGACGAGCACGCGCCCGGGCGCCCCCGGCGACTGGGCCGCCGCCGCCACGCCGGCCTCGAAGGCGCGGGGCTCAAGGAGCCGTCCGGCGCCGTAGACCGACAGCGCGAGGCCGCTTGAGCGCAGCAGGAAGCCGCGCCGCGAGAGGCCGGTTCCGGCGGGCGTCGGCATGCCCGGCTCGATCGCCGGGAGGCCCGCGCCGGCCTGCGCGACGCCACGGCGCAGAAGGTCCGAGCGGGTGAAGTCGTGGCAGCTGCAGGCGCGGTCGGCCATCAGCAGGCGTGGTAGTCGGGGCTGGCGACGACGAGGGCCCGGAGCGCGTTGACGGCCAGCGCCGGGTACTGCTCGCGCTCCCAGTCGGCGCTCGCCGAGTCCAGCGCGGCGCGCGCGTAGCCCTGGAGCGCCGCGCGGGTCGGCGAGCTGAGCAGCGGGTCGCCCCAGAAGGCGATCGCGTGCTTGGTCATCGCCGCCGGGTCGCCCTTGACCTTGACCTTGCCCGCCTGGAGCGCGCGCCGCGGCTTGATCATCTCGGCGGTCAGGTTGAAGCGCGCGAGCCAGGTGTCGGTGTTGAGCCAGCGCGTCGCATCCCAGCCGGCGACGTTGGGCGGGTAGAAGGGCATCTGGCCGACGAGGCTCGACTCCCAGGCCCAGGCGTCGGTGTCGATGTAGCGTCCGATCGCGCGCAGCATCCCGGCGATCTGGACGATCGGCGGCTTGACCATCCGCGGTCCCTCGTAGAAGAGCGGGTGCATGAGCATCGCTTCCACGAGCGGGCGGATCTGGCGGCCCGAGGAGACATACATCTGCGCCGCGGTCTTGGCGTCGGCCGCGGGCAGGGGCTCGGGGCAGAAGTAGGACCAGAGCTTGGAGATGAAGAAGGCCGGGTGGTCGGG
>DASXEZ010000008.1:0-15844 GCA_036489875.1 Solirubrobacteraceae bacterium | reverse complement strand
ATTGGGGTTCAGCGAGATCGTGTGCACGCCCGCGGTGGTGTCGCCAAGCGACAGCGTGATCGGCCAGATGGAACCGTCGATCGTCAGCTGGACGGACCCGGACTGGGGAGTGTGTGGCAGATCGAAGGTGACGTTGAACGGCCCGCTCTCGGTCACCCCCGGGGCCGGCGCCGACAGCGCGGGGGTTGGGGTTGACGTGTCGAGCGTCCAATCGTGGTTGATGGTCGTGGCGGCCGGGTGGCCTTGGGTGTCGATGTAGGTGAGCGCGACGTCGTAGCTTCCGTCGGCGAGCGAGTTCGGGCCGCTGACGGCCAGAACCGACGAGCTTGCCCCGAGGTTCGCCGGATTGAGGGTGAATGAGCCGTTCGTCACCGAGGCCGAGAGCCGGAGCGCCGACACCGTTGACGTGGCCGTGTTCGTGAACGTCAGCGTCGGGTCGTTTGATGCCGGGGTTCCCAGCGGCCCGCTGTAAAGCGTGTAGGCCACAGGAATCGTGTTGCCGAGGCTGTTGGCGGCCGGGCTGGTGATGTCCGGCGGCGTCGTCTCCGTCGAAGTCTGCACCTGGAGAATCGTCGATGAGGGGAACGTGACGCTGCTGGCGTCGATGTATTTCATCTGCACCGACCACGTGCCGTCGGGCATCGGTCCCGGCCAGTTACTGAACACAGCAGCGTTCGTCGTAGCCCCCGGGTTGTAGGAGAAGCTGCTGTGAGTGGAGATCGAAACGAGGTTGAGCGTGACCGGCGAGGTCCCGACGTGGAGGCAGTAGCCGGCGGTGCAGGTCCACACCATCTGGATCAGAGTCGGCGTGGTTGTCGTCGACCACGAAACGAAAACAGAGTCGACATAGAGGTTCTTCGTGACCGGACTCGACACCGAGATCGCCGCGTTGGCGGCGGCCGGCGCGATCGCTCCGGCGGCCAAGACCCCGCAGACGAGGAGTAGTGCGGCGCGTCGAGATTTCACGAGCGCCGTATCGACCCAGGAGCGCGTGGCCTTGAATGCGGTGCGCGGCCTCGCGTGCCGCGACCCGACCCTCAGTTGTCTTCGCTGCGCGACCGCTCCGAGACGGCCGCGAAGGTCGCGCGAGGAGCGTATGCGAGCCGGACCGACGCGCCCGGCTGCAGCACCGCTACCACGGTTCGAGCCTCGCTCGCAGCCGCAACATGTAGCGAAACCCCCGGATTGGCATAGCATTCCGGCGGTGACCAAGATTTCAGAGCCGGTACGGGGCGATTGCGATGCCTGACGAGCCCGCCGAACTGACCGCGAGCCGCGATCTCACGACGATGAACATGCGCGACAGGGCGATCGCGTGGCATGGCGACAGTGCCAACGGGGACGTCGCATTTGACGACACCGAGGAGGCTGGTTCGGTGACCGCCTCATCCGATCTTGCCCAGCTCCTGACGGAGCCGGTCGGCGGTCACGGCGCGATCGCCGCTTTCCAGCGTGCCGTGAGGCGGGGCCGCGCAGCGCCCGAGTATTCGCTGGGCGGCCTGATCGCAGAGACAGGCGACGCTTCCGGCTTGATCAAGGCATACAGCGTCGCTGCCAAATGCGGAGATCAGGGGGCCGCGTACCAACTCGGCCTTCTGTATCTGGACCGCGGCGACCTGGGGTCCGCCAGGTCTGCATTTGCGAGAGCGGACAATCTGGGGCATTCCTGGGCTGCCTTTGGACTCGGCGAGATCCTGGAACGGACGGGCGATCGCAGCGGCGCCATCGCGGCCTACCGGCGCGCCGTCGATCGGAAGGTCCCCACCGCTCATGCGCGCCTGGAAGCGCTGCTGACGCAAAGCGGCGACACCCACGCGTCCGTCGCCGTATCCGCACCGGACGACCAGACCGCCAGCGCAGAGCCAGCGAAACGAGACACGCGTCGGCGACTCGCATGGATCGCGGGCACCGTCGCGGCTCTCGCCGCCCTTCTGATCGTCCTCCTCCTCACTCTGCTGCCAAGCGCGGGCAAGTCGCCGGCGCCGAGACTGGGCACCGCCCACGCAACCGGAGGCACGGTTGCTCCCGCTCCGCTGGCTACCGGTGGCGCCGCGAGCCGAGCGCGAACCGCTCACCCGACAACGACTCCCGGAACCCTGGCGGCTGCAGGCGGTGTCGGAATCCAGGCTCTGCCGATCGGAAGTCGGCTCACGTTCCGCGCTCCTGCGACGGTCTTCACCTCCAAGGAGTCAGCACTTTTGGACAGCATTCCAGGCGCGTCCGATGGCGAATGCCTCACTCGAGCCGAGGCCCCACTACCACGCTCGGATGCGAGCATCCGCTGCGTCTCTGCTTCGGTCGGAGTGACCGCGCTGTATTACGGCTACTCGTCGGTCACGGTCTTGCGACATGTGTTCCACGACTATCGCGCGTGGTTCACTGCCCGCCATAAGCTTCGTGAGTGCACCGCGGCCACTCACGGAAAGTACTTCCAGGGAAGCGACGTTTCGAACCTCGCCGGACGATGGGCGTGCTTCTACAACGATCGTACGGTCCCCGGTAGCGCTTGCATAGATTGGGCGGACTATGGCTTGCTGATCTTCGGGTCCGCCTGTCAGGTGGACGGGAACTTCAAGATGCTCGCACGGTGGTGGAGTCACGCCGGCCCGGTGCCGGCTTCGACCGTCGGTCTCACCAACCGCCTCTGACGCTCGCCGGGGTTACCGCCGCCGCGGACGCGGCGGCTGCTCGTGAGCGGACGACCGGTGTGTTCTGCCGCCTACACCGTTGAGCCGGAACTGACGTCGCAGCCGCTCATCCGTTGCATCGCGGCGATGTCGCTTGGTGTGAAGTTGTCGACCGTGCTTCCGTCGATGATCGCGGAGTTCGGCTGGCTGCTGTCCATGACGCCTTGCGTCATCGCGATCAGCTGACGGACTGCGAGGCGCACCGTCTGGGGGTCCCCGGTCAGCGGCTGCATCCAGAGATCGCCTTGAGCGAGCTCGAGATCCTCGTGTCGCCCGTCGGGGTCTGGCCGGGCGTTCCAGATGAGCTCGATGTGCTCAGGCCGCCCGCTCGCCAGTTCTGGCGGCGTCCCGTCGTTGGTGAATATTGAAACTCGCACGGTGCTGCCTGGGCTTTGCCCGCTCACGTAGTAGAGCGAGCTGGGCGTCCAGTAGAACTGCCGATTCTCGATGGTCACGTCGATTCCGTCGCTCCGCGCCTGAGCGACGGTGGCGGCGATTTGTACGTAGACCCACTGCGGCACATGTTCATCGACGGTGAAGCGGACCGGCTGACACGGTTCGCCCCACGGACGACCGACCGGGAGCGGCCTCCCCAGCGGTCCCGTGAAGGTGCCGTAGCCGGGCGCCCCCGGTATCGCAAGCGCGGGACTGCGCTGTAGGACCACCCAGAAGCAAATGCCGACACCCAGGAGCGGCAGGCCGACCGCCAGCACCCGCACAAGGAGCCAGCCGCGGCCTCGCGTCCCCGACCCGTGTCCGACACCTTGGTCGGAGAAAAGCAATGCCGCCTGCGGCGTCCATTGCACCTGCGGCCCGCTCAGCCACCCGTGGAGGTGGCCGCGCGCTGCGCTCGACATCGCATATCCGCGACTTCTCACGGTGATCCGGAGCGGCTTCGCCAAGCCTGGTGCCGACAGCAGCACGCTGCCGCCGCCAGCCAGCCAGCCGCCGGTCGCGACGCCAGTCACGCTCGCTAACGGCAGCTGCTGCAGTCGCCCCCAGGTGCGGTAGTAGAGCACCGAACCGTCAACCCACCGAGCGAAGAGAAAGGTGAGCAGCGGGACGCACAACAATCCAATCCCCGCGCCGAGGGCGCGCCCGTAGACGTGCAGGGCAAGATCGACGGCGATCAACACCGCTCCGACCAGGGCCGACGCTGCCGCCTGTCTCATCGGTAGACCCAGGTCGTGGCGGTCATGACCGCCGCAGGCGAACCCTACGGTCGGGTCGCGTGGCGGACCGGCCCCGTTGGCCCAGTCAAACCCTGGCGCCGAAGAACTTGGAGGGGTGCTCACCGCACCGCCCCGCCAAGCCGGTTCTTGGCCCGCCCAAGCCGCGGGGGATGCAGATGCATTCCGCGCCGATCAGTCACGCCCACACGCTTGCGACGGGAACCAGACAAGGCACTCCATGAATGAAGCGACGCCCCCAACGCCGGCGACGACCCCGATGCCATTGACGGGGTTATCGGCGAACCCGGCCGCGCGCCAAAGCGCGATCGCGATCGCGTCTCGCCGGCCCACGAACGCGACAGCGCCGCCGACTAGGACGGGAATCGCTCTGGACCTATCTCTTACGGTCAGGATTGCCTCGGCTCAGCGTCAACCACTTCAGCCCGCACCCACGCGACGGCCCGCCGAGGGGGCCGCTCATAGTTGCTGCTCAACCTTTCGTCGGCCGCGTGCCGCGAAGCTCCTTCGGGGTTCTGCGATCTGTCCCGGACAAACAAACTCCTGCTGTTGGCTCGGCTGTGGCAAAGCGATTTGCGCGTGGGAAGTCCGAGCCGCTCGAGAGTCGTTGTTTCGGCCGCCGAGTGTGATCGGTCGTCCGTCGACGGAGCCGCTGGTGGCGGCCACAGCGGTTATCCTGAGTTTCTCGTCTTGGGCGCCACCAGCGTGGTTGCGCCCGATCTGCGCAACCACAAAGGGGACCCCTTGAAGAAGATAAGGCGAGCTTCCTGCTGCTTTGTCGTCATCGCACTTGCGGCGGCGGCGGCCACGACCGCCACGACGGCTGGGGCCGCGGGCACGCCCTGCACGCCCACGCCCGTGACGATCGGAGGCAATGCCGGGCTGGCGTTCTGCGGTCCCGCCACCGCGACACTGACCATCGGTGGGAAGACCTACAGCTTCCAGAAGGGCTTCTGCGCGGAACTCCCGCACTCAAATTCGTTCCAACTCTCGCTGGGAGTGGACATCGGAACGCTCACGGGCCCGAACAACAACGGCGACAAGCCCGGGTTCAGCTTGGACATCGCCAAGAACGAGAAGAGCGCTGCGCTCGCGTTCGCCTATGTGGGCGGACACGAGTTGGTCAAGGGTGCCGCGCTGTCCGTCGCAGGCGGCAGCCTGGCGGCCGGGACGTTCAAAGGCAAGACCACCGCCCTCAAGGGCAGCTGGAATTGCCATGGCCTCATCGACAAGAGCTAGCGGCGCGCGCCTGAGACGCACGGAAGATCGCGTGGCACCTGCCGTTCCGCGATTTCCGAGCCCAGCCGACGACCGATCTCGATCCGCGAGCGTTCGCTGATACCGCTACCGGGATTCGAACCCGGGTTTCCGCCGTGAGAGGGCGGCGTCCTAGTCCCCTAGACGATAGCGGCGCAGTGACCGGCGCCTGAGGCTACCAGAGGCCTCCGGACCGTCACCGCCGGGCGGGCTGCGATATCGTCGGCGCCCGCGCGGATGTGGCGGAATTGGTAGACGCGCACGGTTCAGGTCCGTGTGGAGGTAACTCTGTGGAGGTTCGAGTCCTCTCATCCGCATCGTTGGATCCGTGGTCGGGGAGGGCGCCTGCTCCTCGGCACCGTGTCGCCGGATGGGCGACGCGTCGCGCCCGCAGCGTCGCGCCGGTAGACCACGCGCCGCTGCGGGATCGGGCCGCCGCCCGGCACTAGGAGGCCACGCGCTGTTCAAGCGGGCCCGGTGGATCGCCGATAGTCGTTGTGATGGCCTCTGGCGACGCCGACTTCGACGGCGGGGCGTTCTCGTGGGGCGGGGACGATGCGGCGACTCGCCCGCTTCCGGCTCCGTTGTCTGCGAGCGAGCGTCAGAAGCCCCTCGGATTTCTCGCGATGGCGGTGGGCGCCCTGCTCGTGATCCTTGCGGCGGTCCGCGCGGCCGATATCAAGTCTGGCGGACATACGGCGAGCTACCAGATAGGCGAAGTCGTAGGCGCGCTCCTCGTGGTGTGCGTCGGCGCGGCGCTGGTGAGGTGGGGGTTTGAGGCGGTCCGCTCACGCGAGCCCGTCGTCCTGTTCGCCAGCCTGAGCCCGGGCAGGCGCAGCGCCAGCATCGTCGTGGTCACAGTTGTTCTCGCGCTCGTCGTTGTCGGAGCGATCGTCGGGCTGGCCACGGGCTCAGGAGCGTCGGCGTCATCCTGGAGCAGCCAACAGGGTGTCGAGACGCACGATGGATTCATCGCCGGATGCGAGAACGCCGGTGGGACGGAGACGAAATGCCAATGCGTCTTCAGCCACCTCTCTGCAAGTGCGCAGTACGACACGCCAGCGCTGTTCAACACACTGGGCCCCGCGGTCGAGCAGTACAAGCAAACCGGCGATCAAGCGGACATACCAGCTGCCTACGTTCTCGCCATCGAGAACTGCGCGACCACGTCGTAGAGCGTCCGATCCGCAAGCGAGCCCGGCGAATCACGGCTGGCGACATCACCGGCGAGGGTTGCGAGGCATCGCACCCCAACCGCGACATCGCCAGCCGTAGCCGCCTCCGGCCTCAGCCGGTCGGAATCAGCGTGATCGTCCCCGAATGCACCGTGAGGCCTGTCGCCTGACCCGTGCACGCGACCGTGACGTCGTCGCCGGCACTCGCCGGAACGACTCCCTCGAGCGTGATCCACGTGTCCCCGGTGGGGAGGCTCGTGCTTTGGGGGTCGAGGTTGCTGCCCGGCGCGGAGGTCACGTTGACCAAGCTGCATGGGAAGGTGGCGGTGCCGGAAGCGAGCCGTGCGTCCAGCTGGGCGATCACGAGCTGGTTTCCGGCCTTGGCGGCGGTCGCGGAAACGACTGTCTGCTGCACGTTCGAGGTCGAGACGTCGCTGCTGGTTCCGGAGACGACGCCGACGATCCCGGCCGGCCCCGTGGCGCCTGTGACGCCGGTCGCACCGGTGGCTCCGTTGCTGCCGTTCGCGCCTTTGGCCCCGGCGGCTCCGGCCTTGCCCTTGGCGCCCTTGGCCCCCTTGGCGCCCTTGGCACCGTGGAGCTTCTTCAGCACCTTGGGCCTGATCTGGCTGGTGCTGGTGATCCGGTAGTGATGGGTGGCGGCCCAGGCCGTGCCGCCACCGATGGCGAGCACCAGCGCGAGCGTGGAGGCGACGTTGGCGTAGGAAAGCCGTCCGTGGGTGCGGCGGCGATCGCGGTCAACGGGAGTACGGCGCAGTCGACGCATGGGCGTGTCCCCCTTCTGGAATGCGCAGCACGGCTCGAGTGCGTGCGCTGCGCGGTCGGGTTGCGCAACCACGGTATCGACTCGGATGCTCCGGCATCCGTCGATGGTCCAGGCTCAGCTCGGATCCGCCGCGAAGGTCGCCTCGCGCGAGGGATGCGTGAGCGCGAGGCGGCTGCGGGTGTTCTCCATCAAGGTCGCCGAGGGCGGCGCGCTGGTCAGCGAGTCGAGCAGGGTCTCGCCATCGATCTGCTCGCAGCGACAGGTTCCGACCGCGGTCACGGTCGCGGTGCGCGGGATCCGCTCGAGCACCCCGATCTCTCCGAAGTAGCTGGGTGCGCTCATCCGTCGCAGCACCCGCTCGGGGCCTCCCCCCTCCCCGCTCGCAGTGACCTCGACCTCGCCCTCGACGAGCACGTAGAGGCACTCCGCGACGTCGCCTTCGCGCACGATCACCGCTCCCGTTCCGAAGCTGACCTCGACCGCCGTGCGGGCAAGCTGCTCCAGCGCCGAGCGTGAGGCGGTGGCGAAGATGCCGAGTCCCTCGAGCACCGCGACCTTCGGCGCCAGCGCCCGCGTCGCGGCTGCGGCGTTGCGGTCGACCGACATCAGCGACGGGTAGCCGATCAGGCCGATCACGAACGGCGCGAGCGCCATCGTCACCAGGCTGTCGCGCAGGCCGGCTGCACTCACGAGGACCGGGGCGATCAGTGCGCCGAGCGAGATGGCGCTGAGCACGAAGGCGAAGAACACGCCGAACACGCGTGCCAACTGCTCCGAGGGTACGGCCCGCTGTAGCGAGGTGATCGCGAGCACATCGACGACCAGCGTCGAAGCGCCGCGGACGATCTCGGATACGAACGCGAGGCCGGGGCTGTGCGTGAAGGCCAGCAGCGCGGTCGGCAGGCAGTAGCAGGCGACGCCCGCGATGATGATGGGCGCGAGCTGTGACGAGGCCGCAAGGCGATTCACCAGCGCCGCCATCAGCACGCCTCCGATGCCGAGGCCGGCGAGCAGATACCCGAAGCCCTCCGATCCGGTGCCCAGGCGGTGTTCGGAGGCTGCCACGAGCAGCACCGTGTCGGTGCCGTAGACGAAGCTGACGAGGACACAGAAGGCCACCAGCGTGCGCGCCGCGCGCAGCCCGAGGATCGTGCGGACGCCGACCGCCATCTGCGCTAACGGCCCCGCCGTTCCCGCCTCGGTCACGTCGACCGGTCTGCTGCGCGCCCGCATCCGCGACACCAGCACCGCCGAGAGCACGAAGCTGCCGGCGTTGACGGCGAACGCGCTTGCCGGTGAGCCGATCAGCAGCAGGCCGGCGCCGACAGCGGGGCCGAGGATCACCACCAGGTTGTCGATCGTGCCGTTGAGCGCGTTGGCGGCGACGAGGTCGTCCTCCCCCACCACCGACGGGATCGTCGCGGCAACCGCCGGGTTGTAGACGACGTTGGTAGCGGAGGTCAGCACCACCAGTGCCAGCGCGAGCACCACGGGGGCGCCGGTCGCCGCGACGATCGCGAGACCGCTCTGCCACACGGCGCAGAGCACGTCGGCGCCGATCATCAGCCGCACGCGCTCGGTGCGCTCGGCGATGACGCCACCGTAGGTGCTGAGCAGGAGCGCCGGAACGAAGCGCACGAGCCCCGAGGCGCCGACCCAGCCGAGCGAGTGGGTGCGGTCGAAGACGAACGCGAGCAGGGCGACGTTATAGGCCCAGCTGCCGGTGGCGGAGACGACGAGTCCGCCGAACAGAAGCCTCAGGTCGCGCGAGGCGAGCGCGGAGCGGTAGCCCTCGAACCAGCCCGCCACTCGCCCCCTGCTCACGGCCTCACCCTAGACGCCGGTGAAGGCCATGTGAAGGCACGCTAGGCGCCCCGTGGGGCGCCTTGAGTACGTCGGTGGGCGACACTGCTCCCGTGCGGCGTCGCCCACCCTCTCCGATCAGGAGGTCTTGCCCGGCTCCGAGGTCTTCTCGGCCTCGCGGTACCACTTGTGGCCCTCGACGTCCGGGCCCTCGTCGCTCTCCTGCGAGGTCGCCTCGACGACCTCCTCTTCCTCCACAGGCTTCTCGTCAGATTGGCTCATGTCGCCCTCCATTGGTCGCTTGCCGTCGCGCCCCCCGGCAGCGCGCGCTAACAGTAGCGCGCAGTGCGGAATAGAACACACCGGCCACTAGGATGCAACCGGTGGCTGACGGCGCGACGTCGAGCGAGCTCCCGGCCTGGTCGATCGATCGCGAGGCCGCGCTCGCGCAGCCGCTGCGCTCCTCGTGGGCGATGGCGGACGCGCGTGAGTGGGCCTTCGGCGGCTCGACCGGCGCCGGTGTCCGCGTGGCGATCATCGACAGTGGCATCGAGGCCGGCCACCCGAGCGTCGGCGACGTAGCAGGTGCGGTCGCGGTGGTCGAGGACGCCGAGGGCGCCCTGGAGGTCACGGCAGACGAGGGCGGCGACCTCTACGGGCACGGCACCGCCTGCGCCGGAATCGTGCGCAAGCTCGCTCCAGACTGCGCGATTCACTCGGTGCGCGTGCTCGGCGGCGATCTGACCGGAGCCGGCAACGTCCTCGTGCGCGGGCTGCGCTGGGCGATCGAAGAGGGCTTCGACGTGATCAACCTGAGCATGTCGACGACCAAGAGCCGCTACGCCGCCGATCTGCGCGAGCTGACCGATCTCGCCTATTTCCGCGGCTCGATGATCGTCGCCTCCGCCCACAACCTCCCGGTCGAGTCATACCCGTGGCGCTTCTCCGCAGTCCTCTCGGTCGGCAGCCACGCCGGCGCCGACCCCCTCGAGTACTACGCCAACCCCCACCCCCCGGTCGAGTTCGCGGCGCCAGGAATCGACCTCGAGCTCGCCTGGTCGGGCGGCTCGACGATCCGCGCCAGCGGCAACTCCTTCGCCACACCCCACATGGCCGCCATCTCCGCGCTGGTCCTCGCCAAGCACCCCGGCATGCGGCCCTTCGAGCTCAAGACCGCGCTGCGCGCCGCCTCGAGCAACGTCGAGAGCGCGCCGTGAGCGCCAGCGGCGATCCGAGCGCCCTGGGGCCGCTGGCGAGCGAGGCGGGTCGGCGGGCGCAACTGCAGTCGATCGTCGAGCTGACCTTGTCGGTCTTCGGCGCCAAGGCCTGCTCGATCATGCGCCACGACGCGCCGGCCCGCGAGCTCGTGTTCGAAGCCGTCGCCGGCGAGGGCGCCGGCACCCTCGTCGGCCGCCGCATCCCCGAGGGCACCGGCATCGCCGGCTGGTCGCTGGCCTCCGAGCAACCGATCTCGATCGATGACGTCCTCAGCCATCCGCGCTTCGATCGCGAGGTCGCCGAGCAGACCGGCTTCATCCCCACCAAGCTCACCGTTCACCCGCTCCTGCACGGCGAGAGCACGCTCGGCGTGATCAACGTCCTCGACGCCGGCGCCAACACGTCATTCGGACTCGCGGGAATGGAGTCGCTGCGGCGCTTCGCCGCCCATGCGGCGCTCACGCTGGCGGCTGTGGAAGCCGCCCGCGCCGCGCAGACAGCTCGCGAGCTGCACGCTGGCGAGCGCCCGCTGGCCGAGCTTGAAGCGGTGCTCGGAGAGCTCGAGGGCGAGCGTCGTGACACGGCGCTCGGCGCTCTGGCCGCGCTCGTGGCCCTGCTTCGCCCCACGCGCCCCTGAGCGGCGCGCCCGCCGCAGCGGCGCCGCTGCCTACTCGCCGCCGTAGCGGCCGTGACTGATCCACACCGCGCGGACCTCCTCAGGCCCCTCGTTGTGGAGGCGATGAGGCACCGTGGAGCGGAAGGTGATCGAGTCGCCGGGCTTAAGCACGTGGTCCTCGAAACCGACGGTGACGTGCAGCGTGCCGCTGAGGATGAGACCGAACTCGCGCCCGGAGTGGCGCATCAGCGTCCCGTCGGGGCTCGAGCTGCCGCCGACCGCGTAGACGGCGACGATGAACTCGACCTCGGGGTCCTCCCAGGTCGTCATGCGCTGCCACTCGACCCCGGTCTCCAGGCGAATCACGCGGCGCTGGTCGGCGCGGAAGACGCTCCCGGCGCCCGGCATGTCCGCGGAGGCGGCACCGGACCCGGAGGGCTCGAGCGCCGCCAGCGCGGGGCCCGCGCCGAGACCCGCGCGCTCGAAGATGTGATCGACCGACAGCCCCAGCTCGGAGACGATGGCGATCAGCGTCCGCACCGACGGCTGGATCTTGCCGGTCTCGATCTGCGACACCAGGCTGGGCGACACATCGATCCGCCGCGCCAGCTCGCGCAGGCTCATCCCGACCGCAAAGCGGCGCTCGCGCAACTGCGCCCCGACTGAGGGCGCCGCGGACTCCGTGTGCGCGAGATCGCGCCCGGCGGCCGCCGGCTGGTCACCGACGCTCATCCCAGCGGCGAGGATACGCGAGGATCGCCCATCATGCGGTTCGGTTCGGCGCATGCGCCGAACCGCGGGAGGGCGCATGCGCCCTCCCGAAAGCCACAGCCATCAGCCCAGTGGTGCCGCCGCGCCCTCGACGACGCCCTTGACCCACTCGAGCTCGCGGCAGACGTAGTCGACGATGTCGCCGGTCTTGAGCTCCTCGGGCAGCACGTCCCAGGTGTAGGTCTCGATCTCGAGCTGGGCCGAGAGCGGCTGACGCCGGTGCACCTCGAGCGCGTCGGAGATCGCGTCGCGCGTGGTCCGAAAGGGCCCGAGGTCGTCGAGGAACACGGGCACGTGGAAGTGCACGCGCCATTCCCGCGGACCGGGATCGGCATCCCAGTTGGCGAGCGCGTCCTCGAGGTTGAGGTAGCGCGTGATGCGTCCGTCGCGGCGCTCCATCGTCTGGGTCAGGTACACGGTCTCGGCGAAGCGGCGCAGCATCTCGACCGCCTCGTCCGTGACCTCGGGCACCTTCAGCGCCGCCGCCTCCTGGAGCTTGAAGATCGGCACGCCGGCATTGACCAGCTTCTCGAGCGACTCCGCCATGTCCTCGTACTCGAGCGCGAGGTGGCAGGTGTCGAAGACGACGCCGAGGTGACGGCGCAGCGCCACATGGGCGTCGGAGACGGGGATCCGCGCCATCGCCGCCAGCGTCCGCGCCGCCGTGCCCGTGTAGAGGTGCTGGGTGAAGTAGTCGACGGTCTCATCCGTGGTCTCGAGGAAGCAGTAGGGCTCGGGCTCGATCGCGAGCGTGACCGTGCGCCCCGTGCTCGCCTCGAGCTCGACCAGATGCGCGGCGACGCGCAGCACGTTCTGGGTGTAGGCGTCGATGACGTCGGGACCGGTCACGTTGGGCTTGAAGCCCAGCGGCGCCGTCTGGATCGATGGCTCGACCGTGTCCGGCGCGATCTCCGCGAGGATGTCGGCGACGTTGATGGTGTACTGCGTGCGCTCCGACGTGCGCCAGTCGGGCTCGTAGACCTGTTCCTTGACGCGCTGGTTCTTGAACGGCCCGTACGGGAAGGCGTTGACCGTGTAGACGTAGAGATCGTTTGCATCGAGAAACGCGCGAAGGTCGGCGCGCGCGGCGGCGTCGTTGACCAGCGTGTGCGCCGATGCCGCCGAGAGGCGCAGGCAGACGCCGAAGGGATCGTCGGGCGAGATGCGCTCCTTCACCTGCGGCACATAGGTCTGCAGGCTCGCCCACATCTCATCCCAGGTGTCTCCGGGATGCACGAGCGTCGAGTAGGTGAGGTGACCGGCTCCGTTATCTAGCTTCATGGGCTCCTAGCAGCTTTCTTGGGTGTCTCTCTCTCACGGCACCCGCTCGGGCTGCCCGGAGGCGGCGGAGCGGACTACAGCTTCGGTGACGGCCGCGCCATGGACCATCTGCTCAAGGGGGATCAGGTAGGGCGGACCGCCCTGGGCGGCCTCCGCGAAGGCGTCGAGCGCGGCGCGCGTGACGTCGAGCGGCTCGGCCTCCCAGACCTCGGCCGGGCCCTTGATCGGCTGGAACTTGCAGGTGCTGAAGAGCCCGGTCCGGCGCTCCTCCGAGGAGGCGCCGGCGACGTGCGTGCGCCCGTCGAGGCGAACCCAGCCGCCGGAGCCGAAAACCTGGAAGCTGAAGCCCGGCCCGGTCGCGGTGATCGTCCCGAGGTAGCCCGACATCCCCTCCTGCATCCGAAACAGCATCGAGGTCGTGTCGTCGGCGTCGATCGCGACGACGCGGCGGAAGCTCTGGCAGAAGACCGACTCGATCGGGCCGCAGAGGTCGATCATCCCGTCGATCGCGTGCACGCCCATCGGCGTGAGGCCACCGCAGGGGGTCTCATCGCGCTGCGCGCGCCAGGCGTCGCCCGAGAGCGAGAGCGCGTTGGGGAAGGTCATCGTCGCCTCGACGTGCTCGATCACGCCGAGCTCGCCGGAGCGGATCCGCTCGCGCAGCTTCGTCATCTCCGGGTGGAAGCGGCGGTTGTAGCCGAGCCCGAGCGTGACCCCGGCCGCGGTGGTGGCGTCGACGGCCGCCTGCGCCTCGTGACGGGTCAGCGCGAACGGCTTTTCGCAGAAGACGTGCTTGCCCGCCGCGGCGCAGGCGATCACCTGCTCGGAGTGAAGCGAATGCGGCGTCGCGAGCACGATCGCGTCGAGCTCCGGCTCGGCCAGCAGCTCATCCAGCCCGCCGGCGAGGCGTAGATCGTTCTCGCTCGCGAAGCTCGCGGCATCTTCGGAGCCGCTCCGCGTGGCCGCGGCGACGAAGCGGATCTCATCGGAGTCCGAGGCCGACTCGACGATCGTCTTGCCCCACCAGCCGAGCCCCACGATTGCGGCGTCAATCACGCGACGGCGCTCATTCGCTGGGGATCAGCGACAGGGAAGCGTCCGCGGCGAGGACCGGGGCCTCGGGCAGTCCGAGCTCCTTGCGCACGATGTTGGCGCCGAGCACGAGCGCGACGATCTTGTAGAAGGCGTGGCGGCGGCTCATTCCCTCGCGCCCCATGCCGCAGTCGCTGCTGAGGATCAGGCGCTCGGCGGGGATCTGCTCGAGCGCGAGCCGAGCGATCTGCGCGACCTCCTCGGGGGACTCGACCTGGAGGGTGTGATGGTCGATCACGCCGATCGCGATCTTCTTCTCGGTGATCGTCTCCCCGATCGCCTTGAGCTCGTCGGTGCCGGCGGCGCCCGAGCTGCTCATCTCGAAGGTGATGACGTCCGCGTCGACCTTGTTGAGCAGCTCGAGACCCGGCAGATAGGAGGGGATCCGCTCGAACATGCGCTGCGCGGAGGGGTTGCCCCAGCAGGTGTGACACCAGACCTCGGTCTTGGCGGTGAGGCCCTTGACCGTGTTGTTGAACACGTCGAGCATGAAGTCCGCGTTGAGCGCCGGGTTGGCCATGTTGCGCGCCTGTCCGGCGAGCATGTGGATCTGGGGCTCCTCCATCTGGATCGCCGGGCAGCCGGCGTCGGCGACGCGATTGAGCTCCTGGTTGAGTGCCTCGCTGAGCGCCATGATCCGCGAGGGAACGTCGGGGTAGTAGTCGTCCTGGAGCGCGACCGCGACGAGCTCGGGGGTGACCGTGCCGAACTTCACGGGCTTGTGGGTCAGGCGCTGAGCGGCTTTCCAGATCTCCGCGTACTGGAGCTCGCCGGGGCCGATCGGGCCGACCACCTTGGGCATCACGCGCGCCTCGAGGTAGTCGTGAAGGATGTGACCGCGCGGGAAGCGGATCCCGCCGCCGCCGGTGGGCGCGAGCTCCGGGCGGCTGCGCTCGAAGCCGTCCATGTGCTGGGGCACGTAGCGCGTCCAGCTCTGGCCTCCGACGTCGTGGTCGAAGCGGCAGTCGCCGTCGGTGACGATGTCCAGACCCGCCACCTCCTGGTCGCGCAGGAAGACCGCCAGCGCGTCCTCGTACTGCTCACGGAAGGCGATGTCGACCATCGCGTTGAGGAAGGAGCGGTTGCCGAGGTTCTCGGTGTACCAGCTCGGGCGCGGCAGGGACCCGATAATGGTGGTCGGGAGCGTCTTGCCCGCCGTCGCATTCAACAACTGAGGCCCTCCTCCTCGAAGGTTTGGGTGATCGCACCGCACGCCCCACCACCGCGGCGGTCAGCGTGCAGATCAACGTTACATTATGTCGAGCTTAGCTGAACAGTCGTTGACAGGGCGAAACGGCCGTGCATTCTGCGCCGCCGAGGCCGACAATCTGGCGAGGAACGGGAGCGGGAACGCATGATCAAGGTCGCCTTCTTGGGGATCGGGCGGATGGGAAGCGCGATCGCCGCGAACGTGCTCGCAGGCGGGCACGACCTCGTCGTCTACAACCGCACGAGCGAGAAGACGGCCGATCTCGCGGCCGCGGGCGCCGGCGTGGCGCCGAGCATCGCCGAAGCCTGCGCCGAGCGCGAGGTGGTCATGACGATGCTGGCCGACGATGCCGCGCTGAGCTCCGTCGTGCTCGATCCGGGAGGCCTGCGCGAGTCGCTCCCGGCCGGCTCGATCCACGTCGTCATGGGCACCCACGGCGTGTCCACCGTGCGCTCGCTTGCGGCCGCCCACAGCGAGGCCGGGCAGATCCTGGTCGCCGCTCCGGTGCTCGGCCGCCCCGACGTGGCCGCCGCCGGCAAGCTCGGCATCGTCACCGCGGGGCCGCCCGAGGCGGTCGAGTTCTGCCAGCCGCTGTTCGAGGTCATCGGCCGGCGCACCTTCGACGCCGGCACGGCCCCCGAGCGCGCGACCGCGATCAAGCTCGCCAACAACTTCCTGCTCGGCTGCGCGATCGAGGTGATGGGCGAGGCCTACTCGCTCGCCCGCTCCTACGAGGTCGCTCCCGCCGTGCTCTACGACG
>DASXEZ010000155.1:0-9873 GCA_036489875.1 Solirubrobacteraceae bacterium | reverse complement strand
ATCGTCCCCATCCAACGGACAGTTTGTGTTGCGCACGCTGAGCGTCAACCCGAGACTCGTAGCCACCAAGCTCGGATACGCCGACAGCGACGGCCCCTCGTTGACACCGGTCGCGTTCGGCTGCATTGCCGTATACGGGTTGCTCAACCCATGTCCGTACGGCACCGAATCACCCAACGCAACGTACCGGCCGCCGAGGGGACCACAGGTCACCGCCTGACGCACCGCCAAACGCCGCCGAGCCGCCCCTCTCGTTACCAGCCTATCAGCAGGTGGACACATATCCGAACTAACTGTGCCCGGCGAATTCACGGCACCCAGAAACCCTGACGATCCCGTCGATCCAGACGCACCCGTCGCGCCGGTCGGGCCACAAGAAGCCGTCGGCAAACACTCATCACCCGGTATCACCAACCGCACCGCACCAGCGCTCGCCGACGCGCCAATCCCCACCACAAGGGCGACCGCCAAAGCGCCCACCGACCACCACTGCAACCCGAGCAACCCCCGTCGTCCGCGCACGCTAACCCCTCGCTCTCTCCCGTTGACGCGGCAAGCTAACGACACCTCAGGCGCGTGTCAAGCATCCTTGCGATAGGCAGAGCTCATCGACCTGCTGGCGCACTCACACGCCAGCGGCAATCACATCACCCTCGACGAACGAGCGACCGGGGTCGGACTGCCAAGGACTCTTACCACCGCTCCTAAAACCACAGCTCGCGCCCCGTTCACGCTTTGCGCAAGGGCTGCGGGTCGGGCTGGGCCGTGGAATGCGGTTTTCCGCCCCGGGACGCTCCGTTCTCAGCCCGGGGAAGGCCCCAGTTTCTTAGGGGCGACCGATGGTCAGGCTGCCATGAAGCCGACCGCAATTAGCCCGAATCAGCTGCACCAGCATTCGGTGTAGCGACGCTTAGGCCGGTCATCTTCCCGCCAATGTCCCGTGGCTGGCGGACCGATCTGTTCCGTTGTACGAGATGGACCAGTCGCGCGAACTTCCTTGCCCGCCGACACGGTTAGTCACGCAGCTGACCGTCGATGTTCAGGTACGTGTAGGTCGTCTTCCCGAACCGGCGCTTGTAGCCGACCCGGCGGATCAGGAGAACGAACTCGTTGAGCTCGTCGTCCGGGGTCTGGCCGCGCACCGTGTACTCGTGCGGGATGTGGGACATCGTCTTTGCAAAGCGCCACGGCGCGCGGGCGACGAACCCGCGTCCGTCTTCGCCTCCCTCGGTGGTCTGCGCGGTGGGTCGCATACTCGTCCCTAGCTTCCCACGCCGTTCCGCGAGCCGCCCCTCACGCGTCCAGACACCACTTGCTCAGCGCTAGGCCACACCACCTCGTGCATTCGCCGAGAACGAACGACGGGCCGGATCGAACTCAGCACTTCCGCTGACGGCGAGGTTCGCCGGCGACAAATCAATCGCTAGCTCCCCCGCCAGCCGCTGAGATTCGGCCGCCCCGAAGCGGTCGACCAGGTAGGCGACGAGGTCCTCTTGGCGGGCGTGTCCGAATGCCAGGCGGTACACCGTGAGCGACCGTCGTAGATCATCAATGCGCGCTCGGTCCCTGCTCAGCGGCAGGGTCGGGACGTGCCGCTCGATGCGTGCTCCGAGGGCTATCGGAAAGAGCCAGTAGGGGACGAGGTCGGTTACCCCAGGAGCGCGTTCCGCGGCAGCGCGCGCGAAGAGCGATTCCCATGGATCCGTACCGGGCTCGAGCATCAACTCGTCGCCGTAGGTTTGAGCCACGTTGCGGCGAACTGCGTGGTTCTTAAAGCGGTGAATCCGTCCCTCTCGTTGCTCGAGGTCGACAGGATTCGACGGCAGGTTCCAGTGGACGATCGCATGGCTGTAGAGGTGAAAGTCAAGGCCCTCCTGCCCGACCGAGGTGGAGGCGAGGACGAATGGCCAGAACGGAGAGTTGAACGCCGTGCGAAGTTGCGTGGCTCGCACGCCGCCGGTCCCATCGGCGTTTCGCTCATCACCGAACCGCGCGGCGAACTGTGTGCGCATGTTGCGACGCGTGAGTTTTATTCCCTGGCGCGGGTCGACGCCGACGCGATCGACGCGTACCCGCGTTGCCCTCAGCGTGAGTGCCTCGCGGATCGTCTCGGCCAATACGCGCCATCTCTGTGTTGGCTCGGGGTCGAACAGTCCACGGTCATCCACGAGCACGTGGGCGTATTCGTCGACCACGGCCTGCAGACAGCCGTCCGTCCCGTAGCGAAGGACGTGGCGCCAGTAGGCGGTGCTTGGATCGGGCGAACGGACCATGGCCGTTACTTCCGGCCCGTTGAAGAGGGACCGGAAGCCCCACGCGGCCTGTCCGGCGGCGTCGCGCAGCTTCACGTCCGCGTGACCGCTGCCGTGGCTGACGCGCGTGAGCGCCCTTGCGCAGACGGTTCCCCATCCGGCAACCGCGAGCTGAACGATCGTCGCGACCAGGTCATCTGGTCGCCGGCCGAGCGTTAGGTCGCCGCGAATCAGGCTGCGTGCGCGCTCGACGTGGTCCGCCCAGCGCGACTCTCGGTCCTCGGCGGTGTCGTCTCCAGCCCAGATCGCGGCGAGGTTGTCCCGCGACCACCACGCGCGCGTCGCTCCCGGGTCGGAGTGAAGGTCTAGGAGAATTGGAGCGGCCCAGTACCAGCCCTCATCGACGACGTCCCGACTCGACGCGGATTCCTCCTCCTCGGCTAGAGCCGCACCTGCCTGCCGGCATGCGTCAGCGAACACGGCGGCGGTTGGCACATTGGAGCGTCCGGCGATTCGTACGAGCAGATCGAGGTCCTCTCGGCAAAACCCCGCCTCGAGCATGTCGGATGCCGTCATCCGGCTCAACCGGACGAAGCGCTCTGTAAACGCGAGATGGAGTGCGTACTCCGGTGTGATGGACCAAGGCTCTGGTCCGCTCCATGCGTAGGGGTGTGCGCTCGGGTCGACCGGCCCGCGAAGACCCGGGCCCTTTGCGGGCAGCGCCTCGATTCGTGCCGACAGCCGATCCTCCGCCCATTCCTGTAGGCCGGTCACAGTGGCAGGTACACCGCGTGCCGCGGCGTCGTGCGCGTAGTCGAGCGGATCGGCGAGGGTCGCGAGCGTCGATGATGGGTAAAGAAGGGCGAGCACGGGCATGCTGCTGAGCCGCCCGTCGCTGATCCGGAAGGTCAGTAGCTGCGTGCGCTGGTCGCGCGCCCGTCGCGTGTTGCGAGGATCGCTCTCCAGTAGACGCAGCATCCGTCTCTCGGCGGCATAGGTCAGCATCGCCGCTACGGCGCGGGGTACAACGTTCCACGACGAGAAGACGAGTCTCTTTGTGAAGCCCGCCACGCGGCGGTCGGCATACGGCCCTTCGAGCGCGTAATACGGAAGAGACGGGGCGATCCACAGGGCTTGCCACGCCCCCGACTGAATGACGTCCGCGTCGAGGACACGCATGCGCGGGTTGCCGGGATCGATGTCCCCGTAGCGCTCGACGTCCCTCCAGGAGAGATTCTGCGCGTGTCGACTGATCGCGGTCGCAACCTCGCGACTGAGGACTGGGGATTCGGCAGCGTCCTCCAGCTTGGTTTTGAAGCGATACCCGTCCATGAAGTTGAGGAGATATGGAGCGCTCTTCCAGTACTCGATCACGTCGGGTTCTTTGAGCAGCCGGGCCACGTTCTGCAGTGCCAGGTAGCCGCGCACATCACTCGCCATAAGCGGAGTCGCGACGTCGCGATGCTCGAGCATCCCGTCACGGTCGTCGCGGACAGCGAGTCGCTCGGTGCGGCACATGATGGTGCCGAGAGCCGCTTCAATCCGGCCGCGGCAACCGCGCAGCTCGGGTAAGTTGATCTCTGCGGTGTTGATGAGCGAGTGCTTGTGATCAGCGAACGCGCTCTCGATCTCGGCGGCGGTCTCCGTGTCGTCGCCGCACAGAAAACGCACGGTGCGCATGAAGTCCTGCTGGTGGTCTTCGGTCTCGTGCTCTTGGCCGAGCGTGTACATCCTGTAGGGAGTAGCACTGAGGAGCAGGAGTCGCGCGCGCGTCCCGCTTTCGGGATCGCGCCAGTTGAACAGCTGCTGCGCGAGCTCCCCGGCCGCTGTGTCCGGGTTGTCCAGGACATCGCGAAAGCGCTGAAACTCGTCGAGGATGACCAGATCCGGCTCGAGCGCCGAGATGCACACCTGTGCGAGGGTGGCGCGCAGGTCGCTGACGATCTCGCGCCGGTCGTAGCGCAGCTCCTCCGACCACGCAGCATTGGTTTCGTGGCGGACGGTCATTCGGTCACATAGCCCCTGAAATGCCTCCACGAGCTCGCTTCTTTGTTCAACCGCGGCGACGAAATCGCGCGTCAGCCCCGGATCGATCGGTGGCGCGGCGTGGTTGCGCGGGTCGAGGGATGCGACAGCGTTACTAAACGACACCATCGCCGCATCGCCTCGGAGTGCGCGCAACACGCTCTTGCTGTTACGGCGGTAGCCGATCGCCTCTTTGAGCATCCAGAAGAGAACGGCCCGCTCTTTGCTGACTCCGAGGGAAGAGTGCGGGTCAAGCGAGGTACCTGGGGTGAGTGAGATCAGGTTGATCTCGTTGGAGCGCAGCTTGTGGGTCTCGAGCGGCAGAAGCGTGATGCGCGATGCGAGCGCGACGTCGTCGCGTCCGGTTACGTTGAGACGCCGGATGTTCTGGCGCGCGATGTCCGCGTTTGAGCAGACGTAGACGATGTCGATGCGGCCGACCTTTCCGCTGCGCTGCAGCTCATCGACCACAAGCGCTGTCACACCGCGGGCCACCAGCGTCTTTCCGAGCCCGACTTCGTCGGCAACCAGGAATCGTCGTGCGTCGTCGTCGCGGAACAGCTGACCGTAGGCGTACCTCACGGTCTCAAGCTGGAAGTCCTTCAGCCGGCCGAGCTCCGCGTCGACGTCGATGCGGTCCGTCACGGCCCTGTCATCGCGTCGCGAATCGGCTGCCAGATCTCGAGCAGGCCATCGGGCAACAGTTCGGCGCCGTCGGCCGTCGAACTGAGATCGGCGATGAGCCCCTCGACCTGCTGCAGCGTGTCCGGATCCCGATCGAGTGCCTTGAGCATCGTCTCAAGGAGAGGCACCTGCGCCTGCCACTGCCCCGCCGTCTCCGCGCGCGCGCCTTCACGGAACACCGCCAGTGCGTTGAGCGCCGAGTCCGCCGACCGCGCACTGTCGGCCAGCAGGAGCAGCAGAAAGCGCAGCACCTGGCTCTTGTCGCGAAGCAGTGCTCTGAGAAGTGACTCGCGTCGGTCCGCAGGAGCGCCCCGCAGATCTGCTCGCGTGACAAACCCGGTGGAGGCTACGCGGCCCTCCGCCCGGATAGTGATTTCGAAGGCGAAGAACGCCGTCAGCAGCTCAGTTGGAAGAGCGTGCCATGTCGAGGTGGCTGTGATTTTCTGTGCTTGCGTGAGCGTGATCGGCCGCACTAGAACTTCAGCGTCCGTCGGGGGAGTGCTTAGGGTGGGCATTGTCAGCGTCAGCGCGTAGTGACCGCTCTCCTCCGCGGCGACTTCTGCGACGAGATCCGCGCACGCGATGTCTCGTCGAAGATGCTGGAGCGCGTCGTGGAGCCTCTCCAGCACTGCGTCAACCTCGACCTGCTCGCCCGGCAGCTCGTAGCGGCGCAGGAGCGATCCGAGACTTCGGTCGCTGTGGGCGTCGCCGAGCACCGCGTCGATGCCGCAGCGGCTTTTCGGGCCCTCAAGTTCGGCGAGGAACTCGACATTGCGGTTGAACGCCGCGTGCGTCGCGTTTGCCGACCCGACCCAGATACGCGCCTTCCAGCCGGCGTCGGCGACGTAGACCTTGGCATGCAGTCCGGTGAGTTCTGTCCCGGGGTCGAGTGCGGCTTCGTCGGCAGCCGCGTCGCTTGCTGCGTTGAAGGTGTGTACGTCATCGTCGGGTTGTAGGGCGTCGTCGAACACTTGTATTGGCTCAAAGCTTGCGAGCTCATCCGCAGACAGGCGTGCGAGCGTCTCCAGGCGGGAGATCAGCTGGTGGTCGTTGCCTGCATGCGCGAGCCGATCGAGGGCTGAGGCGGACAGGAAGGGAGAGATGACCAGCAGCCGGCGGATGTCCCCGCTGAACGGCCACACGGGGCGGCCGTCGTGACCGATCGGATGAAAGACCACGCTCTCGAAGTCGGGCGGCAGGTCCCAGCGGACGCGGGCGAGGTCTTGCGCGATCGTGCGAACGCGAACCGTCGCAGCCTCGCTGAGCGGCGAGACTGCGCAACCCTCGAGGGCAGCAACGAACTCGGAAACCGGGCGGGAGGACACAATCGGACGGCCGCTGTTCGTGAGCTCCCCGTCGAGGACTAGAGCCGTGTCCCATGAGCGGTCAAACGTCAGGTTGCGGGAGAGGACGAGCAGCCTGTAGAGAGTCGGCTCGTCCGGGGCGACGTAGCGCAGGGCCCAGACTTTGGGATGAAAGACACCGCCGTCGGTGGGACTGCGAGCCTCCACGACTGCATCCTCGAGTTGGGAGAGAAGACGATGGTCGTGCTGGGGGACGGCAATCTGACCGGCCTGGCAGAAGATCGTCAAACGGTCCGCGTACTGGCGCAGCGCCGCGAGGAGCGCATGCGGGTCGGCGGTTGGCCGGCCATCCTCCTGCTGCCAGTCGAAAACCGTGAATGCGAGCGGAACGCGGAGCAGCGCCACTAGGTCGAGCGAGAAGGTCGTGCCGACCCCCTGGTCGAAGCGATATCCGTCGGGAGGCGTGAGCGCCTCCACGAGCAGCTGACGATCGTCAGGAGCGAGCATCTGGTGGGACGAGGTCGTTGATGAACCGCTGGGCGATGACCCAGCGGTAGTTCATACGCGCGGTGCCGGCGTCGCCGCCCCAGAGGT
Organism: Solirubrobacteraceae bacterium; assembly: GCA_036489875.1. GTDB lineage: Bacteria > Actinomycetota > Thermoleophilia > Solirubrobacterales > Solirubrobacteraceae > Palsa-513. The sequence goes on along the minus strand of DASXEZ010000155.1, from coordinate 3,014 downwards.
GAAGAGCGGCCTCGCTATGGAGTCGCGCGCCCATGGGGCCCTTGACCTGGCGCTCGCGACTGCTGATGAGCTCACGCGCGCGGCCTGAGTTCGAGAGGTCTTGCTCCTCGACCACGAGTCGGGCCCAGCGCTCGATAAACGCGCGTGTGGGCGCCGTGACGGTTCCGGGAGTGCGATCGACGGTTTGCCAGAGCTCGGCGAGGTCCCACCGGCCCGGTTCACCGCCAGCCTCGAGCGCCAGAGATCTCGACCAATCTGAGAGGCGGCGCTCGAACTCCTCGATCTTCTCCTCCCACACGAGCCGGCGAGCGAGCAATAGGTTGTAAAGCAGAGCGGCTCCCTGCATCACCGCCGAGAGCATGCGAGCCTGATTCAGGTCATCGATCGTCTCGCGCGGAAAGCGAGCAAGGTGAGGGTGCCCCCAGGCGAACGCGATATTGGACTGGCGACCGTGCTCGACAAGCCAGGCGAGCAGGGTGCCGCGCGGGCGGCCGAGGAGCACACGCTCGGTCAGGTAGGTGCGATCCTCGGGACGCAGTCGCAGCGAGCATTCGCCAGGGAAGCCCTCAGGCGGGTCGGGTAGTCCCGGATGCCAGTGCACGGCAGCGGCCGCGTCGGCGAGCGGCTCGCCGTCGTCATCGACGCTAGTCCGCTGCTGCATGCTGAGATTCGCAAGCCGCCGAAGATATTGATCCCGGCTACCGGGATATAGCCTGATTCCCCACGCGGCAAGTCCCTGCCAATACACGTCGCTCGGTAGCCGCTTGAGTGAACGTCGCACCCTTGCTCCGATCACACCGTCAGGGTCGCCGTCGGCAAGTAGTGGCTCGATGAGATCCAGCTCCGCCTTGCGGGCGCGATCGGCCACGTTCGCCCTACCGGCGTGCTGCTGCTCCAGCGAGCGATAGAGCCACGGGATGAACAGAAAGTAGGCGACGCGGGTTTGGATGGTGCTCGTTCCCGGGAAGAAGTGCTCGGCGAACCCGTCCCGGATTGAGCCGAGCCCTAACTCATCGCGGGTATCGCGGTCGCGGAAAAGTTCGATGACGTCGAGCGCCGCGCGTCGCTCGGCGTCGGAGTAGTCGAGCCAGGAGAGGTTAGAGCTCATTACCGGCTGTTGGCCGAGGCCCACGCGGTGGGGGTCGCGTTACCCGCGCCGCGCGCCGTGCCGTTGAGCATGCCGAGCATCCTCGCGCAGACGAAGCGGCGATGCGCTCGGATCTCGCGGCCTACTCTCGGGGTCCCGCAAGCGTCACCACTGGATCCACCAAGTCCGCAACCTCCCAAAGAGGACACGCGCTATTCGGCGATCTCGACAAAACGGCAGAGCGCGTTGGCAAGCCGCATGTGCTCGATCGTCTTGCAGTCGACCTCGAGCAGGCGGGGAGAGCAGACGAGGTAGGCGAGGCATTGCGCGCGGGAGATCGCGACGTTGAGGCGGTTGCGGGAGAGGAGGAAGCCGAGGCCGCGGGGCACGTCCTCGCCGCTCGAGCTGGCCATCGAGTAGATCACGACCCGGGCTTCCTGGCCTTGGAACTTGTCGACCGTGCCAACGCGCAGGTCCGCGGGCAGACGCTCTCGGAGGAGATCAACGTGGGCGTTGAACGCCGCGACGACCATCACGTCGCTAGCCCGCACGCCCGCGTCGCGAAGTCGTGCGACCTCGGCTACCACGACGGCCGCCTCCTCCTCGGAGGACTGGCGGTTTCCTTCGTGTTCGACCGGGATGTAGCGAAGCCCGGTGCCGAGCGGCGTCGTTCGGTCGGCTGTGCGCGCGTCGGGTCGCAGCCGCCCCTCGTAGAACACCTCGGAGATGTAGCCGCAGACGTCGGGGTGCAGGCGGAAGGTGCGTTCGAGGAAGAGGCCGCGGTCGGGCGGGATCGTCGCGTGCGTGCCCAAGAGGTGAGTGAGGACTGACGCGTCGGCGCCGTCGGGGTGCGTTCCCTGCAGCACTTGGGCGAGCTGGAGCGGGTCGCCGATCAGGACGAGGTTGCGTGCGCAGGTGCCCATCGCGATCGCGTCCGCGAGCGACACCTGGCCGGCTTCGTCGATGAACAGGTAGTCGAGTGTGCCGTCGTGGTCGGGATGACAGAAGAGCCATGCGGTGCCGGCGGCGAGGTCGGCCCCCGCGGTGTCTGAGGGTTTCCATACGTTCGTGATCATCTGGCCGTCGTACTCCGACTCCGGGTTGTCCTGGCTGGCCTTCTTTCGTCCGTCGAAGGCGATCGCGAGTTCGCCTGCGGCCGTTTCGACGTGGCCCAGCAGGTTGTGGATCGCCTTGTGGCTCGTCGAGGCGACCCCGACGGTCTTCCCGGCCCCCATCAGGTCGGCGATCAGTCGCCCGGCCGTCCATGTCTTGCCCGACCCGGGCGGGCCCTGGATCACGAGCTGACGCCCATCGAGTGAGCGGACGAGCTGTTGCATGGCGGCGAGGTCGTCGGTCTGAACGGGCTGTGGGAACGATTCGCGGGTGAGCACGGATTCGAGCGCTGGGTACCTTCGGTTGTTCGCGAGCAGCGAGCGACCGAGCCGTTCGAGCGCTTCCTCCTGCACGTCGGTGCCGTAGGGGTTTCCGGGGATCAGCGCGCCAGGTAGAGCTACGCCGTCGAGCGAGGGCCCGCGCCGTAGCTCGAGCAGGCGAGCTTCGCGGTCGAGCGCGACGATCGTCCCGGCCGCCCCGCCGCCCGTCGCGAGATCCCTCGGCGCGTCGCCGACGCGCAGCTTGTGCTCCTGCCCCGGGTAGGTGAGAACGTGGACGTGCGATCGCGCGTCCGGCCGTGACTCGCCGACGGGCTCGAGCATTCCGATCGCGTCGGAGTCTTCGATGAGCTCCGCCGATGTCCGCTCGAGCCGGTCGAAGAAAGCCCACCACACCGGCTTGCGTTCCCGGTCGTGGTAGTCGAGCAGCTGAGCCACCAGCTCGCGGGGCGGGTCGCCGCTCGCCAGCAACGCATCACGCAACGACGCGCGATCGGCGTCCTGCGGCTTCGGCTGACTCGGTGGCAGCGGCTCGG
>DASXEZ010000112.1:0-6360 GCA_036489875.1 Solirubrobacteraceae bacterium | reverse complement strand
GCCGACGTCCTGGACCTTGCCGCCGGTGTTGACGTAGAGGTACTCGCGGCCGTAGCGGTGGACCTTGTCGGCGTTGGCGAACAGCGGGGGATTGGTCCAGTTCATGCCCTCGATGCCGTAGTAGGAGCCGACATCGCCGGTGGACCAGTCGATCCGGTAGCCGAGGTGGACGTGCCCCTGCGGATCCTTGATCGTGTAGTGCGAGAAGGCCCGGTAGGGATCTGGAGTGGCCGTGTCGAGGCTCAGCGCGGGGACATCGACCGGGAAGTTGACGTCGGGTCCGAGCAACGCCGCGTCGTTGATCACGGTCGAGGAGGTCGCGATGAGTCCGGGGGCGCTCGGCGGAGAGGCCGTGTGGACCGTCCGATGGGCGCCCCCCGAGTGCGATCCCGAGTGCGTCTTCGCCGCGATCGAGTGAACGACCGGGGCCGAGACCACGCCGTCGAGGAAGCGCTTGGCGACATCGCGCAGCTGCGTCCGCGTCGCTGTTTGGTCGTCCTGGCCGTCGACGGGCAGCGGTTCGTTGGGGAACTGGATCTGGTTCACCGGGCCGGTCACCGAGTTGAGCACCGTCTCCACCAGGCCCGCCACCTGGTGGGAGCTGTGGATGTTGGACGCGACCGACTTCGAGAGGGCGGTGATGATGTCGTTGGCGTGGTTGAGCAACCCGCTCAGACCGAGCTGCGCCTTGGCGTCGCGCAGGAAAGCCTGTTCGCGGGCGTCGCGGGCGAAGGTGTCGTCCTCGTGGCGGTAGCGAACGTAGTCGAGCGCATGCTGACCACACAACGGCTGATATCTGGGGCGCACGTCGATCGCCGCATACCCGTCGCCCTGCGCGTTGTAGTAGAGATGATCCACGTCGGTGTAGACGCAGCCGAGCTTGTCCACGATCTTGTCGAACGCCGTGAAGTTGATGTCGATGACGTAGTTGATCGGGATGTGGAGCAGCTTCTTGATGACGTGCAGCGACGCGCCGGTGCCCCCGACCGTGTACACGGCATTGATCTTGCCGTCGTAGGAACCACCATGCCATTTCCAGGCTCCGTAGAAGTCGCGCGGGATCGACATCTCAGACCACAGGTGCGTGCTCGGATCCAGATGCAGCAGCAGGAGCGTGTCGCTGTGCGCCGGGTCGCTCGCGTCGATCGCGCCCTTGTCGCGGCGATCAGAGCCGAGGACCAGGATCGTCGTCGGTGAGTCCGGCGCGCTGACCGTCAAATCCGGCGAGCGCACCTGGATTCCCTTCGCGAAGAGGTCGGCGACCGTGCCGACCGTTTCGATCGCGGCCGTCGAGGCGGCGACCACGGTCAGCAACGCGATCGCCACCGCAGCCCCAAGCATGCGGCGCAGCGTGCGATTCACCAGCGAACCCTACGGCCAGGCGGGACCTCCACTGCCGACATTCCAGCAGACGCGACGGAGGGGCGAGCCGCGGTGAGCGCCGGTGTGCACGGCTCTACAATTGTGGTGGTGCGGCGGGCAGGCCTGATCGCGAGCCCTTCAGCGCCGGCCGGCGCCGGTGCTCGCTCGCGACGCGCGGCACTGCAGAGCGGGTAGCGCGATCGTGGGGGCCGCCAGCGGACGCACGCGCGTGGTCATCGTCGGCGGCGGCTTTGGAGGGCTCAAGGCGGCGCGCTCGCTCGCGCGTACCGACGTCGAGGTGACGCTGATCGACCGCCACAACTACCACCTCTTCCAGCCCCTCAGCTACCAGGTTGCGACCGGCTCGCTCTCGCCCGGCGACATCGCGGTGCCGCTGCGGCGCGTTCTGCGCGGCCAGCAGAACGCGCGCGTGCTGATCGGCGAGGTGACCGGTTTTGACCTCGAGGGACGCCGCGTCCTCGTCGCTCCCGTGATCGCCGGAACCAAGCCGTACCGCCTTCCCTACGACCGTCTGGTCGTCGCCGGCGGCTCGACCTACTCCTACTACGGCCACGAGCAGTGGCGACGGCTGGCCCTCGAGGTCAAGTCCCTCGACAGCGCGGTCCAGGTGCGCGGACGGATCCTGGCGGCCTTCGAGGCTGCCGAGCTCACCAGCGACCCGCTCGAACGCGAGGACTGGCTGACCTTCGTCGTCGTCGGCGCCGGACCGACGGGGGTCGAGCTCGCTGGGCAGATCGCGGAGTTGGCGCGCGACACGCCCACAGAATTCCGTGCCAGCGATCCGAGCAGTGCGCGGATCCTCTTGATCGAGACCACCGACCGTGTGCTCGGCGGCTTCCCGCCGTCCCTCTCGCGCCACGCCCAGAAGTCACTGGAGGCGATCGGCGTCAGGCCGATGCTCGGCCACACCGTCACCGACGTCGGTGCCCGCTCGATCGAGCTTCAGAGCGCTGACGGGGCCCGCTCGCGCGTGTCGGCCCGCACCGTGCTGTGGGCTGCGGGGGTGATGGCCTCGCCGCTCGCGCAGACGTTGGCGGAGGCCTGCGGCGCCGAGGTGGACCGCGCCGGACGCCTGGCCGTGGAGGCCGACCTCACGTTGCCCGGCCACCCCGAGGTGCTCGCGCTGGGCGACATGGTGGCGATCCGTAGCGGCGCAGACGGCGAGCCACGGGCGCTGCCGGGCCTCGCGCCGGTGGCGATCCAGCAGGGCGCCTACGCGGCCCGCTCCGTGGCCGCGGCGCTCAGCGCGCGCAAGATGCCGCCTTTCCGATACCGCGACAAGGGGGCCCTGGCGACGATCGGTCGCGCCCGTGCGGTCGCCCAGATCGGGCCCCTGCGGGTCAGCGGCTTCCCAGCGTGGGTGCTGTGGCTCGTGGTCCACCTCTACTACCTGGTCGGGTTCGAGAATCGCTCCGTGGTGCTGCTGCGCTGGTCCTACAGCTTCTTCAGCCACGGACGCGGCACCCGCCTGATCACCGAGGCCGCCGGCACCTTCCCCGAGGAGGAATCGCCGGAGGACGGGGCCTGAGCGGTGTTCGGCGGCGTCGAGGCCGGCGGAACGACGTTCGTGTGCGCGGTCGGGACCGGCCCCGGGGACCTGCACGAGCGGAGCGTGATCCCCACGGGCGCGCCCGAGCAGACGCTCGCGGCGGTCACGGACTATCTCGGGAGCTTCGAGCTCGACGCGGTCGGCGTCGCCTGCTTCGGACCCGTCGACCTCGCCCGCGGACGTATCACCTCCACGCCGAAGCCCGGCTGGGCCGGCGTGGGAGTCCTCGCGACGATCAGCGCGGCGCTCGGTGCGCTGCCGGTCGGCTTCGACACCGATGTCAACGGGGCGGCGCTCGGGGAGGGGCGCTGGGGCGCCGCTCAGGGCCTGGACACCTTCACCTACGTGACCGTCGGCACGGGCATCGGCGGTGGCGGCATGGTCAGCGGTCGCCTGATGCACGGCCTGGTGCACCCGGAGATGGGCCACATGCGGGTGCCACGGCACCCGAGCGATCCGCTCGAGACCGGCTCCTGCCCCTTCCATCCCGATTGCTGGGAGGGCTGGGCGGCGCGCGCCGCGATCGAGAAGCGCTGGGGCGCAGGCGTCCAAGCGAGCGACCTGCGCGAGGGCGCCGATCTGGAGCTGCTTGCACACTACGTCGCGGCCGGCATCGCGAACATCGTCTGCACGCTCTCGCCGCAACTGGTGATCCTCGGTGGGGGCGTCATCCTCGGCGGCGAGCACGACGAGGGCCATCGAGAGCTGATGCTCGCCGCCGTGCGCCGGCAGGTGACGGCACTGCTCAACGGCTACGTCGACGCCGACGAACTCGGCCCGGGCATCGGGGACTACATCGTCGCGCCGGCGCTCGGAGACGACGCCGGGGTGCTCGGTGCGATTGTTCTGGCGGAGCGGGCCGCCGCGGGCTGATCGTCAAGATGGCGGGCCGGGGACACGGCGCCCAGCGCGCAACGACACAGGAGCGATCACATGCACGTTGAGTGGTACGGCCAGTCGGCGTTCCGCCTCACCGGTGAGTCGGCGACGGTTTTCATCGATCCCTTCGGCGACACCTCGCAGTTCGCCGCCCGCGGGATCACGATCGATTACCCGCTGATCTCCGGGGTGAGCGCGGACCTGCTGCTCGTCACCCACGAGCACGCCGATCACAACGGTGTCGAGGCGATCGACGGTGACCCGGTGCTGCTGCGCTCCACTGCAGGGAAGCTCGACTCCCCGATCGGCACCATCGTGGCGGTGGCCTCCGAGCACGACGCGAGCGCCGGCACCGAGCGCGGACCGAACACGATCTTTTCGTTCGTGCTCGACGGCGTGCGCGTGGCGCACTTCGGCGACTTCGGCCAGTCGGTGCTGCGCGAGGAGCAGGCCGCCGCGATCGGCGAGGTCGACCTCCTGTTCGTGCCCGTGGGCGGTGGCTTCACGATCGGCGCCGCCGACGCGGCCGCGATCGTGGAGAAGCTGCGACCGCGTTGGGTGGTCCCGATGCACTACCGCACCGAGCGGCTCAACTTCCTCGAGACCGCCGATGACTTCCTGGCGCGGATGGACGAGGTGCGGCTGTTGGACGGCGTCGGCTTCGACACCGACGAGCTCGGGGAAGCCGCCGGTGCGACGCTCACCGTGGTGCCGGCCGCGCCTTAGCGGGCGCGGACGACCTCACGGATAGCCGATCTTGACGACCTCGCAGTTGGTGTAGGTGTAGTCGTGGATGTGCGACTTGTCGGTCGTGACGATGTCGTCGCCTGGGCCGCAGTCGATCGTGCCGTGGCCGAAGTAGGCGAAGATGTGGTCGTCGCCGGGGCCGCCGAAGAGGTAGTTGGCGCCGTGGCTGGCGTAGATCCAGTCGCTGCCTACTCCCCCGTAGAGGCGGTCGGTCTGATCGGGCCCGTTCGGGCTCGGATGACGATCACCCCAGATGATGTCGTCGCCTGAACCGCCGTAGATGACATCCGAGCCGGCGCCGCCGAGCAGCATGTCGGGGCCGTCGGTGCCGATGCCGCGCTGACCGCCGTTCCCGGCGAACCAGACGGTCACGGTATGCGGCCAGCCAACGTGGCTGACGTCACCGCTGGCGGTCGCGATGCTCAACGAGCACGCGGCCACAATCGATCCGAGCAGGATCGCCAAGAGCCGTGGACGGCCAACCGTGGCGCGGAGAAGGGGCCTCATGCCGACACCGCGATCGTATACGTGGGGCTGGACGCGAGCATCAAGCCACCGCTCTTGAGCACGAAGCGCACCGAGAGCTGCGAGCCGCGCCAGCGAGCAGGCACGAACCAGTGCAGCCAGAAGATCCGCGGTCGCACCGCGGCGGAGACGAGGGAGCGCCAGTGGCCACTGGGGGTCTGGCGCTGGAGGTGCATGACGCCTCCGAAGATGGCGAGCGGCAACTCCGCATGGAGCGTGAAGTGATGCCCACCGGCGACCTGGGCCGGGAGACGGGCGAAGGCCATCGTCCCCGGCGAGGGGAACGACACGCCAGGCGCTGCGACACTGGACACACCGCCCGCCTGCGCTGAACCGGCAACGCCGAGCGCGAGCAGTGCGGATGCGCCGAGCACGCACAGACGGCGGCTGCGGTGAGGTTGGATGAGAAAGCCGAAGCGGTTCATGATGGCTCTGCTCTTCCCAGCGAACACGCTTTATGGACTCGGCAGATTGGCCGTTTTGCGCGACCGAAAACGCTGGCGAGAGGACGTATGTGGGGGGCGAGCGCGAGCGCTAAGGTCCGCCCTCGCCGATGCCACGCGCCGAGGGATCCGCCGCCGCGAGCCGAGTACCGGGAGAAGGCTTCCGCTACCTCGAGTGGGACATCTCGCGCCTGGCGGCAGAGATGGCCGCCGGGCGGCTCAGCTCGCGACGCCTGACCGCGGATTACATCGCCAGGATCCGGTCGCTCGATCAGGCGGGCCCGCGGCTGAACGCCGTCATCGAACTCAACCCGGAGGCCCGGGAGATCGCCAGCTTGCGCGACCGCGAACGAGGAGCCGGCGAGCTGCGCGGGCCGCTGCACGGGATCCCCGTCCTGCTCAAGGACAACATCGCCACCGGCGATCGCATGGCGACCTCTGCGGGTTCACTCGCGCTCGACGCGGTCAGCGCAAACCGCGATGCCCACCTCGTCGGGAGGCTCCGCGACGCGGGCGCGGTGATCCTCGGCAAGACCAACCTCAGCGAGTGGGCCAACATCCGCTCGACGCACTCGAGCAGCGGCTGGAGCGCTCGGGGCGGCCTCACGCGCAACCCCTACGCGCTGGATCGCAACGCGAGCGGCTCGAGCTCGGGCTCGGCGGCGGCGATCGCCGCCAACCTCGCAGCCGCCGCGATCGGCACCGAGACCGACGGTTCGATCGTCTCGCCCGCCGGCCTGTGCGGGATCGTCGGCTTCAAGCCGACGCTCGGCTCGGTTCCCGGCGCCGGGATCGTGCCCATCTCCTCTGCACAGGACATCGCCGGGCCGATGA
>DASXEZ010000075.1:0-57339 GCA_036489875.1 Solirubrobacteraceae bacterium | reverse complement strand
TAGCGGTAGTGGTCCGGCTTGTAGGGACCCTCGACGGGCACGCCGATGTAGGCGGCCTGATCGTCGGTCAGCTTCGTGAGCTTGACGCCGACGTGGTCGAGGTGCAGCCGTGCGACCTTCTCGTCGAGGTGCTTGGGCAGCACGTAGACGCCGATCGGGTACTGGTCGGTCCGGGTGAACAGCTCGATCTGGGCGATCGTCTGGTTGGAGAAGGAGTTCGACATCACAAACGACGGGTGGCCGGTCGCGTTGCCGAGGTTGAGCAGCCGCCCCTCCGAGAGGACGATGATCGAGTGGCCGTCGGGGAAGCGCCACTCGTCGACCTGCGGCTTGATGTTGATCCGCTCGATCCCCGGGAAGTTCTCGAGCCCGAGCATGTCGATCTCGTTGTCGAAGTGACCGATGTTGCCGACGATCGCCTGGTGCTTCATGCGGGCCATGTCGGCGGCGGTGATGATGTCCTTGTTGCCGGTCGTGGTGATGAAGATGTCGGCGGTCTCGACGACGTCCTCGAGGGTCAGCACCGAGTAGCCCTGCATCGACGCCTGCAGCGCGCAGATCGGGTCGATCTCGGTGATGATCACCTTCGCGCCCTGGACGCGCAGCGACTCCGCCGAGCCCTTGCCGACGTCGCCGAAGCCGCAGACCACCGCGGTCTTGCCCGAGAGCATCACGTCGACCGCGCGGTTGATGCCGTCGACGAGCGAGTGGCGGCAGCCGTAGAGGTTGTCGAACTTCGACTTGGTGACCGAGTCGTTGACGTTGATCGCCGGGAACAGCAGCTCGCCGTTCTCGGCCAGCTGGTAGAGGCGGTGCACGCCGGTCGTCGTCTCCTCGCTGACGCCCTTGATGCCGGCCGCGATGGTCGTCCAGCGCTGGGGGTCCTCCGCGAGCGAGCGCCCGAGCACGCCGAGGATCAGCCCGAACTCCTCGTTCTCAGCGGTCGAGGGGTCCGGCACCGCGCCGGCGGCCTCGAACTCGACGCCCTTGTGCACGAGCAGGGTGGCGTCGCCACCGTCGTCGAGGATCATGTTGGGGCCGGTGCCGTCGGGGAAGCGCAGCGCGTTCTCGGTGCACCACCAGTACTCCTCGAGCGTCTCGCCCTTCCAGGCGAAGACCGGCACGCCGGCGGCGGCGATCGCGGCGGCGGCGTGATCCTGGGTCGAGAAGATGTTGCAGGAGACCCAACGCACCTCGGCGCCGAGCGCGACCAGCGTCTCGATCAACACGGCGGTCTGGATCGTCATGTGCAGCGAGCCGGTGATGCGGGCGCCCTTGAGCGGCTGGGCGCCCTGGAACTCGGCGCGGATCGACATCAGGCCGGGCATCTCGTGCTCGGCGAGCCGGATCTCCTTGCGGCCGAACTCGGCCAGCGACATATCGGCGACCTTGAAATCTTCGGCGGTCAGTGTCATGCAGCCTCCATTTGGGGGGTGTCGGCGGCCGCGAGCAGGGCCTGATGCTTCTCCTGCTCCCAGCGCAGCCAGTCGTGCGGTGCGATGAAGTCGGGGCGCTGCGGCTCGGTCTCGAAAAACTCGGTCACCGCCGCCGCGAGTAGCGGTTCGCTACGCAGGCGGCGAGCGAAGCCGAGCTCCGCGAGTCCAAACCCAAAGCGCGCCAGCAGCTCGCGCAGCGTCCGCAGGCGCTGCAGCTGCGCCGGCCCGTAGAGCCGGTAGCCCCCGGCCGAGCGGCGCAGTTCGAGCAACCCGGCGCTTTCGATGTAGCGAAGCATGCGGGGCGACCAGCCGGTCGTCCGCGCTGCCTCGTTGATCGTCAGCGCTTCCATCGTCGCGCCCACTACCTTACCACAACTATGTCAAGGTTGTACTGGGCGGCGCATGCGCCGCCCAGCGGGGAGGTGCATGCACCTCCCCGGGGTTGGGTGCATGCACCCAACCCTCACTGCGGGGCGATGACTTCGATCCAGTCGAGGCTCTGGCCGCAGAGCTCGCCGGCCTGGGCCGGGGCCACCGTCAGGTAGCGCCCGCTCGCCGCGGGCGGCGCCAGGGCCACCGCGCTGAGGTCGTCGTAGGTCGGGACCTCGGTGTCGGCGCTGCCGGGCGCGAACGGGCTCTCGCCGTGGTAGATCACGGTGATCGTGTGGCTGCCGGCGCGCAGGTGAAGCGGCGCCCCGACGCGCTCGTAGGCTCCCGGCGGGTCCAGGGCGTCGGAGACGTCGCCGAGGCGGCGACCGTCGACGGTGACCTCGAAGCCGCGCGAGAAGGTCCCCCCCAGCCAGAGCTGGTAGCCCGAGATCGCGTGACCGAGCTTCAGGTGCCAGCTCGCGCGCGCCCCGGCGCTCCCGAGCGCCGGCCCGAGGTTCGGCGGGCTCGCCACCCATGGCCCCGGCTCGAAGGAGAGGCTGGAGGCGCGCTCTACGATCGGATTGGTGCGCCGGTAGGCGAGCAACTCGCCGTGGTCGTTGCTCGCGGTGGCGGCCAGGGCGTGCACCTGGGTGCAGACCGGGACGGCGGCGGGCTGGATCGGGCACTGCGGGTTGCCCGGGGCGTTGGAGGCGGAGCCGCAGTAGGCGTCGTTGGTGTTGTCGCCAAGCAAAACGTGCTCGATCACCCGGTGCGTCGGGTGCGCCGGCTGCTCCCACAGCTGGTAGTAGCGGCCCTGCCACACGGGTCGCTCGCCGTAGATCGAGGGCGGCTGACTCTCGGTCGGGGCGATCCGCACGACCAGCGAGCGGTAGGGCGCGAGCGTGCTCAGCGCGAAGGAGTCGAGGTCCGCCCAGGCCGAGTCGGTCAGCAGCGCGTTGCCGAGCGTCGGCAGGTTGACGTCGCGGTACTCCGCCGGCTCGACCGGGTCGCCGGCGCGCAGGAAGTGGCGGTCGCCGTAGATCTCGTACTCGTTGAAGAAGGTCGGGCCCTTGCCCGTGAGCATGTCGCCGATCTTCTGCAGCTCCGACAGCCGCGCCCGCGGCGCCAGCGTGACGTTGTGGAACTGCAGGTAGTTGGACCACAGCACGCCGCCGGCGATCGCCCCGAGCAGCACGACGCCTGCGAGCATGGCCACGACGCGCTCGCGGCTGAAGAGGATCGCGGCCCCGGCGAGGCCGGCGAGGAGGATCGCCGGTGAGGAGAACGCCAGCGACTTGCCCATCAGCCACGGCACCGTTCCGCGCAGCGAGAGGATCGCCAGCGAGGCCAGCGCGATCCCGACGTAGAGGCCGAGGCCGTAGCTGCGCCGGCGCATGGTCCAGGCGACCGCGAAGGCGCCGGCGACGATCACGCACCAGATCAGCAGGTGGTTGATCAGCGAGGAGGTCGGCGGGTCCGGGAAGCTTCGGAAGTCGCCATCGAGCCAGATCCCGGCGATCTGGATCCCGCGCAGGGCCGCGGTGAGGTTGCCGTACTGGGTCTCGTGCGTGGGGCTCGCGGCCGCGAAGCCGCTGCCGGCCGGAAGATAGGAGTTGAGCGTCAGCCAGGCCGGCAACGCGAGCGCGACCGCCAGCGGCAGCGTCAGGATCGCGCCGCCGGCGCCGGCGAAGAAGCGCAGCGGATCGGGCGGCGGCAGCGCCGCGGTCACGCCGAGGACGAGCAGCCCGGCGAGCGTCACATAGGGCGTCGCGTCCGCGCCCAGCACGACGATCAGCACGCAGCCGAGCGCGAGCACGCTGACACCGACGATCCGGCGCAGGTTCGCGTCCGCTCGTGACACGCCCGGCAGCCATCCGAGCACGCCGAAGTCGAGCGCCAGCAGCAGGATGCCCGCGCCCTGGGTGTGGCGATGGTTCGCGAAGGCGAGGACGCTCGAGGGCACGATCTGGAAGGCGAGCGCCCCGAGCACGGCGTTGAGGCCGGCGACCACATCCCAGGTCACGACGCTCAGCAGACGCCCGCCGCTGGAGCGCCAGATCAGCAGGCTCATGCCCACGAACAGCGCCGGCGCGATGTAGATGGCCGCGCCCGCGCCGAGCGTCACCGTCAGCGCCGCCGCGGCCACCGCGACCGGCACGCCCGCGCGCGCCCCGGGTCGCTCGCGGGCCAGCATGCGCACACCGACCGCGATCCCGAGCGCGAGCAGGAAGGCCGCCGTCAGCTCCTTGATCCCACCCCACGCGGCGTAGCCGAAGAGCAGCGCCGACTGCGCGGCGATGAAGGCCGCGAAGGCCCGCAGCCAGGCGCTCGAGACCACCGCCCCGAGCAGCTCGTAGCAGCACAGCGCCAGCGCCCCCGCGCACACCGCAAGGTCGGGCTGGAAGATCCAGGCGGCGTCGATCCCGGTGATCCAGTGCCCGATCCCCGGCAGCATGAAGGCCCCCGCCGGGTAGCCCGCGGCGGTCAGGTTGGTGTTCAGCAGCAGCCAGTAGGTCGACTGATCCGAGAGCGCGGAGAGATTGCGCCCGTGGTGGAAGAACTGATCGACGAAGCCCAGCCAGGTCGCGGTGTCGTCGAGACGGACGTAGCCGAGGAAGGTCGCCTCGCCGCTGAGGATCACCGGCGCGCCGTAGATGAGCAGCACGCCCAGCGCGCCGACGAGGGCCGCCGCCGGTATGCGCGTGCGGCGGAAGGCGCGGATCAGGCCCGCCAGCGCGCCGATCACCACGACCGGCACCGCGGCCATGGCGCTGAAGTCGAAGGAGGTAAAGATCGCCGCGACGACGATCGCCGCGGCGAGGCCGAGCGGGATCGCCAGCGCGCCCAGATCGCGCTCCCCCGCGGCCCACTCCACCAGGGCCCCCCAGCCGAGCCCGACCGCCGCCAGCACCAGCGGGAAGAGCACCCAGGAGAGGATCATCGACATCGGCGAGCTGAGTGGAGGCGCTGGGTCCTAGTTGTTGCCGGCGCTGAGCAGGGCCTTGAGATCCTCGAGCGGCGGCGCCGGCGTCGGGTCGGTGCCGTCGAGCGCGGCGAGGTAGCAGGACAGAAGATCGCCGAAGAGCACCAGCGAGCAGACGCGCTCGAGGGCGCTCGAGCCGACGGTCTCGACGACGCGAACGACCTTGGCGTGGGGCTCGATGAAGCGCTCGGTCAGCCCGATCCGGGCCCGCAGCCGCGGGTGGCTGTCGCAGTCGTCGAGGAAGACGGCGCTGAAGGGGCCCAGCTCGCCGCTGCCCAGCCAGCCCGCGATCTCGTTGTGGTCGAGCTCGGGCAGCTCGGCGGCGAAGGCGGGCAGGCCCGCGTTCTCGTTGATCTGGGTCTTCCAGCGGTAGGCGATCGGAAGCGTCAGATCGGCGCCGGCGAGCACGGGCACCGTTCCCTGCAGCGCCCGCGCGAGCTCCTTGGGCGCGGCGTCCTCGCCGGCGTCGGGGCCCCAGCGCTCGACGAGCGCCTGCAGGTGCGAGGCGGTGACGTCGATCTCGGCCGACAGCCGCGGGCCGGCGCCGCACAGGGCGGCGACCTCGAGCGCGCTCACCAGCATGTAGGCGATCGCCGCGCGCGGCTCAAAGCCCGCCGGGATCGGGATCACCGGCACGCGCTCCTCGCGCGCCTGCTCGGCGAGCTTGCCGCCGGTGGTGACCACGATCCGCCGCGCGCCGAGCGCTCCCGCTGACTCGAAGCAGGCGAGCGTCTCCTCGGTGTTGCCGGAGTAGCTCGCGCAGAGCACGGTCGTGTCCGGCGTCGTCCACGGCGGCAGGCCGTAGCCGCGGGTGGAGAGAATCGGGCGTGAGGCCTGGTCGGCGAGCGCGGCGCGCGCCAGCGAGCCGCCGACCGCCGAGCCGCCCATGCCGGCCACGATCAGCCCGCCGGGCGTGTCGATCGGCTCGATCGCCGCTGACTCGACGCGCCACAGCGCGTCGCCCAGCTGCTCGGCGATGCCGAGGACGTTGGCGAGCATGCGGCCGGAGTCGAGCGCCTCGATGCTGGCGCGGTCGAGCCCGCTCACAGGCTCTCGCCCGGTGGCACCCTCGTCCCCGAGGCGACCCTGCTGTGTGCGGCGATGTTTGCGTCCGATCCCACCACGACGTCCTCCTCGAGCTCCGCGTAGTCGCCGATCTTCGCACGCTCGGCGACGATGCTGTCGCGCAGCACGACGCCGTCGCCGATCTGGGCGCCCGCGAGCACCACCGAGCGCTCGATCGTGGCGCCCGAGCCGACCGACACCCGCTCGCCGAGGATCACGAACTCGCCGAGCCGTGCGTCGGGTGCGATCTCGCAGCGCTCGCCGATCGCGGCTGCCTCGTGGCCGGGGTCGCGATCGACCGCGACGGCGCCGCTGACGATGTCGAAGCTCCCCTGCAGATAGCGCGCCGGCGTCCCGATGTCCATCCAGTAGCCCTGGGCTCGGTGGGCGTAGAGGCCCTCTCCGACCAGCGTCGGCCAGATCTCGCGCTCGATCGAGACCGCGCGGCCCGGGTCGATCGCGTCGAGGACCTCGTGCTCCATCACGTAGGCGCCCGCGTTGACCCACGCGTCGGCGGGGTCGACCGCTCCCTGCGGCTTCTCCACGAACTCGCTCACGGCGCCGTCCGGGTCGCTGCGCACGAGCCCGTAGTGGCTCGGATCCTCGACCGCGACGAGGGCGAGGGTCGCCTTGGCTCCCGTCCGCTCGTGCGCCTGCAGCTGGCTGGCCAGGTCGATGTCGGTGAGGATGTCGCCGTTACAGACGATGAAGCGCTCGTCGAGCAGCTCGGAGGCGAGCTTGAGCGGGCCGGCGGTGCCGAGCGGCTCGGACTCCTCGACGTAGCGGAGACGCAGGCCGTAGCGGCTGCCGTCGCCGAGCACCGCGCGCACGCCCTCGGCGCCGAAGCCGCAGCAGAGGATCACCTCGTCGACGCCGTGGCGGCGCAGCCACTCGAGCATGTAGACGATGAAGGGCCGGTCGACCAGCGTCACGACCGGCTTGGCGACGAGCGTGGTGAGCGGACGCAGACGCGTGCCCTCACCGCCCGCCAGGATCACCGCCTGCAACGCTCGCCGCTCCTCATCCGACGCCGATCCCCTCATAGATCAGGCCCGCGGCACGGACGGCGTCGGCGTCCAGTGCGTTGCGCCCGTCGATCACGACCTCGCCGGCCATCAGCTCTGCGGCGGCGGCCCAGTCCAGGCCGACGAGCTCCGGCCATTCGGTCACCAGCACGACCGCGTCGGCGTCCTCGAGCACCTCCTCGACGCGCTGCACGCAGTCGAGCTGGGGCATCACGGCCAGCGCCTCCTCGGTGGCGACCGGGTCGTAGGCGCGGACGTGCGCTCCCTCGGCCTCAAGGCGCGCCGCCAGCACCAGCGAGGAGGCGCCGCGCATGTCGTCGGTGTTGGGCTTGAAGGCCAGTCCGAGCAGTCCTATGCGCCGGCCCGCGAGCGCCCCGAGGTGGCGGGAGAGCTTGGCCACGACACGGCGCTTCTGCAGCTCGTTGACCTCGATCACGGCCCCCAGGAGCTGGAAGTGGTAGCCGGAGTTGGCGGCCAAGAGCTTGAGCGCGCTGACGTCCTTGGTGAAGCAGGAACCGCCGTAGCCGATCCCGGCGGAGAGGAACTTCGGTCCGATGCGGTCGTCGAGACCGACGCCGCGGGCGACCTCGAGCACGTTCGCGCCGGTCTCCTCGCAGACATTGGCGATCTCGTTGATGAAGGAGATCTTGGTCGCGAGGAAGGCGTTGGCGGCGAGCTTGATCATCTCGGCGCTGGCGACATCGGTGCGAACCAACGGCGCCCCGAGCGGCGCGTAGAGCTCGCAGACGGCGTCGGCTGCCCAGCCCTGCTCGTCGGCGCCGACGACGACGCGGTCGGGCTCGAGGAAGTCCTTGAGGGCGCTGCCCTCCTTGAGGAACTCCGGGCAGGAGACGTAGGCGAGCTCGGTCTTGCCCTGCTGCGCGAAGACCCGCTGGATGGCGCGTCCGGTTCCGCACGGCACCGTCGACTTCATCACCAGCGCGTGCTCGGCCGAGGCCGGCATCGCCTCGACGACGGCGTTGACGGCGGAGAGGTCGGCGTCGCCGGCGTAGGTCGGCGGCGTGCCGACGCTGACGAAGAGCAGGCGCGTGTTGGCGACGGCATCATCGAGCGTGGTCGAGAAGTGCATGCGCTCGCGGTTTCGCGCGATCACCTCTGCCAGCCCCGGCTCATAGATCGGAACCTCGCCCGCCTCGAGCCGTGCGATCTTGGCGGCGTCGATGTCGACGCAGTAGACGTCGCTTCCGAGGTCGGCGAACCCCGCCGCGGTGACGAGCCCGACGTAGCCGGTGCCGATCACGCCGATCGGTTCTCGCGGCCCGTTCATCCGCCGCGAAGGCTACCGAGCGTCAGGGTCAGCTGCTCGCGGCGGCCGCGCCCGTAGCGCCGGTCGCACCGCTGGGTCCGGTCAGACCGGTGGTCCCGGTGGGGCCGCTGGGCCCCGTCACGCCGCTGGGGCCGTAGCGCACGCTGAAGGAGCGCCCGTCGGTGCCCAGGCCGCTCGGCAGCGCGTAGCTCTGCTCCTTCGCGGAGTAGCTCAGGCTTCCGTTGCTCGAGAGCACGATCTCGCCGTAATCCCAGTCGGGGTCGTCGATGCCGCCGGTGTGGCGGCCGCCGAAGCCGATCGAGGTGGCGGATGCCGAGTTGAAGCCGATCGAGCCGAAGTTGGTCAGCAGCAGCGGCTTGCAGTGGTTGATCCCGTTGCAGTTGGAGGGTGCCTCGGTGATCCAGTCGGCGGCGCTGGTGTCGGGCGTCGGCGAGCGCATGACGACCGTCTTGCTGAAGTGCTGGCCGGTGGTGTCGTCGGTCAGCGAGACGGTGACGTTCTCGGAGCTGACGTGGACGCTCGCGCTGATCGAGTCGCCGGGACGGATCTTGATCTTGTGGATCGTGAACGGCGGTCGCGGCACGAACTCGTACCAGGCGTAGTAGAAGAGCGCGCCCTGGTGATCGCAGTCGGCCTCCGATCCGATCTGCTCGAGCGCCTTGGAGTGCAGCGAGTAGCCACCGAGTCCGACCCAGAAGGCGGCGAAGCTGGTGTGGGCGCCGGCACAGGTGGCCGCGGGCTGCGTCCAGGTGCCGGTGACGGTCGTGAAGTGGTTGGCGAGACGCTGCGAGCGCGGCGTGGCGAGCGCCACCCAGCCGGCCCAGTTGGGGCTCGCCTGGTTGTGGATCGTGCCCGCGAAGGCGGCGCTGACGCCGGCGATCGCGATCGCCGCCAGGGCCACGGCGATGGCCAGCGTGCGACGGATGCGTTTCGGACTGCGCCTTTTCACGACTACGAGATTAGTGAAGCGCCCGGGCCGCCACGCCGCGCGTCAGCGCGCGCCGCCGGCGATCGCCAGGAACGCCTCGGCGCGGCGCTGGTCGCGCTGCGCGCGCGCCAACTCCTCGGATCCTGGCGCAGCGGCGGCGGCCGCCGCCTGGGCCTGATCGACGCGCTCGCGCAGCGCCGAGGCGTCCAGCGTGGAGGGGTCGATCGCCTCCTCGACGAGCAGCAGCGCCCGATTCTCGGACATCTGCACGTAGCCCTCGGCCTGGGCGAAGCGGACGATGTCGCCTTCGGAGCGGTAGATCCGAAGCTCCGTCGGCTCCAGACGCGCCAGCAGCGGCTCGTGGTTGGCGAGCAGGCCGATCGAGCCGCTGCTCGTGACCGTGGAGATCATCTCCACCTCCTCGCTGAAGACCTCGCCCTCGGGGGTGAGGACCTCGCAGGGGAACTTGGTGCGCGCCATCAGCTCTTGTGGGCTGCTTCGACGACCTCGTCGATGCTGCCCTTGAGGAAGAAGGCGCTCTCGGGCAGGTCGTCGTGCTTGCCCTCGATCAGCTCGGCGAAGCCGCGGATCGTCTCGGCGATCGGCACGTAGGCGCCGGGGGTGCCGGTGAACTGCTCGGCGACGCTGAACGGCTGCGAGAGGAAGCGCTCGACGCGGCGGGCGCGCCCGACGATGACCTTGTCCTCGTCGGAAAGCTCGTCGATGCCGAGGATCGCGATGATGTCCTGGAGTTCCTTGTAGCGCTGGAGGATCTCCTTGACGCGGGTGGCGACGCGGAAGTGCTCCTCCCCGACGACGTCGGGCTTGAGGATCGTCGAGGTCGAGTCGAGCGGGTCGACCGCGGGGTAGATGCCCTTCTCGGAGATCGCCCGCGAGAGCACGGTGGTGGCGTTGAGGTGGGCGAACACCGACGCCGGCGCGGGGTCGGTGAGGTCGTCGGCGGGGACGTAGATCGCCTGCACCGAGGTGACCGAACCGGCGGTCGTCGATGCGATCCGCTCCTGCAACTGGCCCATCTCGGTCTCCAGTGTCGGCTGGTAGCCCACCTGCGAGGGCATCCGCCCGAGCAGTGCCGAGACCTCGGAGCCGGCCTGGACGAAGCGGAAGATGTTGTCGATGAAGAGCAGCACGTCCTGGCCCTGGTCGCGGAAGTACTCGGCCATCGTCAGACCCGAGAGGGCGACGCGCATGCGGGCTCCGGGCGGCTCGTTCATCTGCCCGAAGACGAGCATCGTCTTGTCGAGGACGCCCGACTCCTTCATCTCCAGCCACAGGTCGTTGCCCTCGCGCGAGCGCTCACCGACGCCGCAGAAGGCGGAGAGGCCGCCGTGCTCCTTGGCGAGGTTGTGGATGAGCTCCTGGATCAGCACCGTCTTGCCGACGCCGGCGCCGCCGAAGAGGCCGACCTTGCCGCCCTTGGCGTAGGGGGCGAGCAGGTCGACGACCTTGATCCCGGTCTCGAACATCTCGGTCGTCGGCGTCAGGTCCTCCACGCGCGGGGCGTCCTGGTGGATGCCACGGCGCTCGATGTCGGCGGGCATCTCCTCGCCGAGGTCGATCGGCTCGCCGAGCACGTTGAAGATGCGCCCGAGCGTGGCGGTGCCCACGGGTACCGTGATCGGGCCGCCGGTGTCGGTCATCTTGGCGCCACGGGCGAGGCCGTCGGTCGAGTCCATCGCGACAGCGCGGACGCGATTGTCGCCGAGGTGCTGCTGCACCTCGCAGACGAGCAGCTCGTCGACCTCGGCGGCGATGCCCTCGGCCTCCTCGTCGCCGCTGCCCCGCAGGACGGTGATGGCGTGGTTGATCTCCGGCAGCTTGTCGTGGAAGACGGCGTCGATGACGACGCCCTGGATCTCCTCGATGTAACCGAAATTCGGTGCGGTGGCAGCTTCCATCGTGTGCTGGCTCCTTTGTGCCGTGAGTCCTAGACCAGCGACTCGGCGCCGGCGACGACTTCCATTATTTCCTGGGTGATCTCAGCCTGGCGGGCGCGGTTCATCTCGAGCGCGAGATCCTCGATCAGCTCGCCGGCGTTCTCCGAAGCGCTGCGCATGGCCGTCATACGGGCGCCGTGCTCCGACGCCGTCGATTCAAGCAGGGCTCTGTAGAGCGATACCTCGACATAGTCCGGGAGCAGCACGCGCAGCAACTCCTCGGCCTCGGGCTCATAGTCGACGAGCGGGCGCGGCCCGCTCTCGCGCTCCTGCGCCTCCTGCTCGCCCTCGTCGCCGAGGACCGTGGCCTCGGCGATCGGCAGCAGCGTCTCGCGCGTGACGCGCTGGGTCAGCGGCGAGACATAGCCGTTGTAGATCACCTCGACGCGGTCGAGCGCGCCGTCGATGTAGCCCGCGACGAGGTCGTCGGAGATGCGGCGGGCGTCGGCGTATGAGGGCCGGTCGGTGAAGCCCGTGTAGGCCCCCACCAACGTGTTCCCGCGGAAGCTCAGCGAGGAGACGCCACGACGGCCGGAGGCGTACCAGACCGGCTGGCGGCCTTCGCCCTGGACCTCGGCCGCCAGGTGAAGACCGGAGCGGATGATCTGCGAGTTGAAGGCGCCGGCGAGTCCGCGGTCTGCGGTGACGAGCAGGATGCCGACGTTCTGCTCCTGGTCGTGGCGGGCGAGCAGCGGTAGCCGCGAGGCCTCGGTGCCGGCGTCGCGCGCGGCCTGGCGGGTCATCCGCCGCAGCGCGTCCGCGTAGGGGCGAAGCGCCGCGATGCGCTGCTCGGCGCGGCGCAGCCGCGCGGCCGAGACGGCCTCCATCGCCCGCGTGATCTTCTGGATGTTGCGGAAGCTCGCGATGCGAGTCCGGACTTCGCGCTGTGACGCCATCGAGTTGTCGCAGCCTAGGCCGCGACCTCCTCCTGCGCCTGCTCGCCGACGTCCTCCTCGGCCTCCTCCACGGCGGCCGCGTTGCCATTGCCGTGGCCGTTGCTCGGGTGCGGCGGGGGCGGCGCGTCGTCGTCGAGCGGCTGACCCTCCTCGTCGAGGTCGTAGCCGAAGTCCTCGGCACTCTCCTGGACGGCGGCGCGCAGCGCCTCCTGCGTCTCGTCGCTCCAGTCGCCCGTGGCGATCTTCTCGCGCAGGTCCTGGTGGCGGGCATGAGCCGCCGAGACGAGATCGGCGAGGAAGGCGGGCACCCGATCGACGTTGACGCGATCGACGAAGCCGTTGGTGGCCGCGTAGACCTGGATCACCTGATCGGCCACCGCCAGGGGCTCGCGCTCACCCTGGTTGAGCGCCTTGACGAGGCGCTCGCCGCGGGCCAGCGTCTTCTGCGTGTCGGCGTCGAGGTCTGAGCCGAACTGGGCGAAGGCCTCGAGGTCGCGGTACTGGGAGAGCTCCAACTTCAGTCGACCGGCGACGCGCTTCATCGGGCCGATCTGGGCGTTGCCGCCGACGCGCGAGACGGAGATGCCGACGTTGATCGCCGGCCGCACACCCGAGTTGAAGAGCTTGGGCTCGAGGAAGATCTGGCCGTCGGTGATCGAGATCACATTGGTGGGGATGTAGGCCGAGACGTCGCCGGCCTGGGTCTCGATCACCGGCAGCGCGGTCATCGAGCCACCGCCGAGGTCGTCGTTGAGCTTGACGGCGCGCTCGAGCAAACGCGAGTGCAGGTAGAAGACGTCACCCGGGTAGGCCTCACGTCCCGGCGGGCGGCGCAGCAGCAGCGACATCTGGCGGTAGGCGTAGGCGTGCTTGGTGAGGTCGTCGTAGACGCAGAGCGCGTGACGACCGCCGTAGAGGAAGTGCTCGGCCATCGCGCAGCCGGCGTAGGGCGCCATGAACTTGATCGGCGCGGCCTCGTCGGCCGCCGCCGCGACGATGATCGTGTTCTCCATCGCGTCGTTCTCGCGCAGGGTCTCGGCGAGCGCGACGACCGTCGCCATGCGCTGGCCGATCGCGACGTAGACGCTGATCAGGCCGGTGCCGCGATTGTTGATGATCGTGTCGATCGCGATCGCGGTCTTGCCGGTCTGGCGGTCGCCGATGATCAGCTCGCGCTGGCCGCGGCCGATCGGGATCATCGAGTCGATCGCCTTGAGCCCGGTCTGCATCGGCTCCTTCACCGGCTGGCGCTGGACGACGCCGGGGGCCTTGAACTCGGCCGGGCGGGTCTCGGTGGTCGCCACCTCGCCGCCACCGTCGAGGGGACGGCCGAGCGGATCGACGATGCGCCCGAGGAGGGCGTCGCCGACGGGGATCTCGAGCAGCCTGCCGGTGCGCTTGACGGTATCGCCCTCGACGATCTGCTGCCAGTCGCCGAAGAGCACCGCGCCGACGTTGTCGGATTCCAGGTTCAGCGCGAGCCCGACGACGTCGTGGGGCAACTCGAGCATCTCGAAGGACATCGCGTTCTCGAGACCGTGAACGCGGCAGATGCCGTCGGCGACCGAGAGTACGGTGCCGACCTCGGTCAGCGTGGCGCTGCCGGCGTCGAGCCCCTCGATGCGGGCCTTGAGGATGCTGGTGATTTCGTCCGGGTTGATCTGCATGTTCTCGTTCGGGCTCCTTCTCGTCGGTGCCGGCGGCTAGGCCCGGGCGACCTGCTTGCGTAGTTGTTCAAGGCGGTTGCGAATCGAGGCGTCGAGGATCGCGTTGCCGACGCGGAGCACGATGCCCCCGAGGATGTCGGGGTCGACCGTGCTCTTCAGCTCGACGCGGCGGCCGGTCTGGGCGCCCACGCGCTGGCCGATCTCGGCGACCGTATCGGCGCCCAGCTCGATCGCACTGGTGACCTCGACCGCGAGAAGCTTGTTCTGCTCCTCCCAGAGCGCATCCAGGCCGCGGCGGATCCGGAAGATCACCGGCATGCGGTGGTTGTCGATCAGCAGCTCGAGGAAGTTGACCAGGAGCGGATCGGCGTCGGTCAGCAGCTTGGAGAGACCTTCGCGCTTCTCGTCGGTGGAGAAGTAGGGCGAGAAGAAGAAGACCTGGAGGTCGTGCCCGCCCTCGAGCGCGTCCGCCACCTGGCCGAGCTGTTCGCGCACGAGATCGAGGCGGCCGGCATCGAGGGCCGCCTCGAACATAGCGCGCGAATATACGGTGGCGATCTCTTCCATTCAGGCTCTAGTTGTCGGTCGCCGAGAGGGCCGAAAAGTCGAGCTCCGCCAGCGCGTCCTCGACGAGCCGCCGCTGATCGGCGCTGTCGAGTGTCTTGCGGGTCACCTTCTCGGTCGCGAGGATCGTGAGGTTGGTGACCTCGTCGCGGATCTCCGCGAGCGCACGCTGCGTCGCCACCTCGATGTCGTGCTTGGCCTGCTCGAGCAGTTGGGCGCCGCGCTCGCGCGCCGCCTCCGCCGCCTCGCGCTCCTGCTCCTGCGCCGCTGCGCGGGCGCGGGTGACGATCTCCTCGGCCTGGCTGCGGGCCTCGCGCAGGCGCTCGCGGTACTCGGCGAGCAACTGATCGGCCTCCACGCGCGTGCGCTCGGCGGTGTCGATCGAGTCCTCGATCGACTTCTGGCGGCGATCGAGAGCGCCGCGGATCGCCGGGAAGGCGAACTTCGCAAGCAGCGCCATCGAGATCACGAACACCAGCAGCGTCCAGATCATCAGCCCGAGCGAGGGCGTGATCAGGAACTTGCCGGATGAGGAGGCTGCGATCACTGCGGATGCGGCTGGCACGGGCGCCCTTCCCCTAGGAGACGATGAACGCGGACAGGAGGCCGGCCACGAGGCCGTAGAAGAAGCACGCCTCGGTGAGTGCGAAGCCCAGCCATTGCAGCTGCGAGATCTCGTCTCGCATCTCGGGCTGGCGGGTGGTGGCCTCGATGGCCTTGCCGAAGATGATGCCGATGCCGACGCCCGCGCCGACCGCGCCGAGTCCGCCGCCGACACCCAGGCCGATCGACTTTCCGGCGGCTGCGATTCCGCTCGAGACGCTCGTAGCGCCGAGGATCAACATGTGGAACAAGGGTTACTCCTTCTCTGGCCTAGTGGTGGTCGGCGACGGCGCCGCCGAGATAGATAGCGGTGAGCGTGGCGAAGATGAACGCTTGAAGCGCGGCCACGAGCCCGACCTCGAAGATGAACAGGATGATTCCGAACGGCAGCGTGAACCAACCGAGCGCCGCGACTCCGAGCAGGACCGCGAGCGCCCCGGCCATGAACAGGATGATCAGGTGGCCGGCGAGGATGTTGGCGAAGAGACGAATGGAGAGCGAGAGCAATCGCATCACGTTCGAGAGCAGCTCCAGGAAGAAGATGAAGACCGCCATCACCCCGTGGACACCGCCGGGAACGAGGCCGCGCAGATAGCCGATCGGCCCCTTCTTGCGCACGCCCTCATAGGTGTAGGACGCGAACACGACGAGCGCGAGAGCGAGCGGGATCGAGAGGTTCGCAGTGGCCGCGTAGAGCGAGAAGGGCGGAATGTGCAGGCCGAAGATGTTGATCGTCTGGGCCGCCGTGTCGGTTGGCAACGGGATGAAGCCGACCAGGTTCGAGAAGAAGATGAAGAGCGCGAGCGTGGCGATGAACGGGAACCACCGCACCGCCATCTTGCGGTCCATGTTGGTGCCGACGATGTTGTTCTGCAGGCCTTGGAAGATGACCTCAACCAGGGTCTGCACGCGGTTGGGCCGCTGCTGCATGCGCCGCGCGACGTAGATCATCGTCGCGCACGTGAGGATGCCCGCGAGGAAGAGGTAGAGCACCGCCTGGTTGATCGAGAAGATCCCCAGGTCGACCCACTTGTGGAGCTTGAACTCATCCTGGGGCGAGTAGGTGGTGTTCTTGCCATGGGATCCGAAGATCACGAGCAGGATCACGGTCCCGCCGAACCAGATCCCGATTCCCAGGGCGATCTTGGCGCGCCTGCTCACGAGGGCCTCCGCCCCGTCGGCGGCAGCGGTCCGCGCAGCATGAAGGACATCGCGAGTTCGACGGTGAACGCCGCGAGCACCACGACCGCTGCGGTGATCCCGTCCTTGGTGTTTCCTCCGAAGCGGGCGGCGAGAATGACCAGCGCGACCAGCCATACGCGCCCGAGGATGGCGGAGGTGTGCAGGACGGCGCGCGTGCGCGTGTCGGTCGCGCTCCAAGCGCGGCGTTTGACGAACTCGACGCCGAAGCGGATCACGATCCAGCCGACGGCGCCGAGCAGGTAACCCAGACGCGGCATCCCGGCCAGCAGGACGAACGGCGCGCTCGCGATCACGAGCACGACGTCGAGGTAGCGCGCCAGCGTCAGGGCGACGTTGGCGTCACTAGGGGAACCAGAGTGGGTTACGTGGGCACGTGCGAGCATCAGCGTGGAAAGGGGGGCCGGCGGTCAGCAGCCGCGACGACGACGGCGCCCCTTGAGCGTCGCCTTCGTGGCGGCAGCGGCCGCGCGCCTCATGCGCCGCATGCAAAGCGGCCCGCGTATGGCGACACGGCGGCGCCTACCGGGCTCCGGACGTCGATCGTCTGCGTGGGCGTGTTCGGACATCGTCGTGGATGCGCACCCTATACGGCGCCTCGGCCCCGTGGCGGGCCGGCCGTGGGATCGGGCGGCAATACACCCCCGACGGCAACGCCAGTCTAGCGGCGCCGAGAGTTTGTAACAACTTAGTGACAATTGGCATCCGCGGTGGCACGGGTCACGGCAATCGTCGCCGCCGCCGCACGGGCCCCGCGGCCTGCGACGCTGTAGCCCATGGGCGCACTACCTCCAGGTCCCACCTCACCGCCGCTGGCGCAGACCGCCCACTGGCTGCTGGCGCCCCTGGAGTTCATGGACTCCTGCGCGCGACGCTACGGCGACGCCTTCAGCGTCAACTTCCTCGGCTTCCAGAGCCCGATGGTGATGCTCTCGAACCCCCAGGCGATCCGTGCTCTCTACGCCGAGCGCGAGCAGTTGCTTCCCCCGGGCCGGGCCGTGGCGCTGCGCCCGATCATGGGTCCCCAATCGCTGCTCCTGCTCCAGGGCGAGGAGCACCTCGAGCGCCGCCGCGTGATGCTGCCGCCGTTTCACGGCGAGCGGCTGCGCGGGTTCGAGGACCAGATGCGCGAGATCGCGGGCACCGAGATCGCGATGTGGCCCGCCGATGTCGAGGTCGAGCTGCTGCCACGCACGCGCGCGATCGCGCTGGAGGTGATCCTGCGACTCGTCTTCGGCGTCAGCGAGCACTCGCGGCTGCAGCGCCTGCGCGGGCTGCTGCCGAGCCTGCTGGACAGCGTCTCCTCGGTCGCCGTCAGCTTTCGTGTCCTGCTCGCGCGTCGGCTCGGACGGCCGGACCCCCTCGAGGGCTTCGCTCGCCTGAGGCGCGAGATCGACGAGATCCTGCTCGAAGACATCGCCACACGACGCGCTACGGGGGCCGAGCGCGGAGGGGATGTGCTCTCGCTGCTCCTGGACGCGCGCTTTGAGGACGGCAGCGCGATGAGCGACCGCGAGCTGAGCGACCAGCTCGTGACGCTCCTGATCGCCGGCCACGAGACCACGGCGACGGCGCTGGCGTGGACCTTCGATCTCCTGACCCACGAGCCGCCCGCGCTGGCGCGCCTGGCCGCCGAGGTCCGCGCGGGCGAGGAGGACCGCTACCTGCGGGCCGTGGTCGCCGAGGCCCTGCGCCTGCGTCCCGTCGTCCCGATCTCGGGCCGGACCCTCGCGCACGAGCTGCGCTGCGGTGAGCTGACGCTGCCGGCGGGGACCGACGTCACGCCGGCGATCTGGCTGACTCATACGCGTGCCGACCTCTACCCCGAGCCGCTGGAGTTCCGTCCCGAGCGCTTCCTCGAGGAGTCGCCGGCGACCTACGCCTGGATCCCCTTCGGGGGTGGCGTCCGCCGCTGCCTCGGCGCGGCCTTCGCCGAGCTCGAGATGCGAGTGGTAATCGCGAGCGTGCTCGAGCGCTTCGATCTGCGCGCCGCCCGACGGCACCGTGAGCGCGTGCTCCGCCGCGGTCTCACCCTCGCTCCCCGTCACGGCAGCCGCGTGCGGCTGCGCCCCTACACCCGCAGCGACCAGGCGAGCCCGCGCTCCTCGAGCGCGGACAGCACGCGCGGCAGTGCCGCGACGGTACGCCGCCAGGAGCCCTCGGCGCTGTAGTCGTCGGCGTCGTGCAGGAGCAGCACCGAACCCTCCTCCACGCCCTTGCCGACCAGCTTCGCGACGATCGAGTCGGGCGTCGCGCGAGCCTCCCAGTCGCGCCCCCAGTGCGTCCACAGCAGCGGCCGCCAGCCGTTGGCGCGAACCAGCGACAGCGCAGCCGCGTTGAAGATCCCGTAGGGCGGTCGGTAGCGCTCGATCGGGCGTCCCGTCGTCTCCTCGATCCTCGCCGCCGCGCGCATGATGTCGTCGCGCACCGCACGCGGACCGAGCCGCAGCTGGTTGCGGTGACGGTCACAGTGCAGGCCGATGCCGTGTCCGGCGGCGACGATCTCCGCGGCCAGGGCCGGGTTGCGGGCGACCTGCTCGCCGACCAGGAAGAACGTCGCACGAACGCCGCGCGCCGCCAGCGCTTCGAGCACAGCCGGGGTCCCCTCGCGATGGGGCCCGTCATCGAAGGTCAGGCCGTAGCCAGCGCCGTCGAGGGTGTGCTGGGCGATTCCCAGAGGCGCGCGCAGCGCCGCGACCGCGCCGGCCAGGGCCGGGAAGGCGTAGACGCCGCTTGCGACCGAGACAGCCAGGGCAAGAGCACCGGCCACACGCGGGCTGCGATGATCGCCGCTCGTCATGGTGTCGTTGCTCATCGGCGTGGTGCTGGCGGCCGGCGCGTCCACGCTCTACAGCCTAGGGATCGCCGTGCAGGCGCTCGACGCGCGCGACACCGCGTCCGATCAGGCCCTGCGCCTGACCTTGCTGGCGACCCTCTTCACGCGGATGCGCTGGGTCCTTGGCACGGGCATGACCGTGCTCGGATGGCCGCTGCAGATCCTCGCCCTCTCCTATGTGCCGCTGGTCGTCGTACAGCCGACGCTCGCCTCGGGGCTGCTCGTGCTGCTGCTGGTGGGCGAGCGTGTTCTCGGCGAGCGACCGGGGCGCCGCGAGCTCGCGGCGGTCGGAGCGATCGTGGCGGGGGTCGCCGGCATTGCCGCTCTGGCTCCGGGTCACACCACCCACCACGTGCATGGCGTGGCGCTGGTCGCGGTCCTCGCGGGTCTCGGCATCGCCGCCACGGCTCCCTTCCTGCTCCAGCTGGTGGGCCGTCCGAGCGCGAACGCCACGATGATCGGCGCCGGACTCGCATTCGCGTGGAGCGGCCTGGTCAACCAGTTCGTCGCCGACGCCGGCGAGAACGGGCACTGGGGCACGGCGCTCGGCTGGGCGGCGGGCGCAGCGCTCTCCGCCATCGTCGGGCTGACATGCGAGATGAGCGCGCTCCAGCGGCGGCCGGCGATCCTCGTGGCGCCGGTGGTGTTCGTCGTGCAGACGATCGTGCCCATCGGGCTGGCCCCGCTCGTGGTGCACTCGAGCTTCGTCGATTCGCCGTTCTCGGGCGTGCCGCTGATCGGCTGCCTGGCGATCCTCCTCGCGGGCGCGACCACGATCGCGCGCTCGCCGGCGCTTCTGGCCGTGGGCGCGTCCCGCGATCAGCCGAGCAGACGCGAGAGAGGCAACCCGACGAGCTCGTCGGAGTGAAGGCGATGCGCCAGGCCGTCGATCGCACCCAGCGTCGCGCCCATTGAGCGGTAGCTGACCACGATGATGTCGCCGGCGTGCAGCGGGTGCTTGGGCATCCCGGTCTTGGCGTCGACGACGACCGACCCCCGCACCGCCAGCCCGCCCGCCGTGCGAGCCAGCAGCAGCTCGCCAAGTGAGGGGCTCTGCGGCTCCAGGTAGTAGTAGTGGTGGTGCAGATGCAAGGCGCGCGCCTCGTGGCGCAGCGCCGTCGGCGTTCCGATCCAGGCGAAGAGGCCGTGGCGGGCGAGCGTGGGGATCAGCTGGTCCCCGTCGTGCACCAAGCGGTCGCGAGCCGCGATGCTTGGCACGACCGCGCTCGCGACCGAACCATCCAGGCCGTCGCGCTTGAGCCGCGCCGCCACGCCCGCCGACTGGCCGGCGGGCGCGTCGACGATCACACCGACGACCGGGTAGATCGTTTTGACGGTCTTGACCGGGTGGATCCCGACGACCGCGGCGAACGCCGCC
This sequence comes from Solirubrobacteraceae bacterium, assembly GCA_036489875.1. GTDB lineage: Bacteria > Actinomycetota > Thermoleophilia > Solirubrobacterales > Solirubrobacteraceae > Palsa-513. The sequence continues at coordinate 37,143 of DASXEZ010000075.1, read as the reverse complement.
ACCTCGTCGGTCGACATCACCCAGGCGCCGACCGACAGCGACAGCAACGCCGCGGCGCCGATGTTGACGACGCGCATGCGCCAGCGAGCGATCTGGCTGACCCGCAGCGGCGCGGCGAGCACCGCAACAGCCGCGTTCATCGTGGCCCCACGAGCGCTCGCGAGCGACCGCGGCGGCCGGCTCGAGCAGCCGAGCTCGACCCGCTCGCGCAAGTCCTCAGCGCCATCGGCCAGCAGCAGGTACTCGTGCGCGGCCATCATGCGGGTGTTCAGCTTGGCGTGGCCGACCGGCAGGCCATAGGAGACGACCGGGCACCCGCGCGCCATCGCCTCGAGGCAGGTCACCCCGCCGGTCGAGTGCACGAGCACGTTGGCGGCCGCCAGAAGGTCGGGCATCTGCTCGGTGAAGCCGAGCACGCGAACGTGATCGATTCCGGCGAAGCGACGAGTGAGGCGCTCCTCCTCGACGCTGTTGCGCCCGGCCAGGCAGATCACCGTGGCGTCGGGGATGGATCTCAGCTCGTCGACCGCGCCCTCGAGGTCCCCGACGCCCCAGCCGCCGCCCGAGACCACGACCACGCGTCCGTGCGCCGGGAGGCCGAGCGCGGCGCGCGCGGCACCGCGCTCCCGCGGCGCCAGGAACTCGGCGGCGATCAAGGGCGCCACCACCTGCGCGCTGCCGCGGCCGGCGATCCGCTCGACGTCGCGCAGCGACTGCTCGTACATCACGAGGTGGGTGTCGATCCCGCGCTGGGCCCAGAAGAAGAGCCCCGTCATGTCGGTGATCGTGGCGACGGTCGGCACGTCGAGCAGGCGCCTGCGGCGCAGATGACTGAGAACCACCGTGATCGCCGGATAGGTCGACACGACAACGTCGGGCTGGCGGGCGAGGATCTCGCGCCGCAGCGACTTCGCTCCCAGGCGACAGAGCAGCAGCTTGGTCATCGCCCGCATCGGAGCGACGTGAGCAAGCAGCCAGTAATAGAGCGAGTAGGACCGCGGCGAGACCCGCAGCTGGGTGCGATAGCCGTCCTCGACGATCGAGCGCAGGCGCTCCCCCATCGCCGCCAGACCATCGATGATCTCCACCGCGACCGGTTCGCCGCAGGCTTCGAGTTGCTGGCGCAGCGCACGCGCAGCCGCCGCGTGACCTTCCCCGACATCTGCCGAAAGGATCAGTACGCGCTGCGGGCCCGGGGCACGCGGAAGCGAAGGGTCTTGTCTGAAGCGGAGGCGCAAAGCGATCGTGGCGGCGATTCGGCGCCACCCGCGCGTCCATCCGACGCGTTGCGGGTAGGACTCCACTTTAGCGGGCCATGCGGCGAAACGTAAGTATTCTGTAGGAAAGTTCACACTCGCACAAGGGGTTGCGCCCGCCCGAGCGAGCGACTGGAGATGATCTCCCCGTGGCGACGAGCACTCCGCGGGCCCCGCGACCGCGCTACGGCGGACAGGGGCCGGGCGATGACCGAGGAGCACAGCAGCTTGCCGGCGCCCGGACCGCGCTGGCGCGAGGCCGCGGCACGGAGCTCGTGGGAACGCTCGCGCTCGCCGGCGTTGGCGCATCGATCGGGCTGATCGCTCTCGGCACCGCCGCAGCGCCCTCCTCCGTGGTCCCCCGCTCGAGCGCCAGCTTCTTCCCGGCCTGGCTCTCGGGCCCGCTTCACGCGATCGCCTTTCGCAGCTCCTCGAGCGTGCTCGTCGCGCTCGTGCTGATCGCCTGCGCCTGCTACGCACTCGCGCTGCGCTTCCTCCCCGCCCTCGGGCCGCGGCGCCTGTGGGCCGCGATCGTCATCGCGACCCTCGCCGGCGCGCTCGCGCCGCCACTCTTCTCAAGCGATCTCTTCGGCTACATCGGCTACGCCCGGCTCGCCGGTCTGCACGGGCTCAGCCCCTACACCCACGGCGCCGGGGCCGCTGTAGCCGACCCCATCTCGAGGCTCGTCGGCTGGCCGAAGCTGACCACTCCCTACGGTCCGCTCTTCACGCTGACCAGCGAGGCGCTGGCGCCGTTGTCGATCGCCGCCTCGGTGTGGATCCTCAAGGCGGTCGCGGCGCTCACGAGCCTGGCCACGGTCGCCGTGATCTGGCGCCTGGCGCCGCGGCTTGGACGCTCGCCGCGCGCCGCCGCCGCTTTCTACGGCCTCAACCCGCTGGTGCTCGTGTTCGCAGTGCCGGGCGCGCACAATGAGGCGCTGATCGGAGTACTCGTGGCCGTGGGCGCCCTGTGGATGCTGAGCGGTGCCGAGCGCCGCGGCGCCTTCGCGCTGGTCGCGGCGAGCGCCGTAAAGGCCTCCGCGGCGTTGGCATTGCCCTTCGCGCTGATCGGAGCGCCACGACGCAGGCCCCCCGCGCTCGCGCTCGTCGCCGCGATCGTGCTCGTCGCCGTGCTTTCGTTGATCGCCTTCGGCCCGAGCCTCTCGCCCCTGGGCGCGGCGCTCGCCACCCAACAGGGTCTGGTTGCCGGCCACAGCCTGCCCTCGCAGGTGTCCAAGCTGCTCGGCCTCGGCGAGCTCGCGCTCGGCGTTCGCGTCGCCTTCCTGCTCTTCGCGGCCGTCGCGTTCGTTGCGCTCCTGCGCCGCTGCCTGCGCGGCGCGCCATGGCTTGACTGCTATGGCTGGAGCACGCTCGCGCTGCTGGCCGCGACGGCTTGGCTGTGGCCCTGGTACGGCCTCTGGGCGCTGCTGCCCGCCTCGCTCAGCTCGAGCCGGTGGCTAAGGGCCGCGACCCTGCTCGCAACCGCATACCTGATCGCGATCAGGGTCGCGATACATCACCCGTTGTCAGCGGGCTGAGCGCGCAGGCATCCCGGCGGTTCTCGCTCGCGCCTGAACGGTCGGTCTTACTTGGTCGCGCCGGTCGCGCCGGTAGACCCGGTTGTCCCGACCGGGACAACAGCGCAGCCCGCGGGCACTTGCGAGATCGAACAGTTGGGTTTGATGCCCCAGGACTTGAGCGTGGCCTCCAGCACGTCATAGCCCTGCCGCGGCACGTTGTTGTAGGAGATCAGCGCGGTGTCCCAGCTGTCGTGCTTTGTGGCTGCGTTCCACTCGTAGAGGTAGACGCGCTGGATCCGTGAGCTCAGGCCGGCGATCTTGTGGAGGATGTAGTCGTCCGCCTTCGCGGCGTGCGCCGGGCTCTGCGTGAATCCGGCCTGCTTGCTGGTCACGGCCCGCCGACTGACGATGCCACCGGTCTCCGCAAGCCAGATCTTGCCGGTCACGGCGTGCAGCAGCTCGCGCGTGTTCTTGGTCATCAGGTGGTTGGCGTCCTCGTAGTTGTTCAGGCCCCAGTACCCCGGCTGGTAACCGAGAGCCTTGATGAACTTATGAGCCCACGTCGTGATCGAGACCTCTTTTTTCGGAGCCGGCTGATCGAGGAACTCCGCGGCGAGAATCGTGCAGCTCGAGCAGGCCTTGCGCATCTCGCGGTAGTAGGAGGCCACGAGCGACTCCTTGTCGTAGGTCGCCTCGCCGTAATAGTTGGTCTCGTCCCAGGTCACGAAGTTCTTGACCCACGGGAAGCGCTTACGGAAGGCCTTGAACGCGGCCAGATACGCAGCCGGCGAGGGGAGCACGCGGGTCTGGCTGACGCCCTTGCGCTTCTCCACGTACTTGGTGCACTTGCCGTTCTTCTTCTTCGCGCAGACCTTGACCTTCTTGTAGATCACCTTGTCTGTGTGGTCCATCGTGACCAGCACGTCGAGGTGGTCCTTGTGCGCGTCGTTCATCCAGGTGACCAGCGGACCTTTTTCGTCCTTGACGCTGAGCGCATCCCAATGCATGTCGTAGCGCACTGTCTTGATCCCGAGCGCTAGGAAGCGGGGGTCCGTGAACATCCCGGCCTTGTCGTCGCCGATGCCGAGCTGCGGATGGTGCGCCTTCGACAGGGTGGCCGCCAGCAGAGGCGCTGCGGTTACAAGCAGGGCCGCGGCGAGAGCTCCCGCCAGAAGTCGTCGGATCCAGAGCATGGCTTGTTTAGACCCTCCCGGGGCAGAGAAGTTGCGAGAAACACCGGGCAGGGGCCCGTGGTTGTCTTCGCGACCGGGGTTCGGACGCCTTCATAAGTTCCTCCACAGGACTCTCAGCGGCGGTTGCGGCGGTTGAACTTGAGGATCTCCAACACGTAGACGAGATAGGCGCTGGCGGCGATCACGAGCAGGCCCAGCACGACCACGAGAATCGTGCCGCCGGCCCGCAGGTGCCCATGGTGATCGCTGTAGTGGATGAAACGCAGGGCCACGGCGTAGCCCGCGAGCATCAGCGTCCAGCCGTAGAAGAACAGGACCGTCCGGCGGACGCTGAAGCCGATCCGGGCCATGCGGTGGTGGAAATGCTCCTGGTCGGCTTCGTACACGGGCCGGCGGTACTTGAGGCGCTTGAGCACCACGAAGGTCGTGTCGAGGAACGGCACCGCCAGCAGGATCAACGGCAGCGCGAGCGTCACGACCGCCGAGGTCTTCAGGTCGCCCTCCACGGCGGTGGCCCCCATCAGCAATCCGAGCAGGTTGGAACCCGCGTCCCCCATGAAACTCGACGCGGGCGGGAAGTTGTGCAGGAGGAAGCCGAGCGCGGCCCCTGCGGTCAGCGCCGCGAGAACGCCGCCGAAATGCTGGCTCGCGGCCAGCGAGAAGGCGATCACCGCGAAGGCGACAGCGTCGATGCCGCAGACGCCCGCCGCGAGACCGTCGACGCCGTCTGAGAAGTTGACCACGTTCATCATCGCCACCAGCCCGAAGGCGGTGAGCGACGGCCCGGCGTTTGGGAAGTTGAGACGGCCGACCACGGGCAGGGTGATGAAGTGGATCGTGATCCCGCCGATCGCCACCGCGACCACCGCCGCCGCGATCTGCCCGAGCAGCTTGACGCCGGGCGGGAAGTCGAAGCGGTCGTCCAGGGCGCCGACGAGCGTGATCAATGCCATCGCGGCGACGAGCCCGCCCCAGTGCCAGCCGACCGTCCGCCCCCCGACGACGGCGGGAATGTGATGAAGCCAGATCGTGCCCGCGATCGCCGCTCCCGCGAAGATCGCGATGCCGCCCAGGCGCGGCGTCTCACGATCTGAGAGGCCGCGCTCGCGAGGCTGGTCGAGCGCGCCGACGCGACGAGCGAAGCGCATCGTCAGCGGCGTCAGGATCGCCGCAACGCCCGCCGCCACGAGAAACGCGTAGAGCGCGTCGAGCTCCGAGGGGGTCATCGCCGCGCGCAGCATCGCACGCCGTGGCGACGCGAGCGGGGCCCGGCGCCCGTCGCTAGGACGGCGTGACTGCCGTCTGCGGGGCCGAGGTCGCGAGCGTACGGCCACCCGCCCCGAGCGCGCGTACGGCGATGTAGGGGGCCGTCGTGGCCGCCGTGATGTTGGTCTCGAAGCCGCCGTTGGCCACCGGCGCGCCCACCGCGACAAGCGCGGTGGGGCTGCTACCGGCGAGGACCTGCCAGGCGACCACGCCGGTGGCTCCGTTCCAGCTCGCGGCGACCGCGGTCGTGCTCGCGCCGCTGACGCGGCTTGCCCCGAGCACCGGCGGCGCCAATGGCTTCGCGCTCCAAGGGAAGCGGTAGGCACGGTAGGACTCCACCAGCGGCGGCAGGCTCAACGAGAAGGTCAGCGCGCCCCGCAGAGAGAACTCGGAGGCGATCCCGACCTGCCCCCAGCCGACGAACTGATCGGCGTTGGACAGCCGTTGCACGTCACCCTGGCTGGGCGAGAGCACCGCCGGGCCGGGGTTGACGTATTGATGCAGCAGCGTGGCGGTGTGTTTGCCGTAGTCGAGCAGGACCTCGATCGCACGCGAGCTGGTCCCGATCTGCGGTGTGTCCTCGTTGTCGAAGATCTCGATCGCGTGGGGGCTCACGAGCGTCGCGTCGTGCTGCCAGGCGAAGCGCACGCCGGGGCCCAGGGCGAAGCTCGAATGGCGGCCGCCGAGCTCCCACATGACGGTCCCGAAGCTGTGACTGATCTGGTAGAGCGCCCAGTCGCTTCGCGAGCTGACGAGGATGTTGCCGTCGGGCTCGAGGTCGATCGAGTTGATGTGGAACCAGTCCCAGATGCCGCCACTCCAGGTCGGGACCTTGCTGTAGGCGTTGGTCAGCGGAACGTGGCCGTAGGCGTGCCACTCGAACATCACCAGCCCCGTGCGAACATCGATCTCCTGCACGATGCAGTCCTCGATGATCCCATTCGCCGGGCCACCGTAGGCGTGGAGATTCACATAGACCGGCTCATAGACGGTGATCAGCGCGATGCCGCCCGGCTCCAGGTCGAAGTCGTGGAGATCCATCGAAAGACCGTTGCCGGCGGTGATCTTGGCGACCGGGTGATAGCTGGTGTTGTCGATCATCCCCGTTCCGTCGACGCCGTGACCGAGCGCGATCCGACCCTGCCAGTAGGTGAGAACGCTCTTGCCGAGATAGCTCTGGACGCGCAGATCCGCGTCCTGATGGCCGGGCGGCGCAGGCGAGAACCACACCATCTGCCCCGCGGGGTTCACGATCATCGCTCCGGGCTGGATCGAGCCGTCGGCGGGGGTCATGAAGATGTCACCGAGCGTGGGGTCGGCGGCCGGCTTCGTGACGTTTATCAGCGGCGGGTGGATCGTCGGCTCCGAGACGAAGCTCGCGGCGCCCGTGGAGCCGGTCGCGCCGGTCGCGCCGGTCGTCCCGGTGGCGCCCGTGGTCCCGGTGGCGCCCGCCGGAGGCGGCGGGTAATAGAGCACGCCGACGGTGAAGCTCGTCCCGATCGTGCGGCGCACGCCCTTGACCGTCTCGACCGCGGTCACCGTCACATCCTCACCCTGAGAGAAGCGCCGAGCGGGCACGAAGCTAGCACCGGTCCCTGTCGCGTAGGGCTCGAGCTTGCCGGCATGGCTGCCGCTGCGCGAGCCGTGAACGGTGACCTCGGAGATATCGGCGGCCGGCGCGCCGAGGAAGCTGATCTGGGATCCGGGCGCGGCGTCGGGAGTGCCCTTGAGCGGCGACACCGTCACCCACGGCAGCGTCGGCGAAGCGGCCGCGGCCACGCCCGGAACAAACGCCACGCCCGCTAGCGCGGCGGCAAGGACTGCGACTGGGGCGGCGAACTTGCCGGCGAGCACGGCCATAGATCTAATGGCAGGACCTCAAGAGAAGCCCAAGAGTCGCGCTATGCGGCGGCCGGAGCCTCCAGCTCCGCATACAACGGGTAGCGCTCCACGATGGCCCCCACGCGCTCCAGCAACTCCTCGCGTCGCTCGTCGAACTGCGGACCGAGCGCCACGCCGATGATCTCGCCGATCTCGAGGAAGTCCTCGCGGCCCAGCCCGCGCGTCGTCAACGCCGGCGAGCCGATCCGCAGCCCCGATGTCACGCGAGGCGGTCGCGGGTCGAACGGCACGGCGTTGCGGTTGACGGTGATGCGGATCTCGTGCAGGCGGTTCTCGGCGTCCTGCCCGCTGCACTCGCTCTCACGCAGATCGGCCAGCAGCAGGTGCACGTCGGTGCCGCCGGTGAGGACGTTGACGCCGTTGCCGGCCCCTAACAGGGCTTCGGCGAGGGCGCTGGCGCCTTCGAGGGTCCGCCGCTGGCGCTCGCGGAAGCCCTCGCTGGCAGCGATCCTAAGCGCCACCGCCTTGGCGGCGATGACGTGCTGGAGCGGGCCACCCTGCTGCCCTGGGAACACGGCCGAGTCGATCTCCTTGGCGTAGCGCTCCTGGCAGAGGATCACCCCGCCGCGGGGCCCGCACAGCGTCTTGTGCGTGGTCGTGGTGACCACATCGGCGCCGAAGTCGACCGGATTGGGGTGCAGGCCGGCGGCGACAAGGCCTGCGAAGTGCGCCATGTCGACCATCAAGAACGCGCCGACCTCGTCGGCGATCTCGCGGAAGCGCGCGAAATCGAGCTGGCGCGGATACGCGGACCAGCCCGCGAGGAGGAGCTTTGGACGGTGCTCACGCGCGAGCCGGGCGACCTCGTCCATGTCGATCAGGCTGCTGTCGCGGTCGACCTCGTAGGCGACGATCTTGTAGAGCCGCCCGGAGACGTTCTTCTTCATGCCGTGCGTGAGGTGGCCACCGTGGGCGAGCGAGAGGCCCATGATCGTGTCGCCGGGCTCGAGCAGCGCGTGATAGACCGAGGCGTTGGCCTGCGCGCCGGCGTGGGGCTGGACGTTGGCGTGCTCGGCGCCGAAGAGCTCCTTGGCGCGGTCGATCGCGAGCTGCTCGGCGATGTCGACGAACTCGCAGCCTCCGTAGTAGCGGGCACCCGGGTAGCCTTCGGCGTACTTGTTGGTGAGCACGCTGCCCTGACATTCGAGGACCGCGCGGGGCACGAAATTCTCTGAGGCGATCAGCTCGAGGGTGTCCTGCTGGCGTCCGAGCTCGAGAGCGAGGACCTCTGCGATCTGCGGGTCGACCTCCGCGAGCGGGCGCCCCATGAGGTCCTGGGGGAGTTCGTCGGTCATGGCAGCGAGCCTAGCAGCGCGCGCTCCAACTGCTCGCGCGTGCAAGCGCCTTCACGGACAATCCGCCAGGCACCGCCGTCCTCGAGCGCCCCGAGATCGACGACCGTCGAGGGCGTCCCTGGCAGCTCGCCGGCGTCGAGGCACAAGTCGGAGCCGGCCCGCAATGCCGGCTCGACCTGCTCGAGCGTAAGGGCCTCCGGCTCCCCGGCGAGGTTCGCACTCGTGAGCAGCAGGGGCCTGCCGGCGCCCAGCGCGAGCACGCGTACTCCCAGCAGCTCGCCGCCCGCGAGCGGAAAGCGCCGCTTGGGGTTGGGCACGAGCAGTGTCAGCGGTCCGGGCAAAAGCGCTCTCACGGCCGCCCGCGTGCGCTCGCCGAGCTCCGGCAGCGCCGCCAGCATCTCCTCGACGGACTCGAAGCTGACCGCGGCGGGCTTGCCGTCCGGGCGCCCCTTGAGCGCCAGGAGGCGGGCGACCGCGGCCGCATCCGCGGCATCCGCGGCGATGCCATAGACGGTGTCGGTCGCGACCACGGCGATGCCGCCGCCGGCGATCACCTCGGCCAAGGAGCGCGTCACCGCGCCGCCACCACGACCCGCGCGATGGCGGCGAGGTCGCGATGGTGCTCGACCTCGGTGTAGCCCGCGCGATGGCAGAGCTCGGCGAGCGCCTCCTCCTGTCCCTCGCCGTGCTCGAGGATCAGCAGCGGTGTGCGCCTACGGGCGGACTGCTCGATCAGCCGAGTCAGGACCGCGAGGCCGTCCGGACCACCGTCGAGCGCAAGCCGCGGTTCGTGGCGCGCCACCTCCGGCGCGAGCGTCGCGATCACCGCGCTCTCCACGTAAGGCGGATTGGCGACGATCGCGTCGAAGTCCTCGACCAGCCCGTCGAGCAGGTCGGCCTGATGCCATGACACGCTCAGGCCGAGGCGGTGTGCGTTCGCGCGGGCGACGGTGAGCGCGCCGGCGTCGCAGTCGGAGCCGAAGACCTCGAGGTCGGGACGCTCGTCGGCGAGCGCAAGCGCGATCGCGCCGCTCCCGCAGCAGCAGTCGAGCACCGCGCCCTCGCCACTGATCCTCTCCAGAGCGAGCTCGACGACGAGTTCGGTCTCCGGGCGCGGGACCAGGACCCGGGCGTCGACGGCGAGCTCGAGACGGCGGAACGCACGATGGCCGACGATGTAGGCGAGCGGCTCGCGCTCGCGCGCGCGGCGGCGGACATGCGCCTGGAAGGTGCGCACAGCGTCGCCCTCGACCGTAGCCTGCGGTTCGCGAAAGAGCCACTCGCGTGTCGTCGCCATGGCGTCGGCGAGGAGCAGCTCCGCATCCAGGCGCGCGGTGGTGGAGCCTGACGCGGCGATTGCGGTGACGGCGCCGTCGAGCGCATCACGCACGCTGACGCCGGTGCGAACGGCGCTCAACCGCCCTCGCCCTGCTCGGCCAAGCGCCGACGCTTCTCCTCTGCGGCGAGACCCGCGGTGAGCTCGTCGACCTCGCCGGCCAAGACGGCCTCGAGGTTGTAGACGGTCAGGTTGACGCGATGGTCGGTAACGCGCCGCTGCGCGTAGTTGTAGGTGCGGATCTTCTCGGCGCGCTCGCCAGTGCCGACCTGCGAGCGACGGTCGGCGGCCACCGCGGCCTGCTGCTCGGCGAGCGCGCGTTCGTAGAGGCGGGCACGCAGCACCCGCAGCGCCTTCTCGCGGTTCTGCAGCTGCGACTTCTCATCCTGCATCGAGACCACGATGCCCGACGGACGATGGGTCACGCGTACCGCCGAATCGGTGGTGTTGACCGACTGGCCGCCGGGTCCGCTCGAGCGGTAGACGTCGATCTGGAGATCGCCCGGGTCGATCTGGATGTCGACCTCCTCGGCCTCGGGGAGCACGGCCACCGTCGCCGTGGAGGTATGGATACGACCCTGGGATTCGGTCGCGGGGACGCGTTGGACGCGATGCGTTCCCCCCTCGAACTTGAACACCGAGTAGGCGCCGTCGCCCTTGATCGCGAAGGTGTACTTGCCATCGGCCATCTCGAGGGGCTCTACCGCGAAGCCGAGCCGCTCGGCGTAGCGCGTCAGCATCCGGTAGATGTCGCCCGCCCAGAGGCTGGCCTCCTCGCCGCCGGTCCCGCCCTGGACCTCGACGATCACGTTCTTGTCGTCGTTGGGATCGCGCGTGACCATCGCCAGGCGGATCTCCTCCTCGAGTGTCTCGATGCGCTCGCGCGCGGCGCTCAGCAGCTCGCGCAGTTCCTCGTCATCGGCGCCGTCGGCGAGCAACTCCTCCGCGCCCGCCGCGTCGTCCTGCGCGTGCCGCCACTGGGCGGCGAGCTTGGCGGCGGGCTCGAGCTGGCTGTAGGCGCGGCCGACCTCGGCGTTGCGGTTGCGGTCCCCGATCACCGCCGGGTCCGACATCCGCGCCGAGAGCTCGGCGAAGCGCGTCTCGATCTGTGCGACCAGCCCGGCGATCAAGCAACGACCTCGAGCCCGACCAGGTCGGCGGCGCTGCCAGCGTCACCGGCCTCGACCTCGAGTACCGAGCGCAGCGCTGCGATCGCGACGGCGAGCTGGGAATGATCGGGCTCGCGGGTGGTCAAGCGCTGCAGCGCCAGGCCGGGCGCCATCAGCACGCGCACCCAGGCGCGGTCACGGTGGCGTGCCGCGAACTTGATGATCTCGAAGGAGATGCCCGCGATCACGGGCACACCGAGGATCCGCGTCGCCACCAGCCAGTACCAGGCCGGCAGCCCGATCGGCGCGAAGGCGAAGATCGCCACGATCATCACGATCAGCAGGAAGCTCGTGCCGCAGCGCGGGTGCAGTCGCGAGAAGCCGGCGGCGTTCTCGGGCGTGAGCTCGCGTCCGGCCTCGTGGCAGGCGATCGTCTTGTGCTCGGCGCCGTGGTACTCGAACACGCGCCGCAGGTCGCGCAGCCGCGAGAGCAGCAACAGGTAGCCGAGGAAGATGGCCGTGCGCACAACGCCCTCGATCAGCCAGAACAGCGTCGAGGAGTGCAGCTCGGACTTGATCAGGCTGACGAGCCCGACCGGGACCACGAAGAACAGTCCGATCGCGAACGCGAACGAGACGACCAGAGCGCCGACCCAGGCGGCGCCTGAGAGCGCGTCCCCGCCCTCGCCGTCCTCACCCTCCGCCGACGGTGGTGGCGCGAGCTGGGCGTTGGCCGAGATGTTCAGCGCGCGCAGGCCGATGGCGAGCGAACCGCCGAGCGCCACGACGCCGCGCAGCAGCGGCAGCCGCAGGAAGCGGTGGCGGCGCAGCGCCGAGCTGAACGGGAACGTCTGGACGGCGATCGAACCGACCGGGATCTCACGCTCGCCGCGCTCGAGCTGGTCGGGCGTGGGCGAGCGCACCGCGACCGACCAGGTGCGGATGCCACGCATCATCACGCCTTCGAGTACGGCCTGACCGCCGATCGGCGCATCGCGCCCCCGCGCAGCCACGCGCGAACCTTACGACGCGGCGGCGCGCTGCCGGCTGCGGGCGACGCGGCGCTGGAAGCGCTCGACGCGACCCCCGGTGTCGATCAGCTTCTGGCGCCCCGTGTAGAACGGGTGACAGTTGGAGCAGATCTCGACGCGCAGCTCGGGCTTGGTGGAGCGAGTCTCGAACTCGTTCCCGCACGTGCAACGGACGACCGCGGTGATGTATTCGGGATGGATTTCAGCCTTCATTTCTCTATGAAGTGTAGCGACCGCGGGTGGCGGCCAGCCACGGTCGTCGTCAATGGCAAGCGAAAGTGCGCGTTCGGTCGGCGCTCGGAGGCTCGCCGACTGCGCCCGCGGCGTCAGCCGTCGCGACGATGCTCGAGCCCGCACTGCAACGCGGACCGGTGAACTGCACCAGCGCCGTTGAATCGGCGGCCAGGGTCTGGACGGTGACCGGCGCGAGCGCGACGCCACCGACGCTCAGCGAGACCTCGAACGGTCCCGCCGCGGCGGTGCCGTCGTTGTGCACGACGACGGAGTAGTCGACCTGCCCGCCGCCGCCGTTCTGATGGGACAGCTGCGTGCCGATCGAGAGGTCGGGCACCAGCAGCGGCTGCAGGCAGACCGGCGAGAGGATCGTCGCGCGACGTATCACCCTGTGGTGGCGGTCGATCCAGCGTGCGCGCACGAGCACCCGGAAGGCTGCCGGGGCGGGCAGGCCGGTGACCTCGTGGTCGTAGGTGAAGATGCCGACGCCGGCCTGCGAGGTGACCCACGTTCCAAACCCGGGGGCCGCCACCGCCACGAACCCGGAGGCCTTGGCGCTGTGCTCCTCGAGCACGAAGCTCACGGCCATCGTCCGCGAACCGGAAACGGCGGTCATCTGCGAGGCAAAGATCGCGTAGCGGTTGGCGGTCAGCGGATCCGTGTGGCAGGCGCTGAGCGTGGCCACGAGCCCGCCAGTGCCGGAGGAGCCCGTCGATCCGGTCGCGCCGCTCGAGCCCGTTGCGCCACTCGGGTGTGCGGCGGCAGACGCGTCAGCGGCAGCGAACGCACCGGGCGCGATCAGCGCCGGCAGCACAAACATGGCGCCCAGCAGCGGCAACAGGAGGCGGCGGAACCGTTTCATCAGAGGAGCAAACACCCTAACGGCGCGGATGTTGCGCCGTTTTCGGCGCCGCTCAGGTCTGCTGATAGTTGGGTCCGTTGCCGCCTTCGGGGGGGGTGAGGCGGCCACCTTTGGCCGTGATGGCGCCGCATTGGACGCAGTTTGTGTAGTTGACGATCACGTCGACGTTTCCCTGGGCGGGAGCATCGGCTGCGATCTCGTAGACGCCGGCGGGGCACATCCAGCGCCACGTCTCCGCCAGCTCGCGGGGAACGTTGGTGCGCACGCGAATGTGGTTGGGCGCGTCGTCGCGCGTGGCGTTGCCGGAGATGTATACGGAGGAGAGCTTGTCGAAGGTGTAGCGACCGTCGGGCCGGGGATACCTTCGCGAGGTTCTGCCCATGAACATCGGGCGTTCGTCGTCGCGGTGCCAGGGCAGGCGCCCGGGCGGCAGGCGCCCCCCGCTTGCGATCGCCAGGTTGACGATCGGAGCGCCGCGCAGGAATCCTTTTTGGAAGGGCTGGCGGGCGTTGCGCACGCGGTAGAGCTCGCGGCCGGGAGCTGATTTCTCGAGCGCCGCTTCATAGGCGTGAAAGGTTTCCTCGCCGCGGGCGAGCGCGGCGTGGATCGCCTCGGCGGCCAGCACGCCCGAGTTGATCGCCTGATGGACCCCCTTGAGCGAGACCGTGTCGACGAGCCCGCCGGCGTCGCCGGCGATCACCGCACCCGGCATCGCCAGGCGCGGCATCGAGAACCAGCCGCCGCCGGGCAGCGCCTTGGCGCCCCAACCGACGCGCTCGCCGCCCTCGAGGATCCCCCGTACGAGTGGGTGTCCCTTGAACTGCTGGAGCAGGTCGTGCGCGGAGGTCGTCGCGTCGGCGTAGTCGAGGTCGATCACGAAGCCGATGCTGACGCGGTCCTCGCCGCTTCGCTCGTCGCGCATCGGGTAGATCCACGTGCCGCCGACCTGGCTGTAGCTCGGACGCAGATGCAGCGGCCAGGGGCCGAGCGTGTGGATCACGCGATCGAGTGGTCGCGCGACCTTCCAGACCTCCTTGACACCGAGCTCCCAGACCTGCGGCTCGCGGTCGGAGCCGAGGTCGAACTCGCGGATCGCAGCACCCGTCAAGTGTCCCCAGGCGCCCTCGGCGAGAACCGTCGCCTGCGCCGCGATGTCGCTGCCGGGCTCGTAGTTCGAGAGCGGCTCACCATCCTTGCCGCGGCCCTTGTCGCCGGAGCGCACTCCACGGACAGCGCCGTCGGTGACGAGCAACTGCGAGGCGACCGTCTCGGTCAGCACGTAGGCGCCAGCCTCCTCGGCGCGCGCCGCCATGAAACGCGCGAGCGCCGCCACCGAGACCACCTCGGCGCCGTGGTTGCGAAACGGCGGCGGGGTCGGGATGCGCAGCCGCGTGCGGGCGCTCGGAAGCATGTACACCGCTTCCTTGGTGACCTCGCCGAACGCGAACCCCTCGGCCCGCCATTGCTCGCGCGAGACGTCGGGGAACAGCTCTCCCAGCGGGCCAGGACGCATCAGCGCGCCGGAGAGGTTGTGGCCGCCACAGGCCTTCGCCTTCTCGATCACGCAGACCGGGACCTCGCCGAGGCGCTCGGCGGTCGCCGGGTCCTCTGCGAGCAGCTGGAGCAGCCGGTTGGCGCACGCCAGACCGGCGGTGCCGCCGCCGATGATCGCCACGCCGACATCGATACGGTCAGCCTCGCCGTCGAGGTCTCGGCGGATGAACTCGCGCTGGGAGTCGACCGCCGGCGGATAGTCCGCGGGCACGACCGCCCTCCCCCGCGCCACGCTCAGGCTCCTCCGTCGCGGCGGGCGCGTAGCGCGGCCGTGAGTTTGGGCAGGATCTTGTTGAGGTCGCCGACGATGCCGAGGTCGGAGAACTCGAAGATCGGGGCGTTGGCGTCCTTGTTGATGGCGACGATGTTCTCCGAGCCCGCCATGCCGACCTTGTGCTGGATCGCCCCGGAGATCCCGGCCGCGACGTAGAGCTTGGGTGCCACCGTCTTTCCGGTCTGCCCGATCTGGCCGGCGTAGGGGTACCAGCCGGCGTCGACCACCGCGCGTGTCGCCGCGACCGCACTCGCGGGGCCCAAGGCTGCGGCCAGTTCGCTGCAGAGGTCGAACCCCTCGGCGGTACCGAGCCCACGACCGCCCGCGACGAGGATGTCGGCGCCCTCGATGTCGACGTTCTCCCCGCGCTGCTCGCCACGGCTGACCATCCTCGCCCGTGTCGAGAAGTCCTCGAAGGCGACGTCGAGCTGCTCGACCACGGCGCTACCGGAACCCTCGAGCGCGTCGAAGGCGTTGAGGCGACCGATCACGATCCCTTGCTCGCCCCTGAAGGTGATCACCGAGATCGCGGAGTCACCGAGGATCGGCCGCTCCGCCGTGAGCTTGCCGTCGAGCACGCGCACACCGGTGACCTCCATCGCGACACCGACCCCCAAACGCGCCGCCAGACCCGCCCCGATCTCGAAACCAAGCAGACCACCACCGAACAGCGCATAGCCGTAACCCCGATCGGCGAACAACTTCGCCATCGCGTCCACGACCGGCTGCGCGAGACCCTCCGGCCCGGGCACCCGGAACACGCGCGCGGCGCCGTAGCCACCGAGCTGCGCGCACAAATCGTCGCTCGCGCCGTCACCGACCACCACCGCGTGAGCCTCGCCGCCGAGCTCGCCGGCCACGCGCGCAGCCTCAGACACCGCACCCAGCGAGTTCTTGTTGAACGCGCCCTCGTAATGCAGGGCGTATACGAGGATGTCAGCCATCAGATCAGCTTCCTTTCCTCAAGCCAGCCGATTATCTGCGCCACCGTCGCATCGGTGTCCTCATCCTCGATCAGTTGCCCCGCCGGCTTCGCCGGCGGCCCCGAGGCGCCGCTCCACACCGCACCCGACCCCTCCCCGCCCACCCGAGCGGAATCGATCCCCGCCTCCTGCGCGCTCAGCGTCTCGAGCGGCTTCTTCTTGGCGCCCATGATCGCCTTCAGCGACGGGTAGCGCGGCTCGTTGATCGCATCCCCCACCGACACCACCGCCGGCAACCCGACCTCGACCGTGTCATAGCCGTACTCCGCCTGGCGCTCGCAACGCAACCCACCGTCGAGCACCTCGAGCTTGATCACCTGGGTCAAGGACGGCATCCGCAGATGGTCAGCCACGATCGCTCCCACGGTGTAGCACTCGCCATCATCGGACTGCTGCCCCAGCAGCACCAGATCGGGCTGCTCGCGCTCAAGCGCCGCAGCGAGCGCGTAACCGGTCGCAGCGACGTCTGACCCCGCCAACGCCTCGTCACACAGATGCACCGAGCGGTCAGCGCCCAAAGACACCGCCTTATGCAACGCACGCACCGCCCCCTCCGGGCCCATCGTCACCGCCACGATCTCCGAAACCTCAACCACACCGCCCTCACGCAACGCCATCGCCGCCTCGATCGCGTGCGTGTCATACGGATTCAGCGTGCGCTCACCACTGCGATCCAGACGGCCGCTCGCGTCGATGCGCTTACGAACACCCGCATCCGGCACCTCCTTCACAAGAACACAAATCTTCAAATCAGGACTCCTTGTCTGGCTCGGTGGCCGCCGGCGTGCTCACGCGTCGCGATCCCACCGCGCCGCGGATGAAATCGACCGCGGCGCTGGTCGGAGCGCCGGGCGTGAAGACCTCCGCCACGCCCAGCTCCTTGAGCGACACGATGTCCTCGGCGGGGATGGTCCCGCCAACCGTCACGACCACGTCCTCGGCGCCGCCGTCGCGCAGCAGCTCCACCACGCGCGGGACGAGCGTCATATGCGCTCCTGAGAGGATCGACAGACCGACGGCATCGGCGTCCTCCTGGATCACCGTTTCGACGATCTGCTCCGGGGTCTGGTGAAGCCCGGTGTAGATCACCTCCATACCGGCATCGCGCAGGGCGCGGGCGATGATCTTGGCACCGCGATCGTGGCCGTCGAGACCGGGCTTGGCGACAACCACGCGGATCTTCTTCTGGCTCGTGAGGGCGGACATGCGTGGAGCGGCGGCGGGCGAATCCTATTGCCGCAACCGCTCAGGCCCGCACGATCACGGCGTCGCCCTGGGCGCCGCCGGAACAGATCGCGGCGCAGCCGACACCGCCGCCGCGGCGGCGGAGCTCGTTCACGAGCGTGGCGAGAATGCGTGCGCCGGACGCGCCGATCGGGTGGCCGAGCGCGACCGCGCCACCGTTGACGTTGACGCGCTTCTCGTCAATCGTGAGCATCCGGATCGAGTTCAGGACGACCGAAGCGAAGGCCTCGTTGATCTCCCATACGTCGATGTCTGAGGCCTGGAGGCCGGCCTTGGCGAGGGCCTTCCGCGCGGCCAGCGCGGGCGAGCGCGCCAGGTAGGGAAAGTCGTCGGCGGCCTGCGCATGGGCGACGATCGTCGCCAGCGGCTCGCGCGCGTTGGCCTTGGCCCAGTCCGCGCTCGCGACGACCAGCGCCGCGGCTCCGTCGTTGACTCCCGGCGAGTTGCCGGCGGTATGGGTGCCGTCCTCGATGAAGATCGGGGGCAGCTTCGCGAGCGTTTCCAGCGTGGTCTCGCGCCGCGGCGCCTCGTCTACGGAGACGACGGTGTCCTCCCGGCGACCGGGAACGGTCACCGCCACGATCTCCTCGGCCATCCGACCCTCGTCGATCGCGGCCACCGCCAGCTGGTGCGAGCGGACCGACCAGCGGTCCATGTCGGCCCTGGTGATCTCGAGCTCCGCCGCCACCTCGCTGGCCTCGGCCGCCATGTGCTTGCCGCTCCACGGGCTCTCCAGGCCGTCGCTGAGCATCGCGTCGCGCGCGACGCCGTCGCCGAGCCGCAGGCCGAAGCGCGCTCCCCTGAGCAGGTACGGCGCCTGCGACATCGATTCCATACCGCCGCCGACGCCGATCTCGACATCGCCGGCGCGAATCGCGGTATCGAGGAGCGTCACGGCCCTGATCCCCGAGGCGCAGACCTTGTTGATCGTCTCGGAGCTCACGGCAACCGGCACGCCCGCGAGGGTCTGGGCCTGGCGGGAGGGGATCATGCCCTGTCCGGCCTGGAGCACCGTACCCATGACGACGTGCTCTACCTGCTCCGGCGCGACCTCAGCGCGCTCCAGCGCACCCGCGATCGCCACCGCGCCCAGTTGTGTGGCCGGCAGCGACGCCAATCCACCGCCGAGCTTGCCGATCGGCGTGCGGGCGCTACCGAGGATCACGGATGCGGGCACCAGAGCAGCTTATCCACGCGCCGACCACAGCCGTGCGAACTCCGGCGAGCCTGCGCGCCTGCGCGGTATTGTCAGGGCCGCAATGAAGGTCACTGCCACCACGGCGGTGCCGCGAGAGACGGCAGCCGACACGATCGTTCTCGGCGTCTTCGAAGGTGAGGCGGTGGATCACCCGGGGCTGGCCGCGTTGCTGGAGAGCGGCGAGGCCAAGCGCTCCCGCGGCTCGCTGGCGCTGACCCACGAGGACTCTCGGCGCTGGCTCCTGGCCGGCTTGGGCGCTCGGGACGACTTCACCAACGAGGCGGCGCGTGTCAGCGCCGCCAAGGCCGCCAAGCATGCGGCGGAGCTCGGCACGAGCGTGCTCTGCTGGCGCCTGCCGGATGGGGTCGGCGGAGACGTCGCCGGCGCCCTCGTCGAGGGGACTGTGCTGGCCGGCTATCGCTTCGAGCTCTACAAGGCCGAGCCCAAGGAGTCAGATCGCGTGGCGGCGATCGATGAGCTGATCATCAGCTCGGGCGCGGGCCACGCCGCCGAGATCGCCCGCGGCCAGGTCGCAGCGGAGGCGGCCAACGCGGCCCGCACGCTCCAGGACACTCCTGCCAACGACATGACGCCCACCGACCTCGGCGAGCGCGCTCGCGCGCTCGCCGCCGAACTCGAGGGCGTCAGCACCGAGGTCGAAGGACGCGCTCAGATCGAGGCTCGCGGCATGGGCGCCTTCGCCGCCGTCGCGCAGGGCACCTATCAGGAGCCGGCGCTGATCACGATGCGCTACGAGGGGCCGCAGGCCAGCGGGCCGACGCTCGGATTCATCGGCAAGGCCGTGACCTTCGACAGCGGCGGGATCTCGCTGAAGCCGGGAGCGGGCATGGAGGAGATGAAGTACGACATGTCGGGCGGCGCGGCGGTGATCGAGGCGATCGGCGCGATCGCGCGGCTTGCCTTGCCGGTCCGCGTGATCGGCGTCATCGGGGCGACCGAGAACATGCCGAGCGGCCGCTCGATGAGGCCCGGCGACATCGTCCGCACGCTCGCCGGCGTGAGCGTGGAGATCAACAACACCGACGCCGAGGGGCGCCTTGTGCTGAGCGATTGCATTGCTCACGCGATCGCCGAGGGAGCGGAGAGGCTGGTCGACCTGGCGACCCTCACGGGCGCCTGCGTGGTTGCGTTGGGACATACCTACGCCGGCCTCTTCAGCAACGACGAGTCGTGGTCTGCGGCTGTCGCGGCCGCGGCGGAGCGGACCGGGGAGCTGGTGTGGCGGCTTCCGCTGCATCCCGAGTACGAGAAGATCGTCAAGGGCTCCTTTGCGGACATCAACAACGCCCCGGCAGGCCGGCTCGCCGGCGCCAGCACCGCTGCCGAGTTCCTTCACCGCTTCGCTGGCGACACGCCGTGGGCGCATCTGGATATCGCCGGGACCGCGTGGAGTCTCGGACGGGAATACGCCGAGAGCGGCGGCTCAGGCTTCGGCGTGCGGCTGTTGGTCGAGCTGGCACACGCCAGCTCGACCTGACAGCACCGCCGGGCGGCCGCTGCGCACAAGAAACACGCGCAGCCGCGCTCCTCGCCACCTGCGGCCGCCCGGCAGATCAGGGAGAGAGGGCCCGGCTTCTCATACGGCCGCTGCTACCAGCGGCCGTACCAGCGTCGACGACCGGAGGCCATGCCCGCCCCTGCGCTTCCGACCAGGAAGCCCAGCGCCCACAGCACGAGGGCGACGAGCAGGAAGATCCAGAGGATGTGGGCAGCAAAGCCCAGTCCACCGAACAGGGCGAGGATCAGCAACAGGACAATCAAGGCGACCATGGGGTCGGCTCTCCTCCTTCCGGCGCGCCGCGACCCGCGCCGCGGGCCGCTTCCGACGCGCACATTGGTTCTGCGCTTCAGTTACCCGCGCAAATGGGCGCCAAACGCGCCCGCAGGTGCTCGGAGCGCACCCCCGCCGCGGAGAGTCGCCGCCAGGGCGGCGAGGCGCGAGCCGGGCGCCAGACGCTCGTAGTAACTGGCAAGTTCGCGGCGATACGCGCTGTCTTGATAGCGGTCGTTCTCGTAGGCCGGGGCGTCGCGCAACTGCTCGCGCGAGCACCCCAGGTGCACGACCCGGCCCTCACTCTCGACGCGCTTGATCGCGCCGGCCGGGATCATCAGCGTGAGGCCGCCATTCCAGGACCCTCCGAGCGCGATCAGGTATGCGCCGGAGGGGTCATCGCGCGCGGCTCCGACGGTGCCCACGAAGCCATCAGTGGCGTCGATCGCATAACCCACCGTGGACGCGGCCGCAACGGCCGCGCCCTGGGGGTAGCTCCAAACGCCCTGCGCGCGAGGGCTGCTCTGCGGCCGAGGGCTAGTTGAAGCCGTCGCCGCGCTCCTCGACGTAGCTTCCGCCGGCGCCGTCATTGACGACGCGACGCGAGCGACGATAACCGCTGGGACCGCCGCCGAATCCGCCCCAGGAGCTCCAGAAGACGATCGAGAGCACAAGTCCGAGCACGCCCGCGATCATCAGGATCACGCCGATGGTGTGAATGTTGAAGCCGGTGGTCGTGACCGACACGGCAAAGCGCAAAATCGCGCCTACCGCGATCAGCACGATGCTGGTACTTGTGCCCATGCGACGAGCCTCCTTGTTGAGAGCTTCGAAACCGAAATGCTCTGACCAGCAGTGGTTACCCGCTGGCGGACCGGATCAACCGGCGTTCGCAGCCCTGTCCGCGGGCGGGTCGACCTGCGGCTCCACCGGCTCGGGAACCTGCGGCCCCGGTGGCGGCTCGATCGGCGTGGGCGACTCACCCGGGTCGATCGGGACGCTTGGCTCCTCTGGAGCCGGGATCTCGGGTTCGGGTGGTCCGGTTGGCGTCTCCGGCGGGTCAGGCTGGACGACCTCACCGGTGAGCGCCTTCGCGACCGTCGTTGCTGTCAGACCCGCCAGGCTCATGGACAACGTCCTACCCGCCCGGCCGCGTCGCCATTCAGGGATCGTGCGCACCCGTGCGGGCGCCGGTGGCGGCGGCTGCGATCATCACTGCCTGTGGCGGACGAGCGACCCGATCAGGCCGTCGAGGCTCGCTTCGTCGCGCTCCGCGCCGGTGGAAGCAAGGCCATCCGGACCGAGTTGATCGAGGCCCATCTCCCGCTGGCCCGCAATCTCGCGCGTCGCTACCGATACACGCCCGAGCCCCAGGAGGACCTCGAGCAGGTCGCAAGCCTGGCTTTGGTCAAGGCCGTAGACCGCTTCGACCCGGCCCGTGGCAGCAGCTTCGCGGCGTACGCGGTGGTGACCATCGTCGGCGAACTCAAGCGTCACATGCGCGACACCACCTGGGCCGTCCATGTTCCGCGTGCGCTGAAGGAGCGCATCCTCGCCGTCGAGGCGGCCGAGCGGTCTCTGTCGGCTCGCCTCGGTGGTGCGCCGACGGTCGCTGCGCTCGCCGCCGAGGCCGGGGTCAGTCAGGAGGAGGCACTCGAGGCGCTGAACGCGCGTGGAGCGCATGACGCGATGGAGCTCGATCCCGTCGACCCCGAGCACGGCTCCGGCGAGTTCAGCGGGGCGGTCGACGATCGGCTTGCCCTCTCGAGCGCGCTGCGGCGACTGCCGCGCCGTGAGCGCACGATCGTCCATCTGCGCTTCGTCGAGGGGCTCACGCAGACCGAGATCGCCGACCGCGTGGGGCTGTCGCAGATGTACGTGTCGCGCCTGCTGCGATCGACGCTCGAGCAGTTGCGCGGGGAGATGGAGCACCCCGGAGCGCCCCCGGGCTGAGCCTCAGGCGCCCGGATCGGCGCGCACCAGTAGCCGCAGCACCTCGCCGCCACCGGTTTCGCTCACCTCGACCTCATCGGCGAGACGCTCGATCAGCGGGCCCACTCCCCCGATCGCCGAGCCTGCGAGCAGGCTCTCGCCACCGCCGGCCCGCAGCCGCCCGACCCGCAGCGAGACCGCGCGCTCGAGCACGTCCACCCCGAGCGCAACGCCATTGCCGTCGAGGACGGTGGCGATGCGGGCTCCGAGCGCGTCGCTGATGAGTTGCGCGTCGGAGAGCCTGTCGAGCGTGAAGCCCGCCCTCGCTGCGAGCGCACCGCAGAGCCGGCTGAGTACTGGCGCCGCCAGCTCGCTCGGGGCCACGAACGCTCTGATGCCGCTCTCCCAGACGATCTGCTCATCGACCGCCTCGGCCGCCGCGAACTCGACCTGGCGCGGGATCGGGAACGCCATCTCGACCTCTACGCCCTCGCCGGGTCGCACACGCAACTCAAAGCTGCCGGCCAGCGCCTCGATCACGGCCAAGCCGATGCCCCGCCCCGGTACCTCATCGTCCTCGGCGCGGTTCACGGTCCCGACGCCGAAGTCGCGGACGACCGTGACGAGTTCCCCGGGGCGCACCGTTATGTCGATCTCGAGCGGTCCTTCGCCGTCGGGGTAGGCGTGCACGACGACGTTGTTGCACGCCTCGCTGACCGCCGCCTTGACGTCGTCGAGGACGTCCCCGAAACTGATCTGCTGAGCCAGCGCGTTGAGGACCTCGCGCACGAGAACCACGTTCTCCGCGCGGCTGGGTAGTGCCAGATGGACGTTTGGCTGCTGCTCGGTCATGGCCGTGACCTCTTGCTTCCCTGCTCGGGCATCTCGCGAACGCCGACTGGTGACGGCGTGGAGGCTGCCGCGCACGGTAGCGACTCGCTGGGACGTGCGAGTCGGCGAGCCGCGGTGGGCCGCTTGTCAGGCTTCGTCGAGCTCGGAGGCGCGCGTGAGGATTCGCAGCTGCTCCAGAGCGTGGCGCAGCAGGCGCGAGACCTGCATCTGCGAGACGCCGATCCGCTCCGCGATCTCCGATTGCGTGAGATCCTCGACGAAGCGCAGTTCCAGTACCGCACGCTCTCGCGCCGGGATGTGCTCAAGCGCGCGCTTGATCGTGACGCGGTCCTCGGCGAGCTCGTAGCCCTCGTCGGTGTCTCCTAGCAACTCGGCGTAGGTGGTGGCCGGCTCGCCGGTCATCGAGCTGCGCGGCGCGTCCAGCGAGAGCGCGCCGTAGGCCTGGGATGCGGCCATCGCGTCGAGCACCTGCTCATTGTCGATCTCGAGATATTCGGCGAGCTCCGCGACGCTGGGGGCGCGGCCTCGGTCGAGCGTCAGGCGCCGCTGCGCCTCCTCCAGCTTGAGCGTGCGCTCCTGCGTGCCGCGCGGGACGTGAACATCCCAGCAGCAGTCGCGGAAGTAGCGGCGCAGCTCGCCGAGGACCGTCGGCACCGCGAAGGAGACGAAGGCGTTGCCGCGCGCGGGATCGAAGCGATCGATCGCCTTGAGCAGTCCCAGCGAGGCAACCTGCAGCAGATCGTCGAGCGACTCGGAGGAGCGCTCGTACCGGCGCGCCAGGCTGCGCGCCAGCGGCATGAAACGCGCCACGAGCGCGGCGCGCGCGGCCTCATCACGGCGATTGCGCCAAAGCGCCTCAAGCTCCCGACGATCGCGCTCGCCACGCGTTTTCTCGGTCGTGGGGCCGGACGGAGCCTGGTCCTGTCGCGGCACTGCGATCGTCGTCGTCATCGGGAACCTCCGTGCGTGGTGGGCGACCCCCAGCTCTAATGTGGCTGTAAGGCCTTCGACTAACAGGTACCCAGGTTTCCCGAGGTCATGCCTAACTTCGTAAAAGGGGCCGCAGACCCGGTTTTGACGCCGCACGGCGGACGCCGCACGGCGCCCGGGTATTGGGACTAGACTGGACCCGTGTCCTGGCTCAACACTGCAGCAGCTGCCTGAGCCGTGGAGGTTGGGGAGCCCACACCGTCGGCGCAGCAGCCGAGCGCCGGTGCGCAGGACCGGATCGCGCACAACGAGGCGGTCTTCCGCGAGATCAACGAGCGAATCGCCGGGGGCCACTGGCCCGGCGAGGCCGACGCCGCCGTCGCCTTCCGCTGCGAGTGCGGCAGCTTGAGCTGCAATCAACTGCTCGAGGTCACCCTGGCGGCGTACGAGCGGGTGCGGGGCGACGCCCGGCACTTTCTTCTCGTTCCCGGCCACGACATCGCGGGCGTCGAGGTCGTGGTCGCCAGCGGCGAGGGCTATGTCGTGGTTGAGAAGGTGGGTCTCGCCGGCCAGGTCGCCGAGACGACCGACCCGCGCTGAGGCTCAGCGCTTGTTGCGCGCCCGTCGCGCGAGGCCGAGCGGCAGCAGGCTGAGCAGCGGGCGGCGGCCGAGGGCATCGCGGTCCTCGCGGTCGAAGGCGATCGCGTAGCGGCGAGCGTCCGTGGCGCTCGCGCACTCGCGACTGCCTCGCGCCCCGCAGCCCCGCTCGCAACGCCAGGTCAGCATCGCTCCGTGAGCCGCGAATCGCGGGCGGTGTCCGAGTAGACGACAGCTGAGCATCGCCTGCATGCTGCCCCCTCCACCTAGGTTTCAAGCAGCCCGGGCTGGGGAAGCACGGTGCCGCCATGGCCGACGCCTCAGCCAACGGTGCCGTCATCGAGACCCAGGTGCCGGCGCGCCTGGACCGTCTGCCGTGGTCGCGCTTTCACTGGCTGGTGGTGATCGGCCTCGGCACCGTCTGGATCCTGGACGGCCTCGAGGTGACGATCGTCGGCAGCATCGGCGCGCGGCTGACCCAGTCCAAGGCCGGTGTCGGTCTGACCGACAGCACGCTCGGTACGGCCGCCGCCATGTACGTCGCCGGCGCGTGTGTCGGCGCGCTCGTGTTCGGCCAGCTGACCGACCGCTTCGGTCGCAAGCGACTGTTCACCCTGACCCTCGGCCTCTATGTCGCCGCCACGATCGCCACCGCCTTCTCCTTCGCCCCCTGGTACTTCTTCCTGCTCCGTTTCATCACCGGCATGGGCATCGGTGGTGAGTACGCCGCGATCAACTCGGCCATCGACGAGTTGATCCCCGCGCGAGTGCGCGGACGCATCGACCTGATGATCAACGGCAGCTACTGGTTTGGTGCGCTGATTGGAGGTCTCGCCTCGATCCTGCTCCTGAACGAGTCGATCTTCCCTGTCAACGTCGGCTGGCGCCTGGCCTTCGGCATCGGCGCGGTACTGGGCCTCGCGATGATCCTCATCCGCCGCAACGTGCCCGAGAGCCCGCGCTGGCTCTTCATCCATGGGCGCGAGGAGGAGGCCGAGCGAATAGTCGACCAGATCGAAGCCGACATCACCGCTCAGACGGACGCCGAGCTCGAGGCGCCCGAGGGCAGCATCAAGGTCCGCCAGCGCGAGCGGATTCCCTTCCGCCAGATCGCCCAGGTCGCGTTCTCGAAATACCCGCGCCGGGCGGTGCTCGGTCTATCGCTCTTCATCGGCCAAGCCTTCCTCTACAACGCGATCACCTTCGACCTGGGCACGATCCTCGCCAACTTCTTCAAAGTCGGCAGTAGCGCGGTCCCCTACTACATCCTGCTCTTCGCGGCCGGCAACCTGCTCGGCCCGCTGACGCTCGGGCGTCTCTTCGACACGATCGGGCGCAAGCCGATGATCTCGGGGACCTACCTGATCTCGGCCGTGCTCGGCGTCGTGCTGGGAATCCTGCTCATCGGCGGCACCCTCGATCGGTGGTCGTTCATCGCCCTGGTGGGTGTGATCTTCTTCTTCGCCTCAGCCGGCGCGAGCTCCGCGTATCTCACCGTCAGCGAGATCTTCCCGA
Source organism: Solirubrobacteraceae bacterium (assembly GCA_036489875.1). Taxonomy (GTDB): domain Bacteria; phylum Actinomycetota; class Thermoleophilia; order Solirubrobacterales; family Solirubrobacteraceae; genus Palsa-513. The sequence goes on along the minus strand of DASXEZ010000075.1, from coordinate 11,267 downwards.
TGGAGACCCGGGCGCTCGCGATCGCGTTCTTCTACGCGGTCGGCACCGGCATCGGTGGCATCACCGGCCCGCTGCTGTTCGGCAACCTGATCGCGTCGAACAAGATCTCCGAGGTCGCGATCGGTTTCTTCATCGGCGCTGCCGTGATGGCGCTCGGCGGAGTCACTGAGATCTTCTTCGGCGTCCGCTCCGAGCAGCGTTCGCTCGAGGACATCGCCGAGCCGCTGACCGCCGAGGAGGCGGACGATGGCGAGTCACCCGGCCAACGCGAGCCGTCATCGTCAAGCCGGCGCGAGCCGTCGTCGAATAGGCGCGAGCGGCTGCGCCCGGGACCCGGCAGTCAGCTGGGCTGGCCGGGGATGCCGCTGCCCTCGCGGCGCGCCACCCAGGGCAACGACCGCGAGGTCGAGGAGATCGTGCGAACGCTGCGGGAGCGCGGTCCTACCCGCCGCGGCGACCTGGGCCGAGCGGTCGGCGCGCGCCAATGGGGCCCGGGACGCTTTGGAGAGTCGCTGCGCGCTGCCGAGCGTGCCGGCGCCGCGCGGCGCGTCGCGCGGGCCGGCTCCACCCGTCGAGTCGGCCGTCCGCACTACGAGGCGCCGGAGCAGCCCGGCGCCGATGCCGGGGCACAACCACCGCCGGCACCGGGCTCACGGGCGCCAGGGAGCGATCCCGCCCCGGGCCCTGACGGCCCCTAGATTCAGCGCCCCAGCGGGCGGGTAGGCAACCGCCTCCACAAGACAAGGAGACCCCGCCTATGGTCGTCATCGCCGTGCTGGGACGTGTGCCGGATCTGAATCCGCCGGCGCCGCAGCCCGATCTGAACCCGCCTCCGGCGCCGCCGGCCCCAGCGCCCGCCACGGAGCCCAACCGCGACCTGCCGGGGTGGGACGAGCCCCCGTCGCCCGCCCCGCAGCCGCCCGACCTCGCTCCCGATCCCCACACTCCACGCCCGATCGACCGGGTCCGCGCAGAGAGCGCCGCGGAGCGTTGAGCCTCCCCCGGGAAGTGGCGCGCAGGTGGGGCCACTCCGCCCCGCCGGGCCCCGAGCGCGGCCGCCAGTAGTGCCCTGGCCTCTGCGCCTCCCACCCTCCAGCCCCCGATCGATTTGGACGCCACGAGCGGTGTACGCTGATGGCCCTGCGGTCGCGGCGTCGGCAGCCGCTCGCCCGCGCGTAACCGCACTGCAGCGCGGGTAAGGAAAACCGGGTGTCAGAGAATCACGCCGAGCCCAGGAGCGCCCAAGCGCCGCCCGCTGCCGCGGGCGGCAGGCACGGTCACGGTCCCTCGCTCCTGCTGAGCCGCCGCCGCCTGCTGATTGCGGGGGCTGTGATCCTGATCGCGCTGGCGGCGCTCTACTTCCTGCTTCCGAAGCTCGCCGGCCTGAACCAGACCTGGGGCCGTCTGCGTCATGGAAACCCGGTCTGGCTCGCGGGTGCCGCCGGCGTCGAGTTGCTCTCGATCGGTGGCTACGCGATCCTCTTTCGAACCGTCTTCGGCCGCGACATGCCACGGCTCGATTGGCGCGCGAGCCTGCAGATCCCGCTGGCCGGCATCGCGGCGATCCGGCTGGTGGCGGCCGCCGGCGCAGGCGGCGTGGCGGTGACCGCCTGGGCGCTCGACCGCGCCGGCATGGAGGCCCGTGTGATCGCCTGCCGGATGGTGGCCAACCTCGTTCTCCAGTACGCGGTCTATCTCGCCGGCATCGTCGTCTTCGGCGTGGCGCTCGCGGTCGGCGTGCTGCCCGGCCCGGCTCCGTTCGAGCTGACGGTTATCCCCGCGCTCCTCAGCATCGCGCTCGCCGGCGCCGTGCTCAGCGCAGTCCTGCTCCCCAACGATGTCGAACGGCGCCTGCGCGCCGTCGACCGGGGCCCGCGCTGGTGGCGCCGCCTGATCGAGCGCCTCGCGGCCGCTCCGGCCACGCTCGGGGCTGGCGTGCGAACCGCCGCCGCACTGATCCGTGAGGGCCATCCCGGCCTGCTCGGCGCCGCCGCCTATTGGGGCTTTGACATCTCCGCTCTCGGCTTCTCGTTCCTGGCCTTCGGCAGCCACCCCGCTCTCGCGGTCATCGTCCTCGGCTACTTTCTCGGGACGCTCGGCAGCCTGCTGCCGCTGCCGGGCGGGATCGGTGGTGTCGAGGGCGCCATGATCGGCGCCTTCGTCGCCTTTGGCGTGCACGCCGACCAGGCGGTCATCGCCGTCCTCGCCTACCGAGCGATCTCCTTCTGGCTACCGACCCTCCCGGGCATCGCCGGCTACGTCGTCCTGCGGCGCACCGTGCGGCGCTGGAGCGCCAGCGACGAGCATGCCGAAGCGGGCCGCGAGCCGGCGGGTGACCCCGCCGCGTCGGGCTCACCCGCCTAGATCAGACTCGACGTTTCAAAGATCGCTCTGCGGGGAAACCCGTCACCGGCGTCTGGACTTCTCTCTCTCCCCACGCTGGGCGCCAGAGGGCATAAGGGCGGGGTCGGTTGTGCAGGCTGACCCCGCCCACTTCCTCGGGAAGCACCGTGAAGGACCGAGGCGGGAGGAGGGTCGGATGGACGATATGTACTGCCCTGCGTGCCGGCTCGTGCTCGAGCGGCGCGGCTGCGGGGGCCACACCTCACCGCAGCATTGTCCGCGCTGCCTCGCCCGTCGGGGCGCGCTCGTGGAGTTGCTCGCTCTCGACCAGCTGCCTCCGCACGAGCCGCCCGGCGGACCTGCGCGCTCCGTGCGGGCGCCGGCCCGCCCCAGACAGGCCCAGCACGGTCGGTAGGCTGGCGTCGCGCCGTTGCGATTCGGCCGTCACGACCGCCTGAGGGAGCGCCATCGATGAACACGCTGACCAACCCCATCCCCGAGATCGAGCTGCGCGACGGGGAGAGGATCCCCCAGCTCGGCTTCGGCGTCTTCCTGGTTCCGCCGGAGGAGACCGAGCGCGCCGTCGCGCTCGCGCTCGGAGCCGGCTACCGCCACATCGACACCGCGGCGGGCTATCGCAACGAGGCCGAGGTCGGCAAGGCGATCCGCGCCAGTGGCATCGAGCGCTCCTCGATCTTCGTGACCACGAAGTGCCCCAACGACGCCCATGGCTACGAGCAGGCCAAGAGCGCATGCCACGCCAGCCTCGAAGCGCTGGACCTCGGCCCGATCGACCTGTACCTGATCCACTGGCCGGTGCCCTCCCAGGACCTCTACGTGGAGACCTGGCGCGCCTTCATCGATCTGCAGGCGGAAGGTCTGGTGCGCTCGATCGGCGTCTCCAACTTCCAACCCGCTCACCTCGACCGCCTGCTCGCCGAGACCGACGTCACCCCCACCATCAACCAGATCGAGCTGCACCCGTGGCTCCAGCAGGCCGAGCTGCGGCGCAAGCATGCCGAACTGGGCATCGTCACCGAGGCTTGGAGTCCGCTCGCGCGCGGGCGAGCGCTCGATCATCCACTGCTGGCGGCGATCGGCGAGCGCTACGACCGCACGCCGGCACAGGTGGTGCTGCGCTGGCACCTGCAACTCGGCAACGTGGTGATCCCGAAATCGGTGACCGCCGAGCGCATCAGCGAGAACCTCGACGTCTTCGGCTTCCAACTCGACGCCGACGAGGTCGCCGCGATCGGGGACCTCGATCGCGGCGAGCGTATCGGCCCGGATCCCGACACCTTCGTCAGGCCCTAGCTGCCGCCGGCGCCGTCAAGCTCACCCCTTCTTGGCGTCGACGGCGCGCTGCAGCTGAGCCTTGTTCATGCGCGAGCGCCCGCTGATGCCCATCTTGCGGGCCTCTTCGTAGAGCTGGTCGCGGGTGCGCCCGCGTGGACCCGGATGTCCTGAGCGCAGCCCGCCCCGGCGCCCTGAGGAGATGTCGTCGGTCGAGGTGCGCGAGCGCGTGCGCGACTCGCCGCTGCGTGCGCGTTCCTTGTTGACCGTGCGCGCAGCGATCTCCTCGGCCTTGCTCTCGCTCGCGCCGCTCGCCCGTTCGCTCTCGCGGATGTGCTGGTACTGGCGGTCGCGCTTGCTGCCCTTCTTCACCCCGCGGGGTGGCATCGCATCACCTCCGTGATGTCGGGAGCCTTTTGTCGCTCGCGATACCCGCCGCCGCGTGCTCTCAACAGGGCTATGCGCGCCGCCTCCCAGCGCGCTCACGGCGCTTCGCCACCGGGGTGGCGGGGTAGCTCTGGCCGATGCCCTTCGACGTGATCGTGGTCGGTGCCGGCCCAGCCGGGGAGGTCGCTGCGGGGAAGCTCGCCGAGCGCGGGCTCGCCGTGGCGCTGGTCGAGCGCGAGCTCGTCGGCGGCGAGTGCGCCTACTACGCCTGCATGCCCTCCAAGGCTCTGCTGCGACCGGCTCAGCTGCTGGCCGAAGCAGCGCGCGTACCCGGCGCGGCGCAGGCTCTGAGCGGTCCTCTGGACGTCGGAGCCGTGCTCGAGCGCCGCGACGAGGCGATCAGCCACCTCGACGACGACCATCAGATGTCCTGGCTTCGCAAGCGCGAGATCACGCTGCTGCGCGGCCGCGCGCGTCTTGACGGCGAGCTCGCGGTGACCGTCGACGGCGTCCGCCACAGCGCCGCCCGCGCGGTCGTCCTCGCCACCGGCAGCACCGCCGCGCTGCCGGATGTGCCGGGCCTGGCGCGGGCGAAACCGTGGACCAACCGGGAGGCGACCACGGCCGACGCGATCCCGGAGAGCCTGCTCGTCCTCGGCGGCGGCGCGGTGGGCGTCGAGCTGGCACAGGCCTACGCGAGCCTCGGCGCCAGGGTCACCCTGATCGAGCCGCTGGAGCGCTTGATCTCGGGCGAGGAGCAGTTCGCCTCCGAGCAGGTCGCGCAGGCGCTGCGTGAGGGCGGCGTCGATGTCCGCCTCGCGACGAGCGCCGCCGCCGTCTCGCGCGAGGGTGCCGCGGTGCATGTGGAGCTTGCGGACGGGGAGACGATCCACGCCCAGGAGCTGCTGGTGGCCACGGGAAGGCGGCCGAGGACCGACGAGCTCGGGCTCGAGCGCTTCGGCCTCTCGCCCGGCGAGGTGATCGAGGTCGACGAGCGCCTGCGCGTTCACGGGCTGCCGTGGCTTTACGCGATCGGCGACGTCAACGGACGCTCGCTGCTGACCCACGTCGGCAAGCACCAGGCACGGATCGCCGCCGCCGTGATCGCCGGCGAGGACGCGGCGCTCAGTGGAGACGACGCGGCCTGGCCGCGCGTGATCTTCACCGACCCTCAGGTCGCAGCGGTCGGCCTGACCCTCGCCCGGGCCCGCGAGCAGGGCATCGACGCCGAGGCCGTTGACGTCGAGACCTCCGATACCGCCGGCGCGAGCTTCGTGGGACGCGACACCCCCGGTACCTCGCGCCTGGTGCTCGACCGCCCCCGCGGGGTCATCGTCGGCGCCACCTTCACAGGCACCGAGGTCGCCGAGTGGCTGCATGCCGCCACGATCGCAATCGTCGGCGAGGTGCCGCTCGAGCGCCTGTGGCAGGCGCTGCCGGCGTTTCCCACCCGCAGCGAGGTGTGGCTGAAGCTGCTCGAGAGCACGCAGACGCTGTGAGGGCTCCACCCCGCCCCCGCGCGGGGAGCCTGACTCAGCCGCCGCGCTCGTGCGTGAGCGTGTCCGCCGCGCTCACGGGATCGAGCCGTCGCGCGACCACCTCGTCGAGCAGCTCCTCGAAGCCACCGTCGCATTCGAGTCGGCGCTCGAGCTCGGCGCGCCAGCGTGCGCCGGCGAGCGCCAGGACTTCGTTGCGCAGGTTCCGCCGCCGGCGCTCGAGCAGCGCCCCGCTGGACCCGAGCTCGGCGCGGTGGGCCTCGAGCGCCGCCTCGAGCTCCTCGACGCCGTCGCCGCCGAGCGCATCGAGCACGAGCACGGGAACCTGCCAGCCCTCCTGCGGCGCCAGGGTCACCATCGCGCGCAGATCGCGCACGAGCGCCTCACCGAGCGGATGGTCGGCCCGATTGACCACGATCACGTCGGGGATCTCCATCACCCCGGCCTTGAGCGCCTGGACCGAGTCGCCGGAGCCCGGCACCAGCACCAGCACGACCGTGTCGGCATGACCGACGATGTCGACCTCGGCCTGGCCGACGCCGACCGTCTCGACGTAGATCTCCTCACGGCCCGCGGCGTCCATCAGGAGCGTCGCCGCCCGCGCGGCGCCGGCGAGGCCGCCGAGCGCGCCCCGCGTCGCCATCGAGCGAATGAAGACGCCGCCGTCGAGGAAATGCTCGGCGAGGCGAATCCGGTCTCCGAGCAACGCACCGCCGCTGAAGGGCGAGGTCGGATCAATCGAGAGCACGCCGATCTGGCGTCCGAGCGCCCGCCGCCGCGTCACCAGAGCGGCGATCAGCGTCGACTTGCCCACCCCCGGCGGCCCGGTGAAACCGACGACGCTCGCGGCGCCGGTGTGCGAGTAGACCGCACGCACGACGTCGGCTCCGGCGCGCTCGCCGTCCTCGACGAGCGTGATCGCGCGCGCCAGCGCGCGGCGGTCGCCTGTGAGCAGGCGCTCTGCGAGTCCCGGCTGCACCATCGCAGCCGGATCATGCCAGCCGCGGCTGCTGCGCTACGGCGCAGAGCGCGGCCCCATAATTAGCCGATGAGCCAGACGATCGAGCGCGACTTCCCGCTGTTCCCGCTCGCGCTCGTGGCGCTGCCGAGTGAGTACGTGCCGCTTCACATCTTCGAGGCGCGTTACCGCACGATGATCGCGGAGTGCCTCGAGCAGGACCGCGAGCTGGGAATCGTCTGGCTCTCCGACGACGAGCTCAAGCCGATCGGCTGCGCCGTAGCGATCGAGCGCGTGCTCGAGCGGATGGAGGACGGTCGCGTGAACATCCTCACGCGCGGGACGCGGCCGTTTCGCCTGATCGAGCGCCAGGACGAGCTGGCCTACCCCGCCGGCACCGTCGAGTTCCTGGGCGACCGCGAGGAGGAGCCCGACGAGGAGGCCCTGGCGGCGGCACGCGACGCCTACTCGGCGCTCGTGCTCGAGGCGACCGACAGCCTGCCCGACGCCGACAAGATCGCCGCGATGCGCGCCTACGACATGGCGGCGACCGTGGAGTTCGGGCTCGAGGCCAAGCAGGGCCTGCTCGAGCTGCGCTCGGAGAACGCACGTCTGCGCCTGCTCGCGCGCCTGATGCGCGCGGCGCTCAAGCGGCTGGAGTTCGTCGACCGCGCGCAGGCGCGGGCGCGCTCCAACGGCAAGGTCCGCTTCGGCTGAGCGCCGCCGGCGCTAGTGACAGACGGTGTTGACGACCGTGTAGGTCCATGCCGCCAGCGAGCGCAGCTCCCGCCCCAGGTGGGGTGAGTCGTCGCTGTAGCTGAAGACCCCGTCGGCCGTGCGCACGACGTAGGTGTAGACCGGGTCGGGCCCCGCCGACAGCGTCTGGTGGCGCTTGGCGTGATAGCTGAAGTCGAAGTTCTCGGCGGTGAGCAGCAGCTTGTCCGGGAGCTCGTGGCTGTGGCTGCCGCACACCACGGTGCCGTCGCCGCTGGGCACGAGGGAGATGTCGGCACCGGGGATCGCCCCGCTTCGGATCACCTGGAAGAGGTCGGCAGCCGGCCCGCCGCAGGCGCCGAGCAGGATCGCCGCGCTCGCCGCGACCGCCAGGGCGCCCGCACCGCCGGCGAGGCGTCGCGTCCCACGCAGCTGCCGTCGCCGCGAGGAGCGGGCGTGCGGCTGCGGGCCCAGAGGGCCTCCCAGCCTCCCCCCGGAGCGCCCCGGACCGACCGTCATTGCGGGGAACGTTACCCGCGCGGAACGAACTCGGGCACGTCGAGCGAGGCGACCGACAGATGTCGGCCGGTCGCCGGCGCAGGCGGCCGCGCGGCCGTGTTGCGCCTGATCCTCGGCTCCCCGATCGGCTCGTCGAGCCGTCGCGGTGCACGGCTGCCGCGATCGCCGTAGCCGGTCGCGACGACCGTGACCCAGACCTGGTCGGAGAGGTTCTCATCGACCATCGCGCCGAAGATGATGTTGGCGTCGGGGTGGGCGGCCTCGCTGACGGCCTTGGCCGCTTCGTTGACCTCCCACAGCGAGAGGTCGTTGCCGCCGGTGATCGAGAGCAGGATCGAGCGCGCGCCGTCCATCGAGGTCTCGAGTAGCGGCGAGGAGACGGCCGCCAGCGCGGCCTCGATCGCGCGGTTCTCGCCGGCCCCCATGCCGATGCCCAGGAGCGCCGTGCCGGCGCCCGACATGACCGTGCGCACGTCGGCGAAGTCGAGGTTGATGAGCCCGGGCAGCGTGACGAGGTCGGAGATTCCCTGGACGCCCTGGCGCAGCACGTCGTCGGCGACGCGGAAGGCGTCGACCATCGAGGTCTGCTTGTCGAGCACCGAGAGCAGGCGGTTGTTGGGCACCACGATCAGCGTGTCGACCTCGGCCGCGAGCGCATCCACGCCGGCCTCGGCCTGGTGGGCGCGCTTGGTGCCCTCGAAGCCGAACGGCTTGGTCACGATGCCGACGGTGAGAGCGCCGACCTCGCGGGCGATGCGGGCGATCACCGGCGCCGCGCCGGTGCCGGTGCCACCGCCCTCGCCGGCGGTGATGAAGACCATGTCGGAGCCCTTCAGCAGCGACTTGACCTTGTCGTACTCCTCCATCGCGGCGAGGCGGCCGAGCTCGGCGTCGGCGCCCGAGCCGAGCCCGCGCGTGACCTGCGCGCCGATGTGGATGGTGACGTCGGCCGTGCACTGCTGCAGCGACTGAAGATCGGTGTTGACGGCGAGGAACTCGACCCCGGCCACGCCCGCCTCGACCATGCGGTTGACGGCGTTGACGCCGCCGCCGCCGACGCCGATGACGCGCAGGCGCGGTCTTCCGACCGAGGCGCCCGCCGATGTCTCGGTGTATTCGGCCCGCGCGTAGACGTCGACCGCCGGCTCGGAGCGACGCTCGAGCATGTCGTTGGGAAGCTCGGAGCTGAAGGCGGCGCGCAGGCGCTCCTGCGGGGAGGGCACGCTGGCACGCGGCGTCTCGTAGGGCTCGGGCACGCGCCGGCGCGGCTCGGACTCGCGCGCCGGCTCGAAGTCCGCTGCCGGCTCGGTCTCGAAGGCGGGCTCAGCCTCGAATTTGTCCTCGCGCTCGCGCTCCTGGTCGAGCTCCCGCGCCGCGGCGGCAGCCTCGACCTCGCGCGCGGCCGCAGCGGCCTGCGTGGCCGGCGGCGGACCGGGCCTGCTCGACTCGCGCGGTGACTCCTCGGTGGAAGCCGGCGCTTCGGGAGCGTCCTGCTCTGTCTTTCGGAACAGCGCCGCGAGTGGTCCGTCGCGCATGCTCGCGCGCTTGGAGCTCACGCGGTCACCTCGGGCGTCGCCTCAGGGGCGAGCGCGGCGGTCGCCATCGCCGCGATCTCGATCTCGCGCCCGCGCAGAACCTCCGCAGCGAGATCGCGGTAGGACTGCGCCGCGACGCCGTTGGGGTCGTACTTGAGTACCGACATGCCCTTGACCGGGGCCTCCGCGAAGCGCACCGTCTTGCGGATCCGCGAGGCGAAGACGCGATCGCCGAAGTTCTCCTCGAGGATCTCGATCGCCTCCTTGGCGTGGATCGTCCGCGAGTCGACGAGCGTCGGCAGGATGCCCTCGATGTCGACGTCGGGGTTGAGGTTCTCGCGGATCATCGAAAGCGTGTTCTGCAGCTGGATCAGGCCGCGCATGGACAGATACTCGCACTGCACGGGGACGATCACCTTGTCGGCCGCCGTGAGGGCGTTGATCGTCAGCAGGCCGAGGCTCGGCGGCGTGTCGATGCAGATGAAGTCGTAGTCGTCGAGGATCGGCTCGAAGGCCCGTTGCAGGGCGCGCTCACGGCCGATCATCGGCGCCATCGCGATCTCGGCCCCGGCGAGGTCGATCGAGGCGCAGGCGACGTCCACCTCGCGCTTGCGGATCACCTCGCGGATCGAGATCTTGTGCACGAGCACGTCGTACATCGACTGCTCGAGCGAATCGGGGTCGATCCCCTGCGACATCGTCAGGTTGCCCTGCGGATCCATATCGACGCAGAGCACACGGTGGCCCTCCTCGGCGAAGGCCGCGGCCAGGTTCAGCGTCGTCGTGGTCTTGGCGACGCCGCCCTTCTGGTTGGCGAACGCGATGATCTTCGCCGGCTTGTTCACGGGATGCTCCAACGTCTAGGGGATACCCACACGCGGCTTTTATTCGCAGGCAGTGAAAGGAATCCTTCAACGAGCCTTGCCGTGGACTAGGTTGTGAGGACGATCCGCTCCACCGCCAACAGCACGCAGAGCAGTCCCCCACGGCTGCTCGACAGGCGACTGGTGTTCCTGCTCGGCAAGGGTGGGGTCGGCCGATCGACGATCGCGGCGGCGCTCGGAGTGCTCGCGGCGCGCGGGGGGCGACGCGCGATCGTCGTCGAGGTCAGCGGCCGCGGAGACGTGCCGCGTCTGTTCGGGCGCAGGGTCGAGCTCGGCGTCGAGCTCGAGCTGGCGCCGGGCCTGTGGACGCTCGATGTGGACCCGCGGGTCGCGCTCGAGGAGTACCTGCACGATCAGCTGCCGCTTCGGCTGCTCGCCGACGCGATCGGCTCGAGCACCACCTTCGGCTACGTCGCCGCCGTCACCCCGGGTCTGCGCGAGCTGCTCACGATCGGCAAGGTCTGGGAGCTCGCCCAGCCCCAGCGACGGACCAAGGACGCCCAGGAGTACGACGTCGTGATCGTCGACGCGCCCGCGACCGGGCACGGCCTGGCTCTGCTGCAGTCCCCCCATGCGTTCGCGCGGGCGGCCTCGGTCGGCCCGATCGCACGCCAGGGCCGGCTCATCGCCGAGACCCTGGCCGACCGCCGGCAGACCGCGCTGGCCGCCGTGGCGACGCCGGAGAGCGCCGCGGTCGAGGAGCTGCTCGAGCTGCGCTCGGCGCTCACGCAACCGCTCGACGCGGTGATCGCCAACGCCGTCGTCCCCGAGCGCTTCAGCGCCGCCGACGCGCTCGCGCTCCGCGGCGCGCGTATGCGCGCGCAGCTCGACTCGCCGCTGCGCGACGCGCTCAGCGTCGCCATCGACGAGGAGACGCTGGCCCGCGCTCAGCGCGCCCAGCTCAAGCGCCTCGGCCGCACCGCGGTGACGCTGCCGCTGATCTCCACAGACATCTCCGCCGGGGAGCTCGGACGCCTCGCCGACGGTCTCGCGGTGCTGGCGTGAGACGTCCTGTGTCAACCCTGTTGGGTGAGGAGTTTGTTGAGGGCGTTGTGGCGGGCTGGGTCGTAGGGGGTGTGGTTTTGCCAGCAGCGCCAGAGGATGCGGGTCCAGGCGCGTCCGAGGATGCGGATGGCGT